>JAFQYM010000026.1 GCA_017406465.1 Kiritimatiellia bacterium | reverse complement strand
ATGACGGTAAGGCGCTACATTGATCTCTTGAAGGAGACGTTCATGGTTGATGTCGTGCCGCCGTATGAGGCGAACCTGAAGAAGCGGCTGGTAAAAAGCCCCAAGGTCTATATCGCCGATACGGGTGTCGCCTGTGCGCTTCTGGGCATTTCCTCGTTCGATGAAGCATACAGCCACCCGGCATTCGGCTCTTTGTGGGAACAAATGGTGCTGCAGAACATCAGGGGCCTCTTCCCGAATGCGGATGTTTCCTTCTATCGAACCGCCGACGGGACGGAAATGGATTTTGTCGTGTCCATGCGCGGCAAGACGGTTGCCATAGAATGCAAGGCAGGTTCCGCGCCGTCCATAGGGAAGGGAACGTACAACGCCATCGATGCGATTCGGCCGGATTGCGCATACGTGGTGGCTCCAGTTGAAGAGCCGTACCCCCTGAACGAAAAGCTCTCAGTTGTGCGACTTGAGGATCTGGATGGTATATACAAGAAAATCTGATTTTCCCGCGGGAGATTTGTCTGTACCGTGCGTATAGTGCTTGTGAACGCAACAAGCGTTCGCAAGAAACAAACAACGTCACAAGGAGACAAACCATGAAGACAAAGTTGATGATGATAGGTGCGCTGGCAACAGTCTGTGCAGCTCATGAGCTGGCGGCGATGCCGACAGCGGAAGAGACGAAGCGGGCGGAGCCAGTCGTTCAAAAGCTGCTGGCATCCGAGCGGGCGGCGCTCAAGTCCGGCAAGAAGTCGCGTTCCGAAGTCGCGGTAGCGGCAATGAAGCGCGCTGCCGAGGCTAAGACCGAGGCGGAAAAACTGCTCCTGATGAAAGGCGCGTTTGCCCTTTACGTGCAGGACGGCAATCTTGAAAAAGCTGCCGAGACGATGAAGGCACTCAAGAAGGCGATCCCTGACCTCCCGCAGGAAAGCGTCAAGAACATGATAGAGATGGCGCTAATCGGAGTCCCCAAGAAGGAGGATGGCTCACTTCTTTACAAGCTCCTCGGCGAAGTGAAGGCTACGAACAACGGCGTTGCCAGTCCCAACAACCTCATTGCGACTGTCGATGGCTATACCTGGTCGTACCGAGTCAGAAACGGCGAGGCGACGATTGTGGCCGAGAAGGGCGGAAGACCTTCCTGCGCCGTTTCGCCAGCGCCGAAAGGGGATATTAAGATTCCTGCGACATTGGGGGAATTCAAGGTTACGGGCATCGGCACGGAGTCGTTCAGGGGTTGCAAGGAACTGACATCGGTGACGATTCCGGAGGGAGTGACTCATATTGATGTACACGCTTTTGATAATTGCACCGGGCTCAAGACGGTATCGCTCCCCTCAAGCTTGATGGGCATCGGGTATGCTGCCTTTGGCGGGTGTATTGCGCTGGAGTCGGTTACAATCCCGAATGGCGTCAAGAACATTGAATCTGATTCGTTTAATGGGTGCCGCGCAATCAAGTCGGTCGTGATACCTGAGAGCGTGACGCGCATTGGCGATCGTGCGTTTTGCGGCTGCCGAGAACTCGAGTCGGTGGCGATTCCGTCCGGGGTGGCAAACATAGGTAAGGGAGTGTTCACGGGCTGCAACGCATTGAAGCTGATCAATGTCGATTCCGGTAATCAGGCGTTTACTGCGGTTGACGGAGTGCTGTACACGAAGGATCGCTCAGAACTGGTGATGTGGCCCAACCCGCGGAACGCGGTGGTGATACCGGATGGCGTGACGAAAATCAGGGGATGGTCGTTTGCGGGAGGCAGAGGGATGACTTCGGTGACGATCCCGGAGAGTGTGACGAACATTGGGGAAATTGCGTTTATCGGGTGTGATGGACTTAAGTCGATAACGATTCCGTCGCGTGTAAAGAGCATGGGTGAGCACGTGTTTGAGCGGTGCGTGCAGCTGACCGAGGTGACGATGCTCGGTGAGCGTCCTGAAGCGCCAGAAACCCTCTTCCCGGGCTGCGGCAAGCTCAAGGCAATCCACGTCCCGGCGAATGCGAAGAGCTGGGCGGGAATGAAGGATTGGTTCGGAATCCCGCTTGTCTTTGACGCGAAATAGCTGCGAGTCGTCCGCAGTTGCGGAACACGTCCTACGCTTGAAACCGCCGCGCCCGTTGTGGGCGCGGCGGCTTCGGCCACCTCGTATGCAGAAATGCGAAGGGTGATATGGAGCTTGAAGACGGCTTGGGATGCTACGCAATTGCGAGCATCGCCTCAATCGCCCGGCGGGCGCGGGTTGCGATGTCTTCCGGTACCGTGACGCGGGTCTTCATTTCGCGAAGGGCTTCGGCGAGGTTTTCGAGCGTCGTCTTTTTCATGTTTGGGCAGACGAGCCGGTCGTTTACCGGGTAGAAAGTCTTTTCGGGGTTCTCCTGCCTAAGACGATGCAGTATGCCGACTTCGGTTCCGACGACAATTTCCTTCGCGGAGGACTCGCGGGCGAACTTGCACATTCCGCCAGTGGAGAGCCTTTCGTCCGCAGCGTCGCGTACGTCGTGCGCACATTCGGGGTGGACCATAACGGGAGCGCCGGGATGGGCGGCCCTCGCATCGGCTATGGACTTTGCCGTAAGCGCGGCGTGCGTTGGGCAGTAGCCGGGCCAGAGGATGTACTTGCGCCCGAGAAGCCCCATTATGTGCGAGCCGAGGTGCTGGTCGGGAACGAAGATTATCTCGTCGTCTGGCGCGAACTTCGCCATTACGCGCTCGGCGTTGCCAGACGTCACGCAGATGTCGCACTCGGCTTTGACCTCGGCCGTCGAGTTCACGTAGCAGACGGCCTTTGCGCCAGGGTGCTTCGCCTTCAGTTCGCGCAGTTGCTCGCCCGTTATCATGTCTGCCATCGGGCAGCCGGCTGTCGGATCGGGAATGAGGACGGTCTTTTCGGGGTTCAGTATCGCCGCCGTCTCGGCCATGAAGTAGACGCCGCAGAAAACTATCACGTCGGCGTCGACCTGCGTTGCCCTGCGCGCGAGCTCGAGCGAGTCGCCGGTGAAGTCTGCGGCGTCCTGCACCTCGGCACGGCAGTAGTTGTGCGCGAGTATTACCGCGTTGCGGCTTTTCTTGAGGCGTTCTATCTCTTCGTTCATTGGCTCGATATTATACCAAAATTGCACCCGCGTATGGCTTCATGTCTTCGGGGATTGGCGCTTCGAAGGAAAGCTTCTCGCCCTTTGTCGGGTGCCACAGCGTAAGTTTCCACGCATGGAGCATCTGCCTCACGGGCGGCGGTTCGAGGCGCTTGTCGAGAGCGGATTTCCCGTAGGTGCGATCTCCGACGACAGGGCAGCCGAGCGAGGCCATGTGAACGCGGATCTGGTGCGTGCGCCCAGTCTCGATGCGGCAGACGACCGCGGAAGTGTTAGCCGTCTTGCTTCCCGACGACGATATGACCTGCCAGTTTGTTATGGCGACCTTCCCGTTCTTCTCCACAATCGCCATGCGCTTCCTGTCGACTGGGTGTCGCCCGATGAGGTTCTCGATCCTCCCTGAGTCGAGGCGTGGACGTCCGTGGACTATCGCGAGATACGTCTTTTCGATGTTTGCGTGCGAGGCAAACGCCTTGGTGAGTCCTTCCATCGCCTTTTGCGACTTTGCCACGACGATGAGCCCCGAAGTGTCCTGGTCGAGCCGGTGGACGATTCCAGGGCGCGCGACGCCGCCGATTCCGGCGAGTGCAGGGCAGTGGTGGAGAAGGGCGTTTACGAGTGTTCCCGAGAAATGCCCTGGCGCCGGGTGTACGACCATTCCTGGGGGCTTGTTGATGACTATCATGTCGCCATCCTCGAAAACGACGTCGAGTGGAATGTCCTCTGGCTCGGGAATCGCAGGAACTGGTGGCGGAATCTCTACCTCTATCTCGTCGGAATCGGAGACCTTCATCCCCGCCTTGTCTGCAGTTGCGCCGTTTACCGTTACGTGCCCGGACTTGACAAGCCCCTCTATCCGCGACCGAGAGAAGTCGGGGTAGAGTTCAAGTATTTTCTTGTCGAGCCGTTGCATCGCGCATAGTATAGCATATTGTTTATACGGGCTGGGTTTATGCGCCACGCTATTTTTGATATAATATACACATTGCTGAAAGGAATGACTTTATGAATAATGACTTTATGGTGTTTTCCGGAACGGCGAACCTGCCGCTCGCGGAAAAGGTTGCTAACTACCTCGGGCACCCGCTCGACAAGATCGACATCAAGCACTTCCCCGACGGCGAGACGTTCTGCCAGGTAATCGACTCGGTTCGCGGCCGCGACGTGTTCGTGATCCAGTCTGGGTCGCCTGCGCCGAACGAGGCGTACATGGAGCTCTTCATAATCATGGACGCCCTGAAGCGCGGCTCGGCCGCTCGCATCACGGCGATTCTCCCCTACTACGGCTATGCACGCCAGGACCGCAAGGACCAGCCGCGCGTCCCGATTACCGCTCGGCTCATAGCGAACCTGCTCCAGAAGGCGGGCGCGGACCGTGTCATCGCGATGGACCTCCACGCGAACCAGATCCAGGGCTTCTTCGACATCCCGCTTGACCACCTCAAGGCCGAGCCCGTGATCCTCAAGTACATCCGCGACCAGCACTGGGCGAGCCCCATCGTCGTCGCGCCCGATACGGGCGGGGCGAAGACGGCCTACGGCTACAGCCGCAAGCTTAAGTGCGGTCTTGCGATCGTCGCGAAGCAGCGCACGGGCGGCGATACGGTCGATGCGTTTTCCGTCGTCGGCGACGTGAAGGGCCACGACGTCATCATGATCGACGACATGACCGCGACGGGCGGCACGCTTTCCGCCGCGGCGAAGATGTGCCGCGACAACGGCGCAAAGTCGGTTCATGCGTTCGTCTCCCATTTCCCGCTCACCGAGAAGGGCGTAGAACGGCTTATGAAGGAAGTCCAGCTTGACGAACTCGTCGTGACAGACTCGATTCCGCTCCGCGCGGGCTTTGACCCCGCGAAGCTTCCCTTCAAGCTCACGCAGCTTTCCGTCGCGCCGCTCATCGGCGAGGCGATTCGCCGCACGCACCTGAACGAGTCGATCAACGATCTTTTCAACCATGAATAAGGTTGAAAGGTTGAAAAGTTGAAAGGTTGAAAAGTTGAAGGGTTGAAAGGTTGAAGGGTTGAAGGTCGTAGTCGGACTTGGGAATCCCGGTGCGCAGTACGCGAATACTCCGCATTCGGTAGGGTTCGAAGTCGTTGACCGCATCGCCGCAGAGTGCGGTGCGGACTGGGAGGAGAAGCGGCAGTTCAAGTGCCTTATGACGCGGGCGACCCTTGCGGGCCAGAGCGTGCTTCTTGTAAAGCCCCAGACCTACATGAACCTCTCGGGCGAGTCTGTCGCGCCTGTCGTGAAGTACCACAACGCGACTGCGGCCGACCTTGTCGTAGTCCAGGACGACATCGACCTCGCCGTTGGGAAGCTCCGCATACGCAAGGCGGGTTCTTGCGGCGGGCACAACGGCATCCGCAACATAATCGAGCGCCTCGGCACGCAGGGATTCGTGCGTATTAAGCTCGGCGTCGGCAAGGACAAGTCGAATGTCGTCGGGCATGTGCTCGGGAAGTTCGATCCCGAGACGCGCGCAGTCATGAACAACGTCGTTGAGGCGGCTTCGAAGGCGGTGGCTTCCGTCATCTCGGAAGGACCCGACAAGGCCATGAACGCATACAACGGATTTGACGCAAAAATCCCTGTGTAGAGCAGGGCTGTTTTTGGTATAATTTTATCATAAGGAGAAGTCTGTGAATACGATTCCATATAAGACATATCTCGAAGAAAGCGAGCTGCCTGAATGTTGGTACAATGTGCGCGCGGACATGAAGAAAAAGCCCGCTCCGCTCCTGAACCCCGCGACTGGGGCGCCCTGCACGGCAGAGGACCTTTCGCACGTATTTTGCGACGAACTGGTCGCGCAGGAGCTTGACGAGACTACGCCGCTTTTCAAGATACCGAAATCGATCCGCGACTTCTACAGGATGTTCCGCCCGTCGCCTCTCGTGAGGGCATATTTCCTTGAAGAAGCGCTCGGCACTCCAGCCAAGATCTACTACAAGTTCGAGGGCAACAACACCTCGGGCTCCCACAAGCTCAATTCAGCCGTCGCGCAGGCGTATTACGCTAAGGCCCAGGGGCTTAAGGGCGTTACGACCGAGACGGGCGCGGGCCAGTGGGGAACGGCGCTCTCGATGGCGTGCGCGTTTTTCGGGCTCGACTGCCGTGTCTTCATGGTGAAGTGCTCGTACGAGCAGAAGCCGTTCCGCCGCGAGGTTATGCGCACCTACGGCGCGGCCGTGACTCCGTCGCCGTCGATGGAGACCGATGTCGGCCGTCTCATCAACGCCGAGCATCCCGGCACGACCGGCTCGCTCGGCTGCGCTATTTCCGAGGCCGTCGAAGTGGCGGTCAAGACGCCTGGCTATCGCTATGTGCTCGGCTCTGTGTTAAATCAGGTTCTCCTGCACCAGTCGATCATCGGCCTCGAGGCGCGCGCCGCGTTCAGGAAGCTCGGCGTGAAGCCCGACGTGATCATCGGTTGCGCCGGCGGCGGTTCGAACCTCGGCGGTCTAATTGCGCCGTTCATGGGCGAGAAGCTGCGCGGCGAGGCGGACTACCGCATCGTAGCCGTCGAGCCCGCGAGCTGCCCGTCGTTCACGCGCGGCAAGTATGCCTACGACTACTGCGACACCGGCCGCATCTGCCCGCTTGCGAAGATGTACACGCTCGGCGCGGACTTCATCCCCTCGCCGAGCCATGCCGGCGGGCTCCGCTTCCACGGCATGAGCTCGACTCTCTCCGAGCTTTACGACCAGAAGCTCATGGAGGCGGTGAGTGTGAAGCAGACCGACGTGTTCGCGGCCGCCCAGCAGTTCGCCCGAGTCGAGGGAATTCTCCCCGCGCCAGAGTCGAGCCACGCGATCCGCGCCGCGATCGACGAGGCGCTAAAGTGCAAGGCCGAGGGGAAAGAGGAGACGATCCTCTTCGGGCTCACCGGCACCGGATATTTCGACATGAAGGCCTATGAGGCGTTCAACGACGGAACGTTGAGCGACTACGAGCCGACGGACGAAGACCTCGAGCGCAGCTTTGCAAAGCTGCCGAAGGTCGTGGCAAGGTAATTTAATCCCAAGGAAAAAGAGTATGAAAGCGAAGCTCACGGTAACCTGCAACAACCAGACCAAGGCGTATGCTCTCCCCGAGCAGGGAGTCAAGATCGGGCGCGACCCCGGCCAGTGCCAGCTTGCGCTCCAGGACCCGGACGTCTCGTCGCTCCACGCGTTCATGTGCTGCAAGAACGGCGCATGGATGCTCCAGGACCTCGGATCGACGAACGGCACTTACGTCAACGGGAACAAGATCACGACCGTTGGGCTCAAGTCCGGCGACCGCATCAAGTTCGGCGTGAGCGTCAGCGCAAAAATCGAGATCGAGGAGCCGAAGAAGGAGGTCGTCGCGCCGCCGAAGCCCGCAACTCCGCCTCCGCCCCCACAGAAGTCGGCGATCAAGGTCGACAACACGCCTCCGCCCGAGATGAGCGCCGACGACGTCGAGCTCATCAAGCTGCTGAACGAGAAGTTCGCGCTAGCGAAGGAGAACCTTTCCCAAGTCGTTATAGGCCAGATGGACGTGATCGAGCTCGTCCTGACGGCGATCTTCGCGCGCGGCCACGTCCTTCTGATGGGCGTCCCGGGGCTTGCCAAGACTCTCCTCATCGCCACGCTCTCGCAGGTCCTCGACCTCAAGTTCAAGCGCGTCCAGTTCACGCCTGACTTGATGCCTTCCGACATCACGGGAACGGACGTCCTCGAGGAGGACAAGGAGTCCGGTGGCAGGAAGTTCCGCTTTGTCGAAGGCCCTGTCTTCACGAACATGCTGCTCGCCGACGAAATCAACCGTACCCCGCCGAAGACTCAGGCCGCGCTTCTCGAGGCGATGCAGGAGCACCACATCACCGTCGGCACGAAGACGTACAACCTGCCCGAGCCGTTCTTCGTCATGGCGACGCAGAACCCGATTGAGCAGGAAGGCACGTACCCGCTGCCTGAGGCGCAGATGGACCGCTTCCTCTTCAACATCATCGTCAAGTACCCGAGCGCGGCGGACGAGGAGACGATCATCCGCAACGTCACTTCCAACCGCAAGGTCAAGCTCGAGAAGGTTCTCGACGGAGAGACGGTGCAGAAGCTCCAGGACGTCGTGAAGCGCGTTCCCGTTGCGCCCCACGTCATCCAGTACGCGGCGACGCTCGCGCGGATGTCGCGCCCGAAGGAGCCGGACGTGCCGGACTTCGTCAAGGAGCTCGTCGGCTGGGGCGCAGGCCCGCGTGCCGGCATTTCGCTCATCACGGCCGCCAAGGCGTGGGCGATTCTTCATGGGCGCCACCACTGCACGATGAAGGACGTCGAGGCGATTGCGATGCCCGTTCTCCGCCACCGCGTGATCACGACCTTCGCGGCCGAGGCCGCGGGCGTCACGTCCGACGACCTCGTCAACATGCTCCTCAAGGAACTCAAGCCGACTCTCGATCTCGAGATCTGATTGTCAGGGGTCAGTGCATAGGAGTCAGGAGTCAGTTGTAAGGTGAGATGAAAAGTCCAGGATATATGAAGTGGCTGCCGCCGAAGACGACGGCTACCATTTCGCGCTGCGAGTTCTTCGGGCGCACGATGAAGTCTGGATTCATATCCGGACGTCACCGTTCGCCCAAGAAGGGCAACTCCGTCGAGTTCGCCGAGCATCGCCAGTACATGCCTGGCGACGACTTGAGAACGCTCGACTGGAAAGTGCTTGGCAGAAAAGACCGCCTCTACATCCGCCAGTACGAGGAAGAGACGAATCTCCGCACGACGATCCTCCTTGACTGCTCGGGGTCGATGGCCTACGGCGGCGACGCTGCGGCCGAGCTCGACGGACAGAAGCTCACCAAGTTCGACTACGCGAGGTATCTCGCTGCCGGCATCACCTACATGTTCGCGGGCCAGCAGGACGCAATAGGGCTAGTCACCTTCGACACGAAGATACGCGAGTACCTTCCCGCGAAATCGTCTGCGTCTCAAACGCGGCGCATCCTCGAGTTCCTCGACAAGTCGAAGCCGGGCGGCGAGACCGATCCCGCGCCGGTCATCAACGATATCGCGGAGCGGATTCCCTCTCGCGGGCTCGTGATCGTCATCTCCGACCTCTTTACCTCGGACGCCGACGGGCTCATAAAGGCGCTCCACCACTTCACATACCGCAAGCACGAGATCGTCGTCCTTCACGTGATGGCCGAGGAGGAGCTTACTTTCGGCTTTGACGGGCATGTCCATTTCGAGAACCTCGAGGGGCCCGACGAGATGATGATCGACGCGAAGTCGATCAGGGCGAGCTACCTCGAGCAGGTCAACGCGTTTCTCAAGAAGATCGGCGACGGCGTCAGGAAGACAGGCGCGGACTACGCGCCGATGAACACTAAAATACCGTTCGACAAGGCGCTCGTCGAGTACCTGTCGCGCAGGCGGAGCGGAGGGAGGTAGTCCATGCAGTTCATAAACATGGCGATGCTCTTCGCGCTCTCGGCCGTCGCGATACCGATCATCATCCAGCTCCTCACCCGCAAGAACGCGAGGAAGATCCAGTGGGGCGCGTGGCTGTTCCTCGACAAGACGATGAAGAAGCGCAAGAGGAAGGTGCTTCTCGAGGACATTCTCCTGCTTGCGAGCCGCTGCCTCGCGGTGGGGCTTCTCGCGCTCGCGTTCGCGCGTCCGTTCGTGAGGCCCGACTCTCCTGTCCCGTGGGCGGTCACGATGCCAATGATGCTCATCTCCATCGTCGCGATAGGAATCTCGTTCGCCCTCTGGCGCTATCCGAAGCACCGGCTCTGCATGATGGCGTTCGGCATTCTCCTCTTCGTCCTGTCGATAGCGACGATCGTGTTTGAGCGCCAGTTGAACCTCAAGCGCTTCGGCCTTGGTGCGACAAAGGACGTCGTTCTCATAATCGACGGATCCGCTTCGATGTCGATCGTGAACGACGGGAAGTCAAACTTCGAGCGCGCGATAGAGGAGGCGAAGAAGTACGTCGAGCTTGCCCCGCGTAACACGTCGTTCGCCGTGATCATCGGCGGCCCCGTTCCGCAGGTGATGAACCCCGTGCCGATCGCAGACAAGCGCGTGATCCTCTCGACGCTCGACCGCCTCTACATTGCGAACGGCACCATGCAGATCGCGGGCAACCTCACTGCGGCGGCGGTCACTCTCGCCGCAGGCCACAACGCCGTCAAGCAGATTGTCATCGTCGGAGACGGCCAGACCGTCGGATGGCAGCTTGAGGACAAGGAGCGCTGGAAGACCATAGGGCGCGTCTTCTCGTCGCTCAAGACCCAGCCGATAGTCACGTGGCGCACACTGCCGCTTCCCACCTCCATGAGAAACCTCGCCGTCGGCGCCGTGCGCCCTTCGAGGGACATTGTCGGCACCGACCGCGAAGTGAATCTCCAGGTCACGGTTGTCAATGCCGGTACCGAGGCCGTGACGCCGAAGGGCGTGTCGCTCACGGCCGAAGGTGAAGTGAAGAAGGCGCACGACCTGAGGCAGCTGGAGCCAGGCGAATCGCAGACTTTTACGTTCACGCACCGCTTCAAGAAGCCCGGCGGCACAATCGTCTCGGCGAAGGTCGACTCTGGCGATGACCTGCCCGCCGACGATGTCTACAAGTACGCGATGCCGGTTCTCGACAGCCTGCGGGTCCTTCTCGTAGAAGGCAGCCCGGGCGCACCGCTGATGAAGCGCTCCGCAACTTACACGGGGCTTGCGCTCCGTCCCGAGATGGCGGCTCTCACGGGAGAGGCGCAGGGCAGGGAATTCCTTCTCGAGACAATTGTCGAGGACGTGACGACCGCCGGCAGGCGCCGCGGCTTCGGCGGGTTTTCCGCAGTCGTGCTCGCCGGCGTCAGGCGGCTTTCCGACGAGACGCGCGACGCGCTCGCGCGGTTTGTCTCGCTTGGAGGCGGGCTTCTCGTCATGCCTTCGCCAGGGATGGACGGCAAGTTCTTCGATGAATGGGAGTTCGAAGGCAGGAAGGTTCTCCCAGCGCCCTTCGGCAAGTGGCGCAAGAACGAGTCCGCGCTCGATCCCGACGGCTTCCGCGAGATGTTCGCGAGGTTCCGCACCGGCACGGACCTCGGCTCCGCGACGCCGGAGAGGGTGATGGACTTCGGCGAAGGATGGTCGTCGAACGCCGTGGTGGTGGCGAAGCTCGCCGACGGGGCTCCGTTCGCCATCACGCACAACTTAGGGCGCGGCATGGTGGTCGAGACGGCTGCTCTCTTCGACGTGGCTTCGGGTCTCGTCTCGAAGCGCGGGTTCGTGCCGATGGTGCACGAGCTTGCCTACTCTCTTGCGCGTCCTGCGTCTGTCTCGCTCGACGTCCGCCCCGCAGAAGGGCTTACCCTGCTTGTCGCGAGCGGCGCGGCCGGGACCGAGGTGTCCGGAGAGTCGGGCATCATGGGGTACTACTTCCCGAAGATCGGCTGCCTCGGCAAGCCAGTCTCGCGCGTCGACAAGAACATCGCGTTCAACTGGGGCGGCGGCGGGCCGCTGCAGGAAATCCCCAACGACAACTGGTCCGCGCGCTGGCGCGGCGTAATCAAGGTTCCCGAGACGGGCAACTACAAGTTCTGGTGGGATGTGGACGATCGCTTCTGGCTCAAGATCGGCGGCAAGGATGTTCGTGCGCAATCGTCCGTCAAGCTTGAAAAGGACAAGCCCTACGCCATTGAAGGCCGCTTCGAGGAGGACGGCGGAGGTGCGTTCGTTTCGCTCAAATGGCAGATGCCGAACGGCAATCGCGGGCAAGTCCCGTCTTCGGTCTTCTTTACGAGCGCTGCCGGCGTGGAAGGGGCGGGCGAGGTCGTGGAGATGTCCGATCCTCACGGCGAGACGTTCTACGCCGAGATGTTCCAGGGAGACGAGGGGCTGTTCCTTCGCATAACCAGGAGCGTCATCCCCGGCGTATACACCGTAAACACCATCCCAGACTTGCTTAAGGATACTTGCCGCGGCGTTATTGACTTCGAGGGCAAGATACGCTTCACGGTCTCGTCGGGAGTCGAGGAATCGACTATGACGGCGATCACGCAGAACGAGCTGTCCGATCTCTGCAACTATGTCCAGATATCCCAGGCCATCAAGGACGAAGACGTCATAAAGGCGATTGGCGGCCAGAGCTTCGGCAAGGAGGTCTGGCGCGTCCTTGCGTTCGTCGCGTTCCTGTTCCTCGTCGCGGAGCCCGCGATCGCGCGCTGGATCGCGATAAACAGGCGCACAGGCGACATAATCGACACGGAGGGATCATGGATCAGAACGTAATACGCACGGACCTCCTGCCCGAATCGATGGCGCTTTGGATAATCGCGCTCCTGGCCGTATTTGGCGTGGCGGCGTGGGTCGTCTGCCATATGGCGGTGAAGCGCTTTGCCGCGAACAAGCTCAACGTATGGTACAGGGGGCTTCTGAGCGTGCCGCTCGGGACGATCGCGTGCTGGCTCGTATTGCAGACTCTCGGTCGCATGATGTTCCTCGCGACGCCCTGGTCGCTGTTCTTCGCGGCAGTCCTCGGTGCTTTCGCAATCGAGGCCGTTAGCGCCTTCTACGGCCACGAATGCGCACGTGTTCCGCCGCGGACTGCGAAGATTCTCGTCGCGTGCCGAATGGCGGCTGTGGCTGTCACGCTCCTTGTCCTGATGCAGCCGATCATCGTAGGCGAACGCGAACGCACAGTGAAGGAGCGCGTCCTCGTGCTTGTCGACGATTCCGCGTCGATGCACTTTAATGACACGCTCCTTACGGATGCGGAGAAGAAGGACATCGTCTCCGCCCTCAAGCTCGACAAGTTCCCGGACGGCGGGATGACGCGCGCGGAGATGGTTAGGCGTCTCCTCGCCGCCGGTGGCGACAACAGCTTCCTGAAGCGTACCGCCCGCAAGTACGAGGTCGACGTCTTCAGGTTCGGAAATGGGCTCCTGCGCGACGAGTCGATCGGCGAGGAGAAGCCGGTCGACGCAAAGGAGGAGAATTTCCGCTCGGTCACCGACGTAACCAAGGCGCTCGAACTTGCGATCAAGGAGGTCCCCGCCGAGGAGATTACCTCGATAATCATCTTCAGCGACGGCATCCACAACGGAGACGCCGGTGTCGAGTCGATCTCCCGCAAGCTCGGCGGATACGGCATCCAGGTCTCCACGGTGCTTGTCGGCGGCAGCGTGAAGCCGTTCGACCTCGCGATAGCGACCGCCGACTCTCCCGAGTCCGTCTTTCTCGGCGACAAGGTGCGCTTCACAGTGCGCGTTGCGGCGACGCGCGCCAATGGGCGCAAGGCGAAGCTCCATTTCACCAACGAGAGCGGGCAGCTCGACGAGAAGGAGTTCACCGTAGAGGGCGACGACTGGTCGAAGGAGTTCAAGTTCACCGACGTGCCGAAGGACCAGGGGGTCTACAGCTACAACTTCTCGGTGACGCACTTGGATGGCGAGCTTTTCGAGGACAACAACGACCGCCAGCTCGAAGTCGCAGTCTCAGACGACCGCGTGAACGTCCTTCTCGTCGACGGCCGCCCGCGCTGGGAATACCGATACCTAAGGAACCTCTTCTACGGTCGCGACAAGTCGGTGCACCTGCAGGACTGGCTCGTCCATCCTGACTCAATCTACGGCATACAGCCGAAGCTTCTCGAATATGCGAGTGCATCGCGTCCGTTCGGGCAGTCCGAGGCGGGCGGGTGGCCGATACAGGACAACGACTGGCGCCAGTTCGACGTCATCATAGTGGGCGACATCGGTGAAGACGTGCTGACCGAAGACGTTATAGAGCAGCTCAGGTACAACGTCGAGGACCGCGGGGCGCTGCTCGTCCTCATCTCCGGCTCGGAGTACATGCCGTACTCCATCACGAACCAGAAGCTCCGCGACTTGATGCCGATAGAATACGAGCCGTCGCCGCAGAGCCGCCGTGTCGCGCCCGAAGATGCGTTCGTCTTCCAGCTTGCGGCGGCGGGACGCGGCCACCCTGTCATGAACCAGAGCTCGTCGTCGTCCGAGAACGAGGACATCTGGGCCGAGATACCCGATTTCCACTGGCGGCTGCCTATCTCGGGCGTGAAGCCGGGCGCGGACATCCTTGCCTACGCGAAGACGAAGAAGGAGTCGGGCTCCGAGGTCGCCGGCGCAGTCGCAGAGTCGATCGCCGCTACGATTGAGGAAGATCCCGAGGCCGCCCTGAAGCGTCTCGAGGACATGCGCGGCGAGCAGGGGCGCAACGCGCTCGTCGTGGCCGGCGCGAAAGGCAAGGGCAAAGTCCTGATGCTTATGACCGACTCGATGTGGCGTCTCCGCTCGAAGACGGGCGACCAGCTGCACCACAGGTTCTGGGGACAGATCATGCGCTGGGGCGCTGGCGAGAAGCTCAGAAGCGGCAATATGTACGTCCGACTCGGCACCGACCAGCTTAGATATGGCGCCGGCGAACCTGTGAAGGCGCTCGTGAGGTTCCTCGACGAGAAACACAACGGAATCGACGGCCTCGATCCGCGCATCCTCGTCCGAGTTCCGAACGGCGGTGCGCGCATGTCCGTGTTCAACGCGAAGAAGCGCCCCGACTCCAACGGGCTCTACGAAGTCGAGATACACGGCTGCACGACCCCTGGCCTCTACGAGGTGCGGCTTGACTGCCCCAAGGCGCAGGAGATGCTTGGTCGCCGCTATCCGGCGGAAAAGCTAAAGACAAGCTTCGTCGTGGTCACGGCGAAGCAGCCCGCGGAGAAGGTCGACACTACGTCGACGCGCAACCATGTCGAGCGCGTTGCGTCCGCAACAGGGGGAAAGGTCCTCACGCCCTCCGAGTATATCGCCCTCAACAGCGACTTCGGCGGCGGCTCGAAGCGCATATCAGACCGCGTGGAGTTCCATCTCTGGTGCCTGCCGCCGCTATTCCTCATCATCATAGGACTTCTTACCGCCGAGTGGATACTGCGCAAACGAGTCTCTCTCGCATGATGCCATGAAATACAAGAACATACCGCCTCAGATAGCGGCCAAGCTCAACGAGAGCGTGGCCAGGGTCCGCCGCATCCTTCTTGTGCGCGGCACATGCGCCACGCTCGCCGTGTTCGTCGCCTCTGTCCTTGCGATAATGGCAATTGACGCGATGGTGACAATCTACGTCTCGTGGGTTCGCTGGCTCCTTTGGGCCTGCTGTGTCGGCGCGACCGCGGCGGTTGGCTGGCTCGCGCTCATAAAGCCGATGAGGCGCAAGTTCACGGCGGCCGAAATCGCAGCCCTCATAGAGCGCAACCACCCGGAGCTCGAGGAGCGTCTTTCCACGGTGGTGGAACTCGCGCAGTCAGGCGACCTCTCGTCGTCCTCGCGGCTCATGGAGGAGATTACCAAGGACGCGGTCAAGGACGTCCAGACGGTCTCTCCTAAGAAGGAGTTCACGGGAAGGACCGTGAAGCCGCGCTTCATCGCCGCCGCGATTGCGGTCGGGATACTCATTCTCCTTTTCGCCGCGTTCCCCGATGCGACGCTTCGTCTTGCGACACGTGCGCTCGTCCCGGCCGCAGAGGTCGACAACATTTACGCTTCGTCGCTAAAGGTCACTCCCGGCGACAAGGTCATGCTCGCTGGGACGCCGCTTACGCTCGGGCTAGCGGTGAGCGAGGGCTTCCCGTCGCGCGCCTTTGTGCGCACGCGCTTCGACGGCAAGGGCGAGGCGGTGGAACGTATGGCCCGCGTCTCCGAGGAAGGCGCGGAGGGGCCGGCGATATATTCGTTCTCCTATCCGCGCGTTACAAAGAGCTTCTACTATCGCATCAGCTGCGGCAGCGCGCTAACGCGGGCGTACAGGGTCGAGGTCGTGCCGGAACCGAGCTATTCCGAGAGGAAGATCGAGGTGCGCCATCCGGAGTACACCGGTCGCCCGCCGGACACCTACACGAACTCGGCGTCGATAGTTGGACTCGAAGGGTCGAAGATCACTGTGTCGGTAAAGCCGTCGCGTCCCGACGTGAACGGCGCGCTTTCGCTCCCTGGCGACGTAGCTGTCCCTGGCGTCGAGTCGGAAGGACGGCTCGACTTTTCCTTCGACTTGAAGCGTGGTCTGGAGGGCGGCTGGAGCTCGGTCGTCTGGGACTCCAACGGCTTTTCAAACCAGATTGAGTCCGCGTCCATAACGATAGTGAAGGACACGCCCCCGGAAGTGAAGCTCGTTTCGCCCGAAACGCTTGACCTCAAGCTTCCCGTGAATGGCAGTCTCCCGATAGAGTACAACATAAAGGATGACTTCGGGCTTGCGCGGATTACGCTCGAGGCCTGCATCGGCGCGGGCGCATGGGAGGAGTACAAGCAGCTTGAGGCGGAGAAGGCGGGCGACGTTTCGTGGAACGGCTCCCATGTGGTCTACTTCGTCTCGGGCGGGTTCAACAACGCCGCGGTCGTGCGCTTCCGCATCAAGGTCGAGGACAACCTTCCGGCTGAGCTCGGTGGCCCCGGCGTCGCCTATACACCTGAGATCATGGTGACCCGCTCTGGCGCGAAGGACGCGAAGTCCCTTGGGCGGCAGTCGCTTAACGCGCAGATCGAGGGCGCGAAGAAGGACATGCAGAACATTCTCGACCACTTGAAACTCGCCAAGCGGTGTTTCGAGGGTGCGGGTGGCGGCTACGCAAATGCCGAGAAGAACGCCTGGCAACGTAGCGAGGCGGAGAAGTCCAGCGCAAAGGCGAAAGCCGAGGTGCAGAACGCGGAAGGGCTCCTTTCGGAGTTCATCGACGGTCTTCTCGACAGCCGTCTTGACACGGGGGCCGAGATGTTCAGGCCGGTCCTCGACAAGCACGTGACGCCGATACGCCAAGGCGCGGAGGACGTGTTCCTGCTGTCGCGCTGGAACGAGAAAAGCAGCTCGTGCAAGACGCTTGCAAAGGACACGGAAGCTGCGATTAAGGCCTTCGAGGACGCGAAGCGCAAGTTCGACATCTTGACAAAGGCGGCTGAGGAACTCCAGAAGATGCAGGATCTCGCGGAGAGGGAGAAGGCGCTTGCCGAGCTTGCCGAGAAGAACGAGATAGACGCCAAGACGCTTGCCGAGGAGGAGAAGAAGCTCGTAGAGGATGCGAAGGACGCAATCAAGGACGATCTTGAGAAGAACCTCGACAAGCAGATCGAGAAGGCGAAGGAACTTTCCGAGAAGGGCAAGGAGCTCGAGAAGAAGCAGGAAGAGATCGAGAAGAAGGCGGCTGAAGCCGAGAAGAGCGGCGACGCCGCTGCGAAGAAGGCCGCAGCCGAGGAAGAGAAGAAGCTCGCGAAGGACATAGCCGATCTCGCGCGCGAAGCCGACAAGCTCACGAAGGGCATCGAGAACCAGGCCGGCACCAAGGAAATGGACGAGAAGAAGACTTCCGAGAGTGCCGAAAAGGCGACCGAGAGCGCCGAGAAGGCGGCAGAGTCCGCGAAGAATGCCGCAGACAAGATGGAAAAGGGCGACATGGAAGGGGCGAAGAGCGACACTCAAGATGTAAAGGACGCTCTTGCGCAGGCGCAGCAACAGCTCGATGAGGCGCAGCAGAAGATGGGCACCAAGAACGATGAGTTTGCGCAGAACGCAAACGATCTCAACGAGATGGTGAAATCCATGGAAGAAGCTGCGCAGGCCGCTGCCGAAGCCCAGGAGGCGGCAGAGGCCCAGCGCCAGGCCAATGGTGAAAACCAGCAAGGCGAGAACCAGCAGGGTGACCAGTTGCAGGGCGAGCGTCAGCAAGGCGAAAATCAGCAAGGCGAGAACCAACAGGGTGAGAATCAGCAGGGCGAGAACCAACAAGGTGATCAGTCGCAGGGCGAGCGTCAGCAGGGTGACCAGCAACAAGGTCAACAGCAGCAAGGCGAGCGTCAGCAAGGCGACCAGCAGCAAGGTCAGCAACAGCAAGGTGACCAACAACAGCAGGGTCAACAGCAGCAAGGTCAGCAACAACAGGGTCAGCAGCAACAGCAGCAAGGCCAACAGCAAGGTCCTCAACAGCAGGCGATGCAAAATGCCGCGCAAAAGGCCAATGAGGCCGCGCAGAAGATGCAGAACCAGGCCAACGAGCAGGCTCGCCAGAATAACATGTCCATGGATCAATTCGAGAGCGATTCCTCCAGCAGCGAGTCGTCTTCTGAAAGTGGGGAGCACAAGGAAGGATCGAAGTCAAGCAAGGATGTGAAGCCGTCAAAGAATCCCGGCAAGGAGAAACCCGGGAAGCGGAATAAGAATGTCCAACACATCAATCCTGAAGACGAAGGCGACGACGAAGACTGGTTCAAGATGAAGAGCGAGTCTGGGACTGGTGCGGAAATCGACTCCCTTGACGACGTGCCCGCCGAATACCATGGGCTCGTACGCGACTATTTCAAGGCACTTAACGAAGGAGGCAAGAAATGACGAGACGTTATGCAACTTGTACATTTGCCGTGGCGCTCGGCGTTCTGTCGTTTGTTGCGGTGGCCGCGAAGGAGCCAGACAAAGTCGATGTTGCTATCGAACACGGGCTCGAGTATCTGCTTGCCGTGCAGAAGGATTCCGGTGCTTTTCCTGGGCAGCACGGCGACACCGTTGCCATTCCGGCGCTCGCGGCGATGGCATGCCTTGCGACAGGGCATGTCCCAGGGGATGCGAAATACGGGAAGTTGATAGAGCGATCCCTCGACTATGTTCTCTCAAACCGCGACGAGACCGGGTATTTCGGGAAGGTCGGCAATGGCAAGATGTACGCCCACTCGATTGCGACGCTTCTTCTTACCGAAGTCTCCGGCATGGTCTCGAAAGAGCGCCAGGCGCAGATAGACGAAGCCCTGCCCAAGGCGATCAAGGTGATTCTCGACGCGCAGAACGTCAAGAAGAGCCAGTACAACGACGGCGGCTGGCGCTACACGCCCGACACGCCCGAGTCCGATACGAGCTGCTCTGGCTGGGCCCTGATGGCGCTCAGGTCCGCACGGCTCAACGGGGCGCAGGTACCGAAAAGCGCGATAGAGCGCGCCGTCAAGTACATGCATCGCCACCACCACAAGGAAAAGGGCTGCTTCGGCTACCAGAACGCCGACCAGAACGCCGTGACGCTCTCTGGTGCCGGCATTCTCTGCCTCGAACTCTGCGGCAAGCACGAGGACCCCGACTCCATTAGCGCCGCGAAGTTCCTCATGTCCGTCTATCGCGAGAAGCTGCCGAACGAGGGCTATGCGTACTACGGGCTCTACTACGCCTCGCAAGGGCTATTCCAGATAGGCGGCGAGAACTGGAAGGAGTTCTCGGAATGGATGTACGATACGTATTTGCCTCGCCAGCGTTCAAGCGGCGCGTGGCCAGAGCATGGCGGAGAGAAGACGGAGCCGTATGCGACGGCGATGACTATCCTTGCGTTCGCGGTCCCGTTCCGCCAACTTCCCGTGTATCAGAGAGACGAGACGGTGGACGAATGATGACGCTGGGAAAGTTCATAACGTTTGAAGGTGGCGAGGGCTGCGGGAAGTCCACGCAGGTGCGGCGTCTCAAGGCGGCGCTGGAGCAGAAGGGCATAGAAGTCCTCCTTACGCGCGAGCCGGGCGGCACGCCGCTTGCGGAGCAAGTCCGTTTTCTTCTAAAGGACGAAACGGACGACCCGCCTTGTGATAGGGCGGAGCTTCTTCTTTTTCTCGCCGCGCGCGCTCAGCTCGTTAGGAACGTGATCCGCCCCGCGCTTGAAGCTGGGACTTGGGTTATCTCCGACAGATTCAGCGATTCGACGCTCGCCTATCAGGGGTACGGTCGTGGGCTTCCGCTCGATATCATTCGCGAAGCAAACGATTTTGCTTGTGAAGGGCTGAAGCCCGACAGGACAATCCTTCTCGACGTCGATTCTGAAACTTCTCGGGCAAGAATGCGCGGACGCGAGGCGTCGACGAACACGACGGCGGACCGCATAGAGCGCGCGGGCGACGATTTCCATTCGCGTCTCAGGAAGGGTTTTCTCGAAATGGCCGCGGCGGAACCGTCGCGGATCGCGACGATTGATGCGTCTGGAACCGAAGACGAAGTCTGGGAGAGGGTATGGAAGTCGCTGACGCCTATGCTCTGATCTCCCACGCGATTGACACTGGGCATGCGGCACATGGATATCTCGTGTGCGGCGATTTGCGCGGCCAATGTGACGCGCTGACCGAGCAGCTTCTCAGAAAGCTCTTTCCGAAAGAGCTCGCGCAGGTCGAGTCGAGGTGCCATCCAGACATTGCGTGGCTCGAGCCAGAAGGGAAATCTCGGACGATCCACGTGAAGTCGATGCGAGAGCGCATCGTGGAGCCCATGTCCGCGACGGCGTTCTCTGGCGGCTGGAAGGTCGGCGTCGTTGTCGGCGCAGACAGGATGGAGACCGAGGCCGCGAATTCGTTTCTAAAGACTCTCGAGGAGCCGCCGCCAAAGACGCTTTTCCTCCTTTTGACCGACCAGCCGGACGCGATGCTTCCGACGATTGTTTCGCGCTCGCAGCGCATCGACCTTCCGCTTTCGGAAGGTGTTCTCGAGGGCGACGCGTTTGACGCGATAGAGGAGGTGTTTTCCTCACGCGGCGTTTCTGGTATATTTGAGAAGGCACAGGCGGGGAAGCGGCTTGCTGAGGTGTTGACCGAGGTGAAGGACGAGTCGGAGCCGGAGGACGTCGCGCTTGCGCGGAAGGCGTTTTACAAGACGATCATGAAGTTCGTCCGCGGCTGGATGGTGACAGGCGAGCTTCCGAGGCATCAGGCGTTCAAGAACGTCGCGGCGGTGGAGGACGCGTTCCGACAGAGCGAACGGTATCTTTCCGACGACGCGGTGCTTGTCAATCTTACCGATCGGCTCGTGTGGCCCGCTTGAAAGGAATTGCGAAATGAAGCTTTCCCTTTCTACGAACTGGTGCAACCGCAGCATTGACGACGGGCGCGAAATCGCCGAGAAGGCGCTCGAGCTCGGCTTTGAGGAGCTTGAGCTTGGCTTCCACACGACGGCGCAGCAGGTCGCCGGCTTCAAGTCAATGCTTGACAAGATTCCCGTCGGGAGCGTCCATGCGTTCTGCCCTGTTCCGCTTTCGGCGCCGCATGGATATCCAGAGCTATACCAGCTTGCGACGCTTGACGATGAAGGGCGCAAGATGGCTGTTCTCCAGGTGACGAGGAACATTGACTTCGCCGCCGAGATGGGCGCGGACACCGTGGTTCTTCACGCGGGGCGTGTCGCGTTTGACCGCATCTTCGACCGCATTGACTCGGGGACTCTCCGCAACGTCCTCAAGGAGAATAAGGGCGACGTCAAGTCTGCGCCCTACGTGAAGCTGCTCGCGCGCGCCTCGAAACGCCGTGTGAAGCGCGGCGAGCGGCTTTTGGACGCGTTTATGAAGACGCTTTCCGATCTTGCGCCGCGCCTTGTAGAGAAGGGCGTGACGCTCGCTCTCGAGAACCTTCCATACTACGAGGGTTTCCCCGCGGAATGGGAGCTTCCGAAGATCGTAAGCGAGTTCAAGGGAGCGCCGGTCCGTGGTTGGTTTGACACGGGGCATGATCGTGTGCGAGAGATGCACGGCTGGCGCGGCGAGGTGAAGATTTCCGAGCTTGGCGAATATGCGCGGACTTTCTTTGCGGGGATGCATCTCAACGATGTCGTTGATTTTAACGACGATCATTTTGCGCCAGGCGACGGGAAGGTTGACTTTGCCGCGCTCAAGGAGTTTGCGGAAAATGTTCGCCATGTGGTTTTCGAGCCGTCGCAGGAGGTCTCTGAAGAATCCCTCCGCCGCTCCGTCGCCCACATCCGCTCGCTCTGGTGCAAGTGAAGTCATGATAACTTCACCATTGATTTGGCCTGTCAGACTATGTTAAACTACTTTTGTTTCGATATGCAGGAAGAATCGGAATGACTACGACAAGAAAGGAAAACAACCATGCTTAGACTCAACTGCTTCTTTCAGGCCAAGGACGGCCGTCTCGATGACGCTCTTGCCGCCGCAAAGGAACTGACCGCCGCCTCGCTCAAGCAGGACGGTTGCATCGCCTACGACGTGTTCGCGTCCGCGACACGCCATGGCATACTCCTCATCTGTGAGACTTGGCGCGACGAGGCAGCGCTCGCGGCTCATTCGGCTTCCGAGCCGTTCGTCAAGAATGTCGCAATCATCAACGACTGTGGCGAGATGAAGATCGAGAAGTTCGAGATGTAAAGGGGCCGGACGCTCTACCGCCAGCCGATGACGGAGGCGTCGTTCATCGACCGCGCGCCGTTCGAGAAGTGGTACGCATCTCCCGACGATCTTCACATCGTGTACATTGCCGAAGTGCTGGCGGTGCGAAGATGCCGATAGGGGAGGGTCGTTCATGACGGTTTAGAAGCGAGGGCCACGGGGTGGATCGACTACTCGGGCACCGAGGCGGCGAGGTCGTGGACTACGGCAACGGCGAGTGGGTCGTGCAGTCCGCAGGCGGCGAGGAGATCGCCCGCTGGGAGATCGCGTGAAGGGGGCGCTTGCGCCTGTCCTGCGCCGGGCGGCCACCCGCCCGGCTTCGTTGCCTTTCTTTCGCCTTTGGCGCATCATGTGCGAGGTGGCAAAAAGCCACAGAAAGGAAAACACATGAGTAAACAATGGAATCCCGGAGGAGGCTTCCCTTCGCCGGAGCAGGTTGAGAGGATGGTCGCCGCCGAGGTGAGGCACCTTGCCGAAGCCGAGTACTCGCGCCAACGCGGAATCGAGGAGAAAAGCGAAAGCCGCAGAGACCGCCTACGCGCGGCCTACAGGCTTCAGCACCGGGAGGTCGGGCGCAAGGTCAACCTCGACGCCGTCTTCGCCCTTGTGGGCAACGTGGCGGCGATCACGCTCAGCGCGTGGCGGGGGCTCTTTGCCCTCGACATGGTAGCACTTGCCGACGCAGGCAGTCGGGCGGACTTCGACGACCTCGAGTTCCTCGTGACCCGCGCGCTCGGCGAGCTGAACGGCGTGAAGAACCTCCTCGCCCTCGCCCGCCGCCTCGCTTAGCGGGCGGGTGTTTTGGTATAATGTCCGCATCAACAACCCTACAAAGGAGACCCACTATGGACACAATCCTGGTCAAAGTCCGCCTCCCTTGCAGTGCTGCTCGATTGGAGAATGCGCTACTGAAGGCTGCTCACAATGGACATTGGCACGATGCACAGGTAAAGGTGGACGAGAAAGGAAACCTAATCGTGACCTACCCGGACGACTCGAAGTGAGTCGGCACGGCCCCGGCGGAACCGACCGCCGGGGTCTTTGCGTCTGTCCTGCGCCGCTACACCTCCGTCAGCTTGTGAAGCTTCTCACGCAGGCGTTCGGCTTCCGCCTCGTCGCTCGGCCTCTTGTGACCGCTTCGCGGCTCAGTCGCTGCGCTCCTTCGGGCAACCCGACGCCTTCGGCGCGGGCGAATATGCTGAACCGCCCATTCAAGCAGAAGGTCGGTGCGCTTGATTTCCTCGATGAGGTCGTCTCTCTGCGGCATTGCCATGTTAACATTCTCCTTTCGCCCAGGCATCAAGCATGGCCCGAGCAATCGACCCGTGGCGCGGTATCTCCGGCAGGCGCTCGCGGTCGAACCATCCGGACTCCACAACCTCCTCGCCGTCGGGCGTCATGTCGCGGAACGTCTCGCGGAGGTTCTTCATGGTTTGCCTTACAGCTGTTCCTTTCTGATGTTCAAATCTCTCTACTATTATACCAAAACGTGAGTTTGCCTCTGCCGAAGAGCCGTCTCGAAATCTTTTGTCAGAAAGTTCCGGCGGATGCCGCAACCGCCGCCATCGGGGCGTTACTGGCGGTGAATAAGGTAGGGCGCTACGCGCGGCCACGAACGCCGGCCGCGTCGAGGCGTGTTGCTACGCAACCTTGATGCGCGGCGTCGCCCTGGGGCTTGAGACTGCGTCTCGCCCCGTGCGCCGCAGCGCATCGCGACTTTTGTCGCCGCCTCTCGCGCCGGACACGAAAGCCCGCCTACGCGAGACACGAAAAGACACGAAAAGAGCAGCGGCGACGCTAATTGACGCTAATTCCCCAGGCGCGTCAGAACACATCGCTGTGGGTTCCGGTGCGGGTCATGGAAAGGACCAACGTCGACTCGGATTTGAAGTATATGAGAACCCAGCCACGCTTCTTGAGGCGTTTGTAATCCTTCTTGAAGCGTGAAGTGTACTTGACGTCGTACATCACGACTCAAGGCTCCTGACGAGGTCTTCGCGTGAGGAGAAGGACGGCACGGAGGGATCATCCGCGATTCTCTCGGCTTCCCGCATCGCCGCGATGGTAGCACGGTTGGTGATTCCACGGGAGATGGTGAAGGGTATTGACTGCATCCTGACGGCCTGCCGCAGGAAGATGTTGAACGCCGTCGAGATTGACATCCCTAGGTCTTCAAACAACTTTTCGGCCTCGGCCTTGATGCCGGAGTCGATTCTGATGGTCAGATTAGTCGTAGTCATGTTCTTTCTCCAATTGAAACACGGGTATTGTACCATGTTATGGTGCGCAAATCAAGTGCGAATGACGTGCAATCGTTATGGGTTTGCGGGCGGTTTTCGTGTCGCGCGCAGCGCCAATACTACTCGCGCGGAAAAGCGCGAAGAGGCGCGGAAGGGCGTGCTGAGACGCGCGGGGGTGCGTGAGGTCGTGCGCGGCGGAGGGTTTCTTCTGGGCAGGCGAAGGCGAGGTAGCGGGGGGCGAGATTCGGGGCATATTGCAATTTGAGCCAATAAAAAACTTGGGGACAGGCCCCACGATAGCCAATAAAATCAAGGGTTTGCGTGGTTTTTGAGGTGGAGTGGGGGCGGTGGTGCAAATCTGCCATTGCCAACACTATACCGAAAATAGTATACTGTTGGTGTGACTTATATGATTTTTAGAGCGAATATCCCCATCCCTCTGATGGAATTGGAAATAGAAATCCAACAATTTTGGTAGTCAGATTTCCACATAATTGGAAGTTAGCATTGACAGGCAATGTCGAAAAATAGTAGAATTATCTCGTTTTCAGGGGAAAGATGCTCAATATGTCAGAACGGGCGCCTTGACAACTGAAAACATTTCCTGTTTTTTTAAAAGGTTTTCAATTTCGCGCAGGAAAATATGGTATAATTTAGGCCATCGACCTAAAAGGATTGAAATATGGCGCTTATACGCAGAGACGACTACAAGAAATGGCTGGATGAGTTTCGAGAAAAGAAACTCGTCAAGGTGCTGACTGGCCTTAGGAGATCAGGCAAGTCCACCATTCTTGAAATGTACATACAATCCCTCATGGATGAGGGCGTGCCAGCCGATAGAATTGTCAACATTAACTTCGAGAAACTGGAGTTTGAATCGTTGACCAATCCCGCCGCGCTGCACGCAGAAGTTCTATCCAGACTGTCGCCGGGGCGGATGACATATGTATTCCTCGACGAGATACAGCACGTGGAGAACTACGAGAAGGTCGTGGACAGTCTTTACGTCAGGGATGGCATAGATCTCTACATAACCGGCTCTACGGCCGATCTGCTGTCCTCGGAAATAGCCTCCCGTCTTACGGGGCGATACGTAGAGATCAACGTACTCCCTCTCTCTTTTAGGGAATACGCCTCCAGTAGGGGAGTGACGGAAGACAACGCCAAGCGACTCTTCGCCGATTACATCGCATATGGTGGACTGCCAGGTTCGCTTGAGTTCGCAAATGGGTCAAGCGCACAACGCGAATATATCGAGTCCGTGTTCAAGACCATCATTGAAAAGGACGTGCTGAAGCGCTCAAGAAAAGGCCGTTTCCTTGTCGAGAGGATAATTCGCTACATGACGGCCAACGTCGGCAATCTGACAAGCGCCAAACGGCTGACGGACCGCCTTGCGGACGAAAGCAACTACTCGAAATCGGCAGCTCCGGCCTATAACACGGTTGTTTCATATCTTGAACGGCTTACGGACTGTTTCTTCTTTTATAAATCAGACCGTTTTGACGTGCGCGGCGGAGAGTATCTTAAGCAGATCAACAAGTACTACTTGACCGATTTTGGATTTAAATACTACATTCTCCACAATCCTACGATGGAGCTTCAGCAGTTGGTGGAAAATGTGGTCTACATAGAGTTGAAGCGGCGTCGCTACAAGGTTTCTACCGGGAAGGTGGACGACAAAGAGGTGGATTTCGTAATCCAAGAAGGCGATGGTCGCATACGATACATTCAGGTTGCAGTGAGTGTTGCCGATGAAGCAAAGCTCAAGCAGGAACTGGCGGTGTTTGCCAGCATTCAGGACAACCATCCCAAGTATCTCATGACGCTAGACGAAATATTTGTAGCCGACCACGCGGGGATAAGAACGTTAAACGTAATTGACTTTCTCCTTGGCAGACAAGCCTTTGACTAGATAGTTGCTATCATCCGTGCTTCAGGGCGGGCTAAGCGGCTTTTCAGGTAACTTGCGGATGTTCTCCCGCTTGCCTTCTGCACATCGTTGTTTGAAGCGCGCGGGGGTGGGGAAGGGCGGAAAGCATGAGAAATTTCGAATCATGGGCACTTGCAATGGAAATTACGTATCCCATTGACGGTGAGTGCATAGTATGATACAATGTGTTCGGTTTGACTGACAGGAGGACTGTAAGATGGCGCAAACAGCATTTAGCATAAGAATGGATGAGGGTCTTAAACGGGACTTCAGCCAATTCTGTGAGAACATCGGCATGACGATGTCTACTGCCTTTGTAGTATTCGCAAAGGCTGCATTGCGGAGTCGCAAGATTCCGTTCGAGATTTACGATTACACAGGGTCGCCTGAATCTGAAAAGGCGAACATTCGTCTCGAAGCGAAGCGAGCGTTTGAGAACATGAGGACGGAGGTTCAAGAGCGGTACAAAGACATGCCAGAGCCAACATTGGACGAGATCAACGCAGAAATTGCACGGGCACGAAAAATTCGGCGTGAAAGGCAGGATCTTGGACGCGAAATAACGAGGGCTAAATGAGCGTCAAAGCCGTCATCGACACGAACGTTCTTGTTTCGGCGTTTTTATCAAAGAACCAGGACTCGCCAACGGTTCGCATAGCTAACGCAATATTTGACGAGAGGTTTATCCCGGTGTAGAATTGGGGACAGACCCCACGATACAGCAATTGCCCCTTGCGACAGGAAGCGGATTATGCTATCATTTAACCGTTTCAAGGTAAAAGACGGACAAACACCTTGGTTCGGTCAAATGTATCTTAGTTACAAAGATTGCCGCAGTCGCTTCGGTTCGCCTTATCAGATAGACAAGGCAATCGCCGATGGGCGTCTGCGGAAAATTGAGGTCGGCGTATATTCTGACGGCGGCAGGGTATCGGAGCTTGGAACCATCCAGTTCAAATACCCCAAGGGAATCCTCGCTTTCGAGAGCGCATACTTCTACCATGACCTCACAGACGTGATCCCAGATGCATATCACATCGCAACGCCGTCAAATGCGACGGCAATCAACGATTCGCGCATCCGGCAACATTATGTGCCGGTTGCCATACATGCCATAGGGATGACGGAGATTGAATACTGTGGCGACAAGGTGAGGACATACGATCTTGAGCGACTTCTCATCGACACCGCGCGCATGAAGAGCAAATTGCCGTCGGACCTATACAAGGAAGTCATACTTTCGTTTCGCTCCAAGGTCGGCTCACTTTCAGAAGAGAAGATAGGCACCTACCTGCCGCTATTTCCAAAGCGCGACATGATTGAGCGCATACTTTACGAGGAGGTGTTCTGATGAAACCATTTGCGGAGCAAATAGAATCGCTCGTGGCGCGGGGCTATGGACAAGCCGCTGCACAGGCGAAGGTCGCGCATGACGCTGTTCTTCTCGCAATGGACGTCAGCGGGTTCAAGAAATCAAGCACCGTAAAAGGCGGGGTTGTGATGAGCCATGTCACAAATGACATCCGCCGTACCACGATGGACATGGATATTGCCTTTGTGCACAGGTCGATATCCGATCTCTCGATTGTCCGATTCGTAAGGAGGCTAAATTGTTTGCCGAAAGTTCGTATATCGATATTCGGCACGATAGGGGAGCTTCTGCATGAGGACTACAGAGGGAAGCGCCTCTATCTCGACGTCACGGACGGAAGCATCCCCGACCCGATTCGAATGAAGCTTGACATCGGTGTGCATACCCACAGCGATATTGAACAAATCGACTACTCGTTCTTGCTTTCGGACGGCACGGAATCCGCTGATCTGTTCGCCAACCCCAACGAACAGATATTCACGGAGAAATTGCTTAGCCTGCTACGCCATCGCAGGCTCTCGCGCCGCCCCAAGGATGTCTTTGATCTCTGCTACCTCTGCGACAACGTTGATGTGGCGAAGTTGCGCGCCTGCCTTGATTCTCTGATATTCTCCAATCGCCGAGTCGCGCCGACGAATGTTGGCGAAATCGTGGTTGTGTTGCGTGATGTGTTTACCTCGCGGCAGTTCATGCGACGCCTGGCGAGCGCAAAGGCGAACTGGCTACAGACGGACCCTGTCAAAGCCACGGAGCGGATTGTCCGTTTCTTTGAATCGTTGTAGCACCCTCTAAACCTCCCACACGCCACCTCCTTGGCCGCCGCAGCCACTTGGCCGCCGTAGTTTTAGCGAAGGTGGATGGCGGAGGCGGCTACACGGCCATGTTGGCGCTACGCGCAAGACAATGCGGAGCCGCGCGCGTGGGGGTGGGGATGGCGGCGCGAAAGGACGCGAAAGGACGCGAAAAGGCGCGGAAGGGCGCGCGGGGGTGCGTGAGGCCGCGCACGGCGGGGGTGAAAATGGGGCTAAAAAAATTTTTTTGGAGGGGGTGTTTTGCGGGGCTGAAATCGAAATGACCCAATAAAATCAGGGGTTTTTGGTAATTCGGCATTGATTTACCCCATACGGGGGAAACTTGGTCCCCTTGCAAAGCGAAGCCACTTTGCGGTATAATTGCGGTGTCATTTGGGAGGATTGTAGACTTGCGCGTGCAGGTCGTCTTTCCAAGGGCCTCGTGAGAGCGAGTGCGGAAGCGAGTCAGTCTGGGAACTGAACGTGGAGGCGCGAAGGTCGAGCGAGATAAAAACTCAATCGGACTGGGTTCCGAGAAAGTAGGTAAAGATGAAGAAACTCATGATTGCTGCGGTGGCTTCCATAGCCGCTGTAGGTGCATTCGCGGTTGAGTCTGCGAATATCGTCGGCTATCAGACGTTCACGCCTGATACTGCGGCTGGACGTCAGTTCGTAATGGTTGCGACGCAGTTTGCGCCAATCAATTCGACTGGCAAGTGGACGTTCGCTGGCGATGTATTCGGCCAGGATCTCGAAGAGGGCGATGGCATTTACTTCTTCGACAAGGAACTTGAGGACCGTGTCTATTACTACTTCCTTGGTTTCGAGGCGGGGCAGCCTAAGTGGCTGAAGCAGTGGACTGATGGCGTTACTGGCGATGCACTGGAAGATGAGACGATTTCCAGCCTTGAAGTTGTGAAGGGGGAGACCCTCTATTGGCTTCCTGCAGACGGAGAGTCGTCCATTACGGTCTCTGGCCAGACGGAAGACGTGACGGGTTCGGTTGTCATCAATTTCCCGGATTCCGCACCGTATAACTTGGTCAATCCGTTCCCCGTCGATACGACGCTGGATGATCTTGCTACATTCTTCATTGAGGGTGACAATCTCTACATCTTTGATGAAGAACTTGAAGATCGCGTCTACTACTATTATCTTGGTGCTGGTAATGGTTGGCTGAAGCAGTGGACTGATGGCGTTACTGGCGACGCGTTGGAAGATGATACGATTCCTGGCAGTACACTTATTTTAAAGGCGGGCCAGGGTGGCGTGTTTAATGCAAGTGACGACGATGGTCGTACTTGGACTGTGTCGCTGTAAACAATTTCCTGCTGTGCGGCAACGTGTCGCATGGCAATGAAAACTCCTCCGCAGTGTTGCCGACTGCGGAGGCAATAAAAAGGCAAGAACAAGGAAAACTAAAGATGAAGAAACTGATGGTAATTGCAGTTGTCGCCTTTACGGCGGTTGCCGCAAGTGCGTCGAATATGAAGTGGGGATTGCTGTCTGGCACCCTCGACACGACGAAGGTTGACAAGGGCACTGCGTATCTCTGCTACTACACTGGCGATACGTCTTCTTGGGGCACAAGCCTTGCCGCACTGACTTCGTATGACCAGTCGACGATTACGAGTACAATGGGAATGCAACTCGTGAAAATTGCCGCTGATGCAACTACGGCAAGCTCCGAACTTGCATCATTTGCATATGACGGTGTTTCCTCGACTAAAAAGATTAATGCACAACAGTATATAACACCAGCGTCTTTTGGCGATGGTAGTTCAACGGCGGGTTCGTTCTATTTTGTCGTTATTGACGATGAAGGCAAGGACATCGCATACACTACTGCTGCAAAGACGGGAACGGTCAATACAGGAACAGGTACTCTTAGCATGACTGTGGCTTCGAGCAAGTTCTCCTACGCCACAGCAGCTGTGCCGGAGCCGACGAGTGCAATGTTGCTCCTCCTCGGCATGGCTGGCCTTGTTCTCAAGCGCAAGCGTGCCTAATGAAATTGGATAAGTCGTGACGAACATCTGATTCGTTGACAACGGAATTGCCACGGTTATCCGTGGCAATTCCGTTTGAAAGCGAAATAGGCGTTTCTCGAAGATCATGGCCTGGAATCAACCAACGAACAAAACGGCGAATGTGCCGCTGAAGGCCCGTAGACGTTTTCCTGTGATGCGCCTGCTGTGCGTCACGTTGCTCATCGTCTTAGTTGGCATCGTCACGTTGCATTGGTTTCGGAAGGGCGATGATGAGGGCGACGGCAGCCGGAAAGATCCTGCCTCAAAGAAACTTGGGCACGTGACGCGGCGGATTGAGAGACCATCGCAGCCGTCATCCGCAGAGACGACTGTGGCATCCAATGCGCTTCCTGCCGTAATCAAGATTCCGCGACCGCCCGTGAGCAATGTCACCACTGCGCTATCCAATGAAGGCCGCGTCGAGACTCTGCTTGATGGCACTATTGTGACGAGCCGAGTGCAGATGGTCTTCAAGCGGCCCTTCGAGAGAGGATTGCAGGTTGCGCTTAGGCCTGGCGGCTACGGCGCCAGCGCAATCATGAGCCTGAAGATGCGCTACTCCGAAGAGCAGATTGTCTCGATGCTAAAGGAAATCACACAGCCCGAAGAAGGCGACGACGAGGATGTCGCCGCGCTCAAGAACCGGGTGCAGCGGTTGAAGGAAGATATTTTGCTCAAGATCAACGAGGGTCGGTCGGCCTACGACGTCCTTGACGAACTTCGCCGCCAGTGCGCCGATGAACTGAGTCTGCGGAATGAAGTCGACAGACTTGTGCGCGACGCGGCGAGAACCGGAGATGCGAAAGTCGTGGCTGAAGCCGTCAGGAAGACAAATGAGATATTGACGAAGAACGGGCTTCCTGCCAAGCAGGCCCCAATCAAATACCGTCAGGAAATCGCAGAGATTGAGGCCGCAGAACGGGCAGTCCAAGACGGGGACAGGCAGGAAGACGCAACTGAACTCAACAGGGCGATCGAGGACTCTTTTAAATAACTAACAACGCAATCTTTACAACAACAGGAGGGAGCCAAATGAGAACGATTCTGACGCTGTGCGCTATTTTTGCGGCAGTCAATGCCGCATTTGCGGAGCATACGCCGGTCCATCCATCAAAGATGGAGCAGTATATCCAGAAGACCGGGGGACTTATCGACCCTCCTGCCGATTCGCGCAAACTTGTTGTGCTTGACGCTCGCGTCGAATGCAAAATTGCATTCACGAACAACCTCAGGGCGGCGAGCCGATTCATGGAGTTTGGTTATGTCGTAAGGGAAACGACCCTGAAAAATGGGGAGAGTCCGCTTGACATGGCGAGAGAGGAGCGAAAGAACGGAGCTGGCGCGGTGGTGTTCTATTGTGAGGACAAAACCATGCCGACACTTTCAGTGTATCCGGAGGAGGCCATAGTAGTCTTGAACGTGAAACCGCTTTTTGACAAGGATGAACTCGTCTTTCAGAGACGTCTGAACAAGGAGTTCTGGAGAGCGCTTGCGTTTGCGCTTGGCGGCTATGGCGGTACAACGCAGGGGCCGACCGTTCTGGCTCCTGTGTTCACACTGAACGATCTTGACGCGCTTCGAGCCTCGTCGCTGTCGCCTACGCAACTTGGCTCCGTCAATCTTGCAAAATCAAAGCTGCGCATCTATGGCACGAGGCAGGTTCCTTATTCTCGGGCTTGTCGCGAGGGCTGGGCGCCCGCTCCGACGAATGACGTGCAAAGAGCTGTCTGGAACAAGATATATGCCATGCCGAAGACCCCGATGAAGATCGAGTTTGATCCGAAGAAGGGTCGGTAGCTTCTACAGAAGGGTCTGACCCTTCTGTAGAAGCTTGTGCTATGAAATACACCTACGCTTACAAGGACAGCGAGGGGAAGCGGCACGAGGAGTCGATGGATGCCGCTTCCCGCGAAGCCGTCTTTGAGGCGTTGAGGGCAAGGGGCATACGGCCGATCAAGGTCGTTGCGGCGGACGGGTCGAAGGCGAACGGCGAGGTGAGGGGCGTCAGGAGGCGCGCCGCTGTCGCGATTGTCGTGCTTGCCGCAGTGGTCGTCGGGGCTGTCGCCTATTTTGTCGGAGCCCGCTCGGGCGATTCCGGCGAGGCGCCGCTTTTCGAGCCAACGCAGACGAGGCGCCAGGTCATTGGCGACACGGCGGTGGTTGACAAGGGCATTTTGACGGGCTGGAGCGAGGTCTTTCCCGAAGAGGGAGAGCGGTTCTTCGCAAGCTTCGCGATCCCCGGGGTAAAGGCGGGGCAGCGCAACACCACAGTCGAGGAACTGAACGCCGCGCTTGGGCGCAAGGTGGCGGCTTCGCCCGACGACGGCATGGAGGCGCGGCAGATCAAGTCGATGGTGGAGGGCATGAAGGCCGAGGCCCGCGCCTACATCGCCGCCGGCGGGACAATTGTCGAGTATGGCAAGCGCCTCACCGAGCGCCAGGACGCCGAAATTGCAATCTACGAGCGTGCGAAAGCCGACTTCGAGGCGGCGAAGAAGACGAAGTCCGATGACGACCTCGTCGCCTATTGGGAGTCGCTCAACGACCAGCTCCGCAACCTCGGCATCAAGCTACTGCCGCTAGAGTAGGGCCTCGCTCCGCACAATCGCCAATCCCAAAGGGCAGGGTAGGGGTTAGCCACTTCTTCACGTGCCCTGGCCGGCTTTTTGACAAAGCGTAAGGGAAAATGGTAAACTACACGGCGTAAGGGAAATAATTCGCAGGGTAAAACAATGGGAATTCAAGCAGTCATATATCAAGACGAGAGCGGCGCTTACTGCGCCGAGGTTCCCGCATTCCCTGGATGTCATTCGTGTGGCGACACATACGAAGAGGCGCTTGCCAACATCCGTGAGGCGGCAGAACTCTGGCTTGAATGTGTGAATGAAGAAGTCAAGGATGCTCCTGCGGGAGCGCGTCTTCAGCGAGTTGCATTGTGAAGCCCCTTACTGCACAGCAGATAATTGCTCTCCTTGAGGAGCGCGGGTGGTATGAAGACCGGCAAAAAGGAAGCCACAAAATCTTCAAGAACTGGAGTGACCCACTAAAGCACACGGTCGTGCCGTTCCACAAAGGCAAGACGCTTCCTCCCGGTACGCAGAGGGCAATCATGCGGGACGCGGGCATAACGCCTGACGATCTTTGATTGCCGCATTGGCCTGCGCACAATCGCCAATCCCAAAGAGCAGGAGTAGGGGGCGATAAGCCTAAACATAGTGGAAAGTGCGCATTGATTCTCCGTGTAGAATTATGATATAATTCTGATATTCAAACTACGGGATGAGGTTGATATGTTCGCTACACAAATTAGGCCAGTAACAGATTTGAGGAATCACTACTCTGAAGTTGAAAGCGACCTCGAACGTGGCCCGGTCGTTCTGACAAAGAACGGCTACGGGGCATCGGTTCTTGTCAGCATCGGGATGTATGACAAGTTGATGGCAAAGCAAGCCATTTACGAGTCAATCGCCAGATCCGAGGCAGAAATAGATGCTGGTGGCGGACTCGATGCAAGGAAGGCGCTTTCTGAAATGAGGGCGACTCTGCATGTATAAGGTAGTTATATCGCCCTCTGCAAACGCGGACTTGTTCAACGCGCTCAAGTATATTGCATACGAGCTCGAGAACCCTTCGGCGGCCGAGAAACTGGCAGATGGGGTTGACAGATGCTATGCCGCGCTTGAAGAGATGCCCGCCGCGCATGAACTCTGCCGTGACCCTGTGCTTCGGCGACTTGGATATCGCCGATATTCGGTAGACAACTACATTGTCATCTTTCGAATCGTCGAAAAAGCCAAAGAAGTTCGCGTCGTGCATTTCTTCCATATGACGCAGGACTATCTTTCGGCGCTAAAGAACGAGCTCTAATCGTCGCATCTACCTGCGCACAATCGCCAATCCCAAAGAGCAGGAGTAGGGGTTGGTCAAGGGCGGCTCAAGGTGGTATAATATGCCCCGATGAGACTTGACTACACAAAAGGCGGACTGCAGTTTTTCTTTGTGACGCTCGCGAGCGCCGAGCGGCAGCCCGTTTTATCTCGCCTTATTGCAGAGGGTGGTCGCCCAGAGCTTTTAGACATAGGCGAGTTGGCGAGGGCCGCGCTGAGGGCTGTGCATCGTGTTTGGCCAGCGGTGACAGTTAGCGACTATGTGATAATGCCAGACCATCTTCATTTTCTGCTCATTGTCAACTACGACTGCGACAAGTCAATTGGCCCGCTCTTTATCGCCCATCGTGTCGCTGACGCGGTTGAAATGGCCGTCGCTAGGGGTTTGGAACGGACGGGGGCGCGAGCCCCCGTCCGTTCCGTCGTCTTCGCTCGTGACTGCTATATCGAGCTGTCGTTTGACGCCCGCCAGCTAAAGGCCATTCGCCACTACATAAAGCTCAACCCAGCGCGAGCACTCTGGAAACTTCGCCACCCCGACCTCTTTCTCTGCCACCGCGCTACGACCCCTCAGCCGAAGACAGTCGCGAAATTGCCGCTGGGCGGCTGCTAATTCTCTCGTGCTTTCGCGACACCCCTGGGATTTCCTCGCTTGACATGAAGCACAACCGCGTTGCCGCGCATCGTTTTCGGCAGAACTGCCTCGCCATGAACGACATAGCAGCGCGGCTTTGCGCAGTTTGACAAGACCTCGCCCCCTACTCCTGCTCTTTGGGATTGGCGATTGTGCGGAGGCCTATGCGGCGGAGGGCTTCGTTCTTCGATTCCCAAGTCTCGGGCGAGGACTCGTTCTCGAGCTCGCGGCGGGTGCGCTCGTAGATCTGCATCTCCTGCGCCGTGCGCTCGTTGAGCCGACGCCAGAATGAGCGCGGCGTACCGTTGCCGTTGGCGAGATAGTAGCGCATTTCCTCGCGGATGCCGTTGACGATCTGCTTAAGCTCCCGCAGCTCCCTCGCCTCGCCCGAGTCAATCGCGATGTCGCTCTCGACGGAAAGCTCGTCCTTCGCGTAGGCCGCGAACGCCGCTTCCATCGTCGCGTCCAGGAGCCGCGGATTCGCGCCCTTGGCGCACATCAGCTTCCCCGGCTGCGCAAAGACCGCGAGCATCTGGTCGCCGACACGCGGCAGAACCGCCGCGAAGTCGCCGCGAGCGCCGCGCCAGTGCGCTCGCCGCCGAGATAGGCGACGACACCCGCAACCAGCGCGGCGAGGGCTACAAGCCCCGCTACGGCGCGTTTGCGGAGACCGCGCACCTCGCCGTTAGCCTTAGACCCGTCGGCAGCCGTTACTTTGATCGCCTTTATCCCCTTGGCGCGGAGGACTGTGAACACCTCTTCCCTCGAAGAGGCGTTCATGGAGTCCTCGTGCCGCGTCCCATCGCTCGTCTTATATGCGTAGGTGTATTTCATAGCACCCCCTTGCGGGCTGTCTGAGAATGTGCTACAATACTCGTCGATCTCTTCCTTATGGCAGGGGTCACCGGGATGCGGGGAAAGGACTCCGCGTGAGTGGCAGGATTCGCGTCCCGCCACTCTCTCTTTTTGGGTGAAATGTGGAGTTCGCAAACGCCGTCAGGCCTTCGCGCTACCGGCTGTTCCAACTGGCCGATCTCATTTGCACTCTGCATCTTATCGAACTCAAACTCCGAGCCGGCGTCAAGCTGTCGCGATCTGAAAATCAGTTTTTTGGCGGGCCTCAAATGTTTCGACACAACATCCTTCGCTACATAAAGGCAAAAGAGGTCTGACGCTCGCCTCGCACGCTGATCACTTCTCCTGCTTCTTCGTCTCGGGCTTGATCTTCAACGGCTCGGTAGGCATGGCGTGGACTTTTTCCCAGATGGCCTTCTGCACGTCGTTCGTCGGCGCAGGAGCCCAGCCTTCCTCGCAGGCCTTGAGGTATGTAGCGCGCTGGGCAGGGAGGACGCCTAACGGCTTCATGTAATCCCAAAACCTCTGGACAATATCCATCGGGAGCTCATAGTCGTAATTCTTGTCGAGTTCTGCCTGACTCGTAATGCCTCGGGTAAGTGAACGCTCAAATTTCGAGCCGGTTGCACCGCAGAGATAAGCGAAGGCGCGCGAGAGTTCCTTTTTGGTTCTCTGCTCAAAGAAGACCGGACGCTGCTCCTTGGCGATGGGGGTGATGTTGACAAGCGCCCACCTGCTTTCAGGTGCGACGAGAATCGGAGGCAGTGTCTCGTCCTCGATTATGAAGATAGATGCTTCGCCGACGACCTTGGGGGACTTGATGTCGAATGCGCCTTCGGCATAGTTGACCCTGAACTTTGTCACTTCGCAGAAATAGGCGATTGATTCGTCAATCCATGACTTAGGTGCCTTTTGCTGGCAATTGACGTATACTATCGATCCCTTGGATGTGCTTGGTTTTTCAATGAAGCCACCGACGCGTTGATTTACCAATGCCTCAAGCTTTGCCTTTCGTTCAAGTGTGTTCAGCCGTTCCTTTTGCGCAGGTTGCGTTGAAGCGGCGCTTGTATCGGCTTGGGCAGCAAAAGCGACTGCAATTGCTGTCGCGGCAAAGATAATCTTATTCATCTGTGTTTCCCTTCATTAGACGCATTTTTGTAAGAGGTGTGAAGTTCATCGGAGCGCAGCCTTTTTCCTCAAGCATCACGTTTACTGCTTTTTGAAGATCAGCGACCTCCTGTTCGGTCGCACATTCCTTTATGTTCTGCGCGTAGATTTGCTTGACCGACTGTTTGTATTTTGAGAGGTCTTGTAGCTGCTGGCGGGACTCGGACATAATAGCCGCAATGTCCTCTCCCTTGTCGTGCGCCTCCTTGAGTTCAAGTCTCGCCTGCATGACAAGCTTCTTCAGATCGGTCTGCCAGGGTTCGTCATCGGGAGAAACTTCAATCGGGGTTTCAATTGACTTGAGGAACTGTTTTTCAAACCACTTGTCATACCGCTTGGTTCCAACCACGGCTTCGCCAGGGTTGGCCATCAAAATACCGGCAATCTCGTTGTCGGAACGATTCTCGAAGATGCTGTATTTCGACTTTCCGTAATCAGCGACGCGATTAGTGACAACTCCAGTTGGCTTGTGAATTCGCCCCGACGGCAGCATCACGTAGCCGTTGACCACCTCCCCCACCTTCGTCGGGCGGGCGTTCGGGTCGACCGCCGCTTCCTCGGCCTTGGGCTGGACAGTCGGAGCGGGGGCGGGGCGGGAGACCTCCTTCTTGGTTTTCTTCTGGACAGGCGCGGGCTTGCCCTCGTCGCCCGCCCTGCTTGAACTGAAGGCGAAATACAATCCCGCCGCAACGACGGCGGCACCGGCGGCTACGGCAAGCAAGATGCCGCGCGGTCCTGCCGCTGACTTTGTCTTCTTGGCGGTGTCGCCGTTGGTTTTGGGCTGATTCCAGGCCATCAGTGCTTTCCTTAAAAACTCAAAGCCCGCCCGCGCTCTGCGGACGGGCTTTGCAGCTTTATCCCAATCTCAGATTAGGCAACTTTGCGCTTGAGCGCGAGGCCAGCCATGCCGAGGAGGAGCAGCAGACCCGAAGTCGGCTCCGGGACAGCAGACCACTTTCCAGCACCCTGCGTGTAGCTTGTCTGGTCACCCCAAAGGAGTGTCTTTGCACCTGTTGCAGATGTGAAAGTCGCATCCTTTGTTGCACCACCGCTGACGATGAAGTAATTCTCGGCAGATGCGAGGTCTGCACTGTCCACCACCACCGCAAAAGCGGTAAGTGTGCCAGACGAGAAGTTGGTCGGGAGCCCGGAAGCACCTGTGAAACCTCCAAGGGCGGCATTGGTCTTGTGCGTAGCAGCAAGGCTTGAGAGACCGGTGAGGTCGCCAGAATCGAGAACGGCTTGAACAGCAGCCAGCGTTGTGGTCTTAATGGTTGTGACATCTGTCGAGTTGGCCGTCACGAACAACCAAGCAGACATCGAGCCAACAGCAACCTTTGCCGTTGAATCCGACGGTGAGTAGACATTAGTTATCGTCCAGTTGACGGACGCTGCCTGCGCCACAGCCGCCATCGCGACCGCAAAGCAAGCAATCATTAGTTTCTTCATTGTTTTGTTTCCTTTTTTAGCCGCGGCACACCATGCACCGCAGATAAATCTTAGAGATCAACGCCGGGGATGGTGACCTCGGCAACATCGACGGTATCAATCAAGATACCCTGACCAGGCTCAAGAGTGACATCGGCAAGGGCAAGGGTGTCATCAAGCCAACCATCGGCAGCTGCACCAGACTGTTCGGCGGACGCATAGTAATATGTGGCAATGGTTGCGCCGCCTTCATCGAGAACCTGAATGTTGTCACCCCAGTCGGTCGCATTAGCGATCTTGATATCCTGAATGTTAACAGCAACAGGTGTGTTGTTACCGACAAAGTTGAAGCCAGGAACAGTCTCAACAACAGTGTCTTCAGTAGAAACCTGCCCAGCAAATGTCAGAACGGCAGAATCGACCGTATCAATAAGAACGCTCTGACCTGGAGCAAATGTCACATCAGCGAGAGCAAGGGTATCATCAAGCCAACCATCGGCAGATGCACCAGACTGTTCGGCGGACGCATAGTAATATGTGGCAATGGTTGCGCCGCCTTCATCGAGAACCTGAATGTTGTCACCCCAGTCGGTCGCATTAGCGATCTTGATGTCCTGAATATGAATCGAACCGCCGTTGACCGCCTTGAATGAGGGGATTACGAAGTTGAATCCCGTAACCGTGTCCTTCTGCTGATAGCCGACAGCGTTCGCAGATGGACGGGAGGCTGAATTATAGGCATCTTGTGATTTGAAGGGGGCAGAGATGGTGCAGTAAAGTGCAGAGCGGGAAGGGGCGAATAGGGTAGAATATCTGAAACGAAAATTATCAGAAAGGACAATAAGATGGCACGAGAAAAAGGGATGGGTAGTCTTCAGCTCGAAAAGAGCGGGCGGTGGACGATGAGGGTCGGCATCAAGGGCAGGCGGTACAGCCGCTCAACGCGGACTACCGATAGAGAAAAGGCCGAGAAGTTCTTAGAGCGGTTCTTGAGCCCGTTGGGGCTTGGGTCGCGGCGGTTGCCGCTGGCGGATGTTTGGCTTGAGTACGTGAAGTCTCCAGATAGACGCGACCTCGCGCCGTCTACGCTCAATGCGAAGCGTCTCGTCTGGATGGAATTCGCCCGCTGGATGGAGCATCATCACCTTGAAATCGGCAACCTCGCCGAGGTGACGCATGAGGCGATAGCGGAATACCTCGCCTGCATCCGCGCCGAAGTGTGCGCTTCTACCTACAACGCCCGCATCTGCGTCTTGAGGGAGATATTCCATGTTCTTGCAGCAAGGGCGGGGCTTGTCGACGACCCCTGGGAAGGGGTGCGGCTTCACGCCGACGACTGTCACAGCCGGCGCGAGCTGACGCTCGACGAAATCGAACGTCTCATGAAAGCGGCGACGAAGGCTGGGGAGGAGTGGAAGCGGCTTTTCACCATCGGAATCTACACAGGCCTACGTCTTGGCGACTGCTGCTGTCTCGCTTGGAACTCGGTAAACCTCGAACGCGGGGTGATCCAGCTAATTCCTACCAAGACCCGCAAGCACGCACACGGCCAGCCGGTTACGATTCCCATTCATCCGCAACTGAAGGCTGAACTTTCTACGCCCGTTCCCGAATCTCCTTCTACACGGCTACCATCTCCATTCGTTAACCCCACGCTTGCCGACTACTACAAGAACAGCAAATGGAGAATAAGCCACGGGCTGGAACTGATATTCAAGGCAGCGCATATCGAGACAAGCGTGAAGATAGAAGGGCGGCGAACCCGCACCCCGGAGGCTACGTTTCATTCTCTCCGACACACGTTCGTTTCGAGTGCCGCGAACGCCGGTGTTCCGCTTCCAGTCGTTGCGTCAATTGTCGGGCACTCTTCAACTGCGATGACGAGACACTACTACCACGAGAATGAAGAAATGCTCCGTCAGGCCGTCGCCGCAATCCCGAGCCTTGACGACTTGAAGGGTAGTAAATCTGGTAGTAAGTCGTCGAACAGTATTTTGCAGCCTCCAAGAAGCGCTCAAACCGTCGAGCAACGACTTAGGCAGTTAGAAAAGCTAAAGCGCAAGTCACTCATTTCAGAGGAGGAATACGCTTCAACCCGCAGCCGAATTTTGACAGAAATATAGCCGCCGAACTTGATTCAGCCCCGCCTGCTGCGGCGGAAGCTTGCTATCCGGCGCTCTTCGCGGGCGCGGCGCTTTGCCATCTTCTCGTCGCGGGCTTTCTCTTCGTCCGTGCGGGAGTCGGCCGCAAATTCTGCGGCGACGGCAAGCGCCGCCTTTCGCGCCTCTCCGCGAAGGCCGCTGCGAGGGAAGAGATAGCGGAACGCAGGCAGCGCATAGCCGATTGTCGGGATAAGCATGAGGCATTGCCACCATGCGAGACCGGCGATGCGTAGGGCGCACGTGGACGCGAACGCGGCGATGTAGGCGACAAGGAGTAGTGGGTCGGCAATTGTCTGGCCCTCGAAAGCCACGTAGTTGAAGGCGGAGCACGCACCGAGCGCAAGAAGCGAAAGCGGGACAAGCAACGAGGCGTCCCGACCTCCGAACCACATTATCGTAGACGATGCGATTGCGAGCCCGACTGAAAGCATCAGGGTGCGTAGTTCTACTGAACCGCGAGCGAGGTCTTTGTCGACGCCGCGCCTTGCGAGTTCCTCGGGTTCCGATGATATGGGGCAGTCCAACGACAGCATCAGCAGATAGCCGGGAACTATAGCCAGCACCGCGACAAGCAGCGGCCACGGCTTCTTAAGGGCGATCATCCACACGATTCCCGTGAGGAAGGAGAGGAAAGACACCGAGAACGGAAACCACGCTATGCGGACATCGGACAGGATCGCCTTCAATGCCTCCACGCCGAACGGCTGTGTGGGATTGGGAAGCGGGGCTGTGTGCGTGGCACGCGCGACTTTGGCGTTGCGGTAGTATATCTGCACCTTCTCGAGAATGTCGGCCTTCTTGAAGCGACAGCCGAGCGGGACTGAGGTAAAAGCTATCGCAGCCTGCGCCGCAACGCCCCATCCAACGCCAAAGGGGATGAACGCGGAGGCGACGATTGTCGCAATTAGCGTCCATTGCTCCCAGAAGAGATAGTTCCCGTAGTTGTATCCCGGCTTTTCGCGCCTAAAGGTGAAGGGCAGTGTGTACATCCCGCCGACGCATACCCAGAGCAACGGCCGGGGTACGGTGTATCCGCTTGCCGCGCCGAAGACGGTAAAGGCAACGGCCGCGAATCCTGCGAAGGAAATCGTCCAGTCGATAAGGAGGCAGAGGTAGTCCCAGCGGACGGCTCTTTCTATGTGACCCGCCTCCGCGTCTTTCTGAAGCCTGTCTTCAGTCCATTTCCAGAAGAAGGTTCTTGCGGTCGATATGACAATGACGCCGAGGAAGGCGAGGAGTCCCCATAGGATTCTCCAAGCGCCATTTGCCACGATTGTGACTGCGGCACCAGCGAGGAACATCAGCTGGATGTAGAACCCGAGCGTGTTCTTGCCGCCCGCCGCCCTCTGTCGTAGGTCGCGGACTGTCGCCTTGTACTCGGAGTCCGTCATCTTTGAAATTGCTTTCACTTATGCGCCTCCTTTCTCCAGTCGCGGATAGCAAGGATGGTTCTGATGGTTGCGAAGAATGGAAAGGCGAGAATCGCGCCGTAGGACGTCAGGTTGTTGTTGCCCGAAGTCGCAATTGCGATGGCGACGTAGAAAGCTGACGCGCTTAGCATTGAAAAGACGCGGAGTGGCCTGTATTTGCCGGTGCACGCGAACGGCCAAGTCGCCGAGACGGCGGCGATGGCGGCGGCCATCGCGCCAGCCGCCCCAGGGCAGACGCCGTTCGAGAGCGTCGTCAAGAGGGAGAAGGTCACACACGTTGCAAGTATGGAGGTGCCCGCTTCGCTCGCTGCCGATACGATGGGGGTCGACAGAAGGGCAGGCGGATTGGGTCCAGGACTTTGGTGTAGGCTGATTACCTTCAGCGCCGGAATCATCGTGAAGGGGATTAGGGCGAGCTTCCAGTCATGCCCTACGGCTATGCCGGCGCAGGCGATGGCAGCAAACACAGCCATAAAGACACAGGCGGTTATCTCGATCTTTTTCATGAAAAGGTATTATAGCATTTTTAGGTCTGAAGATGCCCTTGCCAATGTAAGTGAGACTAGATTCTTTTATAGAAGGGTCTGACCCTTCTGTAGAAGCTTGACATGTCATGAATGGGGATGATACAATACAGGCACCATGAGAAAACATCGGATAATTCAATCAGGAAAGTGCTATCATCTTGTTTCAAGGGTGGCTCATCGGGCATTCTTCTTTGATGACGACGAAAAGGATCGCTTTGTTGATCTACTAATGCGTATCGAGTTTTTCTGTGGGGTGAGGGTGCTGGCGTATTGTTGCATGTCGAACCACATCCATGTGTTGATATATCTTGAGGAAGAGCGAGAGCTGACTGAGGACGAGGTTCTTGAGCGAGTGAACAAACTCTATCGCGGCACGCGGCTTAAGGATGCACTTCAGGAGTGGAAGTCTCTCAAGGGCGAGGAGACTCAGATGAAGGATGTGCATGGAGGATCCGGTTTCGGGTCTGCGTTCAGCCAACTGCTCATGGAATACAAAAGGCGCATGTTCCATCCAAGCGAGTTCATGAAGACGCTCAAGCAGGACATGACCATGTCCTTCAATGCTCGGCGCGACCATGCGGGCACCATCTGGGAAGGTCGATTCTACGACAAGATGTCGAATGCCACAGTCAAGGATATGAGTGCCCAGGCGGCGTATATCGACTGCAATCCAGTGGAGCCAGGGCTGTGTCGTTGGCCGACAGAATACAAATGGTGCAGTTGGGCGGCGGCCATTGCGGGCGACGAACACGCGCGAAATATGTATCGGTTCATATACGAGGGGGTTGCCGAAAACTGGGACGATGTTGTCGAATGGCACACGCGAGCGATAAAGGCTCGCATTGGCGAAATCGACGATGCGGTTGAATCAGGCGGTGTTGTTGATTGGTTGTTTGGCATGTTTGGCGTCGGTAAGGGAAAGAAGGGGGCAAAAGACGCAGAGACCGACAGGCAATATCTGAAACACGCTGACAAATATCCAATTCCCTCAAGGCGCGAATTAATCCTCGAGGACGGCAACAGCGAAACGGCGATGAACATTCTTGCGCTTCTATCGGAGGGAGAAAAGAGCTGCGTAGAGATAGCTGATGCACTTGAGATATCAAGCAAGCCATGGCTGTCAAAGACCTATCTTGCTCCGCTCATTGCCCAAGGTTATATCGCCTTGACTATTCCTGCGCGCCCAAAATCGCCTTTACAACGCTACAAGCTTCTACAGAAGGGTCTGACCCTTCTGTAGAAGCTGTTTGTATTACAGAATATGGTAATATATTTGTCAAACAATTTGAGGAGAGACTATGCCACAAGTCAATTATGCAGAAGATATTGTGCCGCTTTCGTCTTTTCGAGCAGATGTGACGCGCCTTATGTCGCAGACTCGGAAAACGCATCGTCCGATTGTGATTACTCAAAACGGGCGGGCCGCCAATGTCTTTCTTGATGTTTCTGATTACCAGCAACTTGTCGACAAACTCGACTTGATGATGGATATCTATAAAGGTGAGCAGGACATTGCGGCAGGGCGCATTCATTCAACCGATGATGTTCGCCGTGCAGTTGCAGCCGATCTTGGTAACCGAACTTGATTCAGTAGAATAGCGACGCAATGGTTCCGACAATTGAGCAGGTTTTAAGGCATTATAGAATTATCTCCGCGGCGGAGCGGATGAAGACAGGGAGGCCGGGCGAGGAGACAAGCGCAAATGCAATACGTGGAACAAAGTGCGTGTGTGAGGCGGCGGGGATTCCGCTCGATGCTTCAATCAGCCGATTGACCCGCAAGGCGATCGATGCGGCGCTCGCCACCTTCATGGCAAGAGGGCTGTCGCGAGTCTCGGCGCATAGCTATGTCGCAAAGTTCCAGTCGGTCTTCGCGCGGTGGTGCCTGCCATACTACAAAGACGCGGGGTGGAAAATACCCAAACTCGACTTGCCAGTCTTTCGCGCAAAGTCACAGCGATACAACCGCCCAGCCGCCGAGATGTTGCAGCGCGTGAAGACTTGGTACGGGCGGCAAAAGGGGGACTGCTGGTTCGCCGCGACGATGATGCTGGAGTTTGCAATGCGCAACGGCGATGTGCTGCGCTTGAAAAAAGAGAACTTCGTGACGAAGGGCGATGGCGACTGCGAGAAACACTTTCTCTGCTACACTCCGCACAAGACGGCGCTCACCAGCGGACGCTGGGTATGCTGGCCGATCCACCCCGAAATCTGGCGGTGCTTCGAGGACTACGGCGGGCTCGATGGACTCGATGTCACGGACGAGACCTTCGATCAGATCAACTGCGATTTGCGCGCCCTCGGTTTCACTGGCCACAAAGGGGCGTATGAACTGCGCAAAATCTGCATCGACCATGTCTACCAGAAATATGGTGCAGAGATGGCCGTCTCGATTTCTGGCGACGACATAAGGACAATCACGCGCTACTACGCCGACCCCTCGCGCCCCAACATCGGCACGACGAGGATAATTGATTTGCTTTAGTTCCCCATAGTTAGCGGCTTAGGGTCGGCGCTTAGCAAGGCCGCGTGACAATATGGTATAATACGCGGCATGAAAAAAGCGCAAAACGTTGTTGAGAAAATACTTTCTGCACACCTCGTCGAGGGCGATCCTGCGAAGGATCCCGAGCTCGGCATCCGCATTGACCAGACGCTCACGCAGGACGCGACCGGAACGATGGCCTACCTCCAGTTCGAGTCGATGGACGTGCCGCGCGTCAAGACCGACCTCTCCGTAAGCTACGTCGACCACAACACCGTCCAGATCGGCTTCGAAAACGCCGACGACCACGACTTCCTCCAGTCGATCGCCAAGAAGTACGGCATTGTCTACTCCAAGTGTGGCAACGGCATCTGCCACCAGCTCCACCTCGAGCGCTTCGGCAAGCCCGGAACGACGCTCCTCGGCAGCGACTCCCACACCCCGACCGGCGGCGGCATCGGCCAGATCGCGATCGGCGCAGGCGGCATCGATATTGCTGTCGCGATGGCCGGCGGCGCTTTCCATATTCCGACCCCCAAGGTGCGCGCAATCGTCCTCAAGGGCAAGCTAAAGAAGGGCGTCTCCGCCAAGGACGTGATTCTCAAGGTCCTCGAGAAATACGGCACTAAGGGCAACGTCGGCTGGATTTTCGAGTACACGGGTCCGGGCGTCGCGACATTGGATGTCCCCTCGCGCGCGACGATTACCAATATGGGCGCGGAGCTCGGCGTCACGACGAGCGTCTTCCCGTCCGACGCGGTGACGAAGCAGTTCCTCGCCGCGCAGGGCCGCGCGAAGGATTTCGTCAAGATCGTCGCCGACAAGGGCGCGAAGTATGACGACACGTTTGTCGTCGATCTTGCGAAGGTCGAGCCGATGATGGCGGCTCCCCACAGCCCAGGCAACATCGTGACCGTGAAGTCGATGAAGGGCACGAAGGTCAACCAGATAATGATCGGCTCGTGCACCAACTCGTCCTATCGCGATATCAGGACCGTTGCGCTTTATCTCAAGGGCAAGCACGTTGCGGACGACGTTGAAGTCGGAATCGCGTGCGGCTCGCGGCAGGTCATCAACATGCTCGCCAAGGACGGCTCGCTCGCGATTCTTCACGCCGCCGGCTGCCGTATGCTCGAGAACGCATGCGGGTTCTGCATCGGCGCGCACATGAGCCCGAGGACTGGCGCCATTTCGCTTAGGACGAACAATCGCAACTTCGAGGGCCGCTCGGGTACGAAGTCCGCGCAGGTCTACCTCGTTTCGCCAGAGACTGCGGCTGCGTCCGCGCTCACTGGCAAAGTCGAGCTCCCGACGAAGAAGCCGGTCGCCGCGGTGCCGAGCCCGAAGAAATTCCCGATAGACGATTCGATGTTCCTCTATCGCGCGACCGCCGGCAAGGGCGTGAAGGGCGCGGAGATCGTGCGCGGGCCGAACATCGCACAGGTCCCGAAGGGCGTGCCGCTTGGCGCAGATCTCTTGGCCGTCGCCGCGATCAAGGTCGGCGACAAGATCACGACCGACCACATCATGCCAGCGGGCGCTCGACTCAAGTTCCGCTCGAACATCCCCGAGTATGCGAAGTTCGTCTTCGAGCCGTGCGACCCCAAGTTCCACGACAAGTGCCTCGCGAACAAGGAGAAGGGCCTCACCAACGTCATCGTTGCTGGCGAGAGCTATGGCCAGGGCTCGAGCCGCGAGCATGCGGCCCTCTGCCCCATGTATCTCGGCGTCAAGGCCGTGATCGCGAAGTCCATAGAGCGCATCCACCGCGCGAACCTCGTCAACTTCGGCATTGTGCCGTTCCTCTTCGAGAATCCGAAGGACTACGACAAGGTCGCGGCGGGCGACCGGCTTGAACTCAAGGGCATCCGCGCCGCAGTCGAAGGCGACGGCATCCTCGAGATCAAGGGTCCGAAAGGAAACTTCCGCGTCAAGACGTCGCTTTCGGATCGGGAGAAGCATCTTCTTCTCTGCGGTGGTCTTCTTGCTAGCCTGTAAAAAATATTGTATAATTACCGCCATGAGAAACATTATCCTTGCGTTTGCCGTCGCGTGTGTGGCGGCCGGGTGTGCCACAAAGCAGGTTGAGCGGACTAGCTTCCGCTTCCTGCATTGGAGCGTCAGCCACTTCAGCGAAGGCGGCTACTCCGTCGCTTCTATCCCCGATTCCAAAGGGAAGGCGATGGCGGCGAAGTACGTGAAGTTCCTCGATTCCGTCGATGCCGACGTGATAGGCATCTCGGGATACGACGAGAACTTCACTACCAACGGCTCGATTAAGGCGGCCACTGCGCTGTTCGGTGGGTACGAAAAGGCGGTTGGCCCTGCGAAGGGCGATGTCTGCAACGCCATCTTTTTCAAGCCAGGCAAGGCGACGAAGATAGATGAGAAGGAAGTGTTCTTCGAGCGCCATTTCGAGGATACGTACTACAAGGCGGTCAAGCTGAATGTCTCCGGGGTGCCGATTTGGTTCGTGCAGACGCACCTAGACAGCAACACGTACCTGTCTGGCCACGGCAAGGACCGCGAGGAGCAAATGCAGAAGATCATCGCCGATTTCCGCGACGAGCCCTATGTCGTCATCGCCGGCGATTTCCGCGTGGGCGTGCGCATCCCCGGCAAGCGGTGCTTCCCCGCGCCTGAGGAATACAAGGTGTTTGAAAAGGCCGGCTTTGAGCTTGCCAATCTGTTCGGCACCGGAACTTATCCTATCGAAAGCCCGATCCAGCCGATCGATAACGTCATCCTTAAGGGCTTGGAGATTTCCGAGGTGAGGTTCCTTGAGGGGGGTCGGCTTAGCGACCATCTCGCGATTTCCTGCAAACTGACCGTCTACGGCCAGAAATGAGACGCAAGACTGCCATACTTCTTGCAGCGGCCGCGTCCTGCCTGTGCTTTGACGCGGTTGCCGAGCGCCAGCCGATCGACAGGTATCAGTCGATTATAGACCGCCAGATGTTCGGGCAGCCGCCCCCCAACTTTGATCCTACGAAACCTCCGTCCCAGGTGCAAAAGGGCTCTGGCGACGAAAAGGAGCTTACGCGCGAGCAGGAGGCGATAAAGAGCGCGATTCACTTCAGTGCGATAAACGTCACTCCTGCCGGAGATGTAGCCGTCGGGTTTACCGACAACTCCGACTCGAAGATGCCCGTCCACTACTATCTAAAGGTTGGGGAGGAGCGGAACGGCTGGAAGGTTCTTGAGGCCGATCCTGTAAAGGCGACGATGAAGGTCGCCAAGGACGACATAGAGGTCGCCCTTGATCTCGGCGCGAATTCCGCCAAGGGCGGTGGCTCTACCGCCCGTGCTGGCGTAAATGCCGCGCCTGCCTTTGCGACAGCCAACCGTCGTACGGGATTTCTCGGCGGTGGTAGGCGTTCTTCCATGGATGGCGAGCAGCCAAGACCGGGCATGATGGGTGCGTCTCTCAGGGAACGCCGCGCGGCGAGGGAGCTGGCGCGTCAGGAGGCGGCGGCGAAGGAAAAGGAACTTGAGGCAAAGCGCCAGGCCGAGGCAGCCGAGAAAGAGAAGGAGCGCGAAGCTCAGCGCCAGGCCGAGAAGGAAGAGCAGCGTCGTGAACTCCAGCTTCTCAAGGACGAACTGAGGGCCCAGCGCGAAGCTGTCGAGCGCGCGCGTGCCGAGCGCGAAGCCGCGCGCAGCAACGAAAATGCAGAAGACGAAAATTGAGCAGTTTTACGCCGAGCTCCGCTCGACGGGATCGTATTCCACTCCTCCCGAGCGGCGCCGTGCGAAGCGTGTTCGTCCGTCCGCTTGGAATACCTTCCGATATACTCTTGGCATCACGAAGGTATTTCCCTACTGCGCGGTGACCGAGCCGTTTGGACTCCTCACTACGGAGAAATGGGCTGGGGCGTGCTTCTCTTCCGTCATGACTGCCGAGAAGCTCGGGCTTAGCGTGATCATAGAGGGCTTCAGTGCCCGCCAGAAGCACGACGGACCAGTCGTCTATCTCTGCAACCACATGTCGACGACAGAGACGATTCTCCTCATGCCGGTGCTACTGGCGTTCGGGCCGTTCAGCTATGTGGCGAAGGCATCTCTCGCCCATCTGCCTTTTCTCACGAAGGCGGCCGAGCACATGCGAATGGTCCCTGTCGGGCGCAAGTCGCCGCGCGAGGACCTGATGACGGTTCTCAACGTCGGCACCGAGCGTATCAAGGGCGGCGACAGCTTCCTCATCTTCCCGCAGGGAACGCGTCAGGAGGTTTTTAGCCGCAAAGTCTATTCTTCGATTGGCGCGAAGCTTGCCGAGAAGGCGGGCTGTCCCGTTGTCCCGATAGTCGTCGACACTCGCTGCCAGCTCACGCGCGAGAAGGGGATTCTCCGCAAGGTCTTCAAGGACTTCGGCCCATTTGACCCGGCGCACGATATCCGCGTCGCCTGCGGCCCTGTCATTCCCAACGCGAAGTCGCGCGTCATGCACGAGGCCGCGTTCGACTGGATGGCGTCTAAGCTCGATGAATGGGGCCTCCCGACCGAGCGCTGACGTGCATTGATTTTCATGGCCGAATTTGGGATAATTACCGCCATGGACTTGTAAATTATGGAACGTCTAATGAGGGAGAAAAAATGTCGATGATGGAAGAGGCGCTTGCGAGCGCGACTGACACGAAGGTGTGCGTGGTGGGACCCGGTTCGGCGGACGGTTCGGCGGCGATGTTCCGCGACCTGTTTCCGACGGCGGGGAAAGTGCTCGTGGTCGAAGACCCGCGCACGAAGTCCGTAGCCGGCGACAATGTCGTTTCACGTCTCAAGGCATCTGGCGTCGAGGTTTCCGAATACGTGATGAATCCCGACGGGTCGGACTTCCATGCCACGTACGCGAAGGTCGAGGAAGTGCGCGAGGCGATAAGAGGGGAACGGGTAACGGGTAACGGGGAACGGGGAACGGGTAACGGGGAACGGGTGGTTGTCCCAGTGGCCGTTGGGTCGGGGACGATCAACGATCTCGTCAAGCGTGCGAGCGATGAGCTTGGGCTGCGGTACATGGTCGTCGGTACGGCGGCGTCAATGGATGGCTACACGTCCTATGGTGCGGCAATCACCAAGGACGGCATGAAGCAGACGCTTTCGTGCAGGGCGCCGCTCGGCTGCATTGTCGATAGCGCAGTCGCCGCGTCCGCGCCACGAGAGATGACGGCGAGCGGATACGCCGACCTCATCGCCAAGATTCCGGCGGGAGCGGACTGGATGCTTGCCGACGCGATAGGGTCCGAGGCGATTCACCCGCTCGCATGGCGGCTCGTGCAGGAACCGCTAAGGGCGGCGATTTCCAATCCGTCAGGGTGCGCGTCGGGCGACGAGCGCGAAGTCAGGAAGCTCTGCGAAGGCCTTGTCATGAGTGGCTTCGCGATGCAGGCGATGGGATCTTCGCGGCCGGCGAGCGGCACGGAACACCAGATATCGCATTATTGGGACATGGAAGACCTTTCCTTCGGCGGGCGGCCCGTCTCGCACGGCTTCAAGGTGGGAATCGGCACGCTCTTCTCCACGAAGACGCTGGAGTTCCTTCTCCGCCACGACCTTTCTACGCTCGACGTGGATAAGGCGGTCGCGTCGTGGCCGACGACGTTTGACGCGCTGAAGGCGACATTCCCTGCCGTCTACGGCGACCGCCCGGCTCACATCCGCCGCGCCGAGGACGAGATGGCGAAGAAGTATACGACGCCTGACAAAATTCGTGAAGAGCTATCGACGTTCAAGCGTGTCTGGCCGGAACTTTCGGAGCGCATCCGGGCGCAGATCATGCCGTTTGACGAGGTGAGGGAGAATCTGCGTCTTGCGGGCGCTCCCTACGAACCGGAACAGATCGGCGTGACACGGGCGAAATTCCGCGACACGTGCCGTGGCATTCCCTACATGCGAAACCGCTATTTCGGACTTGACCTCGTGACGCGGCTCGGTCTTCTGGACGAACTGCTGGATGATCTTTTTGGCCCTGGAGGGATTTGGTTCCCGATGCCGCCGGAATCGGCGTTGACATCGTCGCCATCGCAAACATGTAAGTAAAACCGAGATAAGGATAAGGAAAGCTATGAAAAACATCCTATTATGCACCTTGCTTGCGGTAGTCGCCGCCGCGACGATGGAATGTCCTGGAGCGGTTCCAGAGGACGCGTCAGGCAAGTTCTGGACTCAGGACAACGGCGGTGGCGACCTCGGTCCGCTCGTCCAGGCCCACCGCGGTAGTCGCGGCGAGTATCAGGACAACGCCGCCGGCGGCTTCGCCTGGTGCCTCAGGAAAGGCATCCGCGGCTTTGAGGTGGACATCCGATTCACCCGAGACCACCGGCTCGTCATAATGCACGACACGCGCATGGAGCGCACCACCGACGGGACGGGCGTAGTCGAGCAGCTTTCCTTCGACGAGTTCCGCGCTGCATGCCTCAGGGCGTGCCCTGAGCCGCCGCCGACCTTGGAGGAGATCCTTGCCCCGCTCGCCGGCCGGGACGACGTCTTCATCGAACTTGAGATGAAGGCGTATCCAAGCGAGTTCTACACCGACGCCGTCCTGCGCGAGTACTGCCGCAAGCTGAACGACGTGACGAAGGCGATGATGAAGAAGGGCACATACGCATTCACCTGCTTCAACAAGAAGACGCTCGAGACCATGCGCGGCGTGGACGCCGATGCTCCGCTTGGGCTTATCATGGGGAAAGCCTCCGACGACGACTTTGCCTTTGCCGAGAGAATTGGCTGCATCAGCATCGCGCCAATGCTCAAGTCTACGAGCGCCGAGGATGTGCGCCGAGCCCACAAGGTGGGGATTACGGTCTGCCTTTGGATGGTGCAGAACGCCGCGGACTACGCCAAGGCGAAGGCGCTCGGCGCCAATCGCGTGACGAGCGACTACCCCCATCTTCTCGCTGAGATGCTTGCGGGCAGGCGCAAGAAGGTCGTCGCAATGGATCTCGACGGCACCCTGAGCCAGCACAAGACTCCTGTCCCCTGGCGCAACCTGAAGGCGGTAGAGGCGCTCCGCAAGGCCGGCTACGATCTGGTGATGGTCGGCGGCGGCAACACCGAGCGCATCTACCGTCAGATGTGCGAGTTCCCGATCGAGATTCTCGGTAATTACGGCATGGAGCATTCCGTCGTAACCAACGGCCAGTTCAGGATCGTCGAGGCCACCACCAACGAGGTGGACCGCGCGCGGTTCCTCGCAGAGACCGGGAAGCTGCGCGAGAAGTACGGCTACACGAAGTACGTCGGCGACCCGCTCCAGTTCCACGCCTCGGGAATGGTGACGTTCGGCCTTCTTGGCACGAAGCCGTCGGCGGAGGAGAAGCTCGCATTCGACCCGGACAAGCGCAGACGCCGCGCGATGTTTGCGGACGTCGTGGCGGCGTTTCCCGACTGTGCGGTATTCATCGGCGGCACGACGTCGTTCGACCTCGCCGCGAAGAAGTTCAACAAGTACGACGCCACCGTGAAGTGGGCCAGGGAGCGCGGGTGCGGCCCCGAGGACATTGTCTTCATCGGCGACGACTTCAACGACGGCGGCAACGACAGCCACGCGCGAATTGGCGGGCTCGACCGCATCGTCATCGCCGACTACCGCAATTTCGCAGACGCGGTCGGCGTTCTCGTCGAGAAATGGAAGTGAGCGTAAATGGCATTTGACGTCAGAAAGAAGAAGGCGTTCGTCTGCGACCTGGACGGGACGCTCTTCATGGGGCCGAATCCGATCGTTCCGGCTGTCGATTTCGTGATTCGCAATACGAATTCAGGACGGTTCAAGTTCTTCTACCTCACCAACAACACCTCCAAGTGTCCTGAGGAATACATGAAGAAGATCGCCGGTGCGAAGATACCAGTCGTGGAGAGCCAGATACTGACGCCGCTTATCACGCTTGAGGCGTACATCCGCGAGAAGGGCTACAGGTCCGTCTATCTCATTGCGAGCGAAAAGGTCAAGGCGCACATGGCGGAACGACTTTCGGACGCGGGCGTATCGCTTGACTACGACCCCGAGCGCAACGAGCTGATTGCGCTTACCTACGACAAGGAGCTGACCTACGACAAGTTCGCCAAGGCGACGGGGCTATGGAACATGCGGAACTGCCCGCCGTCGCCGATGTGCCCGATTAGGACGGAGAACCAGACGCCTGTCGATTTCGTGGCGACCCATCCCGACAACTGCTGCCCGTCGGAGAGGGGCCCTATCCCCGACATCGGCGGCATGATGAAGTTCCTGGAAACCACCAACGGCATGAAGCCGAGCCACGTCTTCGGCAAGCCGTCGCCGACGCTCCTTGAGACGGTGCTGGCGCAGTTCGCGCCGGAGGAGATAGCCGTCGTCGGCGACAGGCTCTACACCGACAAGGCGATTGCGGACAACGCGGGAGTGGATTTCGTCTGCGTCCTCTCCGGCGAGACGACGAGGGACGATCTCGCTAAGTACGGGGGCACTCCCCCCGCCATTGTGGTGGAGACGTTTGACCAAGTTGACAGATGATAGAGGATGGTCGTTCGAAAAAAGAGAGGAGTGAAAGCGATGACAGTCGAGGAATCTAAGGCATTCAAGAAGGCGCAGTGGCGGTTCATTGTCTGCAGCATGGTGGCCTATGCGTTCTTTTACATCACGCGCAAGAACCTTTCCATGGCGCAGCCGCTGATGATCGAAGAGGGCGTGATCACCAAGATGGCGCTCGGCACGATCATGACCGTTCACGGCGTTCTCTACGGGCTGAGCAGATTTGTCAACGGCTTTTGGGCCGACCGGCTGAACGGCCGTGTCTTCATGGCGGTCGGACTGGCGCTCTCTGCGCTGATGAACTTTCTTTTCGGATGCACAAGCCTGTCGATCTTGTTTGCAGTGTTCTGGATTGTGAACGGCTGGACGCAGGGCATGGGTTTCCCGCCGTGCGCGAAGATGCTGACGCACTGGATACATCCGCGGGAACTTGCGACGAAGATGTCCATCTGGAACACGTCGCACTCCATCGGCGCATTCGCCGCGCTCGGCATATG
>JAFQYM010000071.1 GCA_017406465.1 Kiritimatiellia bacterium | reverse complement strand
TGGGGTGTAAACACGTACTATGCGGCAAATCCGAATTACTACATTCCTCTTGTAGGCCTCGATGCCTCCGTATCAAACATGACTCGTGACGCCGTGATTGAGTGCCCTCTTTTCACTCCATTCAGGGTTGAGGCCGACCAGATGCTCTCGACTAATCTCTTCACGATAGCGGACGCGGACTATCGTGCAGAGCTTCGCGCAAAGTTTCTCGCCGATGCGATACCGGCGACGTCTTTTGCGGCAGGGGCAAATGCGATTCCGTCAAGTGCGGTATGTGGAAACATCAATTATAGAACATGCGAGGTAGACGGGTGGCCGCGAAACAACGGGCAGTGGCGGCACTCTGACATTAAAAATGTTGCATATCGCTACAACTGGATGTTATATCGCAAAATCATTAACAATGAAAGAGGGACGGACAATGGGAATCTGCCATAAAATTAATGGCCTATTGTTGGCAATTGTAGCCGGGTGTTTTTTCGAGATGCCTTTAAGCGCAGCAACCGCAAAGTTTGGAGTTCAGTTGATTGACGCAGACACTTTGGCCCCGATTGAAGGAGCTAAGGTTGTCGGATACTTTGAAAATAACAACGGTTGGAAGGCTTGGACCGAGGCTGCGCCAGAGTACACGGACGAGCAGCGCACCGACAAAGAAGGATTGTGCTGGCTAAAAGGCGAGACAAACAATGGCGATGTCGGATTCCACGTGCGCAATCCCCCGGTTGGTTATTACCCGAACAATGGCATTGGCTATCAGTTTGCTCAAAAACCATCAGAGCCGATGCTTTTCGTTTAGGATATGGGTGAAAAGGAATCTGCAAGGTGAGATTGAGAGTGCCATATACGGGAAGATATATGGAGATGCGAGGTTCTTGTATCGTGGCGATGACTATGCGGCGGATAGGTGGAGTCGCAAAGTCGACGGGTTATCTTTCCTCTACTACCTCAACCCTACTCCAAACGACCGTAACCTTGAATGGGACAGGAAGAACAACCTCTGCGACCAGCCAGGAAATCTTAAGTTGGATACGTCCTATATACTTTCCGTATTGCCTTAGCGAAACAATCGTAGGAGGTAACAAAATGAAGTTAAAGACTGCCACATGGAAAGTTTGTGCATTGCCATTTTTTGTGTTGTTCGGCGGATGAAACACGATAGGGTCTGGCCCCATAGCAACTGTTTCTGAACATTTGGCAACGCGATGTCTGTTATGGGGACGTATCATATCTTCTCATATTGTCGCAGTAAGTTGTTCGACTCTCTCATGCCGTTTGTGGTATAATTTCAATATGAAAATGAAGTTATATGTTTTGTCGTTGTTCGTCGGGATGGCCGCTGTGTGCGGCATGGCTGCGGAGTCGCTTTCGCTTGACGGGAGCTGGAGCTTCCGCTTTGAGGAGGGGAAAACGCTGGAGGAGGTCGCGAAGCCGGATTTCGCGGCGACGGACACAATCCCCGTCCCCGCGTGCTACGACATGATGCCGAAGTGGTACATGAAGCGCGGCACAGGACTCTACCGCCGCGTCTTCACGCTCGCGAAGCCGATGAAGGACGCGGTTCTCGTCGTGGACGGAATGGGCGTCAGGGCGAAGTTCGAGATGGACGGCAAGGACTTGGGACTTCATCCGTATCCATACGCACGGCTTGAGATTCCGGTCGGGCCTATCGCGGCTGGCGAGCATACGGTTTTCGCGGCGGTCGACAACATCCTTTCGTGGCCTCGCGTGAAGCTGGCGCGCCCGTACTACGACTTCTATTTCTACGGCGGGTTCTACCACGGCGTGAAGCTCGTAGAGCGCGAACCGAAGGTGTTCGTCCGCACGCTCGACTACAGGACAGGCAAGGTCGAGGTCGAAGTAGAGAATGGCGGCGATTCTGCGGTGACGCTTGCATTTGACGGGGGGCGGGAGGTCAATGTCAAATTGAACAACGGTCGAGTTACAAGCACCGTTCCCGGCTTCCGCCTCTGGTCTCCTGAGTCGCCTGCGCTTCACAGTGTTTCAATCAACATTTCAACTTTTCAACCTTTCAACCTTTCAACTCGTTTCGGCATCCGCCAGATCGAGGCGAGAGACCGCAAGATATACCTGAACGGCAAGGAGCTTTTCCTCAAGGGCTTCAACCGCCACGAGTCCGACTGGCTCAACGGCGCGGCCACGGGCGAAGCGCTCATGCTTCAGGACATACAGCGCCTCAAGGCGCTTGGCGGAAACTTCATCCGCGGCGCGCACTACCAGCAGTGCGAACGCTTCCTCGACCTCTGCGACGAAAACGGCGTTCTCGTATGGGAGGAGTCTCTTGGCTGGGGCAATGGTCAGGGATACGTGAACAACAACTTCCCGCCCAGCGAGCTGAAGGACGCGGAGTTCTGCGAGATGCAGGTCAAGGAGACGCGCGACATGGTCCGGGCGAGCTTCAACCATCCCTCCGTCATCATCTACGGCTTCCTCAACGAGTGTGCGAGTCAGAGGCCGGAGTGCAAGGTGCTCGTCGATCGGCTTGCAGAGACGATCCGCGCCGAGAACTCGGGCCGACTCGTGACTTTCGCCTGCAACGTCACCGACAGAGATATCTGCTGCACGAACATGGATATTGTCGCGTTCAACGCATATCCAGGGGTCATACCAATGCAGCCCGGAACTGAAGCGGATTTGCGCGAGAAGGTGCGTGGCCGGTTCAACGGCATCGTCGAGAAGTTCCGACAGCGCTATCCCGACAAGCCGATCATGGTTTCAGAGACTGGCTGCGGCGCGGAATTCGGGCGTCGCGGCGAATACGCCTCGCCAAACACCGAGGAGTTCCAGAACGAATACCTGACTGACATCTTCGAGACGCTGTGGGAGAATCCTGACGTCGTCGGGTTCTCAATCTGGCAGATGAACGACGGTAGGACGCGCGAACGCTTCGGCGGCAAGGCCGTGTCGGCGATGTTCGGCGGCTCGATAGCCGGAGTCTTCGACCGCCTGCGGCGTCCGAAGCTCTCAGCCGAGACCGTCCGCAAATACTTCAATCTCAAACCATAAAGTCTCAAGTTTCCACCTGGCTCTGCGTACTCCGCGCCTCTGCGTTAAAAATATCAAGGAATCGAGGATGAAACTTCTTTTGGGCATAGACTACGGAACCGGCGGCTGCAAGGTGACAGCCATCTGCGAGGACGGCTCGTTCGCGGGCGAGGCGTCGACGGAGTTCCAGACCTACCACGATCATCCCGGCTGGAGCGAGCAGGAGCCGTCCGACTGGTGGAACGCGCTCAGGAGCTCGCTCGAAAAGCTCGCGGCGAAGGGCGTGGGCCTCAAGTTTGTCGCGGCCTGCGCGCTCGACGGTTCGACGCACAACGCAGTGCTGCTCGACGGCGGCTACCGTCCCGTGCGCCGCACGATCATGTGGACCGACCAGCGCGCGACCGCGGAGTGCGAGGCGCTGAAGGCGGGCTGGGGCGAGAAGGTGTTCTCGACGTGCTACCAGATGCCG
>JAFQYM010000025.1 GCA_017406465.1 Kiritimatiellia bacterium | reverse complement strand
GGAATCGAGATGACCGAGTGTCGGCTCTGGAACAAGCGCCACTTCATGACGCGTCGTTTCGACAGACTTGCGGACGGCGGCAAGCTGCACGCGCAGACGCTCGGAGCTATTGCGCACTACGATTTCAACAATCCGGCGCTTTATTCCTACGAAGACGCCTTTGACGTCACCCGCCGCGTCGTGAACGATGCGCGCGCCAACGAGCAGCTCTTCAGGCGCATGGCGTTCAATGTACTGGCGTGGAACTGCGACGACCACGTGAAGAACATCGCGTATCTCATGGACCGGCGCGGCGAGTGGTCGCTCGCCCCTGCGTACGACGAGTGCTACGCGCACAATCCGGAAGGGGACTGGACCTCGCGACACCAGATGTCTGTGAACGGGAAGCGCATCGGCATAACGGACGACGACATCCTCTCCTGCGCGCGCTTCGCGAACATGCGAGAACGCAAGGCGCGCGCGGTTCTCGACGAAGTCAGGAGCGCGGTCCGAGACTGGCCGCGCTTCGCCGCCGAGGCCGAGGTCCGCGATGACTTCGTTGGAGCAATCTCACGGCGGCTCAGCCAGCCGGGCGATTCCGGCGCATAGGTTTTGTCTGTTTCCTCACGCATCCCATAAAATTACGCAATATTGCGTATCGCACTAATGCGTAATTCTTGATATAATGCCCAACGTAAGGAGGATACAGGATGAAGATGCCATTCAGATACGGATGCGTGGTTGAGGGGAATACTTCTGCCCGCGTCCGCATTGCAAGCCCCGGCGCCGTCAAGCGGGCGCTCAACAGCCTTGTCGCGTCGCGCCTCATCTGCCAAAACCGCACCGCGTACAAGTTCTCAAACCCATTCTTCAGGGAATGGCTCAAGGTCAATGCATGAGAGACAGGCAAGGTGGATCCGATTTGTGAAACGAGATATTATTTGCGGAGATTAAATGGTGGACTGTACAAAGAATCTAAACCAAAAACAAGGAGCGCATGATGAAGGTCGATGGATTGGATCGCAATGTGAAACGAACCCGACTGGTCTGGATCGTTGACTGTCTATGTGCCGCATTGCTGATTAGCATGACGGTCTGGGTGGCGTGTCGCTATGCCGCATTGCCCGATAGAATTCCGACTCACTATGGTGCGGACGGCGTCATTAACGGATATAGCGGCAAGAGTATGATTTGGGTGTTGCTGGCTATTACGTGGTTCATCGTTGGTTTGTTGTCGGTTGCGGAACTGTTTCCAAAATACTGGAACATCCCTTTCAAGGTTACGAAGGAGAATCAGGCGCGGGTACTGACAATTGCATGGCACATGCTCAGCACCACCAAGTTGATTATTACGGGAGTCTTTGCCTATCTGACAATCAAGGGTACGCAGGGAGGAAATCTGTCTGCGTATTTTGCGCCAATATTTATTAGCGCAATTTCTTTGAATTCATTGTATTGGGTTGTCAGACTGGTCTTGAACCGAAAGTGAAGATCCGTTTAGATGCTGTTTAGCCGCAAAGAACGCAAAGGACGCAAAGAGTTAAAGGAGTCGATGACGACATCGCGTTCGAGCGGTTCGACGGAAGATTTCAAGGTAGAAGATGATGCAGACATGACAAGAAGGTAGAGACATGAGCAAAGAAAGACCAACCGCGATAGAGGTGCGCGGCGCGAAGAAGAACAACCTCAAGAACATCGACGTCGACATTCCGCTCGGGAAGATCGTCGGCGTCGCGGGCGTTTCGGGAAGCGGCAAGTCGTCTCTCGCGCTGGGCATCGTCTATGCCGAGGGATCGCGACGCTACCTCGAATCGCTCTCCACCTACACCCGCCGGCGCATGACGCAGGCGGAGCGCGCGGAAGTGGACGACGTGCGCTACGTGCCGGCCGCGCTTGCCCTCCGGCAGCGTCCAGGCGTCCTCGGCATCCGCTCCACGTTCGGCACCTCGACGGAACTGCTCAACTCGCTCCGTCTCATGTACTCGCGCCTTGCGTCGCACCGCTGCCCCAACGGACACTACCTCGCGCCGTCCCTGGACGTCGCGGCGGAACGCGAGCTCGTCTGCCCCGAATGCGGCACGCGTTTTTTCGCGCCCGGCGCGGAGGAGCTTGCGTTCAATTCGCAGGGCGCGTGCAAGCGCTGCGACGGAACGGGCGTCGTGCGCGAAGTCGACATGGATACGATCATCCCCGACGATTCGCTCACGATCGACGAAGGCGCCGTCGCGCCGTGGCAGTCGCTCATGTGGTCGCTCATGAAGGACATTGCGCGCGACCACCTCGGCGTGAGGACGGACGTCCCGTGGCGCGACCTTACCGACCGCGAGCGCGACATCGTCCTTCACGCGCCGCCTGAAAAGCACCACATGGTCTATCAGATCAAGAAGGACGGACGCTCCGGCGAAATGGACTTCACCTTCTTCAACGCCGTCAACACCGTCGAAAACGCGCTCAAGAACGTGAAGGACGAGAAGGGCATGAAGCGCGTCGCGAAGTTCCTGAAGGAAGGGCCCTGCCCCGACTGCGGCGGCACGCGCCTCTCGGAACGCGCCCGTGCGCCGCTCCTGCGCGGCATTCCGCTCGACAAGGCGTGCGAAATGACGCTCGCCGAGGCGGAAGAATGGGTGCGTGGCGTTCCCGCATCCTTGCCCAAGCCGATGCGTCCGATGGCGGAACGCATCTGCGAAGCGTTTCACGATACGTCGCGTCGACTGATCGAACTTGGACTTTCCTATCTCTCGCTCGACCGCGCCGCATCGACGCTCTCTACCGGCGAGCGCCAGCGCATGCAGCTCGCCCGCGCCGTCAGAAACCGGACGACGGGCGTTCTGTACGTCCTCGACGAACCGTCCATCGGACTCCACCCGTCGAACCTGGAAGGGCTGACCGGCGTGATGGACGACCTTGTCGCCGACGGCAATTCGGTTCTGCTCGTCGACCACGACACGCAGGTGCTCGCACATGCCGACTGGATTGTGGAGCTCGGTCCTGAGGCCGGTGCGAAGGGCGGACGCCTTGTCGCGGAGGGAACGGTGAAAGAGATCGCGAAGAATCCCAAATCGCAGATCGGGCCTTTTTTAGCCACAAAGAACACAAAGAGCGCAAAGAATGAATCTCTGCGTCCTCTGCGTTCTTTGCGGCAAAAAGATCCAGAAATTAAACTTTCCACCTCGGCGATTCACACCGTGCAGCCGTTGGAGGTGTCGTTCCCGAAGGGAAAACTCTCGGTTGTGACGGGCGTTTCGGGAAGCGGCAAGACGACGCTGATTCTCGAAAGCCTCGTGCCGGGGCTCGCCGCGCAAATCGGGAAACACGCGCTCCCCGCGCACGTCCGCGCGCTTTCTGCGCCCGGCATCGCGCAGGTGAAGCTCATCGACGCGACGCCAATCGGCATCAACATCCGTTCAACCGTCGCGACGTATGTGAACGTACATGACGAACTCCGCAAAATCTATGCCCGCACGGCGGACGCGAAGGAGCGCGGATACAAGGCGGGCGATTTCTCGTACAACACGGGCTCGCTGCGCTGCCCGACCTGCGACGGCACGGGCGAGATCAATCTTGACGTCCAGTTCCTGCCGGATGTGGACATCCCCTGCCCCGACTGTCGCGGCGCGCGCTACGCGAAGGCGGCGTTTACCGTCAAGCGCAAGGGCGTCTCGCTTCCCGAGCTGATGGCGATGAGTGTCGATGAGGCGCTTGAGGTTTGCGCGGATCTGCCCATCGTCAAGAGCCGTCTTCAGACGCTTCACGACATCGGACTCGGCTATCTCACGCTCGGCGAGGAAACGCCGGGGCTTTCTGGCGGCGAGGCGCAGCGGCTCAAGCTCGCGAGCGAGATGGGGCGCGGGCAGGGAGACACGGTTTTCGTCTTCGACGAGCCGACGATCGGACTTCATCCGCTCGACGTGCGCACGCTGATGGACGTGTTCCGCCACCTGATCGGCAATGGCGCCACCGTGATCGTGATCGAACACGACCTCGACGTCATCCGCGCGGCGGACTGGATCGTCGACATGGGTCCGGGCGGCGGCAAAGACGGCGGCCGCATCGTCGCCGTCGGAACGCCCGCTGAAATCAAATCCTGCCGCCACAGCGTGACCGGACGGTATCTGTGAGAGCTTTGCGTCTTTTGCGTTCTTTGCGGCTAAAAGAAACATAAGACCATGAAAAAGAAATTCCTCTGTCCATACTTCGAGCTGAACGACCTTGAGCGTGCGTACCACGACAAGGAGTGGGGGACGCCGTGCCGAAACGACCGCAGGCTCTTCGAGTACCTGATGTACGAGGTGCTGCAGTGCGGCCTTAGCTGGGACACGATCATCCAGAAGCGTGCGGCGTTCCGTGTCGCCTTCGAGCGGTTCGACTTCGAGAAGATCGCACGCTACGGCGAGCGCGACATCGCGCGCATCCTCGCCGTGCCCGCGCGCTGGGGGCGGAATAAATGGTATAATACTGACATCGGAAACAAAAGAAGAATGAACACAATGGAACTCAACGGACCGAAGGAAGATTTGCTGTCCATTTGACGGGGATAATTGATATGTTTCCACTGCTGAAATACACGGCCGAGGAGGTCGATGAATACTATGCGAAGGTGACGCCGGAGATGGTGAGGGCCTCGCTTGCGAAGGACCGCCACGACTGGTTCGATTTGCTGAACCTCGTCTCTCCGGCGGCGTATCCGTTCATGGACGAGATGCGCCGCAAGGCCCGTCTCGCGCGGATCAAGTACTACGGCAAGACGGTGAGCGTCTACGCTCCGCTCTACATCGGCAACACGTGCGTCAACCACTGCCGATACTGCGACTTTAGGCGCGAGCACACTGGCACCGTGAGGCGCAACCTGACGCTGGACGAGATCCGCCTCGAGGCGGAGGCGATTCGCGCGAGCGGAATCGACAACCTCCTCATCGTCGCGGGAGAGGACCCGAAGGTCAATTCCGTCGAGCACTTCTGCGACGTCGCGCGGCTCCTGAAGCCGATGTTCTCGAACCTCTCCCTGGAGGTCGCGCCGCAGAGCGAGGAAGGCTACCGCGCGATGTTCGAGGCGGGCTTCGAGTCGCTTACGTGCTTCCAGGAGACGTACGACCAGGAGCAGTACAAGTACTTCCATCCGGCGGGGCCGAAGTCGAACTACGAGTGGCGTCTCTGGACGCAGCTCCGCGCCGGGAAGGCGGGCTTCCGCATCCTCGGCTGCGCGTTCCTCCTCGGCCTCACGCCGTGGCGCCGCGAGGCCGCATCGCTCGCCGCGCATGCGCTCTACCTCATGAAGGAGTGCTACGAGTCGAAGGTGCAGTTCGCGTTCCCGCGCTTCTGCCGCGTCGAGGGCGGTTTCGTGCCGCCGTGCGAAGTCGACGAGCGCGATGTCGATCTCATGATGCTCGCGTTTCGCATCGTCTTCCCGCAGTGCTGCATGACGGTCTCCACGCGCGAGGCGCCGAAGTTCCGCGACTATATCGTGCAGGTCGCGGCGGACAACATGAGCGCCGGCTCGCGCGTGACGCCCGGCGGATATGCCGTCCTCGAGAAGGAGCACGCGGCGGACGTCGCGCAGTTCACGCTTACTGACAGGCGCGCACCGAAGGAAGTCTATGCCGCTATCAAGGCGAACGGCCAGGAAGTCGTCTTCAAGAACTGGGACAACAGGATATAGTTGAAAGTTCGAAGTTGAAAGTTTAAAGGAGAAAAGCATGACGCAGTTGGAAGCGGCCCGGAAGGGCATTGTGACCGATGCTATGAAGCAGGTTGCAAAGGACGAGGGGCTTGACGCAGAGGCGGTTCGCGCGGCGGTTGCGTCGGGCGAGGCGGTGATCCCGCTCAACCCCGCCCACAAAAACTGCCAGCCCGTCGGCGTCGGCAGGATGTTCACGACGAAGATCAACGCGAATCTCGGACGCAGCGTGACGCATTCCGGGAAGGGCGATGAGCTCGAGAAGCTAAAAGTCGCGCTCGACGCAGGCGCGGACTTCGTGATGGACCTTTCTGTCGCGTCGACCGAGGACGAGATCGCGGGCATCCGCCAGGGAATGCTCGACGCCTCGCCTAAGCCGCTTGGCACCGTGCCGATCTACGAGACGATTTCTCTTCTCGGCGACATTCCGAAGATGGACCCCAAGTTCCTTATCGGCGTAATTCGCCGCCAGGCCGAGCAGGGCGTCGACTTCATGACGCTCCACGCTGGGCTTCTCCTCAGGCACATCCCGAACGCGATGAAGCGCAAGATGGGAATCGTCTCCCGCGGCGGCGCGATCATGGCGGAGTGGATGATGGAGAACAAGGCGGAGAATCCGCTCTACACGCACTGGGACGAAGTGATGGACATCCTCGCGGAGCACGACGTAACCGTGTCGCTCGGCGACGGACTTAGGCCCGGCTGCCTTGCGGACGCCTCTGACGCCGCGCAGTTCGGCGAGCTGGACGTCCTTGGCGAGCTCGTGGAGCGCTGCCGAGCGCGCGGCGTGCAGACGATGGTGGAAGGTCCGGGGCACGTTCCCTTCGACCAGATCCGGATGAACATGGAGCGTCAGCAGGAAGTCTGCAAGAAGGCGCCGTTCTATGTGCTCGGTCCGGTGACGACCGACATCGCGCCCGGCTACGACCACATCGTTTCCGCGATCGGCGCGACTGCGGCCGCGACCTACGGCGCGTCGCTCCTCTGCTACGTGACGCCCGCGGAGCATCTCGGGCTTCCCGACGCAGAGGAAGTGCACCAGGGCTGCATCGCCTACAAGATCGCCGCGCACGCAGGCGACGTCGCGCGCCATCTCCCGGGTGCGCGAGACCGCGACGACGCGATGGCGGATGCGCGCGCGGCGTTCGACTGGGACCGACAGTTCGCGCTCTGCCTCGACCCGAAGCGGGCGAGGGAGCGCTGGCTCAGGACGCGCGCGTTCACGGACGAGGCGCACTCTGACGACCACTGCTCGATGTGCGGCAAGCAGTTCTGCGCGGTGCGCACTTCGCGGCGCATAAAGAAGCTTGCGGAGTCGCTTTGAGTGGCTACCATGAGCGTCGGGAATTTGGTATAATAATGTTCCGTTCAAGGACAGCAATCTTTACGAAAGTCGAACGGCGATGTGGAATTACTCTGAGAAGATGATGGACCACTTCCGGAACCCCCGGAACGTGGGCAAGATCGACAACCCTGATGGAACGGCGACAGTTGGGTCGCTTGCTTGCGGAGACGCCCTCCAGTTCCAGTTCAAGCTCGGGCCCGACGGGAAGATCGCGGAGGCGAAGTTCCAGACCTTCGGGTGCGCGAGCGCGATTGCAAGCTCGTCGGCGCTCACAGAGATGGTGATCGGAAAGACGCTCGACGAGGCGAAGAAGATCACGAACCAGCAGATAGCCGACTATCTCGGCGGGCTTCCTCCACAGAAGATGCACTGCTCCGTCATGGGCCGCGAGGCGATGGAGGCGGCGATCAAGAACTTCGAGACCGGCAAGAACACCGACCGCAACCTTGAGGACACCGTTCTTTGCACGTGTTACAACGTCTCCGAGAACGAGGTTCGCCGCGTGATAACCGAGAACCAGCTCACCACGGTCGAGGAAGTCACGAACTACACTAAGGCCGGCGGCGGCTGCGGGCGCTGCAAGGGCAAGATCCAGGCGATTCTCGACGAAATCCACGGAGGCGCAAAGTGAAGATCGGCTTCGACAACGACAAGTACCTGAAAGAGCAGTCCGAGGAGATTCGCCGCCGCGCCGGGAAGTACGGCCGCCTCTACCTCGAGTTCGGCGGGAAGCTCATGAACGACTTCCACGCCGCGAGGTGCCTCCCCGGCTACCACCCCAACGTGAAGCTCCGGCTTCTCCAGTCGCTCAAGGACCAGGCGGAGGTCATTCTCTGCATCTATGCCGGCGACATCGAGCGCAAGAAGATGCGCGCCGACTTCGGCATCTCCTACGCCGACGACGCGCTTAAGCTCATCGACGACCTCTCCGCGCTCGGGCTTGTGGTGCGCGGCGTCGTCGTGACGCGCTATGAAGGGCAGCTCGCCGCCCAGCAGTTCGGCCAGAAGCTCGAGTCGCGCGGCGTCAAGTGCTACTTCCACGGCAAGACCCTCGGCTATCCAGCCGACGTCGACACTGTCGTATCGGACCAGGGCTACGGCAAGAACCCGTTCATCCCCGTCGAGCGTCCGATTGTCGTCGTCACGGCTCCGGGGCCGGGCTCTGGCAAGTTCGCGACGTGCCTCAACCAGATCTACCACGAATACCGCCAGGGGCGTCTCGCCGGGTATTCGAAGTTCGAGAGCTTCCCCGTCTGGAACCTTCCGCTGCACCATCCGCTCAACATCGCGTACGAGGCTGCGACAATCGACCTCAAGGACAAGAACATGATCGATCCGTACCACCTCGCCGCGTACGGAAAGACAGCCGTCAACTACAACCGCGACGTCGACGCGTATCCGCTTCTCAAGGCGATATGGGAGAAGATGACGAACGGCGAATGCCCTTACAAGTCGCCGACCGACATGGGCGTTAACCGCATCGGCTTCGGCATAGTCGACGACGCTGTCGTTCAGGAGGCGTCGAAGCAGGAAGTCATTCGCCGCTACATGCGCTATCAGTGCCTGTACATCGAGGGTGCGACGGACGTCGATTCGCTCGAGCGCGCGAAGATGCTGATGGACTCCCTCGGCCTCAAGACCGAGAACAGGCTTGTCGCGCTCGCCGCGCGCGGCGCGGCCGAGACGGCGAGACAGCAGGGCAAGGGCAAGGCCGGCGGGCAGATAGTTTCGGCGGCTGCGCTGCAGCTTCACACAGGCGAGATAGTCACAGGACGCAACTCCGACGAGCTGCACGCCTGCTCGGCCGTGATCCTCAACGCCGTCAAGAAGCTCGCGGGAATCCCCGACAGGCTGCCGCTTCTCGCGCCGACGATTCTTCAGTCGATTTCGCACATGAAGCACGACATCCTGAAGGGCGGCTACACGTCCCTGAACCTCGACGAGGCCCTTATTGCGCTTGCGATATCCGCGACGACCAACCCCGCCGCGCAGCTCGCCATGGAAAAGCTAGGCGAGCTTGCCACGTGCGAGGTCCATATGACGCACATGGTGACACCGGGCGACGAGGCTGGTCTTCGCCGCCTCGCCTGCCGCTACACGTCGGACCCCTACTACGCCACGAACCAGCTCTTCAACGGGGCGCAGTAGCGCACGGCAGACCTATATGATATCCTGCGTGTCGCTTTTAGCGCTATTTTGCCAAAGCCGTCTTCCGCGCGGGGTTCTCCGCATGGCGGCGTTCGCTCTCTTCGCGTCGGTTGCCGCGCAGGCCTGCGGTGCCGAGGCGATCGACGGTCCTGTGCCGGATTCCGTCCCCGCTCCGCCTCCGGAGCCGCCTGTAGACCTTGGAAGGCTCACGGCGTTCTTTTCGCGTGAGTCTGGTTGTGCCTTCGACCTCCGGCGCGAGATGGTGGGTCGGACTCCGTGGCTCACAAACCGTATCTCGCGCTGCTTCTTCGGCCCGATCAAGCGCCCGCCGCACAACCGCGACGAATTGATGGACGACGTCGACTATTATCCAGACGGCTATCTCGACACGCTTGCGCGCGAGGGGGTCAACGGCCTGTGGATCACCATATCCTTCGCTGACTTCTCGAAGGAGCTTGCTGGCGGCTGGCCGGAGGGGGCGGAGCGCAGGCTCGCCAAGCTCAGGCAGACTGTCGAGAAGTGCGCGAAGCACGGCATCAAGGTGTGGCTCTTCTGCATTGAGCCGGTCGAGCAGGATTTCAGAAAGAGCCCGCTGGCGCTCAAGCATCCTGACTGGATTGGCTGCACCTACGACGACCTGATGGGCACGATGTGCGCGTCGCATCCGGGCGTGGCGAAGTACATCGAGGACGTCGTTCGCGACGTCTTCTCCGCGGTGCCCGGGCTTGGCGGGATCATCAACATTTCCCACGGAGAGATGGTGACGTCGTGCCTAAGCATGGCACCAGACGTGACATGGTTCAGTGAGAACCGCTTTCTTTGTCCGCGCTGCCGCGATGTGCCGTTCGCCGAACTGCACCATCGCGTCGTGCGGCCCATGGTCCGTGGCATGCGCGCAGCCGGGTCGGACGGAGTCGTCGTCAGCTGGGTCTACCGACATCCGAAGCCGGAACTCCCCGCGTGGGTGGCGGAGGCGGCTGCCACTGCGCCGGACGGCGTCATAGAGCAGAGCAACTTCGAGGACGGCTCGTTTCTCTTCCAAGAAGGCGCATGGCGTCTCGGCAGCGACTACTGGATATCGTGCCCAGGCCCCTCCGCGGCATTCGCGCGCGTTGCTGAGCGTGCCTGTGCGGCGGGCAGGCGCGTGTCGGCGAAAATACAGGTCTCGTGCTCGCACGAGATTGCGACGATTCCAGTCCTTCCCGTCCCCGGTCTTCTCTACAGGAAGTTCAGGGCCATGCGCGCGCTCGGCGTGACGGACGCAATGTACTGCTGGTATTTCGGCGCGGCGCCAGGCGTCATGAACCGTGCGGCTGGGATGCTCGCGTTCGACGACTTCAGCGACGGAGAAGACGCGTTTCTCCTTCGTCTGGCGGAGTTGGAATGGAAGGACGACGCCCCGCGGATGGCGAAGGTATGGAAAGCCTGCTCCGACGGCTTTGCGAACTACCCTCTGTCCAACAAGGTGCAGTACTACGGGCCGTACCACCAGGGCGTCGCGTGGCCGCTGCGTGCGGAAATCGAGATGCGCCCGATGAACGATTCGTGGATACCCCATCAGCCGGCGTGCGGCGACATGGTCGGCGAGTGCCTTATGGAATTCTCCCTGCAGGATGCCCTGTCGCTCGCTAAGAAGATGGCGGCTGCGGTGGACGCGGTGGAGGAGGACATTGCTTTCCTTGAGCGCAAGTATGCCGACAACAGGGAGCGGATGCTCGACCTAGGTCTTGTAAGAGCGCTGCAGTGCCATTTTGCGGCAGGTCGTGACTTCTTCGAATTCTACCATGCACGGCGCGATGCGGTCTGCCTCTCCCGCGCCGGAGACACATCGGCGGCGCTCGCCGCGGTCGCAAGGATGAAGTCGGCCGTGTCGCGACAGGTTCCCGTTTCCGAAAAAATGGCCCGGCTGTGCCGCGATGACCCGCGCCTTGGATATCATTCTGAGGCGGAGGCATATCTGTACTGGCCTGAATTACTGGAGTGGCGGGTCGAGACGCTTCGCAGGACGGCTGTGCGGATACGCGAGATAGAGGATGAAATACGGGCCGGCCGCGGCTATCCGCTCTCGCCGCTCGAAAAGGCGGCGCCTGTGTTTGCCGCCAGACTCGACGACGAGGGCGCACTTGTCGTGGAGGGGGAGGCGAAGGGCGACGGGCCGGTCACGCTGTGGCTTTACGACCTATGCGGCACGGAATGGGTCCGCCGCATCGACTTGAAGCCAAAAGACCGCCGTTTTTCGCTCAGGCTTCCGTCTGCGGAATGGAACGGCGACCCTAGGCTGTGCCCGAAGTGGATACAGATACACCAAGACTGCAGTTACCTCGGCGACAGCTGGCAGTGGCCAGCTCATCCGCCTTTCAAATGGCGCTGGCACCATCGCGACGTTCTGGGCTTCTACTCAGCGCGGCTCGATACGACGCCTGTGCACTAGCCTCGGTCATAACGCCGTCTACCAGTCCATGACGGGCTGGTGCACTTTGAACTTGTTGGCAACCTTCGGTTTGCGGAGTATCTTCTTGCCGCTCTCGGGGTCGATCGTGATATGGAGCTCGCGTTTCTTCTTGCCGCCGAGAAAAAGGTGCGGGACGCGTTTCTTGGGCTCCGGGACTTGCATTTGCTCGACGGGTTCGTCGTCTTCGGCGTCTGGCGGTATTTCCGACATCGTAAGGACGAGCGACGACGGCGGGCCTTTCCGCGGCTTGAAGGCGACTCCCTGTTCGACAGCAAGGCACATCTCGCAGACGTCCTTCCACGACGGAAGGCGGTAGTCGCGGTTCTTGACGAGCATGGCCTCGAGAAGCTGGCAGAACCCCTCCGAAAGCTCGGGGCGGTATATGCGCGGATCCTTCGCCTGCGTCTTTTCGTCGCAATGGGCCCTCATCATGTCTTCGTTTCCAAGCCCCGGGAAGAGCATGCGCCCAGTCGAAAGGTGGTAGAGGGACGCCGCAAGCGAGTAGATGTCGGCGCGACAGTCGGGTTCGATGTCGCCGTAGACCTGCTCGGGCGAGATGTACGCAGGGGTCCCCATCACGTGGTCAGGGATCTCCTTCATGCCGTCCTTCAGGTACTGGAACGTGTGGCACAGCCCGAGGTCGGTGAGCTTTATGACACCGTCGGTGTTGATCATTATGTTGTCGGGCTTGATGTCGCAGTGGACTACGCCGAATTCATTCCAGGCGTAGTCGAGCGCGACGGCTATCGATTCGCAGATGAGAAGGCAGTCGGCTTCGCTCAGGTGCTGCTTCCTCGTGAGGAGCGCGTTGAAGTTGTAGCCGTCCACATACTCCATCGTGTAGTACCAGATTCCCTCGTGGCAGTTGATGTCGTAGCAGCGCACGATCCCGACATGGCTGATTTCGCTCATCGTCTTGGCCTCGGACTTGAAGAGGGCGATGTCCTCTGCGCTCGCAGTGAGGTCCCTGTTCAGTATCTTGACGGCCACGGTTTCGCCGTTCAAAAGGTTGATTGCCTTCCACACGGTGGACATGCCACCCTCGCCGAGCTTTCCCAGAAGCTCGAGATTTGGCAGAGGTGGAAGTGTCTCGTTCACAGTGATCCTTTCGTCTTTATGCCGAGTCCCCCGCACTTAGAGCAGGGATGCGCGCGGCGGCCGCCGCAATCGGGGCAGACAAGTTGCTTCGCCCCGCCGCATACAGGACACGGAGACACGTTGATTTTCGTTTCCTTTCGGACGGTGCTGCGCGAGCCGCTGCGCGAACGCATTCCGCTGTTCGAGCGGATTCCGTTTGACGAGCTGCCCGTTTTCCTGACCGACGATTCGGTTGTCGTCTTCACTACAGCCCAACCGCCCTTGCAGTCGCTGTTTGAGCACTTTACGAGCCCGTTGCCGCCGCATTTCCTGCAGGGCTCGAGCCCAGTCCAGTTGCATTTCTTGCAAGGGTGTCCGAACGCCTCTTCCACGAGCTTCAGTCGGTCCCTGCCGAGCTCTGCGTACTTTGCATTCGGGACGAACGCCTCGCCAACGGCAATTTCGCCGCGTCCCTGGTGCTCCGCGGCAAATGCGGCGCGGTCGGCAGATACCTGTAGGGCGAGCGCTGATGGATTCATGAACGAATGTATCTTGCATTTGCCGTTGCAGAGAGGACATTGCTTCCTCGTCTTCTTTGCTGGCCCTATACGGCCCTTTGCCTGGCCGTAGTCGGGCTCTTCAAGTACGAGTTCGCCTTTGCCGTTGCACCCCGGGCATGTTTCCGTGACGGTAAGGTTCGGAAGGGCGGGCTTCACGGTCTTCCCCTCGGGCGGCGGGTCGAAGACGAAGTTCGCCACTTGGTTTCGCGCCTCGAAAAACGGCAGAAACGACACTGCGAGGGCTGCAATCGCCAGATTCATTCTGACCTCCATTCGTTCAGCTTGCGATGCAGCGTGCGCCGCGATATGCCGAGCTTTATCGCCGCCTGGGACTTGTTGTTGCCACATTCCGCGAGGACGCGGAGTATCGTGTCCTTTTCCGTTTCTGCGAGCGTCGCAGGTGTGGCGGCGTTGCTTTCTGCGGTCGACTCAGCGGCTTTGCCAAAGGAGAGTATTTCGACGGGAACGTCGTCGATGGAGAGTTTGCCGCCCGGGGAGAGGACGCACATCTTCTCCACGACATTCCTGAGCTGCCGTACGTTGCCCGGCCACGGATAGTCCTCGAGCGCCTTTATCGCCTTCGCGTCTATGCCGGTGACGTTGTTCCCGTTTGCGGCGGAGAACTCCCTTATGAAGCGCGAGACGAGAAGGGCGATGTCCCCCGGTCTGTCCTTTAGTGCCGGGAGGTGGATGTCGATGACGTTGAGCCGGTAGTAGAGGTCTTCGCGGAACTTGCCTTCGCGTACGAACGCGGCAAGGTCGCGGTTTGTCGCCGCTACGAGGCGGAAGTCGACGTGTATGTCTTCGTTGCCGCCGACGCGCTGTATGGTACGCGACTCAAGAGCCCTGAGGAGCTTCACCTGCGTGGCGAGGTCGATCTCTGTTATCTCGTCGAGGAAGAGCGTTCCGCCGCTGGCCGCTTCGAACTTGCCGACCTTCATCCTGTCGGCGCCAGTGAAAGCGCCTTTCTCGTGTCCGAATAGCTCGGACTCGATGAGCGTCGGCGAAAGCGCCGCGCATTCGACGGCGACGAAAGGACCGGCGGCGCGTGGCGAGAGGTCGTGGAGCGCCTTTGCGACGAGCTCCTTGCCAGTTCCCGAAGGACCTTCGACAAGGACGTTTGCGTTTGCCTTTGCCGCCTGCCTGATGAGTCGGTAGACCTTTTCCATCGCAGGGGACTTGCCCGTGAATGTCTCTATGCCGCTCTGTTCGTCTACCTTTTGCTGCAGCTCCACGACCTTGCGCGAAAGGGCGTGCTTTTCAAGCGCCTTCTTGACGCGCAGCTCCATCTGGGCGATGTCCGTTATCGGCTTCGTGATGAAATCGTCGGCGCCTTCTTTCATCGCCTCGACGGCGAGCTCAATCTCTCCGAACGCCGTAATGAGTATGCTCGCAAGCGATGGGTTCACTACCTTTGCGCGCTTTATGAGTGAAACTCCGTTTTCGCCCGGCATCTTGTAGTCGGTGAGGAGAAGTGCAAGGTCGGGATTCTCCTCGACAAGCTTCATTGCAAGCTCTGCATCGGGCGCCGTCAGGCACTCGCAGGATGCCGAGAGAATACGCGCCATCGCGTCGCGTGTCGGCTTCTCGTCGTCAACTATGAGTATCTTCGGCTTTGCCATTTCATCCTTTCAGGGCGCGAATCCTGCGTTCTATGCGCGGAATGCGTATTGTGAACGCAGTTCCCTTTTTAAGTTCGGATTCTACGGATATCGTCCCTCCGTGGTCACGGACGATCCTCGATGAAATCATGAGCCCTAACCCCGTGCCGTGTTCCTTTGACGTCCTGTACGGTTCGAACAGGTGCGCCACTTGCTCGGGTGTCATTCCATGTCCGTCGTCTTGGATGGTTGTGATGACATCGTTGTCGTCTGAGGAAAGGACAATGTCTATGGATCCGCCGTCCTTTACTGCCTCAAGGGCGTTTTTGAGAAGATTGAAGAACACCTGCTCCATCTGGGCGGGGTCGAGCGCGACCGAGGGAAGGGCGCTTGGAAGGTTGAGTGTCACCGAGACGCTTCGCTCCTCGAGCTGCGGCTTCATCGCCCTAAGGCATCCTTTTATCGGATCAGCCATCGTGCCGCGCACGAGATTGGGCTTGGACGGCCTAAGCGCCTGAAGGAAGCCGTGGATTATGCCAGAAAGCCGTTCGACTTGCCTGATGCATTCGTCGACTTCGACGGCGTCTGCGCATGAGCGCTTGAGTAGCTGGAGATTGAGCGAAAGGGCGTTGAGGGGATTGCCTATTTCGTGCGCAACGCCGGCGGCGAGGTCCCTCACCGCGCGCGTCGCGCCGATTCTCAGTTCTTCCTCCGTGCGTTCGCGCTCGGCCGTGACGTCCCTCAGACACACAAGCGTTCCGTCGCCCATCGGCATCGTCTGGATCTCGAGATTCCTGGCCTCGGGATACGTTATGTCGATTTCTCGCTTGGATGACTTGCCGTGAGGTATAGCCAGCATTTGAAGGGCGTCCTCCGGGTCCATGCCGAGTAGGTCCCGCGCGGCGGGGTTGCTCTTTGCGACCTCGCCGTGTTCGTCGAGGACGATTATGCCCTGCGCTATCGTGCTGAAGAGGGTGTCGAGGGAGGACACTTCGTCGGAGAGACGCCGGTACTGTTCGCGGAGATGCTCCGCGTCCATGTTGCCTATATGGCGCCTCACTCCGTCGAAGAAGCTTTTCATCCCTCGAGCGCTTGCTCCGCCTTTGCGTTGTCGTCAAACTTGAAGACGAGGATCGCCTTTTCGCCGCTTCCGAGGGCGTAGGCGTAGGAATACTCTATGTCGACGCCTGCGCGGTCGAGCTTCTCCATGATTTCGGCCATTCCGCCGGGTCTGTCGGGAACGGTCGCCATCACGACGTCTGTCTGGACGACGGCAAAACCCGCCTTCGCGAGCACGTCGCAGCCCTTGACATGGTCGTCTACGATCATCCTGACGATGCCGAAGTCCGCGGAGTCCGCGAGCGAGAGCGTTGCTATGTTGATGTTCTCCTTTGCAAGCGCGCGGCAGATGCTGGAGAGCTGGCCGGGCTTGTTCTCGAGAAAGATGCTGATCTGCTTGACGGTCATGTCATTTCCTCCTGTTGTCGATTACGCGCTTGATCTTGCCTTCGCTTCTCGGGAGCGACCCGGGTGCGACGAGCATGATTTTTGGGCTAAGCCCAACGATTTCCTTGATTGACGCAGCGACGCGCTTCCTGACGGCTTCCATCTTCGACATGGAGTCTGACATGGAATCGGCCGTGACTTCTACCTTGATTTCGAAGCGGTCCATCGTATCGGTAGAGGAGAGTTCGATCATGTAGTGCGGCGCGACTTCTGGAACCTTCATGAGGCACGCCTCGATCTGGCTCGGGAAGACGTTGACGCCATGGATGATGAGCATGTCGTCTGAACGCGCGTGGACACGGTCCATGACGCGCATCGTGCGGCCGCACTTGCATTCGCCGACCTGGAGGCGCGAGAGGTCACGCGTCCTGTATCGCACCATCGGCGTGCCCACGCGGTCGAGAGTCGTGAAGACGAGCTCGCCTTCCTCGCCGTCGGGAAGGACCTCGAGCGTGTCGGGGTCGATGATCTCGGGGTAGAAGTGGTCTTCCCAGACGTGGAGCCCGTGGCAGTAGGGGCAGTTACCCGCAACGCCCGGTCCCGCGATCTCGGTGAGTCCGTAGATGTCGTGCGCCGTTATGCCGGACATCTGTTCGATGCGCTCGCGGATCTCGTCGGTCCACGGCTCAGCTCCGAAGACGCCGTGCTTGAGCTTCGTGTCGCGGCGGAAGTCGACGCCGATCTTCTCGGCGACTGTCGCGAGGTGCAAGAAGTAGCTCGGCGTACAGCAGATTACCGTCGTGCCGAGGTCCTTCATAAGCATGATCTGCTTCTCGGTGTTGCCAGCGCCGGTCGGGAGGACCGCGCAGCCGAGTTTCTCGGCGCCATAGTGCGCGCCGAGGCCGCCGGTGAAGAGTCCGTAGCCATACGAGACCTGCACGATGTCGTCGCGCGTTATGCCGTACATGGCCATGCAACGCGCGACGCCCTCGGTCCAGATGGCGACGTCTTCGGCCGTCTGCGGTATGCAGATGGGCTTTCCGGTCGTGCCGGACGAGCAGTGGAAGCGGTTGATCTCCGACATCGGCGCGGCGGTGAGCCCGTAGGGATACTCGTCGCGAAGATCGGTCTTCTTCATGAAGGGGAACTTCGCGAGGTCGGCGAGCGTCACGAGGTCGCGCGGCTTGACGCCTTTTTCGTCGCAACGGCGGCGGAAGAGCGGCACTCGCTCGTATTCGTAGGGAATGAGTTTCTGCAGTTTCTCGAGCTGCATCTTTCGCAGCTCCGGGATCGGCATGTAGTCAGGTTTTGAAATCGGGTTCATTTTTTTGGGGGGTGCTTTCGTGTTATCGTTTTGCCTGGTTTCCTTGTCTTTCCTTCCCCCCTAAATCGGTCGTCGAGGGTGTCGAGCAGCGTTTCCATCTGCCCGTCGGTCCCTATCGTGATGCGCAGCCGGTCGCCGGTGAGCGGCCCCGGGAAGTAGCGCACGTAGATGTCCCTGTCCTTGAGATACGAGAAGATGTCTTTTGCCGCGGCACCCGTCGGTGGTTTTGCAAAGACGAAGTTGGACTCGCTCTTGATGACGTCCCACCCGCGCTTAGCGAGGGCCTTTTCGAACGCCGTGCGCGTCTTGACGACTTTTGCGACCGTCTTCTTGTGATATGCTCCGTCCTTGAACGCCGCGAGCGCGACCGCCTGCGCGACGGCGTCGACGTTGTACGAGGGCTTCGCCTTGTATAGCGCGGCGATCAGGTCCTTAGGCCCGACGCAGTAGCCGACGCGAAGCCCGGCGAGCGAATAGCTCTTCGAGAACGTCCGCATGACGATGACATTCCTGTTGCGCGGAGACGTGGCGAGCGACATGCAGTTGCTTCGCGCGAAGTCGGCGTATGCCTCGTCGACGATAACCACGCCCTTGAACTTCTTCGCAAACGCGGTGATGGTCTTTGGTTCGGTTAACTCGCCTGTAGGCGCATTGGGGTTTGTCCAAAGGAAAAGCGAAATGTTGGACTTGTGGCATTCGGCGAGGGCTGCGCTTGCGCGTCGCGCATCGTCTGCCGCGCTTCCGACTCCAACCCACTTTACGTCGCGTATCGCCGCAAGTGTCTTGTAGAGCGTGTAGCTAGGATCAAGCGAGCCAATCGATTCGTCGTTCTCCACAAAGACGCGCGCTGCGAGAGCGAGTATCTCGTCTGAACCATTGCCGACGAATACGCGGTCAGACGTCGTGGCGTTCTCGTCGGCTATCGCCTTCGCGAGCGCCGTGAAGTTGGGGTCGGGATAGCGCCGTAGGTCGTCGAGGTCGAAGGACGAAAGCACGGCCGTGCACTTGGGAGACGGCGGATACGGGTTCTCGTTCGTGTTTAGCTTGACGACGTTTTTGGACCTAGGCTGTTCGCCTGGAACGTAGCCCGCGAGTTTTTTGATGTGAAGTGCGATGCCCATTTTAGAATTCCTTTGGAAGAATCGTCGAGATACTTTCCACCTTAGTGTCCTCCATGTCCTTTTTCATCAGCAGTTGTGCGCTCGTGTGGTATGCATGCCTCTTGAGGAGTATAAGCAGGACGTGTTCGTCGATAGTGAAGCTGTTTATGTCGCGGACAGCCACCGCGCCTTCGTCGCGGATCACCTTATCGAGCATCTTCACGTTGTTCTCGAGCGTCACAGTCTTGCTGAAGAGCCGCGTGGTGCAGGCGTTCGGACGAGCGGGATTGCCGGAGGCGAGTGGAATGAAGTTAAGGAGATACCAACCGGAGTTCTCGATGTTGACCATCGTCGCCCCTTCGCGGCTCACAGTCACAGTCGCGCATCCGCCGAGAAGAGCACATGCCAGGATTACTGCAAACCGATTCATTTAAGCACCCCCGAAAGCTGGACTTCTTTGTAGGTGAGCAGGTAGGGAAGGGGAATCGGGAAGTCGGTAGCAGGAATCTCGAAAAGCACCGACTCCTGGGTGTAGTAGTTCATGTCGCGTGCCGTTTTGCCGTAAAAACGAGCGTATTGCATGAACCTGTTCTGGATCTTGTCCATTGTCACGTCGTTACGGAAGAATATCCAGGGCATCATTGGGTCTTCCGCTGCATTGCCGCAGGCGAGCGGAATGAAGTGGAAAAGGTACCAGCCGCTGTTTCCAACGCAGATGTGCTCCTCGCCAGTTGTGTGAATGTCCGCTGTGTCCAAAGTGAAGCACCCAGTGAGACATATCGTCGCACTTAGCACTGTCGCAATGGTCAAAATTGTCTTTCTGCAGTTCATGATTTTTGACGGCATTACTGCACGTTGACCAATATTATAGCATAACACGTGTGCGTGCGTAAGCGGGATTTGGTATAATTGTGGCATGAAACAGGGTAATGTCTTAAAATTCGCTCCGAATTTCCATCCGGCGCTATGGGGAAGTGAAAGCTGGGAAATCTCGGTTCATCCAGCGGGACAGAGCGTTGTGTCTGACGGTTGTACCTATGCTGGGAAGTCGCTTTCCGATGTCCTGCCGGACTTTCCGCTGCTCGTCAAGGTCATAGACGCGAAGACGCGCCTTTCCGTGCAGGTGCATCCGAACGAGCGAACCTGCAAGGTGACGGGCGGCGACCCGAAGACCGAAATGTGGGCGATGCTCGAGGACGGCGTTATCTACGCGGGGCTCAAGCCGGGCGTCGGGCCGAAGGATGTCGAAGAAGCCGTCAAGTCCGGGCGCTTCGAGGAGCTGCTCGTCCGCCACGAGGCGAAGAAGGGCGAGGCGTTCTTCATCCCTGGCGGTCTCGTCCACGCGATCGGCGACGGCACGCTCATCTACGAAGTGCAGCAGAGTTCGGACACGACATTCCGGCTCTACGACTGGAACCGCGTCGGAGCCGATGGGAAGCCGCGCGAACTCCATGTCGAGAAGTCGCTTCAGGCAATCGACTACTCGCTTCCCGCGCCGACGCCCGCTGTCGACGTCAAGTGCGCCTTTTTTGACTTCAGGCAGATAGCGCTTGACGGCGAGCTTGCCGTTCCAGCTTCGTCTGGCGGCACTGTTCTTTTTGCGGCAGAAGGGTCTTTCTCTGTGAATGGAGTTGACGTGCCGCGGCGCACGAGCGTTCTCGTGCCGCCTGGCGAAGATATTTCGCTTAAGGGTGCTGCGCATGTCTTTCTGACGACGTATAAATAAAACAACAACATAAAGAGAGGTCTTCGCATGGACATTTCATTCTTCGACAAGGCGGCTGCTTATTTCCCGGATAACTGTTTCGACAGGGCGGTTGATCTCGGAATCTTGCTTGGCTCGGGCTGGGGCGAGGCGCTTGAGATGGACGAGGTGATCTTCCGCGCGTCCTACGCCGATATCCCGGGACTCGGTGCGTCCACGGTCGCAGGGCATGTGGGCGAGTTCGTCCTTTACCGTCGCGGCGAAAAGAGGATTGCGGCGTGGTGCGGACGCAGGCACTACTACGAGGGCGTCGGTTGGGAACCAGTCGTTCTCCCGATAGAGATGATGCGCCGCATGGGTTGCGGAACGGTTCTCCTGACGAACGCCTCGGGCGGGATAAACCCAGCGCTAAGGCCAGGCGACTTCGTCATCATCCGAGACCACATCAACCTCATCAACGCGAATCCTCTCGTCGGTCCGCATCGCCCAGAATGGGGCGAGAGGTTCCCCGACATGACGGAGATATATACGCGCCGTCTCGCAGAGCTTCTCCATGCCGGTGCGAACCTACTGGGTCTCCGCGTAATGGACGGCACCTATGCCTATAACGTCGGGCCTGCGTATGAGACGCCCGCAGAGATTCGCGCCTACAAGGCGCAGGGTGCAGATGTCGTAGGCATGTCTACCGTGCCAGAGGCCGTCTTTGCAAAGGCGTGCGGAATGAAGGTCGCGGGGCTTTCGCTCGTTTCCAATCTCGCTGCCGGCATCGCCCTGCGTCCGCTTGGCCACGAGGAAGTCATTGCCGCAGGAAAAGCCGCGAAGCCGGCGATGCGCGCCTTGGTGGAGGACTTCATTGCCAGACTCTGACATCGAGGCCTTTATCGGGTCGCTCCGCTTCGAGCGGTCGATGGCCGAGAATACCTGCGCGGCATACGCGAGGGATCTGCGGCTCTTTTCTAAATACTTGAAAAAGCGCGGCATATCCGCCGCGGCCGACGTCAAGCGCGAGGATATAGCGGGTTTTCTTGGAGAGGAGCGGGCGAGCGGGCGCAAGTCCTCTACGCGGGCGCGGCGCACTGCGGCGATTCGGATGTTCTTCAAGTTCCTCGAGGAGCGGCGCTACATAAAAAGAAATCCCGCCGCGCTTCTCGACCCGCCTAAGAAGGGGAAGGTGCTTCCCAGGGTCCTTTCCGAGGAAGAGACTTTCAGGATGATAGACAAGGTCGACGGAACTGATCCCCGCGATCTGCGCGACCGCGCTATGCTCGAGATAATGTACGGCTGCGGGCTTCGCGTTAGCGAGGTCTGCGGTATGAAGGTCGAGGACATAATTGCTGACGGCGAGCTTCTTCGCATTCTCGGCAAGGGCTCGAAAGAGCGTGTCGTCCCGATAGGCAAGGCCGCGGGAAGGGCGCTCACGGCGTATCTCGCCTCTGCCCGCGACGTGTTCACGAAAGGCGACCTTTCTGTGTCGCACGTCTTTGTCACTCGGCTCAAGAAGCCGTTTACTCGCCAGGCGGTCTTCAAGATGATCCGCGAGAGGGCCGTCGCTGCCGACATCGCGCCAGAGCGCATTTCCCCCCACGTCCTTAGGCACTGCTTCGCTTCGCACATGCTCCAGCACGGCGCTGACATCCGCGCGATTCAGGAACTTCTCGGCCACGCGGACATTGGCACCACCCAGGTCTACACGCACGTCGATGCGGCTCGCTTTGGCGACATCCACCACCGATTCCATCCACGGGGATAGCATTGGCCGAATGCTCCGCTGATATGAAGACTAACGGCTGCTGTGGAAATCATGACGGTTTGTTTCGATGCGATTTCGCCAGGCGCGAGGGGAGGCCCCGGTTGCGTCGTGGAACGTGTTGGCGAGGTGGGAAGGGGTGCAGTAGCCGGTTTCGGCGGCAATGTCGGCAACTGGCATCTTCGTGGTCTCAAGCAGAAGCTTCGCCCGCGCGAACCGCTGGCGGCGGATTTCATCGCCTACGGAGTGGTGGAGATGTTCGCGGAACAATGCGTCCAATGTCGGCCTCCTGATCCCAAGCGCGTCGGCGATCTGCGGCGAGCCGATTGGCTTTGACAGGTTCCTGGCGATGAATTCCATGGCCTGCCGGACGGTCGGCTCCGCGACGGCGATGACTTCCGTCGAGCGCCGCACGACGACTCCGAGCGGTGGAATGAGGATCGGCTTCTTCGGTGCGCGCTTGCCGGACATCAGCCTGTCGAGAAGGGCGGCCGCCTCGTATCCGCCGCGCTCAAGGTTCTGGTCGATGGACGAAAGCGGGACGGACTGGTTTTCGCAGATCGTTTTGTTGTCGCCGATGGTGAGGATCGCGAGCTCCTCGGGCACGGAGATGTCCAGCTCGAGCGCCGCGTTGAGGAGCCGTGCGCCGTCCGCCTCGTCGTATGTGAGCGCTGCGACCGGCTTGGGCGCCGCGGCAAATGCGCCGCGCAGCCATTTCGTGAACGCGGACCAGTCGTTCTGCCGCGATTTGGGCAGGTTTTCGGCGAGAATCCATTTTGTGGGGGTGCTGCCCAGCCTGTGCGAAAGGCCACGGAACCGCAACTTGTGTACCTTGCCCCATCCGGTCGAGAACCAGACGGCGTTGCGGAAGTTCCGCTCCAGGAAGTGTTCTGCGGCGATGCGTCCGATTGCCTCGTGGTCTGAGGTGACGCGCGGCACGTCGATGTCCGGGCGCGACATTGTCAGGTCCACTGTCGGGACGCCGCGCTTCATAAGCCGCGCGATGCTTGAGAATGTGACGGGGTCCGACCTGAGCGTCGCGATGATCCCGTCGCCGTTCCAGGCGATGGGATGATAACCGAGCCGGTCCTGGATCATCAGGTTCCAGTCGTGCTCGCGCGCGAAACGAGCGATCCCCTCGACCCTGGGAATGCTCATCGGGCTCACCATCACAAGTACGTTCTTCCGTTTCATGGCGTGAATTATACGATATGCGGCCGACTTTAGCAATAGGAACGGGAGATGCAAGTTTTGGCTGCAGAATATGCAATTTCCTTATTTCGTCTTCTTTGCTATACTATGAGGTAAACTAAACCCAAGGGAGCAGTTATGAAACATCTGAAAGTTGCTGAAATCAGGGGGGGGGGGCAGATTTGCGCATTTAGCGCGTTGATGCTTCTCGCGATACTTGCGCCGTGCGCACAAGCAGCGCTCAAGTACGAACCGTCCAACTATGCCGCGCGAGGCAATCTGCTCCTGCAGCTGGACGGCATTCGCAACGTCGGCATGACGAAGGCCCACGACAGCAATGCGGCGACGTGGGTCGATCTGGCCAAGGGGAACGAAGCGACTTTCGGGAACGTCACCGGTTCTGGCATCACAAGCGAATGGGTGGAAGACGGCTATGTCTTCGGCGGCGGCGAATACGGCATATTGGCAAAGACCATCAATCCCGGCAACGTCTTCACGGTCCAGATCGTTTGCGACATGAAGCCCTCCGAGCAGAAGTCGAGCTATCCATCGCTTTTGGGCGCGGCGGACGACAAATGCAACTTCTATACCTACGGCACCGGCAACAAGGTCATGTTCAAGACGGCGAACGGCTCCAACATCGGCTTGGAGAACTGGGGCGGCAAGTATTTGACGGCAATGTACTACGAGGCCGGCAAGACATCGTTCCAGACCGCGACAGGCTCCGCCCCCGCGAAAGGCTCCAATGCCACATCCGTCGGCGCGCAGACGTTCTGCATCGGCAGCGTGTACAAGGCATCGGCCAACAGCTACGCTAAGGAGCGCTATCTGAACGGCACCGTAAAGGCTATCCGCATCTACAACAAAATCCTTTCTGCCAACGAACTCAACACGAACCGTGCGCTCGACGAGGCGCGTTTCTTTGCCGGCATTCCCGTGACGAACGTCGTCGTCGCGACCGCCGTCGCAGGGCTTGAGGGCAACGAGGGCTCCGGCGCTTATGCCTACGACGAAAACGGCTACACCTTCACCGCGCCACACAAGGCGACGAAGGACGGCGTGGACTACGCCTGCACGGGCTATACGCTCGAGACATGGAACGGCGAAACGTGGACGAAACCTGTATTCACCGCCTCGACGGAGTATGCCGCAAAGGACACCTCCGCCAAGGTGCGCCTCACGTGGCAGTGGCAGCGCACGAGCGGCGCGAAGTCGCCCGATCTCGATCCGCTATTCGACGACTATGTGACGGACGGCCTCATCCTGCATCTCGACGGCATCCGCAACGTCGGCAAGGACAAGGCGCACGACTATTCCGCGCGGCAGTGGATCGACCTTGCTTCCGGCAACCGCGTGAATTTCGGCAACGCGAGCGGCGCGGGCGTGACGAGCGAATGGACGGACGACGGCTACGTGTTCGGAGGCGGCGAGATCGGGCGGCTGGTTGATACCATCAATCCCGGCAACGCATTCACCATCCAGATCGTCTGCGACGTCGACAAGACGACCTCCTTTCAGAATTCTAGCTTCCCCCACTACTTCGGCGAGAACGACGACAAGTGCAATCTCTACACATACAGAGCCGATGACAACAACAAGCTTGTATTCCGGGTGAAGGCGGTATCCAACGTCTCCGACGTCTCGATCAACCCGTGGACAGGCCGCCAGAAGTACATCACGGCCCTTTACGACAAGGGCAAGTCCTCCGTGTTCAGCACGGCGACCGGATCGGTGACGGCCGGCACGACGGAAACGTCTGTCGGAGCGCGCGCCTTCACAATCGCGGGCATATACACAGGATCGGCCTCCGACACGGCGCGTTTTCTTAACGGCACAATCAAATCGGTAAGAATCTATAACAAAGTGCTGAACGCCGAGGAGCTCGCGCAGAACCGCGCGGCTGACGAGGCGCGCTTCTTCGGCGCGGGCGAGTCCGAGCCGAACGTCGTCGTAGCGTCCTCGGTGCGCGGCGTTTCGGGCGACACGCCGGACGGTGCATACAAGCTTCCGTCGGGCGGCTACACCTTCAGTGCTCCGGCGAGCGTGACCGTCGGCGAAGATACCTATTCCTGCGCGGGCTACACGCTCGAGACTTGGGACGGCGCGGCGTGGGGCGCGGCGGAAACACACAGCGGCGTCCTCTCCGTCGCGCTCACCGACACAACGGCGAAAGTCCGCCTCACGTGGCAGTGGACGCACACGGCGGGCCCTGGTTATGACGCGGCGTTCAACGATTACGTCACGGACGGCCTGATCGTCCATCTCGACGGCATCCGCAACACAGGCGCACAGGCCGTTCACGACAGCAACGCCAAAACATGGGCCGACCTCGCGAATCCCGGTGACTATGCCAGATTCATCATTCCTGACGCCGACTGCGGCTGGACAAGAGACGGCTACTATTTCGACGGCAAGTCGGTCGCTTGCTACGCCATCATGAATACCGAGAGGACGCTGGGGGCGGCATTTACCGCACAGGCAGTTCTTGATTTCGACTGCAACAACTCACACCGCATCAACACCGCCTGGCCGGCGATCTTCGGCACGACGGCTACGGATTCAGACTACTTCGCGATGTACTACAACCAGAACAACTCTGCAAACCCTGGCGTGTGTTTCAAGGTCGCGGGCACGCATGTGCGCGATGGCGGCTTCAAGGGGTGGAAAGGCGAGTATGTTACAGGGCTTTCGGACGGCACGACAGCTGCGGTCTTCCAGACGGTGACGCCGGATGCGACGGCGGCATTCGACAAGGCGGCTGGGACGCGGACCTTCCTGTTCTGCGGCGGTAACGGCGACGGACAGGGATACACGACCCGCCGCCTTAACGGAACAGGCAAGGCGGCGCGTATCTACAATCGCGCGCTTACGGACGAAGAGCTTGCGCGGAACCGTGCGGCTGACGAAGTGCGCTTCTTTGGGCGCTCTCCGGCGGCGACGGGCGATCTCGTCGTCGCGTCTGCGGTGGAGGGCCTTTCGGGCGACCAGCCCAATGGCGCCTACCGTCCGGCGGCGGGCTATACCTTCACTGCACAGACCGAGGCGGTTCTCGGCGGCGTTCCCTATGAGCTCAAGGGTTACACGCTAGAAACATGGAACGGCACGGCGTGGGCCGACGCCGAGACCGGCAACGGCTCGTCGGTAACGCCCGATGTTTCAACGGCATCCAAGCGCCTTACTTGGAACTGGGCTGTCAAAAGCCGCCTCACGAAGATCAAGGAGTATGATGTCGGCGACTATATTCAGGACGGTCTCTACCTCTTCTACGACGGCATCCGCAACGCCGGCAAGGATGTCGCCCACGACCCGAACGCCACGGAATGGGTGAACCTCGGCGCAGGAGATGGAGGCGTCAATCTCAACGCCGTGTTCGGCTATGCGAGCAACGCTTCTGCCGGTGACGGCTGGGAGGCCGACGGCTACCGCTTCAAGTACGGCGGCAAGTTCGCCAAGCTGGCCTCGGACCCGAAGATCGATTGGAAGGTCACGATTCAGGTCGTGTGCGAGGCGGAGAAGTCCGGGAAGCCGTCCGGGTATCAATACCCAACGTATTTCGGTTCGACCAACGACTATCTGAACGTTTATGGCTTTGGACCGGTTGCGCAGGCGTTCTTCAAAGTATTCAACGGCAACAAGGTGGAATTGATGCCGTCAAAAGGCTGGCAAGGCAAGTATCTGACTGCTATCTGGCACGCCAGCGCACGACAGATATTCCAGACCGCCGTTCCCGTTCTGGCAAATTGGCAAGGCACATGGCGCAACAAATGGACAACATTCAAGGACCAGCCGTTCTACATCGGCGGCGTGTACATGGAAGGGAATGATACATACGTTGACGAGCGCCGACTCACAGGCAAGATTCAGGCGATTCGCGTCTACAACCGTTCGCTTTCCGACGAGGAGCTGGAGCACAACCGCATGGTCGACGAGGCGCGCTTCAAGGGCAATCCGCCGGAGTCGAACGTGACTATCGCTACGAAGTACGGCGACGGCACGGGCGAGACGCTCGCCGAGGAAGTCGGCAACTACAAGGTCGAGGGGACATACACATTCTCGGCGACGCAGGTGAAGGACTCGAACGACGTTCTCAAGGACGTAGCGGGCTACTACCTCGAGACGTATGCGGGCAACGGCTGGACGGCCAAGGTATGGAATCCCGGCAACGAATTCACATATACGGAAGGCGCCAAGGTGCGCGTTACGTGGGGGCCGAAGCGGAAGGGCATGACGCTCGTCATCAGGTAGCGGCGCAAGAAAGCCGGGGCAAGGGCGGGTCGCTTGTGCGATCCGCCCTTGTGTTTTATCGCGGATGTTCCTCTTTGTACCCAACGGAATCGCATGAGCATGCGTTTAATCTGTTGGGATATGTGCGTTTGGGAACAGATACGGACCGATCCGGAAGCGGGCGCGAAGGCGCTGGTCGCGTCCTATTCGGGTCGCCTTTACAAGCTGGCGTTCCGGCTCTGCTCGGATGCGGCGATGTCGGAGGATCTGGCCATGCGCACACTGGCCCGTGCGGTCAAGGCCCAGGGCGACTTTTCTTCCGAAGCGGCCTATTTTTCGTTTCTTTGCGCGGTTCTCGTCAATCTGCGCAGAGATGATCTGCGCCTGAAGGCGGCCAACGCGCTTGTTTTCATGGAGGAGCTTCCCGATGTCGAGGACGAACGCCCGGATCCCGGCGACGCCCTTGCCGCCAAGTCGGACGCCGAGACCGTGCGGCTGGCGGTTTCCCGGTTGTCGCCGATACTGCGGGAGGCGGTCGTTCTGCGGTATTTTGGCGGACTTCCGGTGGCGGACATCGCCGAGGCGCTTGCTGTGCCGGAAGGAACGGTGAAGTTCCGTCTTTCCGAGGGCCGGCGGAAGATTCGGGAATTTCTGACCCAACGGAGGGGCGGTGTCGCCCGTTAAACAGAATTGGAGAAGGCTATGGTTTCAGATTTCGACCAGAACGAAGAATTCATAAGATCGTCGCTTTTGTGCGATGCGGACATACCGCCCGCGTCGGACGGTTTCGCGCATCGCTGTCTCGCGGCGGTCGGTCCGGTGGCATCTTCCAGGAAAATCGCGCTTTGGCGCACGCGCGCTTTTTGCGTCGCCGCGTCCGTCGCGGCGGTCGCGGGGGTCGCCGTGCTGGCGGCGTCGATCCGCACGGCGAAGACGGAGGGGCGCGGGGGCGAAGCGCGGTCTGCGGCGGCGGTCGAAGACGTTTCCGTCGTCGGGGTGAAGGCGTCGAATCCGTCGGCCTCCGGCGCGACTGCGATGTCCAACGAATCGGTCGTAAATGCCGACCCGGGGGCGACGGCGCTCTGGAAGACGCTCAACGCAGGCCAGACGCAGATGGCGTGGGAGTGGCCCGAGTGCGCGAAGTCGGCGAGGCTCACGATCACCGGAGGAGGGATAACCGCCGAAAAGGTGTACGGGAAGGGCGATGCGTTTCCGGTGTGGAATCCGGCAGTGCCGGAGAGTTTCGACGAAGACGAGGTGTTTACGGCGAAGTTGACGTTCTACAACGGCGAGAGAGGCGCGGGAGACGAGATCGAAAGTCTTGTGGCCGACGGAATCGGTTTTGTCCGGGGGATTTCGGGCGGACGTCTGGCGATGGACGGTCTGACGGTGTTCCGCATCGCGAAGAAATGACGGGCAGGGGAAGATATTTGCCGGTGTTGCTGGCCTGCGCCGCGTTCCATGCGGCGCAGGGCGAGACGATTTCCGGCGTTTCGCTCGTGCAGCAGTGGCCGTGGTCCGAGGCGGTCTCCATCGATTTCACGGTGAGCGGCTGGTCCGGGCCGAAGTTTTCGGTCCGCGAAATTTCCGTTGCAGCCTACGACGGCGAGGAGGAGATCGGCTTCGTGTCGCCGTGCGCGCTTTCGGGCGACACGGTGATCGACGGCGACGGTGCGAAACACATCGTCCTTACGCCGTCGAAGGATGCGTCGCTCAAGGCCCGCGGCAGAATCGACCGCTTCAAGGTCGCGCTGTCGTCCCGGAAAGTCGCGGACGAGGATGTTCTGTACGTCGTTTTCGATCTCTCGAAGGAGGCGGGCGCGCGCGGTGCGCGGCAGTACGTGACGCGCCGCGATCTCACGAACGGCGTGTGGGGTGCATGGGCGAAGTCGGACGAACTCTGGCGCGGGGTCGATGCGGGCGAGGGCCCTGCGGACAACGTGGTCTGGACGGGCCTTGCGGACGACGAGCGGTACTTCCGCGATCTGATGGCGTTCCGCCGCATTCCGGCGGGATCGTTCACGATGGGAGCCGGCGGTTACAAGGGCCGCGACAAGCGTCCGGCGCGCGCGGCAAAGGTCGCGATTTCGAATCCATACTATATCGCCGTGTTCGAGACGACAAAGTACCAGTTCCGCATCCTCAAGGACGGAAAGAACATGAACACGCCCGACGTGATGCTGCCGAGCGTCAACGACTCGTGCAGCACGATCCGCGGCGATTCCGCGCCCGGTGGCGAATACGACTGGCCAGCGAAAAGGGGTGTCGATCCAAAGTCCATCGCCGGCCGTCTCGGCGCCCGGACCGGTCTCGCCGGCATGTTCGACCTCCCGTCCGAAGCGCAGTGGGAGAAGGCTGCGCGCGGCGGCGTTCCGGGCGGCACGGCCTACTGGGACGGAGCGACGGACGCGAACGAAGATGGTGCGGACGCGATTTGCTGGTACGGCGGAAACGCCGGAGGCATCCTGCACCGCGGCGGACTCAAAAAGCCGAACCAGTACGGACTCTACGACGTTCTGGGCAACGCCTACGAAATGGTGCTGGACTGGCAGAACGGCGGCATCGCGCTGGCGTCCGCCGATCCCGTCGGCGAGACGTGTCCGAGTCCCGGCTATCCGCAAAGGCGAATGCTCAAGGGCGGCAAGTATACGAACAGCCTCGGGGAATGCACGCTCTACTGGCGCTCGCAGAATCCGGTCGTCCTGCCGTCGCGCGACGGCGGTTGCGGCTCGCGCTTCGTGCTGAACATCGCGCCCTACGGGATTGGAGATTTGGCTTTAGCCGCCAAGAACGTAAAGTCTAACCAACAAGAAGGAAAGGAAACGCCATGAGAGACATGAACGTGCTGTTCGGGAGAGTTGCGATCGTCGCGACCGCGCTGTTCGCCCTGTCCGCTTCTGCGGGCATCAAGTACTGGGATAACCCGGCGTTCCGCGCCTTCGACGTGGGCTGCTACGTGCCCGGAGCCGTGTGGAACCTCGACGGCATACGCAACGTCGGAGTAAATCAGCCGCACTCCGACACGGCCCTGACCTGGAAGAACCTCGGCTCGTCCGGCGCGGACAACGACGTATTCCTTCAGAAAAACACGGGTGGCAGCGGCTGGGCGCCGGCCTCCGCCGACGAACTCGCCACCGGAACATACGGCGAATGGGCGGGAAAAGGCTTCATTTTCAAAGGCAACAGTCGCATGAGGGGCTCCAAGGGCATCAGCACCGGCACGAAATACACCATGCAGGTTTTGGTAGAGGCGGATTCTACACAGCATGCAACGAGCTTTGTCACCATATTCAACAGCAACTGGGACAAGTTGGCTTTGTTAATCCAACCGTCGAGCGAAACTCTCATTTTCCGCACCGTCGAATCTGTCGCGGCCAACAGTTTTGCCTCGATTCCAGGCCCTGTGTTCGAGTATGCGACGGCAATTGCCAACAGCGAAGACAACACCGAGGTGTTGTTCAGCGGCACCGTGGCCCCGACTTCCGGCGATGGTTTTCGCCAGAATGCAAAAATCAGCGGCCAGACTGAGAACGGCTATGTGTTCGGTGGCGCCAACGACGGCAAATCGCCTTTCAAAGGTACGTTCAAATTCTTCCGCTACTACCAGAAGGCGCTTTCAAACGAGGAAGTCGCCTGGAACCGCGTAGTCGACGAGCGCCGCTTCTTCGACCGCGCCGCGCCATTGCCCGTGACGAACGCAGTTGTCGTATCGTCCGTCGCCGCTTCGGCCGAACCCGCCGGTACATATGCCGTCGATGGCAGCCATGTTTTCACCGCGCCGCGCATAGCGACGGTGGGCAATGCCAAATACATTTGCACCGGCTACACGCTGGAAACTTGGGATGACATGTTCGGCGACTGGGGCACAGCCGTCTTCCACGCACGCGAACTTTCCTGCAAGGTCGAAGATGCCGACTGCGTCCGCATCACTTGGAAGTGGATGGACGGCGAAGGGCTCACGACCTACGACGTCTCCGACTACGTCTGGGACGGACTGGAACTTTTCTACGACGGCATCTGCAATGTCGGCACGAACGCTACGCACGATGCCACCGCGCTTACGTGGAAAAACCTCGGCTCGAAGGACGCGGTAAACGACATGTTTCTCCAGCTTCTCAACGCCGCCGGCGACGGTTGGTCGACCGCGACCAGCCTAGATGCCGTAGGAGGGCGCAATCCCGGCGCGTGGACGGACAACGGGTTCACGTTAGTCGGTGACAGCCGCTTCCGCGTCGTAAATACCAATGGCACGAATGGTGGCATCCAGACTGGCACGGACTATTCGCTTCAGACACTTGTCGATGCCAAAACCGCCGACCAGAATGAAGCCGCCTCGTTCGTGTTCTCTCTCTCGGCCGCCAAATACAGTATGATTCTCTACAAGTCGGGACGCTTCGACTGGCGAAGCGACGATGCGCCGGATTCCGGCACACCGCTCAAAATGAGCGGCACGTCGTTCGACTACGCTACAGCCATCGCAAACGGAACCGACAACACTCTTGCGCTCTTTTCCGGCACGGAGATTCCTACCTCCGGCGATGGCTTCCGGCAGCTTGAGTCGATCACGGCTCACAATCTCGAACGCGGCTACTACCTTGGCGGCTACGGCAACGCGAACTACGACAAGCTGCTTGTCGGCACGATCAAGAGCTTCCGTCAATACAACCACGCGCTTTCTGCCGCCGAAGTCGCGCAGAACCGCAAGGTGGACGACTTCCGCTTCTTCGGCAAGTTCGCCGAGACGGACGTGATCGTCCAGTCGACTTACGCCGCGCTTCAGGGCAACGAGCCCGACGGCGAATACGACCTCGAAGGCTCGCACACCTTCACCGCGCCCGCTACAGCAACGCTCAAGGTGAACGGCAAGCTCATCACCTACGCCTGCGCGGGCTACACAGTGGAGGCTCAAGACGGGCTCGCCTGGACTACCATCGCCCGGGGCGACGGCAATTCGGTAGCAATCGCCGAAGATGGAACCTTGAAGCGGCTTACGTGGCTTTGGAAACCTGTCAGCGGTATTCGCACCGCCGACGACTACGGTTGGGGCGACTATTCCCAGGCGGGTCTCGTCTGGAACTACGATGGTCTCTACAATGCCGGCGTCGGCGTCCATGATTCCGAGGCGACGACCTGGAAGAACCTCGGAAGCGGCGCGAACGCCGACCTGCACTGGAACGACAAGACGACGACCGGACATTGGACCGACGACGGTTATGTCTTCGCCGGTGGCCCCCGCTTCAAAGGCGATGCCTCGTTCTATCTTAAAAACTTCACGCTCCAGACGCTCGTCGATGCCGACGCCTCCGCGCAGACCGCCGGCAGCACATACGGCTCGATCTTCTGCGGCATGTACCAGTATTTCAACCTCTACCTGATAACGGAGTCCTACAACGGGTCTGCCGCCGGTGCGTTGTGCTGGCGCGCTCAGTCCGACGGGAGGTACATGTATTTCAAGACGCCGGGTCATCACTACGACTACGCGACGGCGATTCAGGACTTCGACAACAGGACCGCGAAAATCTTTCCGGGAGTTGACGTCCCGACAACTCCTGCGGAAAACGACTACAACACTTTCGGCGAGAAGCAGCGCACGTGCTTCCAGTTCGACTCCGTCAAAATCGGAAGCGACACCGGCTACGGCCTCGGCCAGCGCGGCAACGAGACGACATGGGGGATGGTCGGCACGCTCAAGAACTTCCGCTACTACGACCGTGTTCTGACCGAAGAGGAGATCATCCGCAACCGCAATGCCGACGCCGCGCGCTACTTCGGCGAGCTGGGCGTGACGAACGTTCTTGAAGTCGCAAACGGAAATGAAGAGGCGTACGCGGTCGAGGGCTCGTGGACTTTCGACGCCCCGGCGACCGTCGAAGAGAATGGACAGACGAAGGAGGTCGCCGGATTCACCACCGAAGAGCTGGTCGACGGCGTCTGGAGGAACAAGACCTGGCACGAGAACGCTACGTATACATACGACGCGTCGGCCGGCGGCAAGACGATCCGCCTGACGTGGCGCGGGCCCCGTCCGGGTCTTGTGCTGGTCATCCGTTGATGACGCCATGCTGGACGCCTTGAAGAAATCGGCCCTGGCGAGACTGCTGGCGGCGATGGTCGTCGGGGCGCTCGTCGGCGCCTGCGCGCCCGCGTGCGTCATCCGCGCGCTCAATTCGTTCGGCGGGACGTTCGCGCAGTTCGTCAAGTTCATCGTCCCGCTCATCATCGTCGGGCTTGTCACGCCGGCGATCGCCGAGGTCGGACGCCGCGCCGGGCGCCTGCTGCTCGCGACCATCGCGCTCGCCTACGCCTCGACGATTCTGGCCGGTGCGTTCGGGTTCTGCCTCGCCGATGCCGTCTTGCCGCGAATCGTCTCGGGTTCGCTCGCCGCGTCCGGGGCGGCGAAGGCCTTCCCGGCGTTCTTTACTCTGAATATTCCGCCTGTGATGGACGTTGTGGCGGCGATAGCCGTCGCGTTCGTGTTCGGTCTCGCCATGGCGACGGTCGAATGTCCCGCCTTGGCGCGCGCGTTCGGTGAAATCAAGCATGTAATATCGCTTGCGATCGCGAAGGCGGTCGTGCCGCTGCTGCCGTTCTATATTCTGACGGTCGTCGCGGACCTCACGGCGCGCGGCTCGCTCGCGCAGGTGTGCGGGCCGAGCGTCAAGATCATCATGACGGCCGTCGCTGCGACATGGCTTGTGCTCGTTGTGCAGTATGCAATCGCCGGGATCGTCGCGCGGCGCAATCCCCTGAAAGCGCTGTGGACGATGCTCCCCGCCTATTTCACGGGGCTTGGCTGCTGCTCCTCGGCGGCGACGATTCCGGTGACGCTCCGGCAGGTGAAGGCGAACGGCGTGGGCGACGAGACGGCGAATCTTGTCGTGCCGCTCTGTGCGAACATCCATCTGGCGGGGAGCCTGACGAAGATCACGGTGTTCAGCGCCGGGTTCCTCCTGCTGTCCGGCGGCGCGCTCCGCGCGGGCCCGTTCGCGGAGTACATCCTTCTCCTGAGCGTTCTCGCGGTCGCGGCGCCCGGCGTTCCCGGCGGCATGGTGCTCGCCGCCGCGCCGATTGCAGAGTCCGCGCTCGGGCTTGCGCCCGAACATTACGCCATACTGATGGCGGCGTATCTGTCGATCGACGGCGTCGGCACGGCATGCAACCTCACGGGAGACGGTGCGATAGCGCTTGTCGTGGATAAGTTCAGTAGATGCAACGCATGAACAGGAGATGTTTTTTGAGCGGCGCGGCGGCCTTCGCGGCGAGTCGTCCGTGGCGGCTGTTCGCCAAGACCGGCGAATCGCAGCCGGTGTCCATCGATGTTGCGGGCGCGACGCCGGATCTCCGCTTCGGCGTCGTGAGCGACGTGCATGTGCGGGAAGCGACGGGGCAGTACGGGACGGAGGCCCTCGTCAAGGCGTTCTCGTGGTTCCGCGACCAGGGCGCGGATGGCGTCGTGATCGCCGGCGACATGGCCGATTTCGGGCTCGTCTCGCAGCTTCAATGCATCGCGGACGCGTGGAACAAGGTGTTTCCCCGCGACAAGGGTCTTGACGGCCGCCACGTCGAGAAGTTGTTCATCTACGGCAACCACGACATCGAGGGCTTCAAGTATTCCAAGATAGAGCCGAAGCCGGACGAGATAATCGCGACCGACCGTGCCGCCGCATGGGAGCGTGTGTTCGGCGAACCGTATGCGCCGATCTGGAAGAAGACGGTCAGGGGCTACACCTTCATCGGCGCGCACTGGGACGGATGGAAGGGCGTTCCGTCAATCGAGCCGTACATGAAAGAGCGTGCCGCCGAACTTTGCGGCGACAGGCCGTTCTTCTACATCCAGCATCCGCATCCGAAGGGGACATGCCACGGCGACTGGGCGTGGGGACAGGACGACGGCTTCGCGACGCGGGCGCTGTCGCCGTTTCCGAACGCCATCGCGTTCTCCGGCCACTCCCACCATCCGCTCGTCGACGAGCGCGCGATCTGGCAGGGCGCGTTCACCTCCATCGGCACAGCGTCCCTCCGGTACATCGACCCGGTTTACGGACGCGAGAACGCGGGTCCGTCCGCGCTGGACGACCTGCGGCAGATGGCGCTCGTGGACCGCTTCAGCGGCAAGGAGGGGCTGCTCGTCTCGGTCTATTCCGGTCGCGTCGTCGTGCGGCGGCGTGACATCGTCAACGACGGAGACCTCGGCCCGGACTGGGTGATTCCGCTGCCGGCGACGGAACCGAAGCCGTTCGACTTTGCCGCGCGCGGCGCCTCCGCCGTGCCGCCGGAATTTCCGGCCGGCGCGAAGGTCGTCGTCAGGGGCCCCTTCGACGGAAAGGACAGGAAAGGGCGTGCGGTCCGGCAGATCGAGGTGTCGTTCCCGGCGGCGACGGCCGGGGACGGACGGCCGCGCGCCTACGACTACGAGGTCGCGGCAGAAGTCGAGGAAAGCGGCGTGCGGCGGATCGCCCGGTCGAAGCGCGTGTATTCGCCGACGTACTTTCTGACGCCGGCGCGCGAGGCCGGAACGGTGCGCTGCGTCTTTTCGCTGGACGAGCTCGGCACGCGGAAGGCGAAGTGGCTGAATCCGAAGGTGCGCTTTCTCGCCCGCGCCGCCGAATCGTTCGGCAACGCCGGCCGCACGCTCGCGTCGGATCCCGTCGCGCTTTAGCGGGCGCGCGCCGCGACGCGGTGCGGAGAATGCAACTTTATGCGGTTGAATATGCAATTTCCGTCTCCGCGCGACTTTGGTATACTGTGCGTGCACTGATCAAAAGAGAGGAGTTCAGGAGAAAATGTCTTTGCGCGTCAACGTGTTGCCAGTCCTTGTTGCGATGACGGCCGTCGGCCTGCCGTCGGCCAGCGACGCGCTGTCGATAACGACTGTTTCACAGGCGACGCGACCTTTTAGCTCCACGTACGGTGCAGAGCAGATCAGCGGCATAACTTATGCCGGAGGCGACTTATACTACGCCGTCGACGACAACGACAAGAAGCTGTATCCAATCACGCTGAAGATCAACCGAGAGACAGGTTCGCTCGCCTCGAGTACAAACGGGATGGACATCGGAACAGGCGTCGTGATGTCCGGTTCTCACGACATGGAAGGGTGCGCGTTCGATCCGGCGTCGGGGAAGGTGTGGATTTCGCAGGAGACGAACGCGCTGATCCGCGAATTCGATCCCGCGACCGGCGCGCTTCTCCGTTCCGCTCCGGTGCCGGCCGTGCAGAAGCAGTGTGTCGGAAACTACAGCCTTGAGGCGCTTACGATTTCCGGCGACGGCATGACGATGTGGACGGCGAACGAAGAGGCGTTGAAGGTCGATGGAAACCTTGCCACAAACTCTGTCGGTTCTGTGGTGCGACTGACGCGGTTCACGCGCGAGTCTGTCTACGACAACTGGACTCCGAACGGCGAATGGGCGTATGTGACTGAGCCTATCGGATCTGTAAAAGATGAACATACGCGAAGCGGGGTCTCTGGACTCTGTGCGCTGCCAGACGGCACTCTGCTTGTTCTTGAAAGGCGTTGCTACGATGGTGGTTTTTTCCCAGATTTCAATATTCGAATTTACCAGGTGGATTTCAGCGGAGCGACAGACATTTCTTCAATTGCGTCGCTTAAAAATGCGTCATACACTAAAACGAAGAAAAATCTACTGTGGCAGTACACGCACAGCAGCGACATGCCGAATTACGAGGGCATGTGCCTCGGGCCGAGCCTGAATGACGGTTCCTGCGTGATTGTGCTCGTGAGCGACGGCGGTTCATACGCGGAGGAGGGTGTCTTCACGCTTAAGCTGTCAGGGCTCAACATCCGCACCGTCAATTTCACGAAGCCCGGGGTTGGATCATCTTCGATTGTCGGCGGACCCTACCGCTACATGCACGGCGCCTCCGTAAATCTGTCTGTAGCGGGCGCGGAGTACGCGTCGGCGTATACGAACAACGCGGCAAGCTGCACGAACGTCGCGTGGAACCTGAGCGGAACGGCAAGCGGCCTTATGGATTGGGGTTCCGGCTCGTCGGCGTCGTTTACCGTCAGCGAAGACTGCACATTCGCGTGGGGATTCAAATCGTCCGTCGCCGCAACGCCGATCGACGATGCGGAGAGCTTCGAGAGCTATGCAGTCGGCGCGATGGTCGACAGTGGGGAGGTCGGAAGCTGGACAGGCACAGGCGAAATCATAGCGGCAGATTATACGCCGCCGAATCCGCCCGGATTCCCGATGCCGAAGGATGCGCACACGAAGGTCCTCGAGGTTGAGGATGCCGCGGTCCGCAATTTCTCCTGCACGACAAACGGAAACGACCGTCTCGACATGATGATCGCCGTCGTCAGGCGTTCCGCCGACGAGTCGCCGGTGGAGGTGAAAGACGGCGAGAAGGTAGTCATCATCTGCGACGAGGACGGAAAGCTCAAGCTCCTCTGCCGCGACGCGAATGGCGGGGCCGTCTGGGCGACGCTCTCGGAGACCGTCTACAAGAACGGCGACTGGGTGAGGCTGTCGGTTTCGCTCGACTCCACCACGAAGCCAGGCGAAACATACGCGCTCGTGCGCGTCAACGGCGAAGCCTGCATGACGGACTTCGGCGTGCGCTCTCCGCTTGATCCGACTGCTGGCGGCGCATGGCACAGAGCGCTGGGGAACAGCGAGAACGGAAAGATTGCGGTGCTCGATCTGCGTGGCTCGGTAAAGGTGGACGACGTCATCAAGACGACGGAGGAGTTCGAAACGGAGCTTTCGGCAGAGACAACGCAAATCGACGGCGTGAGCGTGGCATGGCTTAAGGCGCAGGGCCTCGGGCTCAATCCGCAAAAACCGATTCCCGCCCCGAAGCTGCGTAGTCTTGGATATCTTCTGGCAGATGCATACGACGCGGGGCTTGATCCGTCTGCCGACGAGCCGTTTGCAATCACGGGAATTCGCGTCCTAGACGACGGCAGATTGGAGCTTTCGTTCAACGGCGTTCGTGAAGATCTTGGCAAGGATGCCCGCGACGCCCTCTATCCAGTCTACATGGCGGAGACCATTGGCGGAACGGAGTCGCCTGTCGCAGGCACGACGAAGATCGACGTGGACGGCGGCGTGAAGCGCACCGTCTGGACGAGCAACGCTCCGATCGACGAGACGCAGGGCTTCTACCGCGTGAAGGTCGAATCCAATTGTCAGCAGTGATAGAAAGGAAGATGGGATGAATGCAAAGGCATGGAGACTGTATGCGGCCGGCGATGCCAAGCTTGAGGACGTCGAGCTGGAGGGAGCGGGCGAAGACGGAGTCGTCGTCGAGATCGTGACGAACACGATCTGCCTCAGCGACTACAAGGCGCTGTCGCTCGGCACCGGACACAAGAGGGTGCCGAAGGACATCGCGACGAATCCGATTATGTTCGGGCACGAAGTCTCTGGTATTGTGCGCGAAGTCGGGACGAAGTGGGCTGGGCAGTTCAGCGTCGGGCAGCATGTGTGCATACAGCCCGCCTTCAACATTCCCGGACACGAACTCGAGACGATGGGGTATGCGTGGCATTCGATCGGCGGCGAGACGACGTGCGTGTATCTTCCGTCGATAGTCATGGAGATGGGCTGTCTTCTGCCTTACGACGGCGACGCGTACTTCAAGTGCTCTCTCGCCGAGCCGATAAGCTGCATCGTCTCGGCGTTCCGCACGAACTATCACCACGCATTTGGTTCGCACGTACACGAGATGGGCATCGAGAACGGCGGCACGATGCTGCTCATGGCCGGGTGCGGCGCGATGGGGCTCGGCTGCATCGACATCGCCTGCCACTCGCCGGAGAAGCGTCCGCGCCGCCTCGTCGTAACCGACATCGACGACGCGAGGCTCGCGCGCGCGGCGAGGATGTTCGGGCTTTCTCCGAACACAGTTCGGACATCGGGGCAGGACGATGAACGGCCATCTGGGTTGGTTGTCGCCGGGAAGGTGAACGGCGTCGACGTGAGTTTTGTCAATACGAAGAACGTGGAAAATCCAGTCGCCTATCTCAAGTCGCTGAACAGCGATGACCCCGTCGACGCCGCGAACCCGACTTCGACTGGCGGCGGCTATGACGACATCTTCCTCTTCGCGGCAGTTCCCGCGCTCATCACGCAGTGCTCGGACCTGCTCGCCTTCGGCGGATGCCTCAACTTCTTCGCGGGGCCGACGGACCAGAAGCTTTCCGCCATGTTCAACTTCTACAACATCCACTACATGAACCACCATATCGTCGCCAACTCCGGCGGCGACGTGAAGGACATGTCCGATTCCGTCGACTGGATCGGCAGGGGTCTGCTCCATCCGGAGGTGATGATCACGCATGTCGGCGGACTCGACTCCGCGTTCCAGGCGACGCTCGATCTCACGAAGGTCCCGGGCGGAAAGCGGCTCGTCTACACGCACGTCAACATGCCCATGACGGCGATTGCCGACTTTGCCGAGAAAGGGAAGGGCGATCCGTTCTATGCCGAGCTTGACCGCCTCTGCGCCGCGAACAATGGGCTCTGGTGCAAGGAGGCCGAGGACTACCTGCTTGCGAACGCACCGAAGGTCGACGTCGGCGTACCGAAGGAGAAGATCGTCGAAAGGAGAATTGAGCTTTGAAGAGTTCCAAAGAGAGGAATGCCGCGTCTCCATGTGCGCTCCTCTTGGTTGCGGCGGTGGCGCTGATTTTCGCCGCGGAGGCGCGCTCGGAGAGCACGCCCTACCATGCCGACGGCGTTGTCTCTGCAGCTGACTTCATGCCGACCGACGGGAAGACGGACGTCGCAGACAGAATCCAGCGCGTCATCGACGAACATCCAAACAGGACAATCTGGTTCCCGGACGGAACGTATCTCATTTCCAAGCCGATCTGCACGCCAGCCGATCCCAAGCGGAGCGTAGACCTGCGCCTCTCCAACTACGCCGTCCTGAAGGCCGCGCCCGGATGGACGAACACGGAGGCAATGGTGCGCCTGGGCGGGATACATCCGGCGAACAACATCCGCGTTGTCGGGAGCTGCTATTCGTTCACCGGCGGCGTCATCGACGGCAGCGGCGTCGCGAAGGGCATCTCCATCGACTCGGGCCGCGAGACGAAGGTGCGCGACGTTTCCATGAAGTTCGTGAGCCTCGGTCTCCACATCAAGCATGGCGCAAACAACAACTCGTCCGACTGCGACATATCGGACGTGAACATCGTCGGGAACAAAAAGCCAGGGTCAATCGGCGTCCTGATCGACGCGTGCGACAACACCCTTGCGAACATGCGCATCGCCGACATGCAGATCGGCGTCAAGTTGACGCGTTCGGCCGCGGCAAACCTCATGCGCAATCTGCATCCGCTCTACACGAGCCCGATGGACCAGTACGACGGCAGCGCCGGTTTTGTGGACGATTCGCGCAACAACAGCTACGACCGCTGCTACAGCGACCATTTCTCGACCGGATTTCTGTTTGGACGCACTGCGGGGAACACCGTGATGGACGCATGCATCGTGTTCTGGTATGCTCCAACGAAGGGCCGCCGGCATACGGCGGTGAAATGTGTAGGGAGATTTCTCGCGCAGATCGAGAACATGCAGATCGGATTCAAGAACTCAGAGGCCGTCAATACAGTCCTGGACGTCGGGGAAAAGGGCGGGTGCGGCTATCTGCGCGATCCGCGCATCAACATGGGTCTTGTCCGCAAGGACGACACGGTCTACAAGGACTATCTTCAGGGAGTTGTTCACGCGCCATGAAATTCTTCTGCCTATGCATGAGCCCTGCGATTGACGCAACGGTGAGGCTGCCGTCTGCGCCGAAGGGCGAAGGCGAAATCTTCAAGGATGTCGTAGAGGAGGAGAATGTCGGCGGCAAGGCCGTCAACGTTGCGCGCTGGTTGGCAATCAGGGGCGCGGAAGTCGCCTGCGGCGGACTTCTTGGCGAGGACAACGACAGGCCTTTCGCGAAGGAGCTTGCGAAGTACGCCATCGGGGACAGATTCGTGCGCGTTCCCGGCGCAACGCGGCGAAACGAGATGATCGTATGGCCGGGCGGCTCCGTGAAGCTCAACCGCGCGGCATTTCCCGGGCTTGCCGCAGTGCCGTCCCTTGATTCGCTTCTGTCTCTTTCGTCTTTCTCTTCGTCCGCGGTCGCTATTCTCTCGGGCTCGTTGCCGCCTGTTGTTCCGAAGGATTTCTACGCCAGTGCCGTCGCGCGCCTCAAATCGCTTGGCTTTACGGTCGTGCTTGATGCTAGCGGCGCTGCGCTCGTGGAGGGTGTCAAGGCGCATCCCGATGTGATCAAGCCGAATGCCGAGGAGTGCGAGCCGCTTGTCGGTTTTGTTCCGAAGGCGCCCAGTGAGTTCGCGAAGGCGACGGACATTCTGCGCGAAAAGGTGGCGCATGTGATAATCTCCGATGGCGGCGCGGGGGCGTGGTTCGACGGTGAGTTCGTCGCCGCGCCGAAGATCGATGTCGTCGACACGACCGCCGCAGGCGACACGTTGCTTGCGGAATGGTGTTGGCGCGTGTTCGGGGAAGCAGATTTGAGCCGTGTAGAACATGTAGAACGTGTAGATGGTGAGGGAGCAGGCGTTTTGTCCCGCGATGCCGCCGGCTGGGCGGTTGCCGCAGGTTCCGCGGCCTGCACGATGCCTGGCGGCGCACCGCCGTCCGCTTCGCTTGTTGATCGACTTTTCAAAAGGGAGTGAACACAAAGGTTTCTAAGTGCGAACGGAGGTCTGCAATGAAAAAGATAACGATTGCCGCTTTGTCAGCTATGGTTGCGGGACTGGCGCAAACGGCGCCGATGATGACGGAATGGGGCGAGAAGGTTGCGCCCGAGAATGCATGGCGCGGATATCCGCGTCCGCAGATGGTGCGCGCGAATTGGACTAACCTGAACGGCGAATGGGACTACGCCGTCACGAGCGTGACGAATACGCCCGGACGCCCGGAGAAGTGGGACGGAAAGATACTCGTTCCGTTCCCGATAGAGAGCGCTCTCTCCGGCGTCGGTCGGCTCCTCAAGCCCGACGAGTTCCTCTGGTACACGCGCACGATCGAGTGCGATCCGAAGCCGGGCGAGAGAATTCTCCTCCACTTCGGCGGAGTCGACTTCCGCACGATGGTCTTCATCGGACACGACGAGGTGACGGACGTTCCGCACGAGGGTGGGCAGAATCCGTTTACAGTAGACATCACGGACTTCGTGAAGAAGGGCGAGAACGAGCTCACGGTGTGCGTATGGGATCCGACCGAGGACTTTGTCAACTCGCGCGGAAAGCAGAGCTTCAATCCGTCCGGCTGCTTCTACACGCGCGTGTCCGGAATCTGGCAGACGGTGTGGATGGAGACGGTGCCGGAGAAGTACATCAAGTCCTACAAGGTCTTCACCGACATCGACAAGGGCGAGGTGACGCTGACATTTAGGGGAACGGGAAACGGGGAACCGGGAACGGTGGAGATTCTCTGCGGCTCTGTGCCTCTGCGCGAGACATTCATCCCCGGAATCCCCTGCACGATCCGCCTTCCTGCACCCGTTGCGCTTTGGTCGCCGGAGAATCCGAAGCTCTACAACTTCACAGCGAAGTACGGCAAGGACGAGATCAAGGGCTATTTCGGAATGCGCAAGATCGAGAAGCGCAGGGACGAACACGGATACCTCCGCTTCTTCCTCAACAACAAGCCGTACTTCATGATCGGTACGCTCGACCAGGGATGGTGGCCCGATGGACTTCTCACGCCGCCCTCCGAAGAGGCGATGGAGTACGACGTCAAGGTGCTCAAGGACTGCGGCTTCAACATGCTCCGCAAGCACATCAAGGTCGAGCCGCAGCAGTACTACGCGATGTGCGACAGGCTCGGCATACTCGTCATACAGGATCTGCCGAGCGGAACCGGCAGCTGGAAGGACCCGATCAAGGCCGATACTGTCAAGCGCTATTGGCTTCAGCGCCAGGAGATGAAGGAGATGATGGACGACCTCCAATCGTTTACCTGCATTGTGATGTGGAACCCCTACAACGAGGGCTGGAGCCAGCCCGGCGAGTTCCTGACGCATTCGATGCTCGACTTCACGAAGCGTCATGACCCGACGCGCCTCGTCAACGCGCCCAGCGGATGCTGGGACTGGGAAGGCGGGCACCTCCTGCCAGAAGGGTGGAAATGGGAGAAGCGCGTGCTTACCCAGCACAAGCCCGACGGGGTCTGCGAGGCGGCGGACACGGTGGACATGCATCTTTACCGCGGCCCGACGATGTTTGCGGTCAACGACAGGCGCATCTCCTTCCTCGGCGAGTTTGGCGGACTCGGCCATCCCGTCCCCGACCATCTATGGAAGGAGCCGAAGGACGGCAAGGGCAACTGGGGCTACGGCGGCATAGAGGACACGAAGACGCGCGAGGGGCTGGAGAAGACATACCTTGGCCTTATGGACAGGCTCGGCCAGCTCGCCGAGTGGGGGCTTGGCGGCAGCGTCTACACGCAGACGACCGACGTTGAGATCGAGATAAACGGACTCCTCACATACGACCGAAAGGTCCTCAAGTACAACCCCGAGGTGCTGAAGAAGGCACATGCCGAGGTGATTCGCCGCGCGCTCGATGCGCCGCGCACAGGGCTTCTCCACCTCAGCCACGTACATCGCGGCGGCGGAAAATTGGAGCGTCCGGACAACACGCTCGACACGTTCACGTGGTGCTGGGAGAACGGCTCGGCGCTCGAATGCGACTGCCGCAAGACGAAGGACGGCGTAGGCGTAATGCTGCACGACGACAACCTGAAGCGCACGGGGCGCGGCATATCCGCCGCGCTCGCCGGGAAGTCGGTTTCGAAGGAACTCACGTGGGACGAGATCAAGAACGTCGACGTCGGCAGCTATCTCGACCCGAAGTTCTCGCACCACCGCATCCCGACGATCGAGGCGACGTTTGCCGCGATGAAGGGACATCCTACGTATCTCTGCTTCGTCGACGAGAAGGGGGCTGGTCCTGAGTACATCGCAGAGAAGGCACGCGAGGCGGGCGTTCTTGACCAGATATACTATACGGGACAGGACTATCAGAAGGCGCTTGACTGGAACAGGGCTACGAACGGCGGAAAGACGCTGATCTGGATAGGCACATGGCCGAAGCCCAAGCACACGGCGGAGGACATCGCGCGCTTCGAGGAGCACTTCGAGAAGAAGATGGACGAAATGCGAGCCAACCACTTCAAGGGCGTGTCGGCCGTGTCGCTTCACACCTACTACGACCCGAAGGCGGATGAGCCGTTTGTCCCGCGCGCGTCGTACCTCAGGAAGATCATCGCGGAGTTCCATGCCAACGGAATACCCGTCTGCTCGATTCCCTTCGAGGGCGGCGAGACAGAGGAGGTCTATTTCAAGCTGCATGAGCTTGGCTGCGATGGATTCTCCACCGACTACCCGAGCGTGATGTTCTCGGTCATACGCAAGCTCAAGGATCGGAAATGAGGCTTTTTAAGGACGAGCAGACGAATCGGCGGTTCTCGCGCATGCAGTGGCGGATGCTCTTCGCCACGATGGTGGGCTATACTCTGTTTTACTTCATGCGGAAGAATTTCTCCTTCGCAATGCCGGGACTCCAGCAGGACTGCGGCATCTCCAAGTCGATGCTTGGGAACTTCCTGTTTTGGGGCGGAATTGTCTACGGCATTTCCAAGTTCGTCAACGGCATAGTCGGCGACCGCGTGAACCCGAAGAGGATGCTGTGTCTCGGTCTTCTTGCCTGTGCGCTCGTCAATGTCGCGTTTGGATTTGCCCCGCAGATTGCGGCGATGATGGGGAACGGGGAGCCGGGAACTGGGAACGGAGCGGCTCTTGTGTGGACGTTCGGACTCCTTCTTGTCCTCAATCAGTTCTTTCAGGGGACGGGCTTTCCGCCGTGCGCAAAGCTGATTGCGTTCTGGATTCCGCCGAAGGAGCTTGCTACGAAGATGAGCGTCTGGAATACTTCGCATTCCGTTGGCGGCGGGCTTGTCGCCAAAATATGCGGCGTCATCATGGGGCTTGGCGCAATCGGCGCGGCAAACCAGGGCGTCGGGATGTGGCGCTGGTGCTTCTGGGCGATGGCGATTCTTGGATTTCTTGGCCTTGTCCTGATGCTCTTTTGGCTGCCCGGGACTCCAAAAGAGGAGGGTCTGCCGGATTTGCCGGGAACGGAGCTGAGAGTTGAAAGCGGAGAGCTTGGAGTTGAGTGTGGCGGGAATTCCACAATGAAGATGGTCTTCTTGAATCCAGTGATCTGGATGCTCGGCTTCATCAACTTCACGATCAATGCCGTTCGGGCGCTCGTCGCCGATTGGGGCCCCACGATGCTTCAGGAGGCGAAGGGTCTTGATCCGAGCGAGACTGGGACGGTCATCATGCTTTTCGAGTTCGCCGGAATAGCGGGCATGCTGTTCGCCGGCTGGGCGACAGACCGATTTTTTGGAGGAAGGGCGCCTCGGCTCTGTGTCTTCCTCATGGTGCTTACCGCTGTGCTCTTGGCCGGATTCTGGGTTCTTCCTGCTGGACTCGCCGGAGCTGCGGCTCTGTGCATCAGTGGTTTTTGCCTATATGGGCCTCAGGCGCTCACCGGTGTTACGGCGACGAACTTTGCCACAAAGCGGTTTGCCGGCACTGCCATCGGATTTGTGTCGCTTTTTTCCTACGTTGGAGTGTCGGTGGCGGGCAAGGTCTGTGGTAATCTTGCACAGTCGTCGGGTGGCTGGCGTCTGCCGGTAATGGTTATGATTGCCGTTGCTGCGGTAGGAGCGGTGCTTTTTGCCTGTCTCTGGCCAGCACGCGCCAACGTCTACGGTGAGAACTAGGTAAATCCAAGGGAGAAGCCTTCGGCCACCGCCTCATGAACGGCATCTAGTCTTTTCGCGTGTCCGATTGGTTGGCGACAAAACTTCAGCCCTATCCCCGGGGCCGTAGGATTTGGTATAATATCCCAAACGTTTACAAGGACTTTTTTATGGCAAGACTTACGGACATCGGCTGGAACGAGTTTCATGCGCTTCCGCTCGAGGCGAAGCGTCCATATCTTGAAAGGGTCGAAGGCGAGGGAATGCCTTACCACACGCTCTTCGCCCAGCAGTTCGACAGACCCATTCTCGAACGGCTCTGCGCCCTCGCGAACCGAATCAGGTTCATCAACAAGTCGAAGGAAGGTGCTCTCTACCTAAAGAACGTCCTTGCGCACAAGCGCGCGATGCTCTACTTCTCCCAGCCGAGCTCGCGTACGTTCCTCTCGCACCTCGCGGCGTGCCAGATCCTCGGCGTGACGACCGGCTCGGTGCGTGACGCGGCGACTTCGTCCGAGTTTAAGGGCGAGAGTCACGAAGACTCCATCCGTACGTTCTCGTCATACTTCGACATGATAATCATGCGCTCGCCTGAACAGGGGCTTGCCGAGAAGATGGCGTGGGAGCTATCCAACTCGTCGCGCCCGATTCCGATCCTCAACGCCGGTTCGGGCAAGGACCAGCACCCGACGCAGGCGCTTCTCGACATCTACACTCTCTTCCGGTCCTTTGAGAACAAGGGCAGCATAGACGGCAAGACTGTTGTGTTCTGCGGCGACTTGATGCGCGGGCGTACGGTCCGCTCGCTCTCCTATCTTCTCACCAACTTCAAGAACGTTCGCCAGGTGTTCGTCGCGCCGCAGGAGCTCCAGGTCCCCGCCGACGTCGTGATGGTCCTTGCGAAAAAGGGCGTCGACTTCGAGGTGACCGACGACCTTCAGGCGGCCGTGCGCACGGCTGACGCCGTCTACATGACGCGCATCCAAGACGAGTGGGACGAGTCGAAGGGTGCTTCTGCGAAGATCGACACGTCGCGCTTCAAGTTCGGCGCCGAAGAACTCAAGCTTCTCCCGAAGGACGGCATAATCATGCACCCGCTGCCGCGCCGCGACGAGATCGCGACTTGCTGCGACCACGATCCGCGCGCAATGTACTGGCGCCAGATGAGAAACGGCATGTGGATACGCGCCGCGCTCATCGCCTCCACGTTCGGCTTCGAGAAGTCGATCATGGACTGTGGCTACTGACATGGAAGCTCAAATGCAAAAAGAAAAATACAGACTGCTCGTCATAAATCCTGGCTCAACCTCGACCAAGGTGAGTCTTTTTGAAAACGAGACGTGCCTTTTCGAGAAGAGCCTTTTTCACGATTCGTCGGTGCTTCTCGCGTTTCCCCACGTGAATGACCAGGTGCCGTTTCGCAAGGGCGTTATCCTTGACATGCTCTCCGCAGAGGGTGTCAGCCCGCGGTCGATCGATGCATTTGTCGGGCGCGGCGGCAGCGCCTGCACGCAGCCCGGCGGCATAACGGCAATCGATCAGAAGCTTTACGACGACACGGTCGCGGCTGTCGGCGGCTCAGAGCATCCCGCGAAGCTCGGCGTCATGCTCGCCTGGGTTTTTGCGCAGGAATACTCGAAGCCGGCGTTCACCCTCAATCCCACGAACGTCGACGAATACTGCGACTTGGCGCGGCTTACCGGCATCAAGGGTGTCTACCGCGTCTCGCACTCGCACGTCCTCAACCAGAAGGCGGTAGCTGAGTTCCACGCCGCGAAAATGGGTCGCAAGTACGAGGAATGCAACTTCATCGTCGCGCACATAGACGGCGGCATCACGGTGTCGGCGCACGAGCGAGGAAAGATGGTCGACGGCAATATGGGCGCAGACGGCGAGGGCGCGTTTACGCCGACGCGCATCGGTTCGGTGCCAGTCCTCCAGCTTCTCGACTACATCGAGGCGCACTCCGTCGCGGACGTGCGGCTAAGGTGCTCGCGAGCGGGCGGTTTCGTTGACCTCTTCGGCACTTCCAACTCTGATACGATACACGCGCTCGTCGACAAGGGCGACAAAAAGGCGACGCTTGTCTGGAACACGATGATCTACCAGATCTGCAAGATGATCGGCGAGATGTCGGCGGTCTTGTGCGGAAAGGTCGACGCGATTCTCCTCACAGGCGGGCTCGTCCGGTTCAAGGACATCGTCGACGGCATCAAGACGCGCTGCGGCTTTATAGCGCCAATCGAGGTCTACCCCGGCGAGATGGAGCAGGAGGCGCTCGCGCTTCCGGCGCTCAAGGTCCTCCGCGGCGAACTAAAGCCGCTGACCTATTCCGGTCGCAACGTCTGGCCCGGTTTCGGCGACATCGGGCTCTAAGGACAAGGCAAAGATGACATCAAAGATAGGCGTGGCGACGGCTGTCGGGATGCTCGTTTGCAGCAACCTCTTCATGACCTTTGCGTGGTACTGGCATCTCAAGATGCAGAAGCCGGGCGAGGCGAGCTGGCCTGTCTATGCGATAATCCTTATTAGCTGGCTTATCGCCCTGATCGAGTACGTCATCGCGGTGCCCGCCAATAGGATTGGTGCGGCGAACGGGCTCAACGTGGCGCAGCTCAAGATCATACAGGAAGTGATAACCGTCTGCGTGTTCGTCCCGTTTATGCTGCTCTTCATGGGCGAGAAATGGCGCTGGGACTATCTCTGGGCCTTTTTCTGCATGGTCGGAGCTGTGTATTTCGTAAACCGCGCGAGACTTTAGACTGCGATTAAGGGGCGATGGGCTGGACAGAATGGACGCTTGCGAGCGCGGTATTTCTCGCGCTTTACGACCTTGCCAAGAAGGCAAGCGTGCAGCGCAACGCCGTCCTTCCGACGCTGCTGTGCTCCACATGCTTCGGGTGTGCGGCGTATGTCGGTGCGCTTGCGCTCTGCGGCCGCATTTCCGTGGCGTCCGGCCTTTCGGCGGAGATCCTCACGCTTTCTGCCGTAAAGTGCGTGATTGTCGGCACTTCGTGGGTGTTCACCTTCTGTGCGCTAAGGACGCTTCCGATATCGATAGCGACGCCGATACGCGCTTCCGCACCGGCGATAGTCTTCGTAGTTGCGTTCATAGTGTACGGCGAGAGGCCGTCGCCGATCCAGCTCGTCGGAATGGCGGCGGTGTTCGCAGGTTATTTCGCGTTCTCTTGGGCTGGCAAGCACGAGGGCATAGACTTCTTTAGGAACCGCGCCGTCTGGTGCGCTATCGCCGGGGCGTTTTGCTCGGCACTGTCGGCTCTCTGGGACAAGTACATATTCCAGGTGCGCGCTCTTCCCGTCGAGACGGTTCAGTTCGTCTTCCAGATCGGACTCGTCGTCTTCTACGGCGTCGCGCTTGCCGTCGTCAGCGCTGCGCCGGGCCAAAGGGAGCGCGGCGCCTTCGAGTGGCGGTGGTCGATTCCGCTTGTCGGCATTCTCCTTGCGGTAGCGGACTGGATGTACTTCACCGGGCTTTCCTTCCAGGGCGCCCCGATCTCGGCGGCCTCGCTACTCCGGAGATTCTCCGTCGTCATCACGTTTTTCCTCGGCGCGAAGTTCTTCCACGAGACGAACCTCGTCCGCAAGGCCGTGGCTCTCGCGGCCATAGTCGCGGGCGTCGTCCTGATATGCCTCGGAGGGTAGGCGCCGTCCATTTCGTAAACCGCGCGCGGCGCTGTCCAGCGAAGCACCGCCGGCAGATGCGATATTGTGCAACCCGCGCATGGAGATTTTGGTATAATATTAGGCATGAAACTTTCAGGAACTATCACGGCCCTCGTCACTCCGTTTGCGAAGGACGGGTCTGTAGACTATGGTGCGCTACGTTCGCTTGTTGAAAGCCAGACGCAAGCCGGCATCGATGGAATATGTTCGGTCGGGACGAGCGGAGAGTCCCCGACCCTCTCGCACGATGAACACCACAAGGTCATCGAGAAGACGATTGAGTTTGCCGCGGGGAAGTGCAAGATCATCGCCGGCACAGGCGCCAATTCCACGTCCGAGGCGGTCTCGCTAACCAAGGCCGCGATAGCCGCAGGCGGCGCGGACGCTTGCCTCCAGGTGACGCCCTACTACAACAAGCCGAACCCAGAAGGGCTCTACCGCCACTTCATGACGGTCGCCGACCTCGGGCTTCCCGTCGTGCTCTACAACGTGCCCGGGCGAACGGGGCGCGAGATTCCGCTTGATGTCGTCGTGCGCCTCGCGAAGCACCCAAACATCGTAGCAATCAAGGAAGCCGCGGGTTCCGTCGATAGGGTGAGCGCCATCAAGAACCGCATCCCGGATTTCACGGTGCTTTCCGGCGATGACGGGCTTGCGCTCCCGATGGCGTCCGTCGGCGCGGACGGTGTCATTTCCGTTGCGTCGAACGTCATACCGCAGGAGATGGGCGACATGATGCGTCTTGCGCTTGCCGGCGACTTCGTCGGTGCGCGCGCGATTCACGCGAAGTACTATCCGCTCTTCCACGACCTCTTCATCGACGTCAACCCCGTCATGGTCAAGGAGGCGCTTTGGCTCATGGGCAGGATCGAACGCGTGTTTCGCCTGCCGCTCTGCGAGACCGACGACTCGAAACTCGCGCAGATGAAGAAGACCCTGTCCACCCTCGGGTTGATTAGTTGTTAGTCGTCAACTTTTCGACCTTTCAACTTTTCAACTGTTTTAATGCGCATCGGCTTTGGATATGATTCGCATCTCTTCGAGAGCGGGAAGCCCCTTGTTCTCGGCGGTGTTGTCATTCCTGAGTGCGACGGGCTGAAGGCCCATTCCGACGGCGACGTCCTTATTCACGCCGTGATAGATGCGCTTCTCGGTGCGGCGGCGCTTGGCGACATCGGCTCGCATTTCCCCGACACCGACGACCGCTGGAAGGGCGCCGACTCAGGCGAACTTCTCCGGAGCGTCGTCTACGAGCTTCGCGGCGCCGGCTACTCGATAGAGAATATCGACGCCACCGTCATCTGCGAGCGTCCGAAGCTTAGGCCGTTCGTCGATCTTATCCGCTCATCGCTTGCCGAGTTGATGAGCATCGGCATTGGCAGGATTTCCGTAAAGGGGAAGACGAACGAGGGCATGGATGCTGTCGGCGCAGGAAAGGGAATCGCCGTCCACGCCGTTGCGCTTCTAAGGTAGACGCGCCTCCCTCGCTGTCACGATTTCCGCAGGGAACGTTATGCGATGCATCACATTTGTCTGTCTCATTGCCGCGCTCTCGGCGAGCGCGGCGTTTGCCGAAATATCCTCGGAGAGGGTTGCAGTTCCGGCGCATCCGGTGTCCGAGGCACGGCTTTTCTACGATGCGCCGGCACAAGTATGGACTGAAGCGCTGCCGCTGGGCAACGGACGCCTCGGCGCAATGGTCTACGGCGGCGTCGCGAAGGAGCTTGTCCCGATAAACGAGGACACGATCTGGTCTGGCGGACCTGGGGCGAACATCACAGGCGGCCTTTCGCCGGAGACGTTCGCGAAGGCGCGAGAGCAGATTTTCGCGGGTGACTACGCCGCCGTGAAGAACACGCTGCCAAAAGGCTACCGCGGGGCGGCGGCATACGAATATTTTGGCAAGCTCGAGATCGACTTCGGCGGAGACGGCGATGCGGAAGCCTACACGCGAACACTCTCGCTCGACGACGCGGTCGCGCGCGTCGCGTATGTGCGCGGAGGCGTCACGTATGTGCGCGAGGCGTTCGCAAGCTTCACGGACGACGTTGTGGTCTTGCGCGTGACTGCGTCCCGTCCCGGCGCGGTCTCGTTTGACGCGCGCATTCTGCCGCCGTGGGACGGCCTCATCCCCGGTCTTGGCGTCGCCATTGGCCCTGGCAACACGATGGACCACGCGATTGCGCGCGACATCGTGACGGCCGTTGCGAAGGCGACGGATATCTTGGGCAAGGATTCGGCTTATGCTGCGCGTCTGCGGGCGTTCGCGGAGGAAATCGAACCGTATCACATCGGCAAGTGGGGCCAGCTTCAGGAATGGAGCCGCGACTGGGACAACCCGAAGGACACGCACCGCCACACCTCGCACCTCTACGGCCTATACCCCTCCGACCAGATTACCTCCACGGGGACGCCAGAGCTTTTCAAGGCCGCCCGCGTCTCGCTCGAGCACCGCGGCGATCGGTCGACGGGCTGGGCGATGGGCTGGCGCGTCTGCCTTTGGGCGCGGCTTCTCGACGGCAACCGTGCCTACCGACTTCTCCGCAACCAGCTCACGCTCGTTGGCGAGAAGGGGACGAACTACGGCACGCCGCGTTCCGGCGGAACCTACCCGAACCTCTTTGACGCGCATCCTCCGTTTCAGATCGACGGCAATTTCGGCTGCACGGCTGGCATCGCGGAAATGCTTCTCCAGAGCCACGAGCGCACGGCGGACGGCAAGGTCCTCCTGCGCATTCTGCCTGCGCTGCCTGACGCCTGGCCGGAAGGGTGTGTAAAGGGTCTACGCGCGCAGGGCGGCTACACGGTCGATATCGCGTGGAGCAAGGATGGCGGTGTGGATTTCAAAGTCTCTGGCGGAGCGCCGGACGGCTACAAGGCAATCGACATGCGCAAGTGGGAGGGGCGATTGATCGATTGATTGTGTCGCGGTGAAAGCAAAAGCGGACAACTGTAGTTAGCAAAAGCGGAATGGGAAGAGAAGGCCTGTTGAGCGGGCTTCAGCGAGTGGTTGTGCCTGAAAACATTGGGTGATGTTGAGGATGAGGAAGAATCACACGCCCCCCATGGGGGGCGGCCGCCGGTGTAGTGAGCAAAAGCGGAAAAAGGGGTAGAATATGCCCCATGAAGCAACAGATCGCAAACAGGCTGGGTGCCGCGCATGTGCGCGACACG
>JAFQYM010000024.1 GCA_017406465.1 Kiritimatiellia bacterium | reverse complement strand
GTGCCACGCAACCACGAGCCAACCATCCTTCGGGTCGAATACAAGAACGACAAGATTTCTACTCAACCACCCGCGTCCGCTTTTCAACCACAATAAAGTGTTGGGCGCGTCAGATTCGCCGCGATGGGGAGCGAGCCAATCGGGTTTTGGGCATGGCCACGCGATAGCCACGTCCTCACGCAGGGATCCTCAGCGCGGGCGTTGTGAATACGAAGTCGAAAGTCTGCTGTGGCAATCTACTGTGGCAATCAAGTCTTGTTGGTTCCCGCTCTACTCTACACCCTTTTGTCCAACGATAGAAAACCGAGGTCGCACGACCTCGGTTTTCTACAAATTGCAGTAGTTCCAAAAAAAGTGGTACACACCAGCTCTCCGCTGGCGGTGGATTTAGGATATAATATGTGTTGCCAAGGAGGAATACAGTTATGAAAAAGACAGTTCTTGCATTTGCCCTAGTCGCCGCGTCGTGCGCCTTTGCGTCCGACAAGTTTTGGCATCCGCAATCCGGCAGCACGGCATGGAGCGGCAGAAACTGGATCGGCATCGGCGGCGACTGTTTCGAAGACGGGGACAACGCCGTGTTCTCAGACTACTACGGAGATAAAACCGCCAGCGCGACTGTCGATACGGACGTCACGGCGGCGAAGATTTCCGCCTCCATCCCCACGACGATCTCCAAAGGCGAGGCGGCGACGACCAACTCATACACTTACTTTCGCTTCAAGATAGAGGGGCGCAAAGGCAATGACAACGGCATGGTCCAGATCGCCGAGCTGAAGCTCTACAGCGGCGACACGGACATAACACAGGGGAATATCCAGCGGTACTACGATTCATCTACAGTGAACGTGGACAACGAAAAGTACCCTGATAATGAGGCGCCATACAAACTCGTCGATGGAAATATTGACACAAAGTGGCTCGACAGGCGCCTCAAGGACGGCTCGTCGCCGGCGAGCCTCGACGCCGTGTGGCTTGCGGTCGGGTTCAGCGAGCCAAAGCAGGTCACGAAGTATGAATGGTTCACCGCTAACGATGCCGAGGCGAGAGACCCTGCCGCGTGGAGGTTGCAAGGCTCGAATGACAATCCGGATTCGTCTGAGGCAAGATGGGTCGACTTGGACGTCCGCAGCGGATTCACGGCAACGTCGGAGAGAAAGGCGAGCGCCGGCAAATGGACGATAGACTACTCGCCGACGCTTTCGGCGGACGAAATCGAAGTTTCGGAAGGCACGACGCTTACGCTTGGCATGGCACCGGTGTCGTCTTTCGCCAAGACAGGCGCCGGGACGCTCGTCGCCTCGGCGGGCATTTCGAACGGAATCGACATGCAGGCGGGCGGACTCGACTTGGGCGGCAATTCGCTTTCCGTCACTACCGCGATTCTGCCGAAGGACGGCTCGGTCGCATTCTACAACGGCACCTACAGCACGGGCAGCGAGAACTGGACGATCGGCGACGACGCCCCGGCGGAATGGGTCATTGGCTCACGAGCCGTGTTCACGGGCGCCCCGAGGATCGTTCTTTCTCCCGAATCGGCGGACCGCGAATGCCACCTGCTGATAAAAGACGGCGGCCGGCTTGTCATCGGCTCGAACAACAACTACATCCAGCATCACGACTATGGCAAGACGATCATCGAGATAACCGGGGAAGGGTCGGAGTTCGCGTGCAGCAGCGAAATATACATGATTCCGTCAAACGATTCGCAGTGCCAGAATCCTCGCGCGGACCTTCTTGTCACTGACGGCGGAACTCTTACTATGGCCAGACGCCTCTCTTGGGGGCAGAAAGACACGAAATTCGCCATTTCTCCGGAAGGCTACATGCTCGTTTCAAACGCGAACGTGGTTGTTTCCGACTGCATAGACTTCGGCATCAAGAGCGACTACTCCAACACGACATACTGGGACGAATCAGCGATGCTTTCCGGCGGCTGGTATAAGGCGGAATTCGTGGACGGGGCGTACGTCAAGGCGCAGCGCATCTTCGTCGGACGCGAACGGGAGAACGTCGAAATCAAGTTCGACGGGGCGACGTTCGAATCGCGCGCCAACTCTTCTGACTTCCTCATGCAGGACAGGCGTGACGACGCGCCGTTCGTCGTCGAAGGCGACGGTCTGACCGTGGTCTGCAACCACAACACAGTCCTCAAAGGCCATTTGCGCGGCACGGGCGGCATCGTGAAGCAGGGCACCGACAAGATCGACATATACTACGACCAGTATTTCACCGGCGCGTTGCAGTGCGACTCCGGCACGATAAACGACACGTCGTCTTCGGGAATAACGTTTGCCGCCGGAGCGATCGTCATGAACGGCGGCACGATGAACCTCTCGTCCGCCACCTTCACGAACGAAACCATTTCGCTCTCGCTGAACGGCGGCACGATGCACGTCTTCGACAACGGCGCTGTCGAGACGAACACTCTGGGCGACGTGACGTTCGGTGCGGGCTTCGCGTTCAGGTTCGACGTCTCCTCCTCAGGTTCTGACGCATTCGCCGTCGCCACGGGATCGAACGTGACGGTGAACGCGACAGCTGAGAGTCCGTTCGTGTTCACCCCGAAGGTCCTTTCCGCGCTCCCCGTGAACGAAGCCAGCAAGCTTGTCACAGGAACCGGTCTTTCCGCCTCAGATGCCGCGAAGTTCACATGCTCCGAGGAGGGATACATTATAGGGATAGACGAAGACGGCGACATAACGATAACCCATGAATCGGAAGACAGGGTGTACGGCGGCGGAACCGTGGGCGCGAACTGGTCCGACGCCGTGTGGGGCGAGAACGCCGACGAGACGTTCGTCTCGGGCGACAATGCGATTTTCACGAACGCGGCCGACACCGTGAAGCTGGACAAGGCTGTCACGGTAGGCACGCTCGCCGCGCTCGAAGACGCCAGAATCACGGCGGACGAATGGACCGATCCGACGCCCAAATACAAGAAGTTCCGTTTCCACATATCGAGGACGAAGTCGAATAACGACATGATGCAGCTGTCGGAAATCGAACTTTACAGCGGGTGGACCAAGATATCGCCTTCGTCCATCGAATACGATACGACGAGTTATAGCGGATACGAAAACTTCCCGTCCGGCGAGGCTCCCGGATACGCGGTGGACGGCTCCACTTCGACGAAGTGGCTCGACCGCCGCGGCGGCAACGGCAGGAGCGAGGAGGCGCGCGCCAAGTGCTACATCGACATGGTCTACGAAGATGCGTTCGCGCTAACGCGCTACCGCTGGTACACGGCGAACGACGAGCAAGGCCGCGACCCGTACAGCTGGGAGGTTCTCGGATACGACGACGTCAAGGGCGAATGGGTGACGCTTGACGCTAAGGTGTCTGAGAACGTTACAGAGTCGCGCAACGCTCTTGCCGGCACCTGGGAGATAGCGTACGATGTCGAAGAACAGCCGAGCCTCAGGGTGTCGGAGGCGATCACTGTCGCAGAAGGCAAGACTCTCACGGTAGACGCTCCCTTTGGCGGCAAGGTCGTGAAGAAAGGTGCGGGTACGCTCAAGGTCACGCAGCCGTTGGAGAATGGCCTTGTGCTGGAGGCTGGTGGCCTCGATCTGAGCGGCGGTTCGCTTGGCTTTTCAGCGGGCGATCTTTCTGCTGACGGCGTGATAGCGTACTACAACGGTACGTTCACGTATGCGGTCGACCCACTGGATCCGGGCCTCAATATGCCGCGCCTCTGGACCATAGGCGAGGGCGCGACCGTCTCAGGACCGACGTATGCATCGATAAACACTCCACAGGATGGCGAAGACTACGAGCTTCGTGTCGATGGCGGAAGGCTTGTCCTCGGCAGCGGCACGTCCTGGATGCAATCGAATTCAACCGGCAAATTCAAGCTGTCTGTCACTAATGGCGCCGCCGCCGCGTTCGCCGGCAATCTGTACTGCGTCGCCTCAAACGAGAAGGTTCTTGACTTGGCGCAGATCGATATTGACGTGAAAGACGACGCCGCGTTGTCTGTCGGCAGGAACTTCACGTTCGGACGTGAAAACACCAAGCACGCAAAGGTGCTCTATGCGGCACTGAGCGTCGTCGGCGCATCGCTGTCAGTGGGCGAGGGATTGCACCTGGGTGATGTCAATGATGATTCGACATCGCGTGCCGGATGGTATCATCTCTACTTTGGCACGAATAGCGTAGTCACTGTGCGCGACCTGAAAGTCTGGGACGACCGAGACGAGACCACAGTCGTGTTCGACGGCGCCACGATCAAGTCAAGGGGCGAGCACACCGAGTTCATCAAGTTCGCCAGTCGCAACGACATCCCGAGAGGTTCGTCGCCTTTCGAGATCGCAGCTGGAGGTCTGACGATTGCCAACGAGCATAACGTTGCCGTGGCAGACACACTGAAAGGAGCTGGTGCGCTAACCAAAACCGGAGGCGGACTGCTGAAGTTCAGCGCCGGCCAGGAGTTTACGGGCGCGTTTACCATTGCAGGACCAGTTGATTTCAACGGGCAGACCTTTGCCTCGTCCGGCGTTGTGCTCGCTCCTGGCGGATCAATGGCTGTCACATATGGCAAGGGCGGGTTCTCGGGCCTTTGCCCGGTCACGGTCAGCGAGATAACTGCGACGGCCGACAACCCGTTCGTAGTCAGCGTCACATACGATGTAGACGTCGAGCAGAACAAGTATTTCGACCTTTTCCCCGCAGCCACAGGCTGGACCGACGCAGACCTCGCGAAGATATCCATAAACGGACTTGACCTCGAGGTCAGGAACGGGAAGCTCTACGGAATTGTCACGCCAGTCGAACGGACGTGGAGCAACGCTTCTGGCGACACGCTGATGACGACATCTGGCAACTGGACCGGCGGGGAAGGGCCCAAGGGCTTCGACAGCGTCTTATTCCCGCTTGCCGCAGGAGGAACTGCATCCAACGATTATGCGTCCCTCACCCTTTCGGGAGTGCGTTTCGCGGCGGGGGCCGGTGAGTTCGCGATAAGCGGAAATGGACTCGACGTCCGTGCCGTGACAAACGAGTCGGCGAACGTGCAGACATTCAGCTGCGCAGTCAGGGACAGCGGTGCGACGCTCGGGCTTGGCGGCAGCGGCGACATTGCGTTCGTCGGCGGACTGACTACCGGCGCATCTACGGAAATCACCAAGGGCGGCGCAGGCACAGTCACAGTCGCCGGCAAGGGCCCTGGCGGAAGGCTTGTGCTCAATGAGGGTGGGTTCAGGCTCGCGGATCTCGGAAGCAACACGACGAATCCGTTCTCCACCGCTTCTGACGCCATGTCGGTCGCGGGGACATTGGATCTCGGTGGCGCGACGCAGACCGTCACGATGTCTTCGACAAGCGGCGAGACGTTCGCCCTCGACGGCTTCACGCTCACGAACGGCGTCGTCAAGATCGCCACCGGCAACCACTATTTCGCGCCGAACGGCAGCTTCACGCTGTGCGGAAGCGGAACGGAAGTGAGGATAGAAGGCACCGACGGTCCTGTCCTCAACTTCGCGCGCGGCGATTCGGAAGGGAAGATGCACGTGAAGATAGCAGACGGGGCGCGTCTCTACAGCCATTCGAGCCAGGAGAACGTGTATGTCGCGAGCGGCTCCGGCGTGAGCGAAGTGACGATAGAACTCCAGAACGGCGGACGGTTCCATCCAGACAACTGCGACACCCAGTTTGGGCGCAGCGGCAACACGGCCATCATGTTCGGCGAAGGCTCGTGGGTCGACGTGAACCGCAACGCATTCTACCTCGTCGGCGATTCGGCCGGAGCGGTCGCGACGGTGAACATAACGAACGGCAACTTCAAGGCCGGCCTCGTCTGCGGCGGTAGGTCCGGCTGGGAGTCGGCGCCCGATGTGTCCGTTGCCGAATTCAACATGAAGGGCGGCACGCTCAATGTGCGCGGACTTGTCGCATACAACATCGCGAGCTTCAGGGCGGTCCTCGACGGCGTGACCATCACGCCGGACCAGGACAACGACGACTTCTTCAAGGTCGACGGCTACGCCGGCGGCGGCACTCCGTTCAAGATCGGCGAGGACGGCATCGAGTTCACGACCGACCATGCGATCGGCATCGCGCAGACGCTCGCCGGCGAAGGCGGCATAACCGTGTCCGCCGGCACGCTCACGGTGACGACAAACCAGGCGTACACGGGCGCGACCGTCTTGAAGAGCGGCACCACGCTCACCGCCACGGGCATGGAGTTCGCCGGCTCCATTTCACTCGAATCCGGCGCGTCCATAACGGTTCCGGAAATCGCGGAAGGCAAGAAGTTCGTCAGAATCGCCAAGGCCGCCGCTTTCGAAGGTGTCGACGAAACGGAGAAAGACGACGACGGCAATCACTTCTTTACGACGTCCGACGGATGGCTGTGCTACGGTCGCAGGCCCGGATTCTCCTTGAAAATAAGGTGAAACGGCATTTGGCCAGAAAAGACGGTAAGATGAAGACAGGAGTCGTTTTGGCTGGTGTTGTCGCCTTGTTCGCGAAAGCCGCAGTCGCGGCCGAATGTCCGCCAGGTTGCAGACCGTATTCGCGTCCGGCGGCCGAAAAGCGCACATTGCGCTCGGAAACCGTAGACAGGGCGGTTGCCGCAGTCGCAGCGAAAATAGGCGACCAGCGCATCAGGAAGATGTTCGAGGCATGCTACCCGAACACGCTTGACACGACGGTGAAGGGCAAAGGCTACGTCATCACCGGCGATATAGACGCCATGTGGCTCAGGGACTCGGGCCAGCAGGTATGGCCGTATCTCAGGTTCGCGAAGGATGACCCTGCCGTGCGGAATCTCGTCCGCGACCTGCTTGTGCGTCAGTTCGACTGCCTTTTGCACGACCCCTACGCCAACGCCTTCTACGACGACGAAAAGCGAGAGAGCCAATGGAAGAGCGACAAAACCGAAATGAAGCCGGGGGTGCACGAGCGCAAGTACGAGCTCGACTCCTTGTGCTATCCGCTGCGCCTTGCGCATGGCTATTGGAAGGCTACGGGCGACAAAACCCCCTTTGGCGACAGATGGCTCGATGCCGTCGGAACAGTCCTTGCGACGATGCGCGAGCAACAGCGGAAGGGCGGACAGAGGACGTCCTACCGCTTCGAACGCGAAAACGCGAAGGCGACCGACACCTTGACGAACGCCGGCTGGGGCCCGGAAGTAAAGCCCGTCGGACTGATAGCGAGCGCGTTCCGTCCTTCCGACGATTCGTGCACGTATCCGTTCCTCGTGCCGTCGAATTTCTTCGCCGCAGACGTCCTTGAGAAGACGGCGGAAGTCCTCGAGAGCGCGAACGGAGCGAAGCGCCTTGCGGACGAGTGCCGCGCCCTCGCCGGAGAAGTCCGCGAGGCGCTGCGCAGCCACGCCGTGGTCAAGACGGAGAAGTACGGCGAGATCTACGCGTTCGAGGTCGACGGACGCGGCGGGGCGCTTTTGATGGACGACGCCAACGCACCGTCCCTTCTTTCGCTTCCCTACCTGTGCGGCGTCGACAAGGACGATCCCGTGTATCTCAACACGAGGCGCTTCGTCTTGAGCCGCGACAACCCCTTCTGGTTCGAAGGCAAGGCGCTGAAGGGAATAGGCTCGCCCCACACGGAGAAGGGGCGCATCTGGCCGATGTCGATCATAATGCGCGCGCTTACCGCCCAGACGTCCGGAGAGGCGAAAGAGTGCCTTTCGGCGCTCGCGAACTGCACCGCCGGAACCGGCTTCATGCACGAAGGCGTGGACGCGGACGATCCGGCGAAGTATTCGCGAAGCTGGTTCGCCTGGGCCAACACGTTGTTCGGGGAACTCGTCTGGAACATGGTGTCTCGCGGCGAGATAGAGCCGCCTCCGAACGATTTGTCCTCATGGGTGCGACCCGAAATCGGCACGGGCGGGAACGGGCATGCGTTTCCGGGCGCGGCATATCCGTTCGGATTGGTCCAGGCCGGACCCGACACCGGCTGCGACGGGTGGGGACATTGCTCGGGATACCGCTTCGAAGAGAAGGAAATCAAAGGCTTCTCGCAGACGCACCTCAGCGGCACGGGATGCACCGACCTCGGCGATTTCCTGTTCTTCCCGTATTGCGGCCCATCGCGCGAAGACGGTTTTTCGAGCGATTTTGACAAGGGTTCGGAAACGATGGAGCCCGGCTATTACGCGGTTGACCTCGGCAGGTCCAGGACGCGAGTGGAGGTTTCCGTAAGTCCGCACTGCGCGATATACCGCTTCACTTTTCTCGACGGAGGCGGCGCGAACATAATGTTCGACAACCAGTGGGCGATCGGCGATCCGGGCAGGGATCAGATGCACGACGTCAAGATCTCCGACGACGGCAGACGCAGATTCGAAGGCGAGAAGCGGCGCTGGGGATGGGTGCACAGGACTTTCGCATTCTCGCTTGAATTCGACAGGGACTGGTCCGGCTTTTCCGATCTGCCCGCCACCGGCGGCAGACGCGACGCGGGACGCCGCAATTTCCGGTTCGACATGAAGCGCGGCGAGACGCTGACCATGAAGATCGGCCTGTCTTCTGTCTCGCCCGGAAAGGCCCGCCGGAATCTCGACGCGGAAATCCCCGGCTGGGACTTCGCGAAGACGAAGGCGGACGCGAGGGCGGCGTGGAACGGGATGCTTTCGAAGATGACCGCCAAAGGCGGCGCGGCGGAACTCGAGACTTTCTACACCGCGCTGTACCATCTTTTCCTGCAGCCCGTGAACATGGCCGACGTCGACGGCGAGTATCGCGGCGACGAGGATATAGTCAAGAAGTCCCCCTGCGGCGAATACTACTCGACTTTCTCGTTCTGGGATACCTTCCGCGCGGCCAATCCGCTGTACACGATTCTCGTGCCGGAGAAGATAGCGCCGATGGTCGCGTCCTGCGTCGAGCACCAGAGCATCGCCGGATTCCTGCCGATCTGGGCGTTGTGGGGCAAGGACAACCAGTGCATGATCGGCACGCACTCGATTCCTCTGCTCGCCGACGCCTATTTCAAGGGACTTCTCGGCGGCAACGATCCGGAACGCGTTTACCGGGCCATACGCGCCACTCTGCGCGAGAACCACCCCCGCCGCCAGAAGGAGAACTGGGACGTGCTCGACAGATACGGATACTATCCATTCGACAAGATAAGGTCGGAATCCGTCTCGCGCCTGCTGGAATGCGCATACGACGACTGGTGCGCTGCGAAGATGGCGAAGGCGCTCGGACACGCGGATGACGCCAGGTTCTTCGCGAAGAGGGCGGGATACTGGAAAAACGTCATAGACCCTTCGACGGGATTCGCGCGCGGACGCGACTCGGCGGGCAACTGGCGCGAGCCGTTCAATCCGTTCGCGCTCGGACATGACGCAAGCCGCGAGAACGACTTCACGGAGGGCAACTCCTGGCAGTGGACGTGGCACGTGCTGCACGATCCAGAAGGGCTCGCCGCCGCGCTGGGCGGCAAGGCGAAGGCCGCCTCGAAGCTCGAAGCGCTCTTCGCACAGCCCGAAAAAGCGGAAGGCATGGGGTTCACTTCGGACGTGACGGGACTCATCGGACAGTACGCCCACGGCAACGAGCCAGGACACCATACGGCGTATCTGTTCAGGTATTTCGGCAAGGGCTGGCGCACGGAGGAGCTCGTGCGCGAGATCTGCGACAAGTTCTACAGGGCCGCCCCCGACGGGCTTTGCGGCAACGAGGACTGCGGGCAGATGAGCGCATGGTACCTGCTTTCGGCGGCGGGATTCTATCCGCTGAACCCCGCGAGCGGCGAATACGTGCTCGGCGCTCCGCAGTTGCCGAAGGTGTCGTTCGATGTCGGGAACGGGAAGCGGTTCACCGTCTTGGCGAAGAACCTCTCGCGCGAAAACAAGTACGTGAAGTCCGTCAGGCTAAACGGTCGTCCGCTTGCGGGATTCGTCTTGAGGCACAAGGATGTCGCAAAGGGCGGAAAGCTGGAGTTTGAAATGAGTTCAGTCCGCGAGCGGAAAGGGGACAGGTGATGGTTCTTGCGGTAATCGCGGCCGTGTGGTTCGACGCGTCCGTCCCCGGATGCGGAGAATGGACCGGATCGTCGGACGCGGACAATCTCAAATACTCGCTGGTCGCAGCTCGTCCGGCGTCGGACCGTGTCGCGACGGTCCGCTTCTCGGCTCCTACGGAATGCGGAGAATATCTCCCGGAGCCGCAAGGCGGCGTTTCACTTGCAGCGTTCGACGGCAGTTTCTGGTGTCTTGCCGAAGAAGACGGCACTAACACATGGGCGCGCCTTTCGGGGGCGGCTCCAGACGGCGGGGATGCCGTGTCTATCTCGGTTTCGTTCAGGCTTTCCGGCGATTCGCTTGTCGCGAGATATTGCATAGGCCAAACTGTCCTCGTCGATGCGTCCTCGCGGGAATGGATTCCGCTCGCTTTCGGCGGCGACGCTGCGGAAGTAGCCTCGTTCGCCTTTGGCGGCGTCAGTAGCGTCGATTCCCTTGCCGGAGACTACGAAAGCGACGGTGCGACCGTCGCGTTTTCGTGCCCTGCGGTCGAGGGTGCCGCGCTCGTCTCCGCAAGCGTCGCGGGCACGGCGCTGGAAAAGGACTCAAGCGGCGCGTTCGTTGCCCCCGCCGGAAGCGTGGCGACGCTGGAGTTCGCCGCAGAGACAGGCTATTTGATAGGCTCGCCATACGCCGGCTACGCGGTGGGCTATGAGGATTCGGTCTGTCCGGAGGATTCGCTCCCGCGCGTCTATGCGGCGAAGGACGTCATACGCATAAACGAGATAATGGCGTCGAACGGCGACACGCTCGCGACCGCTCGGGGCGGCAAGGAGCTCGACTGGATCGAAATACGCAATTCGGCGCCGTTCGAAGTAGACCTCGCAGGCTGGTATCTTTTCGACGGCCCCGACAAGAAAATCTCGAAGTGGACGAAGATAGAAGGAGACTGCACCATTCCGTCCGGAGGCTGCAAGATTGTCTGGGCAGACAAGTCGTACGAATCGTTCGATGAGAGCGAGGCGTATGTGCGCATCGGACTTTCCTCTTCCGGAGAGCCGTTGTTCATCGCCGACACCGCGGGAGGACTGGTGCACAGGGTGGACTTCACCGAGGCGATAAAGGACTTTTCTCAGGGGATTGGACAGTCTGGCGGTCTAGTCTACTACAAAGCCCCCACTCCGGGCGCGGATAACGCCGAGGATGAGTACACGGCGCCGACGGATCCGGTCGAATTCTCCGTCGCGCATGGCTACAAGACGGATTCCTTCGAAGTCGAAATCTCTTGTCCGGCCAACGGCGAGGCGGAAATACGCTACACGCTCGACGGCACGTCGCCGACATCGGCAAGCACGCTCTACGAAAGACCGGTCGCAGTTTCCTCGACGACATGCCTGCGCGCAGCGGCGGTCGACGGACAAAGCATACTCCAGCGCGACAACGCGGCGACGTACATCTTCCTCGACGACGTGCTGTCGCAGGATTCATCGGTCCCCGAAGGGTTCCCCGCGGACGGCGAGGTGAACGGGCATGCGTTCCGCTACGGCATGGACCAGTCTGTCGTGAACGGGAAAGACGGCGAAAGGCTGGTGCGCTCGTTCACGAACGGAATCGACACCGTTTCGATTGTCATAGATCCGGCGAATCTTTTCGATTCCCAAACTGGCATATACGTGAACCCGCAAGGCGACGGGCGCGAGTGGGAGCGCGCGACGATGGTCGAATGGATCACACCGGCTTCGGGAGGCGACGGTTTCTCGGCCCCTGCGGGACTGAGGATCCGCGGAGGGGCGAGCCGGGGGAAGAGCTACGCCAAGCATTCGCTGCGGCTCTTTTTCCGCAGCTCCTACGGACTTTCAAAGCTCGAATATCCGCTTTTCGGCGACGAAGGCGCGTCGAAGTTCGACAAGGTCGATCTGCGCACTTCGCAGAACTATTCGTGGGCGAACGAGGACTCAATGAAAGACACGTTCGTGCACGAGGTGTTCTCGCGCGACACGCAGCGCGACCTCGGCGTGGCCTATACGAGAAGCCGTTACCTGCACCTCTTCATAAACGGCGTCTACTGGGGTCTCTACCAGACTCAGGAACGCGGCGACGAGAACTTCGCCTCCACCTATCTGGGCGGGGAGAAGGAGGATTGGGATGTCGTAAAGACGTCGGACTACATTCTCGGCGCGAGCGAAGGCACGATAGACGCATACCGCGCGCTCTGCGACTTCGCCGATCTCGGTTTCGACGACGCGAACTACATGAGGGCGCAGGGCCTGAACCCCGACGGCACGCGCAACCCCGCATACCCCGTGCTGCTCGATCCGGTGAACGTCATGGCGTACATGCTTGTGGCGCACTATACGGTGGACGCCGACTCCCCGGCGTCCGTATGGGGAAACCACGCCAACAACCTCTATGCGCTGCGCGACAGGGTTGACGGCGCGGGGCACGACGGCTTCGTGTTTCTCCGCCACGACGCCGAGCACTCGATGGGAACGGCCGACTCGACGGACAAGCGCGCTGCATACTGCCGCTACGACCAGGATCCTACGGGCTACGGGACTTCCGAGCGACACCGGACGTTCGCGTCCGTCGTCAACTTCACGCCGTCGGAGCTCCACATGAAACTCTGCGGCAACGTCCGCTACCGCATGGCGTTCGCGGACATGTTCTACAGGGAATGTCTGCGGGAGGGCGGAGCGCTGACGTGCGACGCCGCGTGGGCGCGGTTTTCGTCGCGCATGGCGGAAATCGACGATGCAGTCGTGGCCGAGGCGGCGCGGTGGGCGCGCAAGGGGCAGACGCGCGAGACCTGGCTCGCCGCGTGCGGCGAGTGCCGTGAGTTCATCGAAAACCGCATGCCCTTCATGCTTGCGCAGTACAGGGCGAGGGGCTGGTATCCAAGCGTCGATCCGCCAGTCGTACTCGGTGCGGACGGGCTGGCTCTCGCCGATGGATGCCCGGTTTCGGCGGGCGGCACGTTTGCCCTTGCAGGGAACGGCGAAATTTTGTACACTTTAGACGGTTCGGATCCCATGTCGGAGGACGGGACGGTGTCTGGCGGCGCAGTGCGCTACTCGGCTCCAGTGCGTCCGCCGCTTGTCCCTGCCACGCTTTGCGCCCGCGTTCTCTCGCAGGACGGCGAATGGAGCGCCATGGAACGGCGAAGCGTGTGGCGCGAGGGGTATGAAGGCCTCAAAGTCAAAATAAGGTGACTTTGTAAAGCGCAGGAGTGAATATAATGAATCTCGCCGAACACGACAGTGGAACGAAGCGCAGCGCGATATTTGAGGAGCTGCGCAGGAACATATTGGAAAAACGCTACGCAAACGGGAAGCTTCCGAGCGAGAGGACCCTCATGCGCCGCTTTTCCGTTTCACGCACGCACATACGGTCCATTCTCGACGAGCTGAAGGTCAAGGGTTACATCTTCGCGCGGCAGGGCTCGGGCATGTACGTGTCGCGCCGCGCGAGGACGATGGGCGGGAAAATCGGGATAATGATAACCGGCGCCTTTCGCGAAGGGGAGGGAGGCGTCCTTCCGACTATAATAGCGGAGTTCGCGCGCGAAGCCGGGAGAAACGGATACGGCGTGGAGATGGTCGAAGTTCTGCCCGACGGCGCGGTGAACTGGCAGGAGAAACTCCTTCGCATCGTGCGGAACCTGGTCGACAAAGGCGTTTCCGGAGTCATCTACCAGCCGATAGACTTCCCGGGCGACAGCCCTGCTGTGAACCGCTCGGTCCTTTCGCTGTTCGACAAGGCGGGCATCCCTGTTGCGCTTTTCGACTACGACATAGTGCCCACGCCGGAGAGGAGCGAATACGACCTGGTCGGCATAGACAATTTCGACGCCGGGCGGCTTATCGGGCAGTGCCTCGTCCGCAGCGGGGCGAAACGGATCGCCTTCATGATGGAGGACAACTGGTCCTTGAGCGTCCTCGGCCGTATGGAGGGCGTGAAGTACGCCGTTTCGATGTCAGGATGCGCGGCGCACGACTTCGCTATCTACTCGATGCCGGAGGATACGGCCGCGCTCAGCAGAATCCTCGGCAAGCGTAACCGCCCCGACGCGATAATATGCGGAAACGACTTTCTCGCCATAAGGCTCATGGCCGCGCTGGAGAAGCTGGGCATGCGGGTGCCGGAAGACTTGATGGTAGCGGGCTTTGACGACATACCTCTCGCGTCCCTTCAGAATCCTCCGCTCACGACCATACGCCAGCCCTGTGCGAGCCTCGCGCAGACGCTCTTTGCAGCCCTCTCGCGCCGAATGGCCGATCCGTCCCTCCCTCCTTCCACGATATACATGAACGCGACCTTGGTCGAGCGCGCCTCGACCATCCGGAGCACAACCCAGTCCACGCCGCCGCGTCGCAGACACGATGCGCGGCGTCCAAAAGAAAGAAGCAAGACAAAATGAAAATAGCCGTGGTCGCGGCGGCAGGTGCGATTGCCCTTGCCGCAGAAGCGCATGCCGACTCGCAGCCTCTCGATTATGTTCGTGCGACGACAGGGACGATAAATTCCTTCTCGCTTTCGTCTGGAAACGTATATCCCGCGATATGCCGTCCATGGGGCGGTCCAATGTGGGCGCCGGTCACGAAGCCTGGGCACAAGGAGGGCTGGTTCTACGACTACACGGGAAGGGACTTCTACGGTCTGAGGCTGACCCACCAGCCGAGCCCGTGGATGAACGACTTCGGCCAGGTCACAGTCACTCCGTTCGCGGGAGACGGGAAAAATGACATGAAGGACCTCAGGAGCTGCTTCAGCCACAAATCGGAGACGATCCGCCCGGACTTCTACAGCGTGTACCTCGGCGACTGGGACATAAGGCTCGAGGCGACCGCCGCGAAGCGCGCCGCGGTGTTCAGGGTCGTCTGGGGCGAGACCTCTCGCCCTGGCTTCGCGGTCGACGCGATGGGCAATGGCGGCGAGGTTCGCGTCGATGCCGCAAACCGCAGGATATACGGCATCTCGAAGCAGCACAGCTGCCATGTGGCAGACGACTTCGGCAACAGATTCGTCATGGAGTTCGACCGCGACATCGTGTCCGCAGAAGGCGATGGCGGGCGCAGGTGGGTCTATTTCGCGCCTGTGAAGCGTGGCGACGTCATGATCGTCCGCATGGCTGCGAGTTTCGTGGACGAAGACCACGCGGCCGCGAATCTCCATGAGGTCGCCGCGAAGACCTTCGACGAAGTGCGCGCGGAGTCCGCGAAAACATGGAATTCCGTCCTCGGCCGGTTCAGGGTCGACACGCCCGACATCGACAGGAAGCGCATGTTCTACACGGCGCTCTACCGCGCGTCGCTTTTCCCGCGCGCGTACTACGACATTGATGCGAGAACGAAGAAGGCGGTGCACCGGAGCCCCACGCCCGGCGGCGTCTTCGAGGGACCGTTCTATGTCGGGACGGGATTCTGGGATACGTTCCGCGCGCTGTTCCCGCTTCTGAATTTCGCATATCCCGAGGTGAACGCGCTCATGACCGAGGGGCTGGAAAACAGCTGGAAGGAAGCCGGATGGCTGCCGGAGTGGTCGAGCCCGGGGCTGTCGGACTGCATGACAGGGAACAACTCCGCGAGCGTCGTGGCGGACGCATGGCTTTCTGGCGCGTCCGGGAAGGCCAATGCGGAGGAACTTTGGAAGGCGCTCGTCCACGGCGCGAACAACCAGCATCCGCGCCAGGGAGCGACTGGGCGCTGGGGAGTCGAGGACTATAACAAGCTCGGCTACGTAGCTCACGAGGGCGGGCGCCACGGCACAGTCGCGCGCACGCTTGAATACGCATACGACGACTGGTGCATCTGGCGCTTCGGAAAGGCGATAGGCAAGAGCGACGCCGAAACAGCGCAGTACCGGCGCAATGCCGGAAACTGGCGCAACGTCATAGATCCGCGCCACCGCCTCGCCAACGGACGGCTGCGCGACGGAAGGTTCCGCGACGACTTCAATCCGATCAAGTGGGGTGACGGCGACTTCGTCGAAGGGAATTCCCTCCACTGGACATGGAGCGTCGTGCATGACATAGCGGGACTCATGGAGGCGATGGGCGGGCGCGAGGCGTTCGTCGCGACGCTGGACGACGTGCTGGCGAGGCCGCCTTCGATATGCGAAAGCGACAGGCGCGGGATGTACCACGAAATGCGCGAAATGCTGCTTGCCGACATGGGGCAGTACGCGCACGGGAACCAGCCGGCCCAGCACATGCTGTATCTCTACGACTGGGCGGGCGAACCGTGGAAGACCCAGTATTGGGTGCGCGAAACGATGGACCGCCTCTATTCGCCGACGCCAGACGGCTACTGCGGCGACGAAGACAACGGCCAGACCTCAGCCTGGTACGTTTGGAGCGCGCTCGGCTTCTATCCCGTGTGCCCCGCCTCGGGTCAGTATGCGCTCGGCTCGCCGGCGGTCGAACGCGCCGAAGTCAGGCTGCCTGGCGGGAAGGCGCTTCGGATCGAGGCGCCTGAATCCGCGACGAAGCGTTATGTCGCCTCTGTCTCCCTGAACGGCAAGACCGTCAAGGAGAACTGGCTTTCGGCGGCGGAGCTCAGGAAGGGCGGGAAGCTCGTATTCAAGATGAGCGACAAGCCGGTGAAAACTCGCGGAGCGGAGGCTTCCGCCGCGCCATATTCAATGAGTCGGGAGGTGCATAAATGAAGCTACAATCGCGGTTGCGGCAGGCCGCTCTAGGGATTCGTCATCAGGCACGCCGACATCATGGCGGCGAGCTCGTGTTCGAGATGGGTGAATGAGACTGCACAGCGGGAATACCGCTAAACACGGAAGGAAGACGTCATGGAGAACATCAATCGGTTTGCGGCATTGGCCGGCGTTTGCCTGGCGGCGCTGGTGGTTCGCGCGGCGGAGAATCCGCTCCCAAAGTGGGCGCTCGGCGGTTTTGTCCGTCCCGCCGGAGTCAATCCCGTCATCAGGCCCAATCCGAAGTCGGAGTTCGAATGCCCGATGCAGAGGCGTTTAGTCAAGTGGGAGGAGAGCGATACGTTCAACCCCGCCGCTGCGGTGAAGGACGGAAAGATATGTGTCCTGTACCGCGCCGAGGACAACACCGCGCAGGGAGTCGGCAGCCGGACGTCGCGCATTGGCCTGGCGGTCTCTGAGGACGGCGTGCGCCTGGCGCGCGAGCCGAAGCCGGTCCTGTTCCCCGGAGGGGACGACCAGGAGGAGTTCGACTGCCCTGGAGGCTGCGAGGATCCGCGCATTTCCGTCACCGAAGACGGGCTCTACGTCATGACCTACACGTCGTGGAACCGCAAGTGCCCCCGTCTGTGCATCGCCACGTCCCGCGACCTTCGGCACTGGACGAAGCACGGCCCGGCCTTCGGCAGGGCGCAGGGCGGACGCTTCCTCGGGCTCGCAAGCAAGTCCGGCGCGATCGTCACCGAACCGTCCAGCGCGGATCCATCGCGCTATGTGATCGCAAAGGTAAACGGCAAGTACCTGATGTACTGGGGCGAGACGGCGATACATGCGGCGACGAGCGACGACCTTGTCAACTGGAACCCCGTCACCAGGCAGGACGGCTCGCTGCGCGAACTCGTCAAGCCGCGGCCCGGTTTCTTTGACTCTACGCTCGTCGAGGTCGGGCCGGCGGCGATCAGGACGAAGTACGGCATAGTCGTCCTCTACAACGGCCGCAACGGACATGGCGAAGTGGCGGACAGGCGGTACGGGCAGGGAACCTACTGCGGAGGGCAGGTCCTCTTCGACGGACGCGACCCGTACATGCCTGCGGCGCGTCTTGACGAACCGTACTTCCGGCCCCTTGCCGACTTCGAGCGCAAGGGTCAGTATGCCGAGGGCACTGTCTTCACCGAGGGCCTTGTCCAGTACAAGGGAAAGTGGTACCTGTACTACGGCTGCGCCGATTCGCTTGTGGGCGTTGCGGTGTGGGATCCGGAGAGCGGAATGCGCGTCGGCGATCCGCTGCCGGAGGCCGAATAGATGACTCATCGCGGCTTTTCCGGCTTGCACTTTGGATATGCCGTATGGACGATATACGGAGCGAAAGGACAATGATGAAAACAATGAAGATGAAATTCATGAGATTTGCCGCCTGCACCGCGTTTGCCGCGATGGCGGCCTCAGACTTCGCGGCAGGGAGTCCCGCGCTCGAACGCGCCGAAGTCAGGCTGCCTGGCGGGAAGGCGCTTCGGATCGAGGCGCCTGAATCCGCGACGAAGCGCTATGTCGCCTCTGTCTCCCTGAACGGCAAGACCGTCAAGGAGAACTGGCTTTCGGCGGCGGAACTCAGGAAGGGCGGGAAGCTCGTATTCAAGATGAGCGACAAGCCGGTGAAAACGCGCGGCACCACACTCGCGGCGGCGCCTTATTCCATGAGCAAGGATGAAAAGAAATGATCTTTTGCATTCTCCCGGTATTCCTGGCGGCAACAGCTTCGGTTGTGGTTGAGGTTGATGCTTCGTCCGCGCCCGAACAGGCGCAATGGGCGGAGAACGAACTCGAGCCGACTCTCAAGAAGTGGTATTCGCGATTGATTGCGGAATATCCGTCGAAAGACTGGAGTGCGTCGGAAAAGGTGAAAGTCGGATTTGTCGACCCGCCGCAAACTGGAGCGCCGGCTTACACGACAGGCGATAGCATTTCGCTCGACAGGAAATGGTTCTCGGCGAATCGCGACAGCGAGGGTATGGGCTGCGCAATACACGAGCTGATGCATGTAGTGCAGTCCTACCCCGGCGGGGGCCGATCAATACCGTGGTGGCTTACAGAAGGAATCGCCGACTATGTGCGCTGGTACGTGTTCGAGCCGGAGAAGAAGGGTTGCGAAATGGATCTTTCGCGCATGGACGTCCGCTACGATGGCGGCTATAGGCAGACGGCGAACTTTCTCGACTATGTGGAGCGTAAGCATCCCGGCACGGTTCGCTCGCTGAATGCCGTCGGACGTCTCGGACGGTATTCGCCTGGCGTATGGCGGCGTATAACCGGACGAGAACTGTGGTCGCTAGGTGGCGAATGGAAAGGCATCCTCGACGCCGATGCGCCGCGAAAACCTGGAGACGTTGTCGTTTCCGCTGCCGAGGCGTTTGTCACCGCGTATTGGGACTGCACCCGCTCGCAGTTCGTGAAGCATAAGGGCAAGAATGAACTGCTTGACTATTGGCTTTCCGCGCATGCATACGAAATGTTGCTCGACCTGGCCGTACGTTATCCGCGAAATGATTTCCGGAGCATGGCCGAAATGTTCTTCGACGGCTTCAAGGCGGCGCGCGGCGACTGGCGTGCCAACGAGTTCAACGACGATCTTCTCTGGTGGGTGATCGCCGACTGCCACGCCTACCCGGTCCTCAAGAATCCGGCGTTGCTCAAGGATGCGCGGGAGATGATGGATTTCATAATCGGGAAGCAATGCGACGGCGTTCTCGGCGGCGGCGTGTGGTGGAAGTCGAGCGAGCGCGGCGGGAAGCACGCCTGCAGCTGCTATCCTGCGGTCATCGCCGCCTGCGAGCTCTATTCGATAACCGGCGACAGGAAATACTTGGAAGCCGCATCCTCCATCTACGCCTGGAGCAGGGAAAACCTCTTCGACAAGTCCGCGGGCTGCGTCTTCGACGCAAAGCATGCGGACGGCAAAGTCGACAGGACGTGCTACACCTACAACGTTGGCACCGCGATAGGCGCCGCGCTGAGGCTTGGAAAGCTGACAGGCGCAAAGGGATTCCGTGAAGACGCCGCGCTCGCGGCGGACTGGCTCATGGACCGCATGTCGCGCGGCGAAGTCATGCGAGGACGCGGCCAGGGCGACGGCGGGGCGTTTAACGGAATAGCGGTGCGCTATCTCGCCGAGTTCGCGGCTCTGCCGCAGGGCGCAAGGGCGAGGGAATACCTCAAGATCAACGCCCGCACCGCCTTCGCGCACATGCGAAAGGCGGACGGACTTTGCGGACCCGACTGGGACGTTGCGCCGGCCGATGGTTTCGACATAGAGGCGCAGACGGCATGCTCCGCCCTAACACTCTTCCTCTGCGCGCCTGAAGGCACTTTCTCCCGGCGCCCCGCCGGCGTCGTGAGGACGATGACGTACAACATACGCAATTCCCACGACGACAGGGGCAGCGAGAACGACTGGGCAAAGCGCCGCGACGATCTTGTCGCTGTGATCCGTGCGCAGGGCCCGGATGTAATCGGCTTCCAGGAGGTGCTTCTGGACCAGCGCGAATGGCTTATGGAGCAGTTCAAAGACTATGTCTTCGTAGGCGACGGACGCGGCGCAGACCGCAAAAGCGACGAGTCCGCGTCGATAGCATTCCGCAAGAATCGCTTCACGGCCGTCGACAAGGGCACGTTCTGGCTTTCGGAGACGCCGGACACGCCCGGCAAAAAGGGATGGGGCGCGGCGTGTCCGCGCGTATGCTCGTACGCGATCCTGAAGGACAAGTCCACCGGCAAGGCCTTCTGCTTCGCCAACACCCACACCGACCATGTGTCGGAGCTTGCGAGGGAGAAGGGGATGCTCCTGGTCATCGAAAGGATGAAAGTCTTCGGCAAGGGGGCGCCTATCGTGTTCACAGGCGACCACAACTGCCAGGAAACTGAGGCGCCCGCAATAGCGGTGTCGAAGCTGCTGAGGAACGCGATGGCGGTGAGCAAGACGCCTCCGATGGGGCCGTGGCGCTCGTTCACCGGGTGGAAATGGCGCGACTGGGAGCGCCCCGCAGCGAAGGCGCTCTCGCTTCCGCGCGCCGAGCGGAACGCGCCCGGCGGCGATTTTGGCTCGCGCATAGACTACATCTACGTCTCGCCCGGCGTGAAGGTGCGCAGCTGCCGCACGGTCTCAACGCCGCGTCCCGGAAGGAATCTATATCCGTCCGACCATTTCCCTGTCGTGGCAGACGTGGAGTTCTGACCCTGCAGCTCATCCGGAAGGAGGGGCGAAGGGACTTGATTGCCACAGTAGATTGCCACAGCAGACTTTCGACTTCGTATTCACAACGCCCGCGCTGAGGATCCGTGCGTGAGGAAGTGTCTATCGCGTGGCCATGCCCAAAACCTGATTGGCTCGCTCCCCATCGCGGCGAATCTGACGCGCCCAACACTTTATTGTGGTTGAAAAGCGGACGCGGGTGGTTGAGTAGAAATCTTGTCGTTCTTGTATTCGACCCGAAGGATGGTTGGCTCGTGGTTGCGTGGCACTTGATTCCGTCCATATCGGGGTTGGGAAATGGTTGAATCGGCGTCGGCCTTCCTAATGCGGGCGAAATCCGTCCGTGGGAAAGCGGGCGAGGGGATTCCGAATGTGAGTCCGTCCGATTGACGCGCGAGAGCGCGAGCGAAGTTTGTCCGATAAAAAGCGGGCGAGTCCGTCCGATTGACGCGCGGGGTGCGTCCGTCCGATTTGCTTCGCGTGATTCGCGGGCGATCCAACGGATCGGGCAAGACGCGGGCAACTGCGTTGCCCAAACCGAGCGCGGCGCTTTTCGCTCAAGTTCCCTTGGCGACAAACTGCACCCCTGCCAGAGCATCGCTTCGCGACTCGCTATCGCTCGGGGGATATGCGCTCGGTTTTCCGCCTTGGGCGGGCGTCTCGCCCTCTCCGTGCGCGGCACATTTGCCGAGCCACCACTTTATTGTGGTTGAAAAGCGGGCGAGTGAGAAAAGATAAAAGGCGCGGCAAAAGTGCCGCGGCTGAGAAATGGTTGAAGCGGCAGTTGGAGTTTCGGGATGAGCAGAAAATTATAGGGTCGATTAGAGTCGCATAGAGTCAAGTAGAGTCGGTTGGGGTCGGTTGGGGTCGGTTGGGGTCGCCAAAGGCCACCTATTGCCGCGCAGCGGCAGCGGACGTGCGAGAGTAGGACGTCGCCAGCTTTTTTATTTTGTGTTGCGCGCCTGCCCTTCGGTCAGACGCGCTTCTCTTTTTTTTGAAAAGCTATATCCCCTGGAGAATGAGGGGCCAGAGCTCATTGATACAGTAGCCGAGTTTTTGGTATAATGTCCACATGAGAAAGAACAGGGTTATCGAGCAGAACAGGTGCTATCACCTTGTCAGTCGGCTTGCGCACCGGGCGTTCTTCCTTGACGACGAGGAGAAGGATCGCGCGGTTGCGCTGATGCGTCGCGTAGAGGCAGGAGTACAAGCTAGCATGAGTTACTGTATCAATAGAACTGTATCAATAAGTTGACCCTTTTGACCCCCCACAAATCAATTGCTGTCATCCGGCCAGCCGCTGACGATGCTGGATGTCGATTAATCGGATGGCGCGGCGGTCTATCAGCGGACGGACAGCCTCTCGCCGTCGTCGTCGAGCTCGAATATCCTCATGCGCTCGTTGGGCGAGGAGTTGGGCTGGTGGAACGTTATGCGGAGCTTTCCGTCGACGCCCTTGAAGACCATGCCGTGTCCGCCGTCCTTCCCGAACAGTATCTCGTCCTTCGTCCAGGGACCTGCGATCTTCCCCGATTCGGACGAGCGGACGAGCACGCAGTAGCCGTGTCCGGAAACGGAGTTCGACCAGATGAGGTAGAGCCTGCCGCTCTTCCCGGAGCGGTGGAAGAACGGACCGTCCGTCACCTTTCCGGCGCCCTCCATCGCGCTTCGCGCGTCGAGCAGCTTCTTCGGCGGCTCGAGGAAGGACGCGAAATCGGGCGCGAGCGGAGCGTACTCGATCGTTCCGTTGCCCATCTGGCACCACTCGTGGCAGTAGACCATGTACGGCTTCCCGTCCTCGACGTAGAGCGTGCCGTCGAGCGTCTGCAGCTCCGCGGGCGGAACGGGGCCGAGCTTCACCGGAACGAACGGACCCGTGGGCCTGTCGGACGAGAATATCCACGTGCCACGCGGAACGAGGTCCCTCTCCTCCACGCCCTCGCCCATCGCCGCCATCGGACGCACCCCCTTCTCCTCGGTGATCGTGGCGAACATCCAGAACTTCCCGCCGTAGCGGTGCACTTCCGGCGCCCAGACCGCGGTCGGGCGGACTGAATCGGGGAGGACCATCGCAGGCTCCTTCGCAGTCCACGTGACGAGGTCGGCGCTGCGCCGCACATCAACGCCGCGGCCGCCGGACCATGGCTTGGACTCGTAGAGGTAGTAGTGACCTCCGTCGACGAGCACGAACGGATCGCGGATGCGGAAGCCTGACTCGCTCATCGTCTCCCAGCTCCAGCTCTCCGCGCGGCGGAGCGGACGCGACGGACGCACCTCCGGCGACACGGGTCCGTCGGGACGCCTCTCGCCGTTCACCGTCACGTTCTCGAAGCGCAGGTTCTCGAGCGGGGAGTCCGCGTTGCCGACAAAGCGCAGCGGCCGCGCGCTCCTGACGTCGAAGTCGCGGAAGACAATGTCCCTCACTCCGCGTATCTTCACGCCGTCCTCGACGACGATCTGCACCGCCGAGCCGCCAAGCGAGCCCGAGTACCCCTCGAAGACGAGGTTCGAGACGCACATATACCCCTCGTCGTAGGCGCGCACGTAGCGGACGGGATAGTCGAAGAAGATTCCGTTCGACCCCGTCGCGCGGATGTTCCTGAACACCGCGTTGCGGATCGTGTCGTCCGACGGGCAGCCGATGCGTATCGTCTGGCACGCGCTGTCGAGGACGCAGTTCGAGACGACGACGTCTTCGCACACCGCCACGTCGCCGAGCTTCTCGCGCATCGCGCGCAGGATGAGGCAGTCGTCTCCCGTCCTGAACGTCGAGTTCCCGACGCGCACGTGCCGGCACGCGTCGAAGTCGATTCCGTCGGAGTTGATCACGCGATGGTCGTTGTCGATTCTGATTCCGTCGACGAACACGTTCTCGCAAAGGCGTATGAGCATCGTCCATCCGGCGGAGTCCTTGAACGTCACGCCCTGGAGCCGCACGCCGCGGCAGCGGACGAACTGCACCTCCCTCGGACGCGGCAGGACGGGCTTGGGCCAGTGGCCGCGGAACGACGGGCTCTCGTTGCGCCCCGGGAAGAACTCGGGGCCCCGTCCGTCGACAGTCCCCTCGCCCGTGATCGCGATGTCCTCCTCGTCCCACGCATAGATGAGGACGAGTCCTGACGACTCGGGGCGCACCGCGCAGACCTCCACCGGGAAGTCGAAGTAGTCCTCGTGCCGCACGCTGCCGCGAAGCACCGCGCCTTTCTCGAGGTGCAGTTCGACGTGGCTCCTGAGTCGGAGGGACTTCGTCTCGTGGACTCCCGCAGGCACCACGACGCGTCCGCCGCCCTTCGCGGCCGCCTCGTCGATGAGCTTCTGGAAGTCTATACCGCCGGCGCGCGCGGCGAGGAGCGAAAGCGCGGCAATCGCCGCAGAAAGGACAATTCTGATTTTCATATGCCACATTATACCACATTCCGCGGCACCGCGGCGGCCGCAAGTGCAGCGAGCGCTCTGCGCGGGGACATTGTTACCCTGCTTGACTTCGTGAGTGATCTTGAGCAGCGCAAGATCCGAGAATGAAGGGTCAGAGCTTATTGATACAGGTACGCCAAGCGAAGCTCGGCAGAACTGATAGCGGAAGGAGCTACATCGTAAAGAAATCGACGTACGATTAGGACGGCAAGCCGTGCAAAGGGTGACCGATGTGCGGGAGTCTTGCCCGACGAAGAAGTAAGCCGTAACGCAAGTGAACAACCTACGTAAAGCCTCGTTAAATCACTTCCGCGTGGTCAGCGTCTCTGTATGCGTGAAACCAACACCTCCGCACCGACTCGATTTAGGTGTGAGAGGGCGCGGCGGGGCAAAGGTGGCGGCGTGCTTCGAAAGTTCTGCAAGGGAACTTGGGAGGACTGCGTGTAGCGAAAGCGAAAGCAGTAGTCGGACGAGGCCATAGTAGCAGAGAAGCGGGGTAATGCCCGTGGAGCGAAGGGCCTCTACATGCAAAAGGGAACGTTTCAAACGGAAGAGCGGGAGCCGAATTGATTGAGAAATCCTATACGGAAGAGGAGATTGCGGAGATTGTGCGCAGGCATGGTCTGCCGCGCTATCCGAAACTCGCGCTCTACAGGGAGAAACTGTCGCGGAAAGCAAAGGCCGAACCGAACTTTCGGTTCTATTGCCTATATGGACAGCTGCTGCGCATGGACGTCCTCAGATGCGCGTACGAACAAGTGCGCGCGAACAAAGGTGCGCCAGGCGTAGACGGAATGACGTTCGGGGACATCGAACGAGACAAGGACGGAGTGGACGGGTTTCTAACCAGCATCCAGAAGGAGCTCAAGGCGAAGACCTACCGCGCAAGTCCCGTCAAGCGGGTCTACATCGAGAAGGCGAACGGCAAGTTGAGGCCGCTTGGAATCCCGACCATTAGGGACAGAACCATCCAAGCCGCAGTCAAACTCGTCGTCGAGCCGATATTCGAGGCGGACTTCCACGACTGCTCGTTCGGCTTCAGGCCCGGTCGGAACGCGCAACAGGCGGTCGAGCGAATCGCCAAGCGGGTGAAGGACGGCGAGACGCAGGTCTACGACGCCGACCTGTCGAGCTACTTCGACACGATACCGCACGACAAGCTCTTTCTCGCACTGCGCAAGCGCATCACGGACGGAAGCGTGCTGGCGCTCATGCGCCAGTGGCTGAAGGCCACGATTGTCGAGCCGAACGGTGTGAAGAAGAATCCGAAGGGGAAGGGAACGCCGCAGGGAGGAGTTATATCACCGCTTCTGTCGAACATCTACCTTCATTGGTTCGAGACATGCGCCATGCTGACCGCCAAGGCAACCGGTCAGGTCATGTCGATCGTGCGCTACGCGGACGACTTCGTGATTCTCGCGAGAAAGCTCAAGGAAGACTTCGTGCGGAAGATTGAAAGCGAACTGGAAGGACGATTCGGGCTGACCGTTAACAGGGACAAGACGAAGGTCTTGGACATGCGGGCGGGGCTTGCGTCACTGGAATTCCTCGGCTACGAATTCAAGTTCTTGCGGGGTGTTCGCCACACGCAAAATGGCATCGAGGACAAGTGGCTATGGCACGGGCCATCCATGAAGTCGGTCAAGAAGGTTTGCGCAAAGGTGAAGAAATGCACACTTGGAAGAATGAGCAAGATACCGATAAGTGACACTATTCGGAAACTCAACGTCATTCTGAAAGGGTGGTCGAACTACTTCCTGTGCGGATATCCCAACAGGCGGTTCTACAGGGTGAACGAATATGTGCGGAATCGGCTCATCATCCTCGCGAAGCACACGAGCCAGCGTGGGTATAAGCTCAAGTATGCGCAATCGTATTATCACGAATGGAAGGCAATGGGGCTGTATGAGATGAGGAAAAGGCGTCCGTGACAATGTCAGTTTCACATGGAAAGCCGTATGCGGGAAAACTGCACGTACGGTTTGACGAGGGGGCGGGCGTACCCGGCGAGGGGCGCTCTGCTCTACTCTACTAAAATTGATACAGTAGCCGAGTCTCTGGTATAATGCCCACATGAGAGAGAAAGAACAGGGTTGTCGAGCAGAACAGGTGCTATCACCTTGTCAGCCGGCTTGCGCACCGTGCGTTCTTCCTTGACGACGAGGAGAAGGACCGCGCGGTTGCGCTGATGCGTCGCGTAGAGGCAGGAGTAAAAGCTAGCATGAGTTACTGTATCAATAGAACTGTATCAATAAGCTCTGACCCTTTTGACCCATGTGCGGGATAGTCACGCGACGCTGATACTTGTGGATTCGCTGCCGCTTTCGGGTGGAACCAAACTGACGGAAAAGACGCCTAAAAACTCTCGTAAGCGGTTGAAGAGTGCGAAGCCTAAGCCGAAGTGGTAACGGAGGCCTTTTGCCAACCGTCGGAGTTGAACCCTCTTAGCTACTCTGCGTCTCTGCGTTAAAATCACCACCACCCGTAAACTTCTCATAGACCGCCCTACAAGAACGGACACTCTGAATCATACATAAATCAATAAATCCATATTGAAGTGTGAGAGTGTGATGTGATATACTATAGGCCATGAGAACAACTTTAGACATCCCGGACACGATGTATCGGCGCATCAAGACTCGGACGGCCCAGGAGGGCAGTACCGTCCGCGCCATTACGCTGGTTCTTTACTCGCAGTGGCTTGGAGACGAGCCTCGCACTGAGGCCACACGGCAGGCAAGGAGCAGGAGACCAAAGACCCCATCATGGTTTGGAAGTGTCAAGGTCGATCCGAATCTGCCGCACGACATGGCGTCCATTCGTGAAAGCATCGCCCGCCGGTACGGAGAATAAGCCATGACATTTGGACTGGATACATCAGTGGTGCTGCGGCTTCTTACTGGGCAGCCGCAGGAGCTTGCCGTCCATGCACTTGCTCGTTACCAAGAGGGAATTGCCAACGGGGATTCCTTTTATGTGAGTGATGTTGTAGCGTCCGAGGCGTACTATGCGATTCAGCATCATTACGGCAAGACCAAGGAAGAGGCACTGTCGGCGTTGAAGGATTTCTCGTCTGGAGAAGGGATTTCGTTTTCGCAGAATTTCGCCGCGTCGATCAACACGCCGAACATCCATAAGGTGAATCCTGGATTTGTCGATCGGATGCTTGCTTCTGGCTATAGGGAACAGGGACAAATTACGCTTTCGTGTGAAAAGTCGTTCAGACGCCTTGCGGATACAGAGGTGATTTCGTAGGAGTAGAAGCTAAAAATGGGTAAACTCCAGCAAAATGAAGCATTGCGTGTCGTAGCAGATATATGGTAGAATTCTTATCATGAAAATCTGTGAAGTAGTGTCGCAATTGAGACGGTCGTGGTGACGGAGGGGAAATGACTGTTTTCGCATCTACGGTCCTGTCGCTTTGGTCGGCATTCGCAACGCCGCCTGAATCGGCTCGCCCGTGGTGCTATTGGTGGTGGGTCAACGGACATACCGACCGCCAGACGATCACCGCCGACCTCGAATCGATGAAGCGCCTCGGTTTTGGCGGAATCCTCATGATCGACTCGCGCGGCTACTGGGAGAACGACGAGCATGTCGTCAATCCCAAGGCGGAGCTTGGCTGGGGCACTGAAGGATGGTACGACCTCGTGGAGTTCTCGATCCGCGAATGCGCCCGCCTCGGGCTTGAGTTCTCGATGAACGCGTCCGCAAGCGGCGGCACCCTGAATGGTTTCATCGACGGCAAGGAATACGAGGTGGACGTCATGAATCGCGATGAAGTGGTCGCGCACCTCGATCGCGCCGTCGGGCCGCTTCTGAAGCGCGTTCCAGATCTCGTCGGCAAGACCTTCACGCACATCTACTCCGTCAGCTACGAGGGAAGCGTCAAGACCGGCGGCAGCTGGAGTGCGATAAAAGACAACTTCTACGCGACGATGAAGGACTGGTCCCATAGTCATGGACTCAAGGTCTTTTCCGAGTCGGGCGGGCCGTGGGCGTTCGGCGCAAAGGCGGCGAAGCTTGACTGCGACCAGCTTGATCTCCTTGCGCACAACGACTTCCCCCAGGGCGAGTTCTGGGTTCTCGACGGGTGCCTTGAGGGACCCGATGCGCGTAGGGCGAACAGAGGCGGACGCTTCTTCCAGCGCGCGGCAGTCCTTTCCGCTCGGCGCGAAGGCCGGCGCATCGTATCCTTGGAGGCGTTCACCCACATGCTCCGCCATTGGTCCGTCGAACCCTCGACGCTTAAGCCGCTCGCCGACATTGCGTTCGCCGACGGCGCGAACCGCCTTGTCTGGCATACGTATTCGTGCTCGCCCGAGAAGTTTGGCGTTCCGGGTGCTGAGTACTTCGCCGGCACGCACATCAACCGCAACGTGACATGGCACGATGACGCGGTCGCGTTCATCAACTACCTCTGGCGCTGCCAGGCGCTATTGCAGCGCGGCGAATACGTCGACGACGGCGAATTCGTAAATGTCGCGACAAACTACCACGGGTGGGGTCGCTACCGCAAAGACGACAACGCGCAGTTCACGGCGATCCACCGCCGCGAAGGAGACGCAGACTGGTTCTTCGTCGCCGGAGAGGGAAAGGGAGACATCGTCCTGAACACAGCGAGCGAAGGGCGCTCGGTTGAGATATGGGACGCAGTGACACTGACGCGCAAGGCTGCCGATGCCACGGCTCTCCCTGGCGGCAAGACGCGCGTCACACTCTATCTCCCCGTGGGCGGCAGCTGCTTTGTCGTGTTTGCGCCGGACTGTGCAGGAGAAAAAAGCCGTGTAGAACGTGTAGAGCGTGTAGAGATCGGTGTGACAAACGCCTGGCAGGTGTCGTTCGCGTACCACCGCGGCATATCCGCCGCGCCGCCCGCGCCTGTCACGATGGAGACGCTGCGCGACTGGACGAGCTACGGCGAAGACGGCAAGGCGGCGAGCACGGAGCTCCGTTACTTCGCCGGCACCGCCACCTACCGCACCACATTACCCATTCCATCATCACTGAACTTTTCAACTTTTCAACCTTTCAACTTTTCAACTGTCCAACTTGCCATCGGCAAGTTGGATAGCGGTCTCGCGCATGTCTTCGTCAATGGCGTCGACTGCGGCGTCGTGTGGTGTGCGCCGTGGGAGGCAGACGTCACTTCCGCGCTGCGCGAGGGCGAAAACGAGATTGAGATCCGCTACACGAACAACTGGTACAACCGACTCGTCGGCGACTGCTTCCTCCCGGCGGAAAATCGGGTCACGCGCTCGACGGTGCACTACTGGAGCGTTCCTCGCCGCAAGCCGGAAGGCCAGAGCCGCTGGCCGCTCCTGCCGACGATCCATTCCGGCCCTTCGGTTTCCGACAAGCTCCAGCCGTCCGGGCTTCTCGGCCCCGTCCGCCTTGTCGTTCGCGGCAAATGCGCCGCGACGCCTTGGTTGGCGAGCGAGACGGGATCCGGCCAGTTCAACTGGAAATGGGCGCTCGACTTTGCAGACAGAACATTTTACAAACAAGAAACTAAGGGAGGAACAAAGTGACTGACAGACGTGAATTCCTGATTGGTTCGCTCGCGGCGGCGGGGCTTGCCGGGTGCGCCGGCACTTCCGGCGACGACTTGCCGTGCCATTCGCGGCATGCCCCTCTCCCGGGGGCGCCGATTACGGGTAGCGGGAAGGGCATCCTCTTCGGCGCGTGCCGCTCGTCCATCGAGGATGTCAAGATCATGTGCGATCTCGGCTACGATTTCTGGGAATGGAGCGCGGGCGCGGCGTTTGATCCCAACAAGGACGACGCCTGGTGGCAGACGCAGAAGGAGGAAATCTCGAAGCGTCCGCTCCCCTTGAGGAGCTGCAACGGCTTCATCCCCGGCAAGTTCCGGCTGACGGGGCCGAACGCCGACCACGGCCCTGCGCTCGACTATGCCGAGAAGGTGCTGCGCCGTGCCGACGAGATGGGCGTGAAGACGATTGTCTTCGGTTCGGGCGGTGCGAGGAACGTGCCAGGAGACTTCACGGGGAAGGACCGTCCCGATCTCGAGAAGGGGACGCGCCAGTACGCAGACTTCTGCCGCGAACTCTCGAAGCGGGTCGCAGACCTGAAGACGACTGCAGTCGTGATCGAGCCGCTCAGGCCCAACGAGTCGAACATAATCAACTACGTCTTCCAGGGGCTCGCGATTTGTCGCGAAGTCGATTCACCGCGCCTCAGACAGCTCGCCGACATCTTCCACATGATGATGGGCGGCGACCCGGCGACGGCGATCATTGAGGCGGGGCCGCTCCTGAAGCACTGCCACATCGCCGACTACGGCACGCGCCAGTTTCCTGGGCATGACCCGCGCGAGACGCGTCGGCTTGCGCCATATTTTGACGCACTCAAGACCATTGGCTACACTGGCGGCGTCAGCTGCGAGTGTGGCTGGGGAGACTCGAAGGATTTCGCAAAAAACGCAAAAACCGCAATTGAAACAATGAAAGGACTAGTCTGATGGAAAAGATAGATCGTCGTGAATTCTGCAAGGGTGCCGCCGGTCTTGCCGGCATAATCGCCGCCGGGTACGGCCCCTCGCTCTACGCCGCAGGTGCAAACGACAAGATACGCGTCGCCTGCGTCGGCTACTCCGACCGCTTTCGCGGATCGCTCCTGCCGTGCTTCCTGCACCACAACAAGGAGCTGAACTTCGACATGGTTGCAGTCGCCGACCTCTGGAAGAAGCGCCTCTTCGAGAAGGCGAAGCCGGAGATCGAGAACGCCGTCGGTCACGAGGTCGAGACGTTCGGGAGCGACGTCGCCCTCTACGAGGCGAAGGACCGCCTCGGACTCGACGCGGTGATCATCTCGACCGCCGACTTCCAGCACGCCCAGCATGCCGTCCATGCGATTGAGGCGGGTTGCGACGCCTACTGCGAGAAGCCAATCGCCGAGGACATGTACTCCGCGAACATGCTTCTCGATGCCGTGAACGCGAAACGCGCGATGGGCGCGATGAAGCCAGGCGCAGTCCTCCAGATTGGCTCCCAGCGCCGCTCCGGCAAGAAGTACATGGCCGCCAAGGATTTCATCAATTCCGGCAAGTTCGGCGACATCAGCTACGTGCATCTCACGTGGAACGTCAACCAGCCCAGGCGCTGGCGCCGCGACGAGAAGCTCATCGCCTCGCTCAAGAAGGAGGACGTCGACTGGAATATGTGGCTTCTCGATCGCGATCCGGCGGAGTATCCGTTCGATCCTCGCAAGTACCTCGAGTTCCGTCTCTTCTGGCCGTTCTCGTCTGGCGTCACGGGACAGTGGATGTGCCACCAGATCGACACGGTCGCCTGGTTCCTCGGACAGCCGTATCCGAAGACGGCGGTCTCGTCGGGCGGCCTCTACCAGTGGGTCGACGGGCGTCAGAACTATGACACGTTCACGACGCTTCTCGAGTACGGCGAGTCTGGCGTGAAGGGCAAGGGCTTCCAGGTGATGTTCCAGTCGCACCAGACCAATTGCGCCGGCGGGTCGAATCCGAACCGCGAGTCGGCGGTCGAGAAGTATTTCGGCCCGAACGGCTGCATCGACCTCGGTTCTGGGTGCGTCACAAACGAGGGCGTCGAGCATGTGAAGCCGGCGAGCGAGCCGCTTCCGGCGCCGCAGGAGCAGGTTGTGGTTTCCGCAAACACGGGTGGAGACACTCTTACGTCGGCGCACATGCGCAACTGGATGGAGTGCGTTCGCGCCCGCAAGGATCCGAACGCTCCCGTCGAGGCTGGCTACAGCCATGCTATCGCTCTCATCATGGCGAACGCCGCGCTCCGCACCGGAATGCGCGCCACGTTCGACGAGAAGACCCGTCAGGTCCTCGCCGGCGGCAAGCCGTGGACCGGCTACAAGTCGACCCACGACGGCAACTGGTTCACTAATTTGTTTTGAATCGATTCGAACGACAGGGGCGGGTAATCAGAAATACCCGCCCTTGTCGATTATCTCGCTGATGGTGTCGCCCTGGCGGACCCACGAGAAGATGTCGACCTCGTTGCGCTCGATTCCCTCGGCGCGGAGCAGGACTTCGTAGGCGATCTCGCGCGGGATGCAGATTACGCCGTCGATGTCGCCCATGATGATGTCGCCGGGACGAACCGTTACCTTGCCGATCCTGACAGGTACCTGGTAGTGCGTTATCATGCAGCGGCCGAGCGATCCGTTCGAGACGCGGTACTTGTAGAATATCGGGAACTTCTGCTCGAGGATCTGCTTCGTGTCGCGGATTCCTCCCGCGATTACAGCGCCGCGGATTCCCTTCGTCATCGCAGTCGCCGTCATGACGCCGCCCCAAAGCGACGCTTCCACGTCGTCAGACGTATCCCACACGACGACGCCGTTCGGCTTGAAGTCGTCGAGCATCTGCGCGCGGAACGTCATCTCGCCCTCGATCATGCAGTTGGGCGCGGACTTCACGGTGAACGCCTCGCCGCACACGACCATCTCGTCGCGAAGCGGCATGATCTCGTGGGGGAGGTTCTGGTCGAGAAGGCACGCCTCGCGCATGACGTCGTTGACGCAGCCAGTGTAGAGCTTCTCGAAGCGTTCGCAGAGCTCCTTTACCGGAATCGGGAATTCGTTTGTCGGCACACTCTGGCGCTTCGCGATGAGCTTGTCGAGTTTCATAAGGCCCGCTTCCTTGGCCTTTGAACGCATATCTGCTAGTGATGGCATTTTATCATTCCTTTCTTAATTTTGATTAACTCCGATTGTGTCCGAAGGCTCCACTAACGTTTCGCCATCCTGGGGATTGCCGAAACGCTATAAAGTGCCGAAACGGTAATGTAGGCTTTTTGACAATCATCGGAGTTCCTTTCATGAACGAAAATATTGTCGCCGTCTCGCAATTGCGATGATGCCTGCGCCGGCGAGGTAGAACGCGGCGAGCGAGGCGAGCGCGGCTGTCGACGAGAAAGCGTCCTTCACGAGCCCAAGCACGACCGGCGACGTCGAGCCGAAGACAAACGCGCATGAAAGCATCAGCCCAGCGCCCGAGGCGTGGTAGCGCTGCGGTATTAGGTCGAAGAGCGACGCCATTAGGTTCGAGTCGTAGACGCCGCGGAACACGCCGAAGAGTGCCATCGCGACGCCGCACATGAGAAGCGACGGCGCGTAAGCCATCCAGACGATGAACGGCACGGCGAGGGCGAGACCGGCGATGTTCGTCTCCATTCGCACAGATGGCCGTGTCTTTGCAAGCTTGTCGGAAATCCTGCCGCCAAGCGTTACGCCGACAAACGCGCCGATATAGTGCCAGAGGACGGCGTTCAGCGCGGCGGAACCCTTTGCGACTCCGAATGACTCGGAGAGGTGGCTCGGCATCCAGGTCTTGAAGCCGACGTCGACGTAGATCATCATCCCAAGCCCAGCCGCAAGGAGAATCGCAGATGGGTTGCCGACGAAGACCTTGAATGCTTCCCTGAGCGAAGGCTTGTTTTGGACAGGATTTACAGGATTAACAGGATTGCTTGTTGCGGAAATCCTGTCAATCTTGTTAATCCTGTCCAAACTTTTCCCTTGCAGGCCGAGAGCGAGGACGATTGCCCAGAGGATGCCGATTCCGCCGAATACCTTGAACGGTATGCGCCAGCCCTCCGCGCCAGACTCCGCAAGCCATCCTGACGCCGCGCTGCACCCGATTATGCCGGCATATAGCCCCATCTGCAATATTGATAGTGCCGTTGCGCGAGTCTCCGTGTGAAGCTCGCCGATTATAGACGTTGCGGAAGGGTAGTAGAACGACTGTCCGAAGCCGTTGAGGATTCCGTACGAGACAACCATCAGTCCAAGCGACGCGACGAACCCGGAGGCGAAAATTCCCAAGCAGAAGACGAACACGCCCGACACGACCATCCACTTGCGGTTGAAAAGATCGGCCGCCGCGCCAGCAAACGGAACGGAGAGCCCATAGGCGAACGTGAACACCGTCGCCACGGCGCCTATCGCCGCGGCGCTCGCCCCGAGCGACCCCTGTATCGAGGTAAGCGTCGCGCCGAAGATCTGCCGAGTGCCTTGCTGGAGGAAGAACGCCACCCAGAGAAGCGCCAGTGCTCGCCATTTGTAGTGCATGGTTGTTAGTCGTTAGTTGCTAGTCGTTAGTCGTTGGTCGTTGGCGGTTAGCCGGGGAGGGAAAGCCCGCCGTCGATCATGATCGTCGCGCCTGTGATGTAGCGCCCTGCGTCGGATGCGAGGAGAAGGGCGGTTCCCGCCGCGTCTTCGGGCATCGCGTAGTCGTGCATCGGAATTGCCGCCGTCACCTTCGGCCCGTAGACGGGATCTGCGAGGCATTCCTTGTTTCTGTCGGTGTAGAAGACTCCCGGGCAGAGGTTGTTCACCGTTATTCCCTCGGCCGCGACCTGCCGCGCGATTCCCCTGACGAGATTTTCCTGCGCCGACTTTGTCGCGGCGTACACGCACATGTCGGGATGAGGACGGCGCTCGTTTACGGAACCTACGACGATGAGGCGTCCCCATTTCTGCGCCTTCATCTTCGGGTGGCAGAGCTGGAACATCCGCAGGGTCGCAAGGAAGTTCACCTGCACTTCCCTGCGCGCCTCGTCCATCGGAAACTCCGTCCATGGTATCTTCGACTGGATCGACGCGTTCGCTACGAGGATGTCGGGCATTGTTCCTTCCGCCTCGAGCTTTGCGAAGAACGCTTCGATAGCGGCAGGGTCCGCGAGATCACACACCTTCGTGTTGTGGCGGATCACCTTCGCGCCGTATTCCTCGAACGCGTCGCCGATCGCCTTTCCGATTCCGCGCGTACTGCCAGTCACGAGCGCCGTCTTGCCCGTCAAATCAAACTTCTCCTTCAACATGTGAACTCATTCCTTCCCTTTTCACTTGAACGAAAGATAGCCGCACGCCCACGCGCCGATTCGCGGCAGGCGCACGCGAACGTCCGCGCCATCACGCACGAAGGCGATTGCGACGTCCTCGGTCTCCGGCTGGTGCCAGACCGCCGTCTTCGCATCCGCCGGAACGCCACGCAGGCGAACCGTCACCGGATCCTGCCGGTCGATCGAGGCGTTCACGATCGCCACCGTGGCAAGCGTCCAGTCGTCGCGCACGCGCGGCATCGCAAACGCCCGCACCGCCGACTCGAACACAACCGGCAGCTTCCCGCCGGAGGCGCGGTCGCACCGCGCGTAGAAACTCGTCAGGCCCGTCGAGGAGGCAATCTGCATGACGCGCGTCTGGTAGAGCGGCGAATGCACATCGACCTCGCCCGATCCCGCCATGCGCACGCTGATCGACGCGATATCCGGCAACGCCCCCAGCGAACGACCCGTCGCGCCGACAATCGGCACGCCCCGGCAGGCGACCAGCTTCGCGGGACGCCCGTTCGGAACGGAAAACCCGCACGGGCGCGTCCCGCCATTCGCCGCATGATAACCCTGGAGGAACGCATGCGCCGCCGCCAGACGCGGAAAGAGGCCGTCGGCGTAGAATTCCGTCGTCTCGTCCGTGCGCGCATCCGCCGCGAACATGCTGAGAAAATCCATCCCAAGGGCAAGGTTCTCGAACGCCTCGAGGATGAGTCCCTGCACCGTCCGGCAGGCGAACGTGCGCGGGCACGTCTCGATCTCGGGACAGCACGCGCCCATCCACTTCTCGTCGCGAAAGCCGTCCAGCATCGTTTGAAGGCAATAGGCCTTGCCCAGCTGATCGTAGGGGTCGGTGTCCCAATATGCGCCCGCCCCCGGACGCAGCCGGACGGGATGTCCGCTGCCGTCGTAGAGGCCGCGCGGAACGGCGGCGTACAGCGGCCCGCCGTACTGGTACCCCATGACGGTCTCCGGCGAGACACGGTGCACGGCGGCGGCGATCGCGCGCGTCAGCTCGCCCATGACGCCGCACGAATACTCGTCCCAGCGCGTGCGAATGGCCGCGTCCGAACGGATCGCCTGCGCGAGAGCCGCCCGTTCCCACGTCTTCCCCTCGGCGCGGGAGAAGCCGGCGATGCAAGCGTCGCAGAAACAGCCGGCAAGCCGGTTGCCGGGCTTCAGGACAGGCGCGCGATTGCGGTAGGAGAGGTCGTCGTCCACCCACACGGAACCCGGCTTCCAGGCCGCGTGCATCTCGGCCACGCGGACGAAGTAGGCGATGAGCTTCGGATCACGCGGACAGGAGAGGTGCTTTGCCGGCAGACCGTCGGCCGAGACCATCGTCCCCCAGTCCTGGCCCGAGCAGTCTCCGGAACCGATGATGTCGTCCGTATGCCCGATGATCGTCTGGATCTCGATGGAGGGGACGATGCCCATCTTTCTCAAGTCGTCCGCCGCCTGCGCGCACTGCCGCGCATGCGTCTCGTGCCAGGCGAGCGACGGGAAGCTCACGCCCGTCGAGAACCACACTTCGTCGAACGCCGGGCGATTCTTCTCCAGCGCCGCGCGCATCTCCGGCCACTTGTCGGGCTGCGTAAAGCGGTAGCCGAAGCGCAGCGCGCAGAACGGGACCTCCGCCGCGGCAGGGAAGAGCGCACACGCAAGAAGGAATGAAAACGTTCCCTTCAGCGCCAGTCTGATTTTGTCCTTTGGCATTACCATTCCTTTCTGCAGTCAGCTCCAGCGGCGGTCGTTGGACCATTCCTTGTCCCATTCCTTCGTCGGCGTCCACGGTGGCGGGAAGTCGGCGCAGGTCTGCTTCTTGATAAGCTTTTCGTTCAGCTCGTCGATGCCGAGACCCGGCTTCGTCGGGACCTTGATGAAGCCGCCCTTGTAGGAAAGCGCGGGCTTCACGAGGTCGCCCCACCACGGAACATCCACGCTGTGCAGCTCCAGCGCCATGAAGTTCCGCGTCGCGGCCGCGGTGTGCACCGCCGCGAGGCAGGCAATCGGAGACTCGGCCATGTGGATGTTCATCTGGACGCCGTAGTCCTCCGCCATGTCGCCGACTTTCTTCGTCTCCATGATGCCGCCGCAGGTGAGGAGGTCGGGATGCACCACCGCGAGCGCATGCGACGCGAGAAGGGGCTTGAAGTCTTCCTTCAGATAGATGTCCTCGCCCGTGCCGAGCGGGGTCGTCGTCGCGGCGTGGAGCTGTTTCCATTGTTCCGTGTTGCGCCAGGGGAGCACGTCCTCCGCCCAGGAAAGGTGGTACTTCTCAAGACGGCGGAGAAGCTGCACGCAGTCCTCGTAGGGGATGTGCCCGAGGTGGTCGATGGCAATCGGCACCTCCCAGCCGATGACATCGCGGACATCGGACATGTACTTCTCAAGATAGTCGAGGCCCTTCTCGGTGATGTGTATGCCCGTATGCCCGTGTGCGGTTGTGAAGAGCTCGAACGCCTCGCCGCGCATCGACCTCGGGTCGATCGAGCCGTGCGGCGTCTGGACGACGTGCTTCATCTTGCGCATGTAGTCGAGATATCCCAAGGGCGCGATGAGCGCGTCCTTGACGTCGGTGAGAAGCTCGATGCCGAGGTCCATCTTGAGGAACGTGAATCCCATTTTCATGCGCGCCTTGAGCGCCGCGCCCATGTCGCGGCCGCGGCCTTCGGCTGTCTCGCTTCGCTCGGCTGTTCCTTCGGAATCCGTGTCGCAGTAGCAGCGAATCTCGTCGCGCCACTTTCCGCCGAGGAGCTGCCACACGGGGAGTCCCCACGCCTTGCCGCAGAGGTCCCAGCACGCGAGCTCAACCGCGCACACGCCGCCCGCCTGGCGCGAGTCGCCGCCGAACTGCTTGATGCGGCGGAAGATCTTCTCGACGTTGCAGGGGTTCTCGCCGAGGATGCGGCTCTTGAGCATCGCCGCATAGGTACGCGAGCTGGCGTCGCGGACTTCGCCGTAGCCGACGAGCCCCTGGTTCGTGTAGAGCTTCATCAGCGTGCAGCGCTTGGGCGCGCCGTCGATGTCGGCGAAGCGCATGTCCGTGATCTTGAGTGTTGACGGATTGATCTTGTTGATGTTCATGGGCGTTGAATAGTTGAATGTTTAAGGTTTGATGTTTGAAGTTGAACCTCTACTTGACGTCGACGAGTTTTGATTGCTTCTTGCCGGAGGCGTCTTTCCAGGTGAGGCGGTAGCGTCCGCGGAAGCCGCGGAAGGAAACCTTGCCGCCCTCGGCCTTGACCGTGGTCTTCGTCTTCCATTCGCGGTTGATGAGGTCGTCCATCGCGAAGTAGGCGGCCTTGGGCTGCATGTCACGCGTGAAGATGCCGCTGATCGACGGCTCGCCCGGCGCGCCGCAGTTGTCGACGACGTTCCACCACGTGATGCCGTTCATCTTCTCGACCGCGAACCAGGCGCGGTAGCAGTTGCGCATGATGATCGCCTGCACCATCTGTCCCTTTGGCGAGTTGTCCGGAGCGGTGATGGTGATTTCGGAAAGGTGTATCGGACGTCCCCCCGACGCCTTCGCGACCTTTGCCATCGTAGTGGCGATGCCTTCGGGCGAGACCTTCTGCCGCGTTTCGGCCGTGAACTCGCCGGCGGCGAGCTTCTTCGACTCGGCGGGATTGAACAGGTGCATCTGCGAGCCGACGACGTCGAACGTCGCGCCGTTGCGCTCAAGATCGGCGATCTGCCCGGGGAACGCGTCCATGTTGTACTCGTTGACGTTAAGCCACGCGTCCGGCCTCATATACTTCTTGGCGAGAACGAGGGCGTTGTAGGCGTAGTTCGCGGGCATGAGCCCGTAGCGGCTCTTCGTGACGGGCAGGTCGTTCTTCGCCCCCTTCCCGTGCGCCCAGTCCGTCGCGCTTTCGTTCACGACATCCCACGAGTCGACGCGCGTTCCGTAGCGCTCGCCGATCTCGCGCACGCGCTTCTCGTAGAAGTCTCGCTGCGCTTTCACGAACGTCGGGACGAGCGCGGCGATCTCATCTTCAGAGAGCTTCGCGTAGATCTCGGCCCATGCCCTCTGCCAGCCCCTCCAGGCCGAATTCGGCCCCATGTTCTTGGTGCAGATCGGACGCGTCACGTCGCGCACGGGGATCTTCACGCCTGTCACGCGCTCGAGCGCTGCTTTCTCGCCTTCGGGGCAGAAGTCGTCCCATAGCCAAGTGGGCGTATGCCATTCGTTGTTGCCCCAGACGAGGGGATGTCCGTGGATGCGCACGCGGCGCGTCTTGAGGAAGGAGATCACGGGGTCGACCGCGGGACGCCGCCAGTGGGGCTTCGCCTTGCACCCCTCGGGGTCGATCGCGTACTCGCGGCACCAGTACTCCTCGGAGTCTTCGTAGCCTGCGGCGAAGCGCGGGGCGTTCGGATACGGTTCGAGCGTGCGCCAGTAGAACGCGACGGTCGCGGAGTTGAAGAGTCCGTTCTCCTGGTCGTAGAGCGCCTTGTAGCGGTCGTTCCACTCCTTCTTCCCTAGCTGGTCGAAGTTGAAGATGTGTGCCCCGAAGAAGAACGCGTGCGTGATCTGCGCGGCCTTCACCTCCGTCCCGTCCGGAGCCGCGACTTCGAACGTCGCGTCCGCCTTGCGGTTCCGCTCGATGTCGGCGTCGATCTTCGCCTGGACCTCGTCGTTCCAGATGCTCCAGTACTTCTCGCTCATCGCCGCACGGTCGACCTTGAATTCCGCCTGGGCAGTCAGCGCGAGCACAAGCGCAGCAGTTGTCGCCAATGTCGTCTTCATTTCGTGTCCTTTCGTGTTTTGTCGTTTGCAGATCAGCTCCAGCGGCGGTCGTTGGACCATTCCTTGTCCCATTCCTTCGTGGTACTTCTCCAAGTAGTCGAGCCCGGTTTCTGTGATGTGGATTCCCGTATGGCCGTGCGCCGTTGTGAAAAGCTCAAACGCCTCGCCGCGCATCGACTGCGGGTTGATCGAACCGTGCGGCGCTTCGGCGCGCCGTCGATGTCGGCAAAGCGCATGTCGGTGATCTTAAGCGTAGCAGGGTTTATCTTGTTGATGTTCATGATGCGGCTATTGTATCAATTTGCCGTTTTCAGCGCTATACTTAGATCAGCAAAAAAACCACACATTTTAGGCAAGGAATGTGGTATGATATTCGCCATGAAGAAAAAGGTGTTCATCGCGCTGAAAATGGCCGGCGTCGCTGGGCAGAACAAGCTTGCCGGAATTTTCCGCTACCTTAGCGAGCGATACCCTGACGATTCGCCATGGGACGTCTCGCTCGTTCGCACGCGGGCGGAACTTACGCGCGAACTCGTCGAGAAGGCCGTATCGGGCGGAACTGACGGTTTTATCGTCTCCATTCCCGAGAGCGAGGAGTCGGTGGTTCCGCTCGCGGACGTCTCTACGCCAACGATAGTGATGGACATCCGTTCCTCGCCTCTTGAACGACGCAAGAAGAACTTAGTTACGATACGCAACTCCGGCGAGAAGATCGGCTACGCGGCGGCGCAGTATTTCATGGGGCAGGGCGTCGCCAGGTCGTATGCGTTTCTCCATTCCGAAGGGATGCTTGACTGGGATCTTGCGAGATTCAAGTCGTACAGGAAGGCGCTCAAGGACAACGGCATCTGGTGCGATGAGCTTTTCGATCCGTCAGAGGCGCTGAAGCTAAAGCGCCCCGCCGCCGTCTTTGCGGCCTACGACGACCGTGCGAACGACCTCCTTAAGCTGCTGTCCTCGAAGAGGGTCAGGGTTCCGCAGGACATCGCGGTGCTCGGCGTTGACAACGACACGCTTATCTGCGAAAACACGCACCCTCGGCTTTCGTCGGTGATGCCTGACTTCGAGGGGGAGGGCTACCTTGCGGCGGAGACGCTTGACTCGATGATGCACGGCGAGGGCCCTGACTCCTGCGTCCTTCTCGCGGACATAAAGGAAGTAGTCCGCCGCGAGTCGACCTGCGAGCTTTCGAGCGCGGGTCGCCTCGTCCAGAAGGCCGTCGCCTACATCGACCGCCATGCGCTCGAGGGGATAGGCGTCGAAGACGTCGTGCGGCATCTCAAGTGCTCGCGTCGGCTTGCCGACCTCAGGTTCCGCGAACTGCAGAAGCGAAGTATCCTGCAGGCAATAATAGAGCGCCGTCTCGACGAGGTGAAGCGGCGCCTAAGGGAAACGCGCGAGAAGATGGACTCGATCGCCGCAGCCTGCGGATACTCCAACCCCAACTACCTCAAGAACCTCTTCAAGAAGCGCTTTGCGATGTCGATGAGCGCCTTCCGCCGTGCAGTGGGGAAGCAGAAACCGTCGCCGTTTTTGGTATAATATGCTTGTGCATAGGAGCAACAGGAAGATTTTATGACTTGGCGTGAGACGATTGCCAAGGCGGGCGCCTATCTTCAGGCGAAGGCCGTGCCTGATGCACAGGTTGCGGCCGAGCTTCTCGCCGCGCGGCTTCTCAAAACGGGGCGCGGCACACTTGCCGCGCATCTCGATAAGGAGGTTCCCGAGAAATGGCTTGAGGCTATGCGGCGCGGCATGGCGCGTCTCGCAAACGGCGAGCCGGTGCAGTATGTCATAGGCGAGTGGGATTTTCGCCACCTTACGCTGAAGTGCGACCGTCGTGCGCTCATTCCCCGTCCCGAGACGGAAGAACTCGTCACTCGCGTCTTGAAGTGTCTTGAGAGCCGAGCGAATGGCGGCGTGCCAGTCGTAGTCGACGTGGGCACGGGAACTGGCGCGATAGTCCTCTCGCTCGCGCAGGAGTTCAAGGGCGACGCGGCGTTCCTCGGGACTGACGTATCGGAGGACGCGATTGCGCTCGCGCAGGAGAACGCGGCAAAGTGCGGCCTTGCGGGCAGGGTGAAGTTCGCCGTCGCCGACGGGCTTGACGACTTCGACGAACCGGAGTGCGTCGACGTGATAGTTTCCAACCCGCCGTATATCGAAAGCGCCGTCTGCGACACGCTCGATCCGCGCGTCCGCGACTACGAGCCGCGCCTCGCGCTTGACGGCGGCGTTACGGGGCTCGACTTCTACGACCGCTATCTCGGCGACGCGCTCAACATACTTAAGCCGGGCGGGGCGGTGTTCTTCGAGATAGGCGAGAGCCAGGGCGCGGCGCTCGCGAAACTCATGGCCGACTACGGCTTTGGCGAAGTGAAGATAGAGAAGGATTTCGCTGGCCATGACCGCTATGCATCGGGGGTGCTTTCGTGAATGCGCAGGACATGATCGAGGCGGCGCGGCTCGTGCGCGTGCGTGAACTCCAGACGGCGCTCACCAAGGCGGCCGCCGAAAACCTTCGGCTCAAGACCGAGAACGAAATGCTCTTCGCGCACTTCGACCTCGCCGTTCTCGCAGCGAACGATCTCGCCGCGCTGCCGCCTGACGGACGGCTCGTCATTGTCGACGGCTGGAACATGATCCTCGGCGCGAACAAGGTTGCGAAGGACCGCGCCGAGCTCGTCGCGCAGGCGAAGGCGCACGTCGCGGAGCAACCGTCAGATTTCGTGTGGATCGTCCTAGACGGGCCGCGAGCGTCTTCGTCCGTCGACGGAAGGGTGCGCATATCCTACACCGGCGGCGTAGGCGCGCATCGCGCCGACAAGTTCATTTGCGACTTTCTCAAGATGGCGCGCTTCCGCGGCGACCTTCGTCGGATCGAAGTGCGTACGGACGACAAGGACTTCAAAAAGGAAGTGAAGCGCATATTCGCTTCGTAACACAAAAAAGGAGGACAAGGCATGAACAACGCCAAGCTCATCAGGATAGACGACGATGCCGCAGTCGCGGCGCTCGGGGAGAAGTACGCAAAGGCGTTCGAGTTTTTGCGTCGGCCTGATCTCAAGGACCTTCCGCTCGGCAGGCAGGAGATTGACGGCGACCGCGTCTATGCGATAATCTGCGAGAACGACTTGAAGCCCATCGGCGAAGTGCAGCGCCCGGAGTTCCACAAGCGCTATGTCGACGTCCAGGCGCCAATCACGGGCACGGAGCTCTTCGGCGTTCCAGATCTCCCCGAGGAAGTCGCAAACGGTCCTTTCGACGAGAAGGGCGACGGCGCGCTTTTCGACGCCAAATGCCCGATGCAACCAGTAAAGCCCGGCGAGTGCATCATCTTCGAGCCCTTTGTCGCCCATGCCCCGTGCCATACCGACGTTCCCGGCACGCGCGTTCGCAAGGCCATCGTCAAGGTGCTCGCCTGAGACGCTTGGGCGAGGTGCGGTTCGCGACTGCTTCTTGCGCGCGTTTGACTGCGCGATTCCCCTATGCCCGCCCGTTTTTGGTATAATATACAGACATGAAGCAGTTGTTGTCATTTGCGCTTGTCTTTGCGCTGTCGGTCGGGGCCGAGGCGTCGTGGTATTGGCCGTTTTCCTCTGACGACGCGCCAAAGCCGCCGCGCGTCTCCGAGCTGATGGAGCCGGCGTCGGTCATGATCGACGAGGCGTATGACCTCGCCGACGAGGGCAAGACGGCGGAGGCCGTCGAGAAATACCGCGCGGCGCTTGCTGAGCTCGACAGGATTGAAGCCGAAAACCCCGACCGCGTGAAGGAACCCGAGTTCAACACCCTCAAGAACAAGCGTGCGACCGTCAGGGCGGCAATTGACTCTTTGCTGCTTTCCGAGGCGCAGGACAACGCGAAGGCGATAGCCGTCTCCGACACTACCGAACTCCAGAAGAAGTACGATGCCAAGCACGGCAAGACGCCGAAGCCGGAAGAGACTGTCGCAACGCAGGCGCCAGAGACGACAAAGCCAGAGATGACTGAAGTTCCCGCCGCGCCTGCGAAGCCCGAGGTGATTTTGCAGAGGCCGAGATCCAAGATGGCGATTGCGCTCGAGGATCTTGCGAAGCGCGACTTCGCCGCCGTTGAACTTACGGTCAAGGAGATACTCGACGAGAGGCCGAACGACGCGGCGGCGCTGAACCTCAAGGCCGCGGCCGAGATGGCTCAGGGCGACGCAAAGGCGGCCGAGAAGACGCTTGACCAGGCGATAATGTCGAATCCCCGCGGCTACCACGCCTACTACAACATGGCACGGCTAATGGTGGGCATGAAGGGCAACTTGTCAGGCGCGAAGCGCTACTACGAGGCGGGAAAGGCCATTGGCGGGCCTGTCGACGCGAAGTTGGAGGAGCTTTTTAAATGATCGCTCTTGCCGCCGCCTTGCTGATTTCGACTAATGCGCCTGCGGCCGAGGTCGTTGCGAACTGCCGTTCGATGATCCCGGCCGACGTGGAGCTCAAGGGTCGCATTGTCTTGAGGAGCCGCAAGGGAATCGTCCAGGCCGAATACGGCTATGATCTTGTCAGGAAGTCCGGCGCGACCGATCTCAAGCTCACGAAGGACGACAAGGACGTCGAATTCGAGAAGTCGGGGCAGATCCTTGGCACCGACGTCACGTGGAGCGATCTGACGCTCGACTACCTTTGGTGGGATGACGTTTCCTTTGACGCCGAGCGCGAGGGCGAGACGGTCCACGGCCAGGTCTGCACCGTGATCGTTATGAAGAAGGGCGAAAGGCAGGTGCGCGTATGGGTCGATCGCAAGACGGGCGCTCTAATGCAGGCCGAGGAGATGAAGGACGGCAAGGCCGTGCGCCGGCTCTGGGGAACCCGGCTTAAGAAATTTGGGGAACGCTGGATGGCCAACGTGATGGAAGTGGAAACCATTGGGTCTGGTCACCGCACAAAAATAACAGTCGAGGAACTAAAAGTGGAGGAATCAAAATGAAAACAATCAAGGTCATCGGGAAAATCCTGCTTTGGGTGCTCGCCATTGTCGTGGTGCTGTTGCTTGCGCTGCCGCTCTGGATTGGGCCTGTCGTGAAGGGCGTCGCCAACACAGTCGCCCCCCGCATCACGGGAACCGACTTCCACCTTGGCGAGTTCGGCCTCAATCCCTACACCGGCACGCTCCACGTAGGTGACATGCAGCTCGCGAACCCGACGAACTTCTCCGAGAAGAACGCGGTGGACCTCAAGGCCTTTGACGTCGACTTCGCGATGACTTCGCTCCTGTTCGGCAAGAAGTACCGCGTCGAGTTCGTGGAGGTCAACGGGATCGTCGTCCACAGCGATTTCCCGAAGGGTGATAACTTCATGCAGATCCTCGAAAACGCGACGGGCGATGGGGATGACGATGAAGCCGACACGCAGAAGGTCGATGTCAATGCGCCAGATGCGCAGAAGGTCGAGGCGCAGCAGGCCGAATCCGACAAGGCTGAGTCTGAACAGCAAGAGGAGAAGGAGTCCAAGGGCGTGCAGATCGATCGTATCACTCTCAAGGACGTAACGATAAAGTATGGCCTTCCCGTCAAGATACCGATGGACATCGAGCTTACCAGCATAGGCGCGGAATCCGAGAACGGCGCCTCCTTCGAGGAGGTCTGGGACGCCGTCTTCACGAAGGTCAAGTCGGTGCTCACCTCGGTTGGCGGCGCACTTGGCGATTTGGGCAAAGGAGCTGCCGATGCCTTGAAAGGTGCCGGCGATGCTGCTGCAGGCGTCATCACGGACGCCGGTGGCGCTGCGACAGATGCCTTGAAGGACGCCAGTGGCGCTGCGACGGATACCTTGAAGGATGCCGGTGGCGCTGCGGCAGATGCCCTCAAGAGCGCTGGCGGTGCGGCGACAGACGCCCTCAAGAGCGCGGGCGACGGGCTGAAGGGTCTGTTTGGGAAATAATTTTACTAAGCCAAAACAATTCGCATTAGGACGAAAAGACAGGAAATGGAAAAAAAGGCACAGAAGAGGAAAGACCGCCGCGTTGAGATGTCGGTCGAAGGGCTCAAGGACGATTTCGCGTGGCACCTCAGGTATTCGCTCGCGAAGGGAGACACGCGCGCGACAGAGCGCGACGAATACACCGCGTTCGCGATGGCAGTCCGCGACCGGCTCGTAGAGCGCTGGATTTCGACGCAGGAGGAGTATGCGCGCCAGAACACGAAGCGCGTCTACTATATGTCGCTTGAGTTCCTGATTGGTCGACTCCTCGGCAACAACGTCATCAACCTCAAGGCCGACCAGCTCTGCCGCGAAGCCCTTAAGGAATACGGCATCGACTGGAACAGTCTGAGAGACTACGAGTCCGACGCTGGATTGGGCAACGGTGGTCTTGGCCGTCTCGCTGCGTGCTACATCGACTCGATGTCGACCCTTAACCTCGCCGGAATGGGGTATGGCCTCAGGTACGACTACGGCATCTTCCGCCAAAAGATCGTGAACGGTTGCCAGGTAGAGGAGCCGGACCACTGGCTCAAGAACGGCTATCCGTGGGAGATGGCGCGTCCCGAGTACTCGCAGCACGTCCACTTCGGCGGGCATGTCGAATGCCGCGCCGAGGGCGGCCGCCAGCAGTGGTACTGGGTGCCGGCCGAGACGGTGCAGGGCATTCCCTACGACCTCCCCATCGTCGGCTACGACAAGGCCGTCAACTCGCTTCGCCTCTGGAGCGCGAAGGCGGTCGACGACTTCGATCTCGCCGACTTCGACAAGGGCTCCTACGTCGAGGCGGTCGAGCAGAAGGTGCTCGCCGAGAACCTGACGAAGGTCCTCTACCCGAACGACAACACGTCGCAGGGCAAGGAGCTCCGCCTCCGCCAGCAGTATTTCTTCGTCGCGTGCTCGCTGCGCGACATCCTGAGGCGCTTCCGCCAGACGAACGACAGCTGGGACGCGCTTCCCGAGAAGGTGTTCATCCAGCTCAACGACACCCACCCGACGCTCGTCGTGCCCGAGCTCATGCGCATACTCATCGACCACGAGGGCCTCGACTGGGACAAGGCGTGGGACCTGACGCGCCGCACCACCGGATACACGAACCACACGATTCTCCAGGAGGCCCTCGAGAAGTGGCCCGTTCCGATGATGGAGCGCCTTCTCCCCCGCCACCTCCAGATCATCTACGAGATCAACGGCCGCTTCCTGCAGGAGATCAGCTCGCTCTACCCGGGCGACATCAAGAAGCTCCAGAGGATGTCGCTCATCGACGAGAACGGCGAGCGCTACGTCAGGATGGCGAACCTCTGCGTCGTCGGCACGTCCTCGGTCAACGGCGTCGCCGAGCTCCACACCGAGATTCTGAAGTCGACGCTTTTCAAGGACTTTTACGAGCTCTGGCCCGAGAAGTTCCACAACGTCACTAACGGCATCACGCCTCGCCGCTGGCTCCTCAAGGCGAACCCCTCGCTTTCGCAGCTCATCTCCGAGTCTATCGGCGACAGCTGGATCACCCACCTCGACGACCTCAAGAAGCTCGAGAAGTTCGCGGACGACTCGAATTTCCTCGCGGCGATGGCGAAGATCAAGCGCAGCAACAAGGGCCAGCTCGCCAACTGGACGAAGAAGAACCTCGGCATTGAGCTGAACCCAGACGCCATCTTCGACGTCCAGGTGAAGCGCCTCCACGAGTACAAGCGCCAGCTCATGCTCGCGATCTACATCGTGATGTTCTACAACCGGCTCCTCAACGACCCGAAGTACGATCCCGTGCCCCGCCAGTTCATCTTCGCGGCGAAGGCGGCTCCCGGGTACTACATGGCGAAGCTCATCATCCGCTTCATCCACGGCATCGCGGGCGTCGTCAACTCCAACCCGAAGACGCGGGGCAAGCTCTCCGTTGCGTTCCTCCCCGACTACCGCGTCTCGCTCGCCGAGAAGATCATGCCGGCGTCCGAAGTCTCCGAGCAGATCTCGCTTGCGGGCATGGAGGCGTCTGGCACGGGCAACATGAAGTTCATGATGAACGGCGCGCTGACAGTGGGCACCTACGACGGCGCGAACGTCGAGATCCACCGCGAGGTGGGCGACGAGAACATGTTCCTCTTCGGCCTCAGGACCGAGGATGTGGCGAAGCTCCGCCCGACCTACGTCTCGAAGGACTGGTACGCGAAGGACCCAGAGATCAAGCAGGCGCTCGACATGATCAAGGCGAACGTCTTCTCGCTTCTCGAGCCGGGGCTCTTCGAGCCGATTCTCCGCTCGCTCCTCGACTACAACGACTACTACATGCTTCTCGCCGACCTTCGCTCCTACAGCGAGGCGCAGGACCGTGTCGACGCCGCGTACCGCGACGCGAAAAAGTGGAACCGCATGTCGCTCGTCAACGTCGCGCGTTCGGGCTTCTTCTCGTCCGACCGCTCCGTCATGGAGTACGCTCGCGACATCTGGCACGTGAGCCCCGTCAAGCTCTAAGGGAGTTGCGGTCCTCGCTGCGGCCGAGCCCGAGATGGATTTCCGGCGCGGCTATTGTCTTCTCGGCTGCAACTACGCATGCGGGCATGTCTGCTTTCCGCCGAAATTCCTAATTGCGGGAATTTGCGTGTTGTGCTATTATATTGATGTTCCGGCCGGGGCAGCCCCCGATTCGGAGCGATAGATTTCCCGCGCGGTGGTAGGGGCGTCTCTCCGAGCCGCCCGCCCACCACTGCGGACATGGGACGCGTCAATGCGTAGACATTAGAGATTCTTCTTGCTGTCGGAAACCAAGACGCTTGGCGATCTCGTTAGCGTAGGCAGTGATCTTCTGCAGATTGTTTTCGCATTCTTCTGCGATGCGGTGGCGGATTTCGCGCACCTCGTCTACGATAGATGTGTCAGACATTGGATGCCTCCAGTTCTGTGTTCTCGATAAATGTCTTTGGCGTCATTATATCAGGACAATGAAACCCTGCTGCTCTGACGATTTCTTTCGTTCGTGGCAATGTATGGGGGTTTGCCATATGTCGGCAGTTCCACGTGAGAAGCACATCCATGCCACCCACGGCAGCCGCCGCGATGTGAAGCGCATCAGTTGTCTCCCCTAGAGGCAGAGCATGTGCTTCCAGCAGTTTCCCGGCAAGCGCGATGACCGTGTCGTCATTGGCGGACACGAGCGGCAGTCCTTCAAGTGCCTCCATGCGCTTTCTGACGGAGGCCTCGCGTCCTTTTGCGGATTCAGCTGCTGTGTAGGCGGAAATGAAAATGTCGCATTGTGGCCGCTCTTGCGTCCACCAAAGTCGAGTGAACGCTTGATCGGCGGCCACTTTTGCGTTGACCGTCGCGTCGCCGGTTAGATAGCTGACGAATGACGTCTCAAGATAAACCTTCAAACGCTTGTTTGTGTTAGTGGGGTTCTCCATGCCAAATATTATAGCAAAATTCTCCATTGCGCGGTTTTGCGCGTTTTGCTAATATATTGATGTTCCGACGGGGGCAATCCCCGATTCGGGGCGATAGATTTCCCGTGCGGCGGTAGGGGCGTCTCTCCGAGACGTCCGCCCACCACCGCGGTCATGGGACGCGTCGAGTGAAAGCCTAGGAAACTTAACTCGTGATGACGCATGAAGAGGACACTGCCGGTCCGTGCAGTTTCGCCTCCTTCGGTGTATCATCACAGGTCCATCCTAGGCACCTCACTCGATGCATCGGAGGAGGTGTTATTTTCCCCGTGTCAAATCCGATTGAAACGAGGAGGGGGAAACGAAAAGGCGAAACGAACGGATGCGGTGCAGGACAGTAGATGATATTGCACGTGAGGCGTTGCGGATCATAGACGAGGAGTCGTCTGTGTATCCAGAGTCTCGCGCTGAGTTCTTCTTTCGTGGTGAAAGCAAGAACCACCAATCTGACTACGACGACGAACCACTTGGTACAGCTTTTCAGTCGTTCTTGGATAGAAGAGGTTTTGCTAAATACGAGCGGGAACTTTACCAAGAAGCAATGCGCCTAAATGTGGCATCATTCGAGGAAGACCGCACAATGGTGGAACGCATTGCGCGGATGCAGCACTATCTTCTTCCGACACGTTTCTGCGATATGTCCACGAATGTTCTACTCTCAACACATTTCGCTTGTGGTGGTGGCGAGAAATGTGTGGAGAAGCGGGATAATGGGCGAGATGGTTTCATTCGCGTAATGAAAGTCAGAAGCGACAAGATAAAATCGTTTACGAGTGATATCATAATTGCCATATCGCATTTGCCCCTTGTTACATCAGAGAACGTGAAGCCATCACAAGAAAGAGGGTTGGGTTATCTTACATACGAGGTAAAGAACAATCGTCCTGGGTTTCTAAGTGAGGATGATGACAAAGATATTGGCAAGCAGCTTCGTGAAGAAATTAAGCATGTTTGGGCGTTTAAGCCGATGATGAATTCGCGGCGCATCCGCCGTCAGGGCGGGCTGTTTCTTGCGTTTGGTTGTGGTGATGGCAAGAAATCGCTTGAGCCGACATTCTCGCCATCTGATTACGACAACCCATCTGCGCCATCAGATGGCATCAAGCAGGTTGGCTACATTCGCATCGCGGCCGAAGCGAAGAAAGATATTCGCAAGCAACTTCGCTACTTCGGCATGGAGGCGGAGTCTGTTTACCCCGAGCTTTCCAATGTCTGCGAAGAACTCGACAACCGTTTCATGGAAATCAAATCAGAAGAGGAGGAGTCAAAATGAGCGAGTATCATACAGAGGGGTTTGTGAAGACAATCACGCGGTCAACCACCGAACTCGTTTTTACAATAGTGCCAACTCCGCCATACTTACTGATATTTGACAAAGAGGGCGATGAGAAATCAGTTCGTAGGATTCTTCTTGTAAAAGGCGAAAAAGTAGACGTTCACAAACATGAGGATAGACCGTCTTTGGTGGTTGTGGAGAATGTAACTTTTCAAGCGATCGGAACGGACTATAGCGCGTTGCTTGTGGCCAAGGCCAATCATATGAAAATTCATCTGACTATGTCTATTGAAGACGGGGATAACGCGAAAAATGTGGCAGCACAACCTTTGTCCGTAAACAAGTTCATGGTGTTGTGACAAGAGACATACTTTAACGGTGAAAGGAGCTTGCCATGTCTTTAAAGTATGCTGAGATATTGAACTTTGATTCAATCATCAGAGATGAATGGGTTGAAAAGGCCAGGCATCTGCATGGCCCCAATGGTTCTATAGGAATAGCATCGCCAATGATCCGCCCATACCTTGAGCAAGGGGCGATGAAGAGCATAGTGTCGTTGCTCGCTGCGATGAGAACGATTAGGGATTGCTTGCCTGAAGATAAAAGGAAGGACTTTGAGAATCGGTGCTATAAAGACACGCAAGTTGAGTATGGGCTGAGAGATGTGTGTGATTCGATTGGCCCCATGTAAACAAAGGACGAAATGCTATGAAAAAGATATGCTGTATTGCCGCACTAATGCTTGTGACAAGCGCGTTGGCAGATTATGTGGACGCAAACAACGAAACGTATCAGCCGATTGAATGCATAGTGGCGACTGGCGGTCAGTGGATAGTTACTGACATAAGGCCAACATGCACAGATACGGTCAAGATGAAGTTTCGCCTTTCTTCTACAGCGAAGACGCAAGCCCTTTACTGTTCTCGTACAACGATGACGACAAACACGTTTACCGCATTTTTCATTGATGGTGTGGTGCGGTGTGATCGCAATACGAATACATCTACAAAAGGGAACACTCGTCCAAGCATTAATGGCGATACTACTTTCGTGGCAGACTATGCGACGCGTAGGTTTTCGGTCAACGGCATTGACCAAGATGTAATGATGGCAGAAGGCGGCTATACGCCAGGCAGTGATTTAATGTTGTTTGCGAGCCATAAAAAAGGGAACGATCTTTCGCCAGATATCGATGCTCAGGATGTTGACAACAGAGCAACATACAGGCTGTACTATTTTGAGCTCTACTCAGCTGGTTGTGAAGAACCTAAACATCGCCTGATGCCTGTACGACGAAAATCTGACTTGGTTGTGGGGTTGTATGACAGTGTGGTTGGAAAGTTTTATGGGCCTGCCGACAATTCTGACACATTCTTTGCTGGCTCTGCGATCAGGAATGTGACCGCGAAGCATCGGTATCCGTGGGGTAAGGTTGACATTACATACGAAGTTGTTGGTGATGTGTCGGAGGGGATATCAGATTGGTTTTGCCCAGTACTTGTGGTGACTGCAACTAATCGAATTGCAGGAGCCTGCTATATAGCTGCTGCAGACTTTCTTTCTGGAGATGTTGGAACAGAGGAAGGGTTACATCATGTAGTGTGGGATTTGAAGGCGCAAGGTTTTCATTTTAAATCTGATGACGTGTTGTTTAGAGTAGCTTATTGCGAGAAAATCAAACCCTCGTACCAATATTGTGTAATCGACCTTTCAGCTGGATCGAACGCGGCATCATACCCCGTCACATACCTAACGGTGCCACCAAGCGGCGGCTTCAATGTCAGTGAATACAAGACGACCAAACTTGTCTTGAAGCGCATCGAGGCGGGTTCGTTTAAGATGAACGGTTCATATGGTGTGACGTTGACGAAGCCGTTTTACTGCGGGTTGTTTGAAGTGACGCAGCGACAATGGGCACTTGTGACTGGAAGTGATCCTTGTTCTTCAACATCAAACGGCAAAGGCAGTAGTTATCCCGTACATTATGTTTGGTACAACATGATCCGGGGCAGTTCTGCCGGGGCAGGATGGCCATCGTCTTCTGCGGTGGACTCGTCGTCGTTCTTGGGGAAGCTCCGTACACGGACGGGTATTGATTTCGATCTGCCTACGGAAGCGCAGTGGGAATATGCCTGCCGCGCGGGAACGACTACCACTTATAATTATGGCAACTCCGTTAATGGTAGTTTCATGTGGTACAGAGACAACTCTACAAAGTCGTGTGAAGTTGGCACGAAGTCGCCAAATTCGTGGGGGTTCTATGACATGCATGGTAATGTGGAGGAGTTTTGCTTGGACTGGTATGCGAGTGGTTTGACGGGCGGAACAGATCCCAAAGGTTCTTCCTCGGGGTCATATCGGGTGTTGCGCGGCGGTGGTTGGCTCAGCTATGCGTCCAGCTGCACCTCGTCCAGCAGGGCAAGCGACAACCCGGGGGATTACTACGACCAACGGGTCAGGTACCGCAGCATCGGATTCCGCCTTGTCTGTACCCTGTCCAATCAGTAAGTAGAACGGCAAGAAGAACAGCGCGGTAGCACAAAATGCAAGCGAAGGATCGGAGTTGTGGTCGCGCTGGAACTATTTGAAGGAGGGTCTTGAAATGAAGAAGTCAATGTTCATATTGGTGACAATGTTGATGGCCGGAATGGCTATTGGCGGGGTAATCTGCTCGGGGGAGAGTGCGCCCGTTGCGATTGATCTGTGGGATGAATCTGTTGTAGATGTCCTTAACATATCATGGGATGCTGCTTGGGTTGGGGGTAATACAAATGCAACAGTCGTTATTATGGACAACGGTGAAGAAGTGAAGCGCGCGACGGGTGAAGGCGAGTTTGCGTATGCGCTTTCGGGCGGTGGGCGACATGAGTTAACTTACACGACATGCATCGACGGTATTGCGCAGGATGAGGTATATGCGGTCGCAGTGTTCAAGGACTGGAAGTATGAAGTCGCGGATGGAGGTGTTGTGGTTGTTGAGACTTCGCAGAAGTCTGGTGATGTTGTAATTCCAGAAGAAATTGATGGTTGTGCAGTGGTGGGCATTGGGGCGAGTGCATTCAGAAACTGCGCAGATCTGACGAACGTGACGATTCCTGACAGCGTTACGAGCATCTGCTCATCTGCGTTCAACGGTTGCAGCGGGCTTACGAGTGTAACGATTCCGAACAGCGTTACGAACATTGGATATTCTGTGTTCTCTGGCTGTAGTGGGCTCGAAGAGATGACGTTGCCGTTTGTCGGTGCGCGCCGTGGCAATACTGGGAGCAGTGATTCGCTTTTCGGCTACATCTTCGGAACATCATCCTATAGTGGCGGCACGCGCATAGAACAATACTATTCGTCATCGTATTCATCATACTACTATTATATACCGTCGAAGTTGAGAAAGGTGGAGATTACCGACGAGACAGTCTTGGGATACGGCGCGTTCTATAATTGCAGCGGACTGACGAGTGTGACGATACCCAACAGCGTGACGAATATAGGGTACAGTGCGTTCTCGGGTTGCAGCGGATTAATGAGCGTGACGATGCCACAAGTTGTCTGCGATTTGGGGCTTTCGACAGTGTTCCCTGCGGTGTATCAGACGATATCAAGTGTGCATATCTCGGACAGCGTTACGAATATCGCGGACTATGCGTTTGCGGGGTGTACGAATTTGCAGACGGAAGTGTGGGGTGGGTATAGGGTGTTGGATGGATGGCTGATTGGCTATACGGACGAGGCGGAGGAGACGATTCCAGATGCCGACAAGTTGAAGGGGATTTGTAGCGAGGCGCTGAAGGGATGTACGGCGTTGAGGCGGCTGGAGTTCGGCGACAGGGCGCGGCTTATGTCCATTGGCGCGGAGGCGCTTAAGGGATGCACGGAGCTGAAGACGCTTGTGCTGCCGCCGAGCCTTACGCGAATCGGTGACGAGGCGTTTATGGGATGCTCGTATCTCGACAACGTAATCGTGCCGGGAAGTGTTAAGTCCATCGGTAACCGCGCATTCAAGAACTGTACCGGCTTCACATGGGCGCAGGTTGAACATGGAGTGGAGTCCATTGGCGAAGAGGCGTTCTACGGCTGCTGGCGGATTACGGAAGTTGATATTCCGTCGTCCGTGTCATCGATTGGTGTCGACGCCTTTGGTGGCGACAGTTCAATAACCAAGATAGCTCTGCGCGGAGATTCCAGGAAGGTGTCCGAGATATTCTCGACTTATGCCCAAATCACGGAAGCGACGGTCAAGCCCGGAACTGGTGCTCTTGTGGATGGGCTGTTCAGCGGATGCGCACGATTGAAGAGTGTGTTCTTCATTGGCAACTGCCCAGAGCTGCAGAACGGAGGAAGAAATCTGTACGAGGGAACGCCGCACGACAATTGGGATTATTACTATGACCCCTACTACAATTCATACGAATGGATGTCGGCCTCACTTGTCACTTACGTTGACAAGGATTCGACTGGATGGGACGGCACGCCGGGATCACATGTGCTGCCAATGAAGTGGCCGCTTGAAGGAAACTATCGTCGCGAAATAATGTACACTGATGCTGTCAGTACGCCTTGTGCCGTTGCGTTTGATGCAAACGGCGGGACGCCTAAGATGCAGAGCGAGGAACAGATTTCAGAATCGCTGTTCGTCCTGCCGAACGAACCGACGCGGGCGGGGTATGTGTTCATGGGCTGGTGGACTGAGAAGAATGGCGGCGTGAAAGTGACGGATGAGACTGTGTTCTTGACCGGCGTGTACGAGACGCTTTACGCCCACTGGCTTAGTGAGCGCGTTGTGCAGGCGCAGGTGCTGGAGAAAGTTTTCTCTGGGGTTGTCACGGTTGCACTTGGCGAGGACGGCCACATTGTTGTGACGCTCACGAACGACGTGAGCGAGACGGTGGAGATTCCTGACAATGTGGGCGCGGTGACGATTGATTTGAATGGACATAATATGGTCGGGGACGGCGGTCTCGGGGAGGCCGCCCTACCAGGTGGGCCGGCGATTAGGGTTGTGAAAGGTGACGGTGAGGGCAGGGCTACACAGCTGGCGATTGTCGATACGTCGGATGGCAAGAAGGGACAGATTGCCGGCGGCGGCGAGAGCGCGGGTATCGAGGTTGTGGAAGACGCCGCGACAGGCGTGAAACTTGACGTGGAAGAGGGCGTTGGCGTCTTTAACGGCGACGGAAGCGAGCAGGAGCTTAAGCCGAAGCTTATTGGTACTGGCAAGGTGACCGTGCCGAAGACGTGGAAGACGGGCCAGAAGGTTACGTGGAAGGCGACGGCCGACAAGGGCAGTGTGTTCGCGCGCTGGGAAGGTCCGCTTGTCGACTCACTGAATCTCGCGAAGAACGAGCGTCGCAATCCGTCCTTAGCGTTCGCCGTGCCGGAGGGTTTCGAGACGAATATGGTGACGGCGGTGTTCATCCCGATTGACGACGACGGACTTTACTCGCTCGGCATCACGCAGATGGAATTCGAGCTGAAGGAAGCAGTGTCCGACGTCTGGGTGACTGACGACTCGCAGTCGTATGTGACGGCCACGGCGAGCGGATTGCCGACGGGACTCAAGTTCGACGCGAAGAAGATGACGATTGCTGGAACCCCTACGAAGAGCGGCGTCTACTGGGTGCAGATCAAGGCGAAGAACGCCTCCGGCTACCAGTGGGCGGAGAACGTGATGGTAACTGTCTCGGGCGACGGCAAGGAGGCGAAGGAGCCGAAGCTGACGCGCACGGCGTACTATCCGCTCATGGTGATCTGCGCCACCGAGGGCGGGACGGCGTCCGGCACGGGCGTCTATGCCGAGGGCAAGAAGGTGACAATCAAGGCGACGCCCGCGAAGGGGTATGTGTTCGCCGGTTGGCATGAAACGGCGAACAGTGAAAAGGGAACGGTGAATGGCGTGGATGGTGCGGATTACCGTTCAGCATCTCTGAACGTGACCGTTCCTGAGACGCGGTATGTGTTCGCGCTGTTTGCCACGAAGGAAGATGACGCCGACAGTTTGAAGGTCGCGGTGGAGGATGTGACGACGGAGAAGGACGGTACGATTGCGCTCGACTTGGGCGCGTGCGTAGCGTCGTTGTCGCTTCCGAAACTTGCCGTCTCTGGACTTCCGTCCGGCCTGAAGTTCGACGCGAAGACGATGATGATCAGCGGCAAGGCGACGAAGCCGGGCGTCTACACGGTGACCGTGAAGGCTGCGAACGCGGCAGTGACCAAGGCGACCGATGCAAGCACGGCGACATTCAGGATCACGGTGCCTAACTTCGAGTGCGCGGCGCTGCCGGGGCTCAAGCCCGAAACAGATGCATACGGCATTGTCCGGTCCGGCGTCATATTTGACGACGGACTTGTGGATTGCACGCCCGCCGACGGCTGGACCGTCAAGGTCGCGGGGCTTCCCTCGGGCCTCAAGTGGGACGCGAAGACAGGCAAAATCGTCGGCGTTCCCACGGCGAAGGCCGGGTCCTATACGGTGACGTTCATGGCGTCGAAGAAGGGCGAGGCGAAGCAGATCGCGACGATCACGCTCAACGTCGAGGCGTTGCCCGACTGGGTCGTCGGGACGTTCTACGGAAAGAACGTAGCACGTAGACTGCGTGGGACGTGGACTTGCCCCCAGCAGTTCACAGTCACAATTTCCGCCAACGGCAAGATCAGCATGAAGACCGTCTCGCCAGGCGAAGGTGCGGAATCGCGTACGGCGCAGTTGACCGAATGCCGAGAAGACGGCAGTTTCGCGTTTTCGTTCCACTATGCGTCTGGGCGCAAAGGGAAAGATGGATACAGCGAGGGAGATTGCGCGGGTATCATAAGTCCGGTCGCGTACGGAGAAGATGGAGCATTGCTGGGATGCCTGACTACGCAAGACATCGGCGTATGCGATGAAGACGACGATCCTGTTGAGAGTAAAGGTGTCGTATATCAGTCCCTCTATTCCCGCAAGCCCGCCGTGTCCGGACTGCCTGTGTTCGGGAAGGACAACATAAGGGTTGTCCCGGTCAAGTCCGACTGCAGCGACGGCGAAGTGACGCTCAAGTTCGGGACGAAAGGCGCGGTCACGGCGACTTGGTCCGGGACGAAGCCGGCCGCCACTTGTTCGTCCTACATCTCGCCATACGCTCGCGATGCCGACGGAACGGTGCACGCCAAACTTTGGTTGACGTTCCTTGACAAGACGCGCATAGACGGCTATGGTGATTTTGTCCAGACTGGATTTGATTTCGATCTCGCAATACCATCTGCTGTTCCTGCGGCAGCTTCGAACATCAAGGTGGCTTCAGTTAGGATTGAATCCATATTGGTGGATTTCTCCCATGGAGGACCGTATGAGATTGATGTCGGCGACTTGCCGGATTGGGCGGTCGGATCATTCTATGGCTGGGAGCAATGGATAGAGGATGGTGATTCTCCGTCTAATTTAGATATGGACATACAAGGTTTCACGGTTGGTCGTTCGGGATGGCTGAGCGAGTTTCACGGTACTGAAGAATCTGGTAATACTTGGAGCGAGGCATATCCGTCGGATTATCTGCCCCAAAAGCTTGGTGAAGAGGAATATGAATGGGGGATCCCCTCTTCCGAAAAACCTGTAACGGCAAACGTATGTTTGCGTAAAAGTCTCGTAGTTTCAAAATTCCTCTACGCAGATGTTGAAGTAGGAAAAGCCACACTAGATGCCTATTTTTCACCGCGAGGCGAACCGAACGCTACACAATACGCCGAATTTATTCAGGATCCGTGGGCTCTTCCCGTAATCCCAAGGCATTTGCCCGCGTTTGATTCTGTGGATAACGTTCTTGTTCTTGACATGACGTCTTACTACGAGCCGATCACGGCACGATTGACGTTTGGCGAAAGGGGCAAGGTGTCTGTTAGTTGGTCTGGTTCTGGAATATTGGCCACGACAACGGAAACACGCTTGATGCCGTATGATTACGACGATAATGAAGATGTATGCCACGCACTGCTTCCTATCTTTGGCGGGAAAGCCGTGAAGTATGGATTTTCCGTGATTCTGGACATGGCGATTCCTAATCCAGATTCTGCCAGAGCCTCTGCCATAGAGTTTTCCGTCAAGGCAAGAAGCTGGCAGATAGGGTATGTGGAGGTGGCGGTGCCGTAGGCGGCTCGCGCCCTATCGCAATGGGCAAGATGCCTGTTGCCCCAGTATTTTCAAAGCGCAAAAAGTTCGTCCAGGCGGCTACCATCCCATAGGAGGCGCAGGGTCTCCACGATGTCCAGGTCCATCCACGCCGCCGAGCGCACGATCCCGACGAGGCGCGAGAACGCCTTGTCCCATCCGGAGAGGAACTTGAGGTAGTGCAGCGGGAGGTGCGTGAGAAGACCTGTCCATATCTGCGCGGGGTCTTGGCTTGCCGACCTCGCTGAGCACGATCTGCAAAACCTGCATTGCCAATGACGGCCATTGGGAGGTCGTGAAGTGAGGTGGATCGGAAAACGATTTGAAGAAACAATGAAATGACCAATAAACTGACGATGATGATGGTTGAATATCCCCCGAGCGAAGCGAGCGCCGGAGGCATATCACCCGAACGGAGTGAGAATTGCGAAGCAATTTCGCTAGAGGTGTGCTCAATGCGGGGTGCGGTTGCCGCATAGCCCGGCGCGTTGGCCGAGACGGAAACGGTCGGCGGCTGAACTAGAACGTGACAAAATCAATGAATTACCATTTGTCGGATGCGCATCTATTTTGATATAATTTACAAAAGCTTACAGGAAAGGAAGGACAAATGAACGACATCACCTTCGAACAGGCATGGAACTACGGAGGCCCGCTCATGTGGGTACTCGCGCTATTCTCTGTATGGGCGCTCGCGCTCATTATATATCTCTGGTATTCGCAGCGCGCCGGAATAGTCGTTCCAGAGGCGGTCTCGCGCATCTGCGCGTCGAAGGACCCGGAATCGGAAGGCGGCAGAGTCGCTGACCGCCTCATGTCTCAGGTCGAGTGGCTTGCGGACCTCGGCGCGATCGCTCCGCTCGTCGGGCTTCTCGGCACGGTGCTCGGCATGTTCCAGGCCTTCGGCGGAATCGCCTCCGACGTCTCGGCGGGCGCGAAGCCGATGGTGCTCGCCCAAGGCGTCTCGCAGGCGATCGTCACGACGATCTTCGGCCTCGTGGTCGCGATCCCCTCGCTTCTCGCCTACGCGTTCTTCCGCCGCCGCGCACAGCGCCGCATCGCGGAGGTCGAGGAGCGTGTCGTAGAGCACTTCGCCTCTCAAACCGTCTGACGTCGCCCACAAGGAGAGGCCAGGAATGAAGTTCAAGAAGAGAAGCCAGCCGAAGGCGACGACGTTCGCCCTGACGTCGATGCTCGACGTGATCTTCCTGCTGCTCTGCTTCTTCGTGACGGTCAGCGTGTTTTCGCAGTGGGAGAGCGAGATCTCGATAAAGCTCCCCAACGCGAAGACCGCCGAGACGCCGGAGCGGCTGCCCGGGGAGATAATCGTCAACCTCTCGAAGGATGGCAAAATATCGGTTAATTCCGTCGCGCTCACGCTCGGCGACCTTTGCGCGCGACTTTCGAAGGTCGTGAAGTTCTATCCCGGCCAGCCGGTGATAATCCGTGCCGACAAGGAAGTGCGCTACGAGGCCCTTGTCGAGCTGATTGATACGTGCCGCGCTGCGGGAATATGGAACTTCTCGCTCGCCACCGACAACTCGGAAGGGAAGGAATGACGCTTTCGGCGCTAATCCTCGCCGCAATCGCGGTCCTGCCCGCCGACCGTCTCGCGATGGCCGACCGGCTCTTCAACCGCGGCGAATACGCCGCGGCGAAAGAGGAGTACGCGGCGCTTCGCGGCGAGAAGGCGGTTCCCGCAGACGAACTCCTGTACCGTCTTGCCGAGTGCGACAGGGCGCTTGGCAAGTCGGCCGACGCCCGCAGGGAATACGGCGAACTGATCGAGAAGTATCCGACTTCCGCGCGCGCAGACCGCTCGCGGCTGATGCGCGCGCTCGCCGGAACGCCCGAAGAGCGCACTTCCGAACTAAAGGTGCTTGACTCCGACCGCGTTGCGGCTGATATCCGCGCAGCAGCGCTCTACTACCTCGGTTCCGCCGCGAACGACCCCGAGACGCTCGCGCAGTCCGTGCGCCTTGACCCAAAGGGCAAGTACGCGCCCTACGCCGATTTCCACCGTGCGGCGATTCTCGTGAAGTCGCCCGACGCCCAGGCCCGTCGCAAGGCCGTCGAGCTCCTTCTCGGCATCGCCTTCGGCAAGGAATCGAAGTTCTCCGAAGACGCGCTCTATCTTGCCGCCGTCCAGAGCTACAACGAGAAGAAGTACGGTGAGGCCGCGAGCATTTTCGGTCGCTACCTTAAGCGTTACCCCAGCGGGAAGCACGCCGCAGACGTGAGGACAATGACGGCGTGGAGCAGCTACCTTGGCGGGAAGTATGCCGACTGCGCGGCGCTCTGCGGAGACGGTTCCACCGACGACTTCGCCTACCTGCTCGGCGCTTGCGCCTACGCGACGGGCGACAACGAGTCGGCCATGCGCTTTTTCAAGTCGTATCTCGAGAAGTTCCCCCAGGGGCGCTTCCGCTCAAACGCGGAACTGCCGCTTGCCCGCATTGGCTTTGATTCAGCGTCGTCGGGCGGCAACCAGCCAGGCGTCATAGAGAACGCGAAGAGGGCATACGCCCTCTCGGGACTTTCGTGTGACTCTCTGCGGCTCGCTTGGGCCTACGAGTCGACAGGCAAGACGGCCGAGGCCGAGGCGCAGTATGCGGAGACTGCATCCAAGTTCCCCGGGACTGACGATGCCGCCGAGGCGCTTTTCCGCAAGGCGATGATCGCCGCGCGCGCAAAGAAGTGGTCTGCCTGCGAGCTTGCTCTCGCCGAGGCGCTTTCATCGGGGCGCAACCAGAAGCGCCGCGCGGAATCGCTCTACTGGCGCGGCGTCTCGGCGGTGCAGCTCGAGCACGAGCAGGAGGGCGCGGAGTTCCTTAAAGAAGCGCTTTCCGCGGGGCTCCCTCTCGACGAGTCGCGCGAGGCGCGGCTCATGCTCGCCGACTATGCCTGGCGCTCCGGGAAGACCGACGAGGCGAAGACGGAGTATGCGAAGCTCGTGCGCGAGGGCGCGACGGATCGCATGTCCGCATCCAAGGCGCTTTCGGTCGGTAAGCTGCTCGGCGGCGAGGAGGCGAAGATCTGCGCGACCCAGCTCATAGCGGGCGATTCCGCCGAATGGCGGCAGGCCGGCCATGTCCTCATGGGAACTGTCGAGGAGAAAGCCGAGAACTTCACGAAGGCCGTCGAGGCGTACAGGAAGGCGATGGCCGAGAACGCGTGCATCGCCGACCTCGCGCCTGCCTCGCTTGCCCTCGGCAAGCTCGAGCTTGGCCTTGGCGAGCACGACAAGGCGGACGCGACGCTGCGACGCGCCGTCGAGCTTAACTCGGAGTCTCCGCGTGCCCGTGCCGAGGCGTATGTCGCGCTCGCGAAGAATGCCGCGGCGAAGGGCGATGTCGAGACTGCGAGGAAGTACGCGACGGTAGTGACCGCGCTCTTTGCGGACGAGGAGCTTTGCGCCGAGGCGAAGAAGATCTTGGACGAACATCGGGAGGCGGCGAAATGACGAGGGAGAGCCGCGAGAACCTGCTTGTCGTGGCGATTGTCCTCTCGATCGGGGCGCATGTAGCGCTCATGTTCGGGATTCGCGCCCAGGTGATGACGCATGTCGACCGCTCGTCGCTCCGCTCGCCCCACCGCGAGGCGATGCGCGTCAGCGACTACGAAGAGATCGAAGACCCCGTGCGCATCGAGCGAATCAAGGACATAATGTCCGCGAAGGAGGCTCCCGAGGCCGAGGCCGACGAGCCCGTTGGGCCCGCGACGGAGCAGATTCCCGACAGCACCGAGAAACACTGGGACGGCGATGTGCCGGCACCCGCGGCGCCGGAGCTTTCGTCGGTTCCCGTCCCTGCCGAGAAGTTCGAGGCGTCGCCGCTGGAGCTTTCCGAGTCTGCCGCGCCCGACCCGCTCCCTGTAGCGGAGTTCTCCGTTCCGAAGAGCCGCGCCCTCACGGCTCCCGATTTCGCGCCAGGCGCAATGTTCACGATGCCGGCGTCGTTTGGCGTCCCCGATGCGAAGATCGCAGTTCCAACGTTTGCCGCAGATCCCGTGGAGCGCACTTCGATAGCCGCGGACAAGAAGCCGTCGGCGCCGAAGTTCGTGCCTTCGCAGGAAGTCTACGACAGGGTAGACGAGAAGATCGTCGAGCAGGAGAAGGACGCAATCCGCGAGCTGATGAAAGTCGACGAGGCCGCGCCCCTCGAGAAGTTTGTGAATCTGTCGGCGTCCAGGTTCGAGGACGCGCAGTGGACGTATTTCCGGCTTAATGTCACGCCGAAGGCCGAGCTTCCCGTAGTGCCGAAGGACGTGGTCGTCATCATCGACGCGTCCGGCTCGATCGGCTCGGAGCGCCTCGCGAGCTGCCGCCACGCCGCCAAGCAGATATTGCGCTCGGCATTCAACACAGGCGACAGGTTCAACCTCGTCGCGTTCCGCAACAGCTTCTCCTACGCTTTCCGCCGCTGGCAGGAGTGCGACCAGGCGTCGTTCGCCGCCGCCGACAAGTGGCTCGCCAATCTCTCCGCCTACGGGCGTACGGACGTCTTCGGCACAATCCGCTCGCTTCTCACGCTCCCGCGCGACCCGGCGAGGCCGCTCATAGCGCTTGTCGTGACGGACGGCGACGCCAATGCCGGCGTCAGCGACACGGCGCAGATACTTTCGAAGTTCACCGACCTGAACGACGGTCTCGTCTCCGTCTATATGTACGGCGTCAAGGAAAGCGCCAACCGCGAGCTTATCGACGTACTTACCCACGGCAACCGCGGCGAAAGCTTCATATACGGCGGGCTTCGCTGGAAAGCTGGTTCCGGGATAGAGAAGCTTTCAGACCGCTTCCGCGACCCAGTACTCTCGGATATCCGCGTCGTATTTGCCGCCAATTCGCAGGCCGAGGCGTATCCGCGTCTCATCAAGAACCTCTATCGCGGCGACACGGTGACGATAGTGGGGCGCGTTCCGAAGGGGCGCAGCGAAGTCGCGTTTTCGCTTAAGGGCCTCAACGGCAAGAAGACCTACGAGGCGTTCTTCAAGGTGCCGCTTGGCAAAATCGCCACAGATCCGGCGCTTGCCGGTGCCTGGGCTGAAGAGGCCGCGATAGACGCGAAGCTGAAATGACCGCGCAATCCGTCGAGATCAGCGTCGTAGTTCCCTGCTGGAACGTGGAGCCGTATCTCGCCCGCTGCCTTGAAAGTGTGTTCGCGGCGCTTCTCGCCAATGCCGAGGTAATTGCCGTCGACGACGGTTCGACCGACAGGACGCTCGCCATTCTCGAATCTTCCGCCGCGACGGAACCTCGGCTTAAAGTTGTCGCCCGTCCGCATCGCGGCGTATCTGCCGCGCGGAACACCGCGCTCGACATGGCAAAGGGTCGGCTCGTATTCTTCGTAGATCCGGACGACACGGTACATGGCGACTATTTCACGGCGATGGCGACTGCCCTTGACCGCGACGGCGCCGATGTCTGCGTGTGCGCCTACGAGGGTTCGCAGCTAAAGGGTGACTATCGCTTTCACACGAACGCGGAGATACGCGCGGGTTATTTGCCGCGTGTCTTTGGCTATTCCTTCGACGATGTTCGCGCGTGGTATGCGGGCAAGCCGCTTTTTGCTGATCGCGAGATGGCGGGCGTGTGGAGAATGGCGTTTCGCCGCGAACTTCTCGAGAACGTTCGCTTCGACGAGACGATCGAGCTCTACGAGGACGCGATGTTCGTCTCGGAGGTTCTTCTCCGCGCAAAGTCGATGACGTGTGTACCGCAGGAGATATACTGCGTTACGGCGCGTGACGATGGCGCGATGAGGTCGATACCCCGCGACGGTGCACGGCTTTGCCGCAACAAGCTTCGGCTTCTTGCCAAGCGTCGCGCCCTCGACGAGGCGGAAGGCGGAGCGCTTGGGCCTCTCTACGCGGCGTCGTGCGTCTTTTCCGCGCTTGAAATCCTCTCGTGCACGATTTGCGGCCGACTTGCGCGCGGCGAAGGGCAGAAGTGCCTGCGCGAATACCTTTCCGATCCGTTTGTGCGCTCTTCCATCAAGGCGTTTCCGCTTTCTTTGAGGAAACCGCTCGTCGCCGCCGCAGTCGTTATGTTGCGCGGAATATGGTATACTATCTGGAAATGACGAGTACCGCACAGGAATTTCTTGATAGGGTCGCCGGGGCACTTGAGGTTCCGTCCGTCTCGCCAGACACAGATTTCCGCGCGGGGCCACTTTGGGACTCGCTTACGGCGTTTGCGCTCCGCGTCATGATTCAGCAGCGCTTCGGCAAGGCGCTTTCGGCGGCCGAGCTTGAGAAGTGCAAGACAGTAGCCGACCTTATGGCGGCGGCGGGGGTGGAGCCATGAAGCATCTTGTGATAGTCGGCGCAGGCGGTTTTGGCCGCGAGATGTTCGGCGCGGCGCGCGAGGCGGTCGGCTTCGGAACCGAGTTTGACATCAAGGGCTTTCTCGACGCGAAGCCGACGGCGCTCGACGGCTTTGCCGGCTATCCGCCAATCGTCGGCTCGCCGGATTCCTATGTCCCTGACGCGGACGACGTTTTCATCACCGCGCTCGGCAGCATCGCTTCGCGTCGCCGCTGCGTCTCTGCTCTTGAGAAGAAGGGCGCTAAGTTCATTTCGATAATCCACAGGACGGCGACGATAGGCCCCAATGTTGTCGTTGGCGAGGGTTCGTTCATCGCGCCGCATGTCTCGCTTACCGTCGACATCGCCGTCGGGCGGCATGTCTCGGTGTTCCATTCGAGCTCGGTTGGTCACGATACCGTCCTTGGCGACTTCGCGCACGTCTACGCGCAGTGCTCGGTTGGCGGTGCCGTCAAGGTCGGGGAAGGGGCTGCTGTTTACCCTGGCTCGGTCGTCGCGCCGCGCCGCAAGATAGGCGCAGGTGCCGTAGTCGGGGCGGGCTCGGCCGTCTTCGTCGACGTCGATCCAGGCGTCACGGTGCTCGGCAATCCCGCCGCACCGCTCAAGTGATTTAATTACCAAGGAAAGGAATTACGATATGGCAGAAGCAGTCGTTGGAATAGTCATGGGTTCGGACTCGGACTGGCCGCTTGTGAAAAAGGCGTGCGAGACATTAGACAAGTTCGGCGTTTCCTACGAGACGCGCGTAATCTCCGCGCACAGGACGCCCGATGTCGCCATTGAGTATTCGAAGACAGCCGAATCTCGCGGGCTCAAGGTCATCATCGCGGCCGCCGGCGGCGCAGCGCATCTCGGCGGCGTACTTGCCGCGGCGACAGTCCTCCCTGTCATCGGGATTCCAGTCGCGGGCGGGGCGCTCAACGGGCTCGACGCGCTCTACGCGACGGTTCAGATGCCCTCGGGCGTTCCTGTCGCGACTGTCGCCGTCGGTTCGGCCGGCCCCACGAACGCCGCGCTCCTCGCGGTGCAGATACTTGGAACGGCCGATCCCGCGCTGCGCGAGAAGTTCCGCGCCCACAAGGAAGAACTCCGCTCCAAAGTTGCCGCGGCAAACGACCGCATTCATCAATCGTAAGCAAGAATTATAACTACTGAACGGAAGAAAGGTGATAAATGGGCTTTGTCATGTTCAGGGGAAAAAGGCTGACTGCGCGACTGTCGGGCGTATGCCTGTCTTTCGCATGCGTGTTTCCGCTCGTCGCCGGGGCGGTCGCACCCTACACAACCCAGAGTCTTTCCTTGGTGCAAGGATGGAATGCGGTGTATGTCGAGGTTGCGCCGGACGCGGCGGCGGATGACCTCTTCGCCGACTGGCCCGTCGACCATGTCGGGCTCTACGACCCCGCTTCGTTCCTCGCGACACGCCAGTTCGGCGCAGACTGGGACTCAGAGGGGCTAACCGGCTCGTCGATGGCCCTCTGGAAGCGAGGTTTTCCCGAGGCGTCGTCGCTTAGTCGCGTTCCTGCCGGCTCGGTTCTCGTGACATACTGCACGAATGAAAGCCATTCCGTGACAATTCGCGGCGTCCCCGCCGCGCCTCGCACTACGTGGCACGTGAGCGGCACGAACGCCGTGTACAACTTCTTCGGCTTTTCCACGACTCAGCAGACGGATATATCCGCATACCTCGAGGGCTCCCCGTGCGAAGGCGTGAAGAGCCGCGTGTACTACCGCATCGTGGGCGACAACCTTGACGCCGGACCAGGCCCGTTAGAAGTGCGCACCTGGAACTCGAAAGTCTCCGACGGCGATGTGCTGCTCCTGCCGTCTGACGACCTGAGCGACTGGTCGGGCGTGCTTTTCGTCTCGCCGATGAATGGAATAGACTTCGGGCAGAACGGGGTCAAGGCGACGCTCACGGTGCGAAACGACGGCAAGTCCCCGCGCACGGTCTCCGTGGCCCTTGAGCAGGCCGCGAACGCGGCGGAGCTTCAGCTGTCCGGTACGCTTCCCCTCTGCCTCCACGTGCGCGATGCCGACGTTGCCCGCACAAACGCCGCATGGTCCGCCGCGCTCTCCGGCTACGGTCCGGTGACGAAGAAGGAGCTTGCGCCGGACGAGACGTGGAGGTTGGAGTTCGGTCTCGACCGCACGGCCTTTTCCTCGCTCGTGAAGGGGCTTTCGTTCGGGGCGCTCCTGCGCATTACGGAGGACGGCGATTCGCACGCGAAGGTGGTCGTGCCGCTCGCGGGCGAGACGTCGGGCGTCGTGGTGCCCGACGCCGCGTTGCCGGTCGGGCTCTGGGTGGCAGACGTGCAGTTCGACCACGTACTTGCGCCTGGTAGCACGGTCGGGACGGAAACCGGCGGTGCGGCGAAGCTGCGACTGCCGATCCACATAGACGCCAACGGAAAGGTGCGGCTCCTCCAGCGTGTCGTCACGGCAGGCGAGATTGCCGCCGACGGCACTTACACATACCGTCTGTACGCAGGTTCGGCCGTCGTGCCCACCACGGCGACCATGGTGACGCGCATAAGCGCGGTATGCCTGCCTACGGAAACGCCAGTGATCGAGGCGGCGGGTGAGTCTGACAGCGTCATCGCGTTCTCATTCGCCGTCGCGGCGGACGGTGCCACCAGCATCCTCAGGCATCCGCTCCATCCACAGCACGACGGCCTCAGGTGGGACTTTTCCACGCCAGCGCCTTCCGGCGACGACTTCCAGAACTACAAGGGGGACGTGAAGCCCGAGACTTTCTCCGTGGGGAATAGGATCGAGATGTCTTTCGGATTGAACGGCGGCGAGGCCGCCTGGAACCCGGAGGACACGAAATCCGGCACGTGCCGCTGGACGTTCTCTGGGCTTATGCGCCAGGGCAACATAGTCCTTTCCGGCCCGATGACCGTGAAACGCGTCTCGTCTGTCGCCGAAATCGTCCTTGAATAGCAAATCTGCAAACTGTCAAACCAAAACGGAAGCAAAACCATGAAAAAATCCGTCATTCGTCATTGCCGCAAAGCGGCCGCCTTGTTCTCGGTAGCCGTTGCGCTCGTTCTCGCGACCGCAACTGGCCACGCTGCGCCGGCAGCGTTCTCCTATCAGGGCATCCTGCGTGACGCCGAAGGCAACATACCTGGGAACAAGAATCAGGCCGTCGAATTCAAGCTCTATACGCAGGCCGAAGGCGGAACTCCCGTCTGGGGTCGCGCCGTCTCGGTGTTGCTCGACGCCAACGGCCTCTTCAACACCGAGCTTTCCGATTCGGCCGGCTCGGCCATCGAGGGCGTGACGGGATCCGGGCTCGCGTCGATTCTCGCCTCCAAGGCGTCCTCGACCATGTACATCGGCATCAAGGTCGTTGGCTCGAGCGGCGAAATTGCCCCGCGCCAGACGATACTCCCCGTGCCCTACGCGATGGTCGCGGCCGACGTCGCCTCCGCGAGCGGTGATCTGGATGTGGCCGGGCAGATCTCCGCCGCCTCGGTCACGGTCGCCGGTTCGCTCGCCTCGTCGTCCATCACCGTCTCTGGCAACGCCTCTGTTGGCGGCAATCTCACAGTAGATGGCACCGTATCAGGATATGGAACCGCGCCCATAGGTTGCATCATCCTCTGGAGCGGCGCCGTGAACAAGATCCCAGAGGGCTGGGCTCTCTGCAACGGCCAGACCGTGGAAGGGCAGAAGACCCCCAACCTGAGCGGACGGTTTGTCGTGGGCTACGACGCGGGTGACGGCGACTACAACGCCGTCGGCAAGACGGGCGGCGAAAAGACGCACAAGCTCACGGTCTCCGAAATGCCGAGCCACAGCCATAGCATCACGATGTGGGGCGGCGATATCGCCGACGACTGGAAGCAGCAGAACAACCTGTATCTCACGCACAACAAGTACAACTTCAACAACGGCCGCGACACGAGCTCGGCCGGCGGCGACAAACCACACGAGAACCGTCCGCCGTACTACACGTTGTGCTACATCATGCGCGTGCGCTAAAGCGTCTGCCGTGGCATTGGGAATGAACAAGACCGTTCTGGCGACCGCTGTTCTTGCGCTTTTCGCATGCGATGCGATGGCGCATACGATGCCCGCGGGCTGGCGGCAGGCCGACTTTGCTGCTGAACTCTACCGCCATGCGGTGGCGACGGCGGACTCTGGCGACAACGTCGTGATTTCGCCGTGGGGTGTCGCGAATCTCTTTGCTCTTCTGCAGACGGGCGCGAAGGGCGATACTGCACGTGGGATGGCCTTTGCATTGCAGCTCGGCGGCGTCGAGCCGTCCGCGCCAGATGAGGTTGCGGCAACCTTCCGCGAGGCGCGAACGGCTCTCTCACGCGCCGCGCGCGTCGACGCCTCCGTCAAGGAGTCCGGCACGAACGGAACATTCCGATTCTCAGCCAAGTGGGATCCCGCAGCGACCGACATTCTGGATACGCCGCTATGCTCTGCGCTTCGGCTCCCCTGCGTTGGCGGCACGTTTGAAATGCTTGCAATAAGTCCGTCGCCTTCCAACACGCTTGGCGAAGTCGAGGCGAGATTGGGACGCGCTTTCTTCGACCGTCTGGCGACTGCGCCGAGAACGGATTCCAAGAAGCCGATACATACTTGCTTCGACATTCAGAGGCATCTCGACCTCAAGCCCGTCCTTTCGCCAATGGGCATGGCGGCGTTCTTCGCCGACAACGCCGCAGGGCAGTCAGTTTCCCTCGCCGTGGGCGACGAGGGAATCAAGGCGTCGGTCGCAACAGGCGTGCCGCTTCCCCTCGGCGAGGCCGCCGCTTCTGCGAAGGCAGTCCGGCAAGGCAAGCCCACGCCCCCGTTCATCTTCCTCATTCGAGAAACCCGCACCGGCCTGATAGTCTTCCTCGGCCGCGTAGTGAAGCCATAGGAGCAAACCACTTATGAGAACCAGCATGAAAAGAACAGCGTCATTCTTAATCCCGCTCACGCTTGCGATCAGCACGGTCTCGGCACATGCCGAGACAATCCAGATCGCGAGCGCTGCGGACTGGGCCACGTTCGCCACGCGCGTTGCGTCCGGGGAAACGGATCTCAACGCGGTGATGACAACAGACGTCACGCTCACACCGGCCTCGCCGCGCGTGGGGTCCGAGGACAAGCCGTACCAAGGGGACTTCAACGGCGGCGGACACGACCTTGTCGTGAACTGGACGTTTTCAGGCAGGCAGTATGCCGCGCCGTTCTCGGTCATCGGCGGCTGCAAGATCCACGACCTGCGCGTCCGTGGGTCGATCACCTCGGACGCAAAGTTCGCCGGCGGGCTCGTCGGCTGGGTCAGGAGGGAGACATCCACAATCGAGCGCTGCCGCGTCTCCGTCAAGCTCGTGCTCACGGTGAACGGCGACGCGACGGCCGGCGGGTTTGTCGGAATCCTGTATGACAATGCCAATGCCCGCGTGACACTCCGCGACTGCCTCTTCGACGGCTCGCTTCTTGGGACTACTGCGAACAGTTGCGGCGGCTTTACGGGGTGGAAGCCGTATGCCCCCTATGCCTACTACTACAACTGCCTCTTCACACCAAAGGAAGTGACCGTATCCCCCACCAGCACCTTTACGTTCTCTCGCGGTCCCGGAACCAGTCCATACGAAGCGCTTACTTCCTGCTACTACACGAAGTCGATCGGAGCCGTGCAGGGCACTAATGCCTCTGCGATGGCGCCGGAAGCCCTTGCCGCCGCCCTCGGGTCGAACTGGACTGTCGCCCCGAACGGCTCGGTCGCGCTGACGCTCTTCCAAGACCCGGCTCACTCGATTGCGGGCTTCGCCTATCAGGGCGTACTGCGCGATGCCCAGGGGTTGGCGCTCTCGCAAAAGAGCCACACGGTCGAATTTCGCCTGTACGACCAACCCGCCGGTGGAGAAGTGCTCTGGGGCCGCTCCTATCCGGTGCTGCTCGACGACGCGGGGCTTTTCAACGTGGCGCTTTCCGACGAGGGCGGCGCGGCTCTTTCCGACGGCTCGCCCACGAACGGTCTCGCGAAAGCGCTTGCTGAGAACGTCGGCCTGTCGCTTTATCTCGGGCTTACTGTCGCAGGTTCCGAAGCGGAGATTTCGCCTCGCCAGAAGTTGCTCGCCGTCCCCGTCGCGACTAAGGCGCTCGACGTCTCGTCTGCCAGCGGCAACCTCTCGGTAGCGGGCGAGGTTCGCGCAGGAACCGCGAAGAGCAAGGGTGACGTTTCGCCATCGTCGGCACGCATGACTCAGGATGCCAACATCGGCGGCAAGCTCGTCGTGGGGGGTGAGGTCGTCCGCTCAAACGGTAATGCGGCCTTTGGGACGTTCCCAGTTGGCGCCATCGTGCTCTGGAGCGGTGCCGCCAGCAACATACCGGACGGCTGGCGGCTTTGTGACGGCACCTACGACACGCCCAACCTGCGTGGACGCTTCGTCGTGGGCTACGACGCGGACGATGGGGATCACAACACCATAGGCAATAATGGCGGCGAGAAGACGCACAAACTCACGGTCTCCGAGATGCCGAGCCACTACCACAGCATCACGATGTGGGGCGGCGACATCGCCGACGACTGGAAGAAGCAGAACAACCTGTATCTCACGCACGACAAGTGGAGCGACCAGCACAACAACCGTGATTTTTCGTCGGTCGGCGGCGATCAGCCGCACGAGAACCGACCGCCGTACTATGTATTGTGCTACATCATGCGCGTGAAGTGAAGTAGAAAGGAGGAAGTGACATGACGACAAGGAATCTTCTTTTGTTTCCCGCCGCGTTTGCGCTCCTCGCCCTGACGTGTGCACGCGCCGCGGACGCGGGCTACACGCTCGGCGTTCCCGGCGCTCCGACGCTGCGGATGAGCGCCGACGCGGGAGACAACGCCTGGCTCTCCGCCAACCCCAACTATCCGGCGATGGCAATCGTCGCTCCTGGGGGCGCGGACGCAACCTCCCTCCGAACGGAGGCCGGCGCCGACCCGATGAAGCTCGTCTCCTCAGAGGCCGGCTTCCCGATCGAGCGCACCAAGCCAGAATACTACCTCGGCGACGTAATCGAGCCGCCGAACAACGTCAACTGGGCCGCCACCTACGACAAATTTCTCTCCGATCATACCGAGGGCTTCCTCTTTGATTCCGCCGGGCGGCGGGTCTTCGCCACGCTCGGCGGGGCCGTCCGCTTCACGTGGGTCCTTGAGGGCGGCGCGGAGGTGCCGATGACCTACGTCGTCTCGGCCGCCTGCACCGGGCGTCCGCGCCGCATCTACTGGACCGACTACCCCTACAACGCGCCGGCGGTCGATCTTACGGGCAAGTTCGTGAAGTTCTACGGTCCCGACGAACTCCTCAAGCCCGTTTACGGCGTCTATACCAACAGCGCCGCCGGCATCGAGCAGGTGCTGACCAACCGCGTCGTCTCGGGGCTCTGCCTGGACCCCGCCACGTCGATGCTCTACGCCTACGGGCGGCTGCAGGGCCAGGTCGTGATGGCCTACTACGACACCGGCACATACGAGCGGCTCTTGCACGTTCAGGTCGTCGAGATATGCCGCCCCGTCGTAAACCGGATGGCGGGCGAGATCGGCCGCGCGCTGCGGCCCGACGGCCGCGGCTACGGCACCGAGGGACTGCGCGCGCGCCCGACATACGTGCAGCCCACGGACAACCGCGGCGACTACTACTACCAGCACCAGGGGCAGCAATCCTACAGCCCCAAGCATGGCAACGTCTATCCTCTAAGGCCCACGGTTGACGATCCCTGGAACATGGAGGTCTATTGGATGGAGACGGACGAGATGCTTGTCCAGTGGCCGTTCGAGCTCGACCAGTACGCCTGCGACTGGCCGAAGGACGCCACCATCTTCGTCCGCGGAGACATAAACGGCGACGGCGGTCGGCCCATATACGTCCCATCTGACTATACCGCGACGCTCATGAAGTACCAGGAGCCGGAAGGCCACGCCCGCGCCGTGGCGACGGACGGGACATTTAATACCACAGGCGAGGGATGGTCGCTTCTCAAGCTCGCCGCCAACGACAACGTCTGGTTCGTCCCCATCCGCTCGATCCTGCGCTCCAACACGGACTTCTTTACCCTGGTGCCGGAGGATATCCGCGTCGGCCTCGAACTGACGCTGCGCGACGGCTCTATCGCCGGTACGGCACCTGGCTTCGCCCCCGCCTGCGACGCAGACAGCCCCGGTTTCATCTACGAGGCCGCTTCCGACCCGATCTGGAACCCGGACATCTACGCGGCCGCCAAGCCCGACGGCGCCTCCTCCTCCGGCGCCGGAGCCGATGCGTCCGACAATGCAGACACCAACTCCTACGCATCCGTGGTCTATGCAGTCCGTCCCGGAATGCTTGAGGTCTGGTGGAACACCGTGGTTCAGCAGGAGTCGATGCCAAAACCGCTCGCCATCCCGACGCTCCCGCAGGTCTATTCGGTGCGCTGGCCGATCGAGTACGAGACGCCGCAGATTATCCTCGCCTCGCAGCTTGGGTCTGCATCGGAATCGATCTTCTCGCATAACGCCGCCCTCTACCTCTCGTCCACCAACTCTGCCGCCATGCTCCCCGTGCGCCGGTATTTCAGCGAGACCGACGGTGGCACGGTGATGTTCTGGGCTCGACAGCAGCTGGAGGATTTCTCCCGCGGCCCCTACGCCGCCTCGCTTCTCACTTTGGAGCGTCTTGACGACAACGACGTCGTGACCGACTATCTCGACATCTGCTATGGCCGCGACAGTCTGATCACCAAGGTGGAACGGGACGGCGGCGGCGGCGGAGTCGGAATCATCGACATCCACCCGGACGGCGGCTGGCACCACTTCGCCTTTGTCTTCGGCGGCGACGGCTCCACCAAGATCTACGTCGATGGCGTGACCAACCAGCTCTGGGGGTCCGATATGGCGTGGCTGCTCGGGGAAATGCGCTGCCGCATCGGGCGCACCGAACACAACAATAAAATCGCCGCTGCCACGGCCGAGATCGGCGAATTGCTTTTCTGGAACAAGGCGCTCTCCGACGATGAAATCTTTACCGAGATGCTCAAGGACCACACGGGTGCGGCGAACCATCTCACGGGCTGCTTCTCGTTTGTCGACGGCACCGACCTTCTGGCCAGTGGCAACGGCACGCGCCGCTTCACGGAGAAGGTGCTTGGCACGGTCTGCGCCGCCGCCGACTGCCTAATGGACGCGAACGGCCCGCCTGCGATCGGCACTGGCGTCATCGTGGCCGACGCAGACAAGACGCCGAAGATATATGCGCAGAACGATCCAAAGAAGACGGGTTACAACCCAAATGAGGAACACGCGCTCATCTTCGCCGGCTCCGACGGCGGGGCCGAGGCAGGGCAGGCCTCCTTCGTCGCCTGGGCGCTTCGCTCGGACCTCAACACCGGCGCCTCCTCGGATCCGGGCGTGCTCGTCGAATACGTGAAGGGCGGACGCAAGGCGATGCAATGGTTCGACGTCGCGGTCACGAACTCCGTCTATTCCGAGCTTGCCGCCGACTGCGTCGCGGGCAAGGCGTTCCCAGGACCCCACCCGATCGACATGATGGACGACCCGTGGTGCGCCGAGGACACGTGGGACGAGCCGTCCGCCACGTCGCCCGCTTTCCGCGACCGCAAGGGCCAACTCTGGGCGCGCGCCGCCGGCGTAGCGACAATGCGCATGTTCTACAGGATGCAGGAGGGATTTGCGTTCCCGTCGCTCCCAGCCGAGCAGTGGCCGAAGGTCGGTGCCGCCGTGCCGTGGCTCTCGCTCCTGGACGGCGATTCCGAGTCCGACCCGATGTCCGCCCGCCCCGCCGCATGGACGTGGCGCGTCTCGTGGCCTGACGCCGTTCCCGAGATGGAGATCGGCCGTACGCTCACCGTAGCCGCCTCTGGGCTGCCAGAGGTCTGGAACGCCGGTTCCGTTGGCGTCGTGTGGCCGGCGACGGACAGCGAGCGCGACGCGACGGCGGTTCTTTTCGACCCCACGATCGCGCAGGCGACGGGCTTCTTGAAAAGCGACTTCGACTCTGTTGCCACCGCAGTCAAGAAGCTTGGCATCAAGCAGGGCGCCGGCGGCAACGCCACGCTCAGGAAGGGTCGCTGGACGTTCGACGGCCTTCCGCCGAACCTCTCCAAGCGCTTCTACCTCGACACGACGGCGGACCTCTCGCGCTGCATCAAGCTGGAGGGCGAGATGGAGGACAATCCGGCGGGCGTCTCGCTGCTGCACGTGAACGTCCTTTCCTCCGAGGAGCGGAAGATTCTCTCGGAGATCCTTGACGATGTCGCTGGTTCCGAGGCCAAGAAAGCGTGGGAGGCCGCTATCGCCGCGCTTGCCACGGCTCCTGTGCTGCCGAGTAAGCATGTCCCGGTTTCAAGCGTCGAGGACCGCATCAATTACGTCCCGCGCGACCACTACGCGCTCTTCTCGATGGGCGCGACGAACTACGTAACGCTCATCCAGAATGACACCACTAACGCGCTCATGAACGTCGCCGAGGGCGACCCCGTGTCTATGCATGTCTTCAAGGTCGTGCCGAAATACTACACGGGGCGCGTCGTCACGCGCGAGGACCCGCTGAACCTCCTCTCGCAGCAGCTTTCCGTCATCTACGCCGAGGCGTTTGCCGGCAAGCCCGACCAGTACGTCTTCGAGTGGCGCAAGTGCCGTCCGCACGCGGACGGCTCCGTCCCGACCGACTTTGGCGGCGAATACACGCTGAAGTTCGAGCCGACGGCGGGGCTTACGCGCTTCGTCATCGGCGGCCAGGGCGACACGCTCGCCAACATGGTGAACACGTATTACGCGATGCGCTACCGCGCCAAGGACGCAAACTCGCCCGCCTACGCCGCGATGGGCGACACTTGGAGCGCATGGACCGACCCGCCCGCACTCGCCGAGGGCTGGGTGCAGCGCGTCCTGAACAACGTGACGCCGTTCGCCCAGCGGATGCGCGACCTCGTGGAGAACGAGGCGGAGACGCCGGTCTCTATGATCGTCCAGGCCGGAAAGCCCTACGAGGGAGACGTCGCGCTCTCGCAGGACAACCTTGCGAACGTAGGCCTCATCCAGCTCTACGAGACGCTTCTTTCCAAGGCCGAGTCGATGTCGCTTTCCGTCGGCATAGACGACGCCGACGCCAACAAGCAGCTCCAGCTCGCCGTCTCGCGTCTTGCGGACCTCTACGCGGTCCTCGGCGACGAGGCCTGGACCGACGCCCTCAACCCCACCATCGGCTTTGGCGGGAACTTCAACAACACCGAGATGACCGGCTTCGAGCTGGACTACGGAGCGCTCTCCTCGTCGCTCTTCGCCTTCGACAACCAGGTTCCCACGCTCCTCGACGAGGAGCTCGCGCTCCTCAGGGGCCGCTCCGGAGCGAACGCCCCCTCGACGCGCATCTCCCCCTACTACAACCGCCTCGTCTGGAACTTCACAAAGGGCATAACAGCCGGCGAGGTCGCCTACGCCGTCAACTACGACGTGAGCGGCAACAACAAGGGGATCATCGACGAGAACGACGCGGCGGAAATGTATCCGCAGGGCCACGGCGACGCCTACGGGCACTACCTCTCCGCGCTGTCCGGCTACTACCGCCTCCTCCGCAACCCGTTCTTCTCGTGGGGTCCGCCCGCGATGGGCGAGATGGTCGTCGCGGACGCCGTCCTCAACGTTGACTACTACGACGAGGCCAGGTTCGCCAAGGCCGCCTACGACGTCGCGAAGACCGCCGCGCTTGTGGTCGATCGCACGGCGCGCAAGGCTTACCGCGACAATGGCGGCGCCTCCTCCGCCGGCTACCTCGACGACGACAAGACGCGCAACTTCGGCTATGGCGAATGGGCTTCGCGCGGCGGCTTCGGGGCGCTTGCCAACTGGGCCGTCGCCAACGCGCTCCTCGCGCCCGCGCCATCGACCGGGCGCTACTGGCGCTACATGTTCGACGCCGATGCCGCGATCATGCTCGACCGTGACGACGAGGACGCCGCCTCGTTCCCCGAGTTCGCCCCCGGCGGAACCTGGACGGCCGAGCTCCAGATCGCCCCGGCCGAGCTGTCCGCACAGGCGCCAGACGGCAGCGGGCTCTTGACCGTCCTCGGCGACGTCGGCGCCTTTGCGCTCACGCTCCACGACGGGAACGAGCTCTACTTTGAGACGCTCACTGCTTCGCGCACCCCCGTTACCAACACGGTCTACCACTACAACTACACAAATATTTTCGCCGCTGCCGCCACCACCGGCGACATGGGCAAATCCTATGAAAGCCGTTCCTTTACGAACGGGACCTTCGTCCTCGAATGTACTTTCGACACGGCAGGGACGGCATCGGCGCCGGTCGCCTTGCCCGAGGGCTACAATCTGGGGGCTCAGTTCGCCGATGCGGCAGCCGGCGGTCTTCCCGTCCCGCCCTCTTGGGACAACTGGCTCTGCGTCGAGCAAATCAATGAAAACACGGGACGACCGACTCCCTACATTTACGAACAGGAGTCTTTCCTGCTTGGCTACGACGATTTGGCCAATGGCGAATACCACGTCGGGACTGTTCCGTTCGTCGACACGACTCTCGTCGCGCTGCGCTGCGACGGCGGGCACCCGAGCGTCACGCTCTTCGACGCCTCCGGCGCCAAGACGACGACGTGGACCGCCCCCGCCGAAGTCAGTTTCTCTGCCCGTCCGCAGATCGTCATGCTCGGCGGCGACTACGCAGGGCGGATCGACGAGGTGCGCCTCTGGAGCGGCGTCTGCCGCACGGACGCGCAGCTCCTCGCCAAGCGCGAATACGTTTCGCCCCTCTCAGACGGGCTCACCCTCTACCTGCGCACGATCTCCGGTTCCGGCGCCGCCTCGGAACTCGCCGACGAAAAGACCGGCGCCGTCTGGAAGGTCGGCGGCGGCACGTGGACCGCCGCCGCCGAAAGCGGAGTGGACATCGCCTTCGAGGACGAGGGCCTCGCCCGCATCGACCGCTCGACCGTCCCCGAGCTTTCGTCGCTAGCCTCGACGATCCCCGACATCCAGAAGAAGGTGGACCGCATGGACGCCGGGCTCACGCCTCTCGGCCTCGCCGCCGGCGCAATCCCGTTCGACCTCACGCCCATCAGCGCAGGCGACGACGGCAAGACCCACTACGAGCAGATCAGGGAACGCGCCGGCACCGCGCTCGCCAACGCCCGCAAGTCGCTCGACAAGGCGCAGTTCTACGGCTCCCGGATGCGGATGCTCTACGAGTCGCAGACCTCCCGCGAGAACCAGCTTGAGACGATGGAACTGGAGGCAAAGAACAAGCTGATCGAGTATTTCGGCTACCCGTACGAGGGCGACATCGGCCCCGGCGGCACCTACCCGCAGGGGTACGACGGTCCGGACTTGATCAACTACGCCTGGATGGAGCCGACGCACTACGGCCTCAAGGACAAGGAGGACGTCGAGTCGGTCACCACCAACCTCTACGTCCGCGACGTCGCCAAGTTCCGCAACAAGCTCGCCATCCTGTTGCCCAACTTCGGAAAGACGCAGGACTTCATCACCCTTAAGTACGAAAAGTCCGCGAGCGGCATCGTCCTGAAGCCAGCGAACGTCACCGGCAAGCGCCGCGCACAGGGGCAGATCCAGCAGAAGATGGGCGAGTTCCTCGTCGCCTATCGTGGATTCAAGACATCGATGGACAACTGGGCGACCGCCACCGAGGTCTTCGAATACAAGGTCGGCGTCATCAGGCGGTCGGCAGCCTTCCACACGATCACGAAGGCGCTGCACACCGCCAAGTCGGCCTTCGAGCTCGCGCGCTCCATTCAGTCGGCCAGCCTCAAGGTCGCCCTTAACACGCTTGAAGTCACCGACATTCTCCTGGAAGACGAGGAAGAGAGGATTTCGGCGGCGATTCCTGGCATCCAAGGCGCCGGAATGACCGTCAACGTCGATCCGCGTGCGCTCGCCAGCGCCGCAATCGGGGCGGCTGTGAGTGTCGGGGATAGCGCGCTGGAATCCGCCAAACTCTCCGCAAAGAACATCCTTGAGATCTTTGACGCGCAGAAGGCCGCGTTCGACTTCGCCATCGGCGAGTACGACATCATTGTTGACTATATGGAGACCTACGACGGCTACTACGCCACCGCCTTGGAGGCTGCAACTGCCGTTCTGGAGGCCGCGCGGGCCTGCAAGGGCGCCTACGCCGAAATGATGACCGCCGAGGCCGCGCTTGAAACGGTCGTCGCGGAGGCGGAACGCGTAATCGACACGCGCACGCTCGCGCGCCAGCAGGCGACGGACCAGCTCACGAAGACGCGCTACAACGAGATGTTCTTCCGCATCGCCCGCAACGCCGCGCTCTCGCGCTACGACGCGCAGTTCGAGCTCGCGCAGAAGTACGCGTACCTTGCCGCGCAGGCCTACGACTACGAGACGGGTCTTCTTTCCTCCGACCGCATGAGCGGCGACGCGTTCCTCGCCCGCATCGTCGGCGCGCGCACGCTCGGCGAGTTCGACGACGACGGCGAGCCGATGGCCCCCTCCGACGCCGCGAAGGGCGACGGCGGCCTTGCCGCGATACTCGCCGAAATGGACGAGAACTGGCTTGTCCTCAAGCCGCGCCTCGGCATAAACAACCCGCAGTCCTACGCGACGTGGTTCTCGCTGAGGCACGACCTCTTCCGCATATACGACGGCGAGGATGGCGACAAGGCGTGGAAGACCGCGCTTCGCAAGTACAAGGTGGACGACTTGAACGAAGTCGCGGAGTTCCGCCACTACTGCCAGCCGCTCGCGGGATCGACTGCCGAGAAGGAGCCCGGCTTCGTCATACCGTTCGGGTCGCTGATCGCACATGGATACAACTTCTTCGGCGAGGAGATCGCGCCCGGCGACGCTGCGCTTGACTCCACTTACTACGCGACGCACATCTCGGCTGCAGGCGTCCACTTCGAGGGCTTCGACGACGGCGTGTTCTCGAAGACGCCGTCCGCGTACCTCGTTCCGGTCGGCGAGGACAGGATGCGTGCCGTCGGCGACCCGGATACCGTCCTTTCGTGGAAGGTGGTTGACCAGACGATCCCCGCGCCCTACGCGATCGGCTCAACGCAACTCGACGACCCGGACTGGACGCCGCTCTACGACGGCGCGACCGGCGGGAACGACCTTGGCGCGCGCATCAGAAAGCACCCGTCGTTCCGCGTCTCCTACGACGACGTCGGCAAGGAGCCGAACGACGAATCGCTCGACTGCACGCGCCTCGTCGGGCGCTCTGCGTGGAATACGCGCTGGCTTCTCATCATCCCCGCTGGCGCCATGAACGCCGACCGCGACGCAGCGATCTCGGCGTTCATCAACGGTGTTGACTCCGACCGCGACGGGAAGCTCGACTTCGAAGGCGTGAAGGACATAAAGCTCGGACTCAAGACATACTCGACGAGCGGCAACTAAGACAAGGAAAGGATAACGACATGAACAAGCCACATCTTATCGCTTCTCTTCTGGCAATCGCTCCATCGTTCCTTCTCGCGGCTACGCCCATACTGGCCGAGAGCCCCTGCATCTTCACGGGGCGGCTTATGGACGCAGAGCACGTCGCGTTCGACACGAATCGCGTGGCGAGCCTCGCCGCCTATGACGCCTCGGGGAAGAAGATAGCCGCGGCAAAGACGTTTTTCAGGGCCAATTCGCGGCGCAACTACGCCCTGACGGTGCCGATGGCCTCTGCGCCAGTTGACGGCGCGGCGAGCCCCGGCGCAGTCGTGTCGGTGGAAGTGACCGAGCCGAACGGTGCAGTGTGGACGGGCGTCGTCGTAGATTCTGATGCGACGCTTGGCGGACCGGGATCGGTCAAGGAAGTTGACATTGTCCTCGCAAAATGCACGAACAACGCGTACGGGCTCGACGACAGTCTCTACGACGACCTCTACTGGGCGTGGCGGTACAGCCAGTACTACAAGCCAGGCGAGACGTTCGACCCCACGAAAGACCATGACGGCGACGGCGTATCGACGCGCTCGGAGGCGCTTTCGGGGACAAATCCGTTTGACTCTGCCGATAAACTCGAGATAGTTTTCTACAAGTCTGAAAAGTCGGATTCCGGCTCTGGGGCAGGCGAGAACGGCGAGCTGGCGTTTACGGCAAGTCCGGGTCGCGCCTACTCGTTGGAGGCGGCCACGTCTCTTGATAACCCGCAATGGGAAAAGGTCGAATTCCTGAACGAGGGTTCTTCCGTTCCAGTGAACTACATATCGGTGCCGGCTACCGCCGGCGGCAGAACGCCTACCGTGTATCTTCTCCCCAAGCGCGGCAAGCAGGCGTTCTACCGCGTGAAAGCTGAATAAGGAAGCTCAAATGAAGAAATATAGCAGAGGTATCTGTTCTGTCCTGGGCGCGGCGGCTCTTGGCGTTATGGCCGGCTGCGTGTCGCCATGCGCCGATGCTCCGTTCGCCAAATACGACGACGCGAAGGCAATTCAGATAATCGATCTAAAGCGCACATCGCAAAGCTGGGATGGAGCGGAACTGCCCGATTACCCCGTCGGCAAGCCGCAACTTATCGTCCGGCGCTATATATTCCCGCGCGGCAGCAAGCTCGGATGGCACCACCATCCCGTCATGAACTACGGTATCGTGCAGCAGGGCGAGCTCACGATTATCGGGCTGGACGGCAAGGAGACGACAATCCATGCAGGCGAGCCAGTCGTCGAGATGGTCGGCACAATCCACCACGGCGAGAACCGCGGCGACAAGACCGTGGTCCTCGACATGTTCTACATCTCGCAGGACGGAACGCCCATTGCCGTCCAGCATCCGGAAATCACCAAGTAACGGCGCTCGTCATGACTGTCGAGGCTCTCGCATTGTCTACGGCTGATAGCTGACGGACGTGTAATCTATTTTCTGGTTCCGTGTATACAGGGTGAGATTATCTGAAGAAGGAGAAGTCATCCAAAAGGGGAAATATGGAGTTCAATGAATTGATACGGAAGTTCGCCGAAAGGTTCGGTATCGATGTTCCGGAAATTGTGGACGACGCCGCGGCATTTGACGCCGACGGCATGCCGTTTTTCATAATGCGGGCCGCAAATGAGGACGGAAGCGAGTATCTCGTGGCTGCCGCAGACCTCGGCGAGCCGCCGCCGGAGCGTATGGAAAAGCTATACGAGGCCCTGCTTGACGCAGGCCACGCCTTCGCCTGGGCCGGCGGCGGCGTATTCGCGCGGAACCCCGCCGACGGACACATCTGGCTGCAGCTGCGCGAGGCGTATGCGTCGATTGACGTCGAATCTGCAATTGCCAAGGTGAAGTCGCTTGGCGAGGCGGCGGTGAACTGGCGCGACATAATCAGGGAGTACCGCGAAGGGGCTTCCATCCCCGGAGCCCAGATGTCCGGCGGGCTGCCTTACGACGGCACCGGCGCAGAAAGCCCGCCTGGTCTCGTCATGGTGTAACCTTTTCGCGAGCTACGTGTATACAGGCCAAAGAAAAACAAGGATAATCTAACCGCACTATCCACAAAACCGCGAAAACGAGGGAATTCGGCTATGAATCTTTCGATTACAGACTTCCAGAAGATATCCAACGGCTACCACAACGCCGGGGACATAACCCTTACGGGACGCGGCAAGCTCGACATGGTGAACAACCACGTCGGCATCCTGAAGGGCTGGAACACCAAGTCGGTCAGCGCCGCCACGACGCTGGAGGTGAAGAACGCCTTCGTCCAGGCGCTGAAGAACGCAGGCGTCGACGAAGGTGCCCTCGAAAAGGTCCGTGCGGAGCTTGGCCTCCCGCAGAGCGGTAGCACCAAGGGCTTCGACCTGTCGAGCCTGAAGCCGCTTTCGCGCACCCAGACCCGTGAAATCCTCGACCGCTTCGCAGGCGTAATCAACCAGAGGGCAGGGAGCACTGTGGTCTCGAACAGGTGGGACGCTCTCAAGGCCTCGAACATCGTGGCCTACCAAAACATCCTAGCCCGCGCAGACGAAGTCAACGAGAAGTCCGCCGCGACGCGCACCGCCGCGCAGAGAAAGCTCGCCATGGATATCCTGGACTACGGCTCCAGCGAGATACCCTCGAAGATCAGGAAGTCCGGCACGTACAAAAACCTTCCCGAAGTGGACAAGGAGAAGTTCGCGAAGATATTCGCCGCCATGCTCCTCCGCGGCGGATCCGACGTGGACAGCATCGCGGCGGAGGCGATGAAGAAGGTTCTCGTATCCGAGTACGGAAGCACAATCCAGGACGAAGCCAGGCGCGATCGCTTCAAGGGCCTCGCCCTCAGCCGTCCGGCCACGACCGACCTCGCCCGCATCGAGCAGGACGTCAGGGAGGCGAAGAAGGAATCCGCCAACGAATTGAAACTCGAATTCGGACGCAACGGGAATGAGATGAAGGAATTGGCTTATACCCTTCGGACCACCGGCGGACTCGGCTTCAACGCGAACAAGACGGCGGAAAAGTCCACTTCCGAGAACTTTGTCGCCAACCTGGCCAAGGACATTTCGGATAACGAAGCGTTTCTGAAGGAGGTCGTTGCGAAATTCGGAGAGAACGTCAAGGACCTCGGGAGCCTTGAGCTCGTCGGCAAGCCCGGCTGCAGGATCACCGAGCTCAAGAACGGTAACGCGGAGCTCCTCTTCACCATCAAGGCAGGCATCGGCGACAACAGGGCGTTCGAGGGCGACTGCCTGCTGAGAGTAGAGGTCAATCCGAAGGACATGACGCTCTGCAACGCCGCGTGCGAGATGAAACTCGCAGCCAAGTTCACGGCCAAGGACGAAAAGCCGGTCGAGCTCCACAAGATGCAGATTCTCGAGAATTACAAGAACATTGCCGCCTCGAAAGGCGCGGAGCTTGACGACGACGAAGTCTCGCTGATAATCGACCAGATGGCGGAATGGGATGACATAAAGCCCGGCCAGCTGAAGAACTTCGAGACGTGGCTCAAGGACGACATCACCAATTTCATCAATAAAAGCATTCGTGGCGAGAAACTGGGCGGAGCGAAGCGGCCCCTAGAATTCGACAAGAACGGGGTCTGCACCCAGTTTGCGAAGGACAGCTACCGATCGGTGCTTGCGTTTGTCGTGTTAAAGGACGGCAAGACCGGAAAAGAAGGCAACGCGACGGTCCTTAAACCGACTGGAAACGAGAACGACGCCACTCCGCGATGCGAATATTTCTGCAGCATCCTGAAAGACAAGTCAGACCGCATGTTCATCTCCAGCTTGATGAACCAGGCCACGCTAGCCCCGATTGCAGGACTCAACTCGGACGGCGTCCTCGATCCCGACGATCCTTCGGAGAACCCGGCGCGCATAATCGGACTGGAGCCAGAAGAAAGCAGCCGAATCCCGCACTGGAGTACGCTCAACGAAAATGACTTGATGGCCATCGATCAGCCGCGTACCAATGACGGATGGCGGTTTGAACTGAAGGTTGACGACAAGAACAAGACAGCCACGCTCATACTCAAGGCGGACTACGCGATCAGGCCTTCTCCCAACATGCGCAACGGCGAACTGGGTGAAGACAGAGCGACCAAGGTCGGTTTGCACGTCACTACGTGCGAATTCAAGATAACCGGTCTCGGCAGCGGCAATCCGCAGATTGCCTCGCTCGGAGTGCGGCAGGATATCGAGGCGGAGGAGATGTAGCGCGGGCACGATGGTCTGACTGCGGGCCAGAGAATGAAAAACCCTACCTGTTTGGAGGTAATTTTGGTATAATTCAGCTGCTAAATGAGAAGGAGCATACGATGAAGATACAAAACCACATGACGGTCGTGCTTGCGGTCGTCTTGGCGGCGTTGAACGCCGTGGCCGCGAATTTTCCGGTCGGAACCCACCTTGTGAAGGGGACGCTCAAGGACTGGCAGAACAATGTTCTGACATCGTCCGCCGCGGTGACCATACAGGCCGTCGCGACGAACGGAACGGTCATCGCCTCGACGCCTGTGGCAAACCCGTCGGCGGATGGCTACAACTTCCTGTTGCAGATACCGCTTTCTTCGACGGCTACCGACTCCACGGCGGCTGTCGGCGACCAGCTCAACTGCGTCCTCATCCAGGAGACGGGGCTTGCGCTCGCGGCAAGTCCAATTACCGTTGGCAATGCCAACGCCGTCTCGTCGCTCGCGCTGGAGTTCGTCAACATGCAAAGCTACACGAATTCCACTGGCACCACGGTCAACGTGCCGGCGGAATATGTCGATACGATTACCGCAATGCTGGAGGACGAAGGGATAGAGGGCGATAACTACGATCCTTTTGCCGACTACGACCATGACGGTGTGTCTAACTACAACGAATACCGCGCCGGAACGGATCCTTTCAATCCGGACGACAAGCTCGAGATCAAGGCATACGCCGGGGCGCAGAATATGCTGAACTCGCTCAGCTTCGAGTATGTTGGTGGCCACATCTACGGCGTGGAGACGACGCTTTCGCTGACGAACCCCCGGTGGGCGCTTCAGAAGGTGAAGAAGACCGAGACGGATAGCGAGCACGAGCAGATAATGCCGTCCGCCGACGAGGAAGAGGTGGGTCTCGCGACCATCTACGTCGTGCCGGCCGAGGGTGCGACAAGCCAGTTCTTCAAGCTGGAGGCGAAGTAAAGTTTGAAGTTTAAAGTTTGAAGTTGAAAGTTTAAAGTTATGAAACATATTACCCGATACTTGCCGCTTCTACCTTTTATGTCTCTGGTGTCGCTTTCGGCATCGGCTGCGCACATTTCAGAGACGATGACGCTGAAGAACGGGTGGAACGCAATCTACCTCGAATCGACGCCGACGAATGCGCTTTGCGAGAACTTCTTTGCCGATGCGCCGGTAAAGAGCGTCGCGTCGTACAAGTCCGACGCATATTCCTCCACGCGCCAGCTCGCGGACGATGGAACGGAAATCGCGCAAAAGCCGATTTCCTACAGCGTATGGCTCAAAGACGATCCGGACTCCTCTACCATGCGCGCACTCTCCGGCGGATACGTCTATATGATCTACGCGACAGATACATGGTCGAAGCAATTCTTCGGCACACCCGCTGTTCCGAACCAGACTTGGCGCACTGCGACGGTCGATTCCGGCTTCTTGAACCTTGTCGGCGTATCGGCGAGCCCCGACACCTCCGTTACTGCGAAGGCGTATTTCGGCGAAGGTCCGTTCGGCACGGCCAACGGCGTGGCCCACCAGATCAAAGGGACAAATGAGTCCGGACCCGTATTCAGCAAGTTCCTCAATGCGCGCGTGACGATGCAGGGCGGCAAGGCGTATGCGCTCACATCGACGAAGGATGCCGAGTGGCCGGGCGTAATCGGCGTCCAGGGCAGCGGCGTCATATTCGCATCGGATGTAAACTATGCTTCTGTCAGAGTCCGGAACTGTGGAACGACCAACCACGTTTTCAAGATCAAGATGGTCCGTTCTGACGACTGGGAGTCGGCCGGCGAAGATCTGCCGCCGATCTCGCGCCAACTGCCGCGCGTCGATGCGTTCAGTGCGCAGCAGTACACCAATGTCGAAGAATCAGTCGAGTGGACCGTCGAACTTGCGGTGGACGAGGGGACGGATCTGGTCTTTGGACTTGACCGCTCAAAGCTTGTGGACGGAAAGAACTACGGCGCCATCCTTGTAATCGAGGATACAGGAGTCAGCAAGATGCGCGTGAGATTGCCGGTTGCGCTCGAGGCGGCGCAGGAATCCGCCGAGGCGGTGAAATTCCCGGTCGGACTCTGGAGCGGGTACATCCAGATGGAGACCGTATCGCGGCTTGACGACACCAACAAGACGCCGGTGAAGGCGGGCGGAACGCTGAAGATGAGCGTGATGATGCATGTCGCGCCGGACGGCGCGGTGAAGCTGCTCCAGCGCGTGTCGGCGGGCGTCGATACCAACGGCACGCCGCGGCTCTTCAGGGAGTTGGAGTCCGTCCCGGCAGAGGTGGAGAACGCCCGCCGGTACTCGACGGTGATGATGAGCATTGACAACCCGGTCGTGGAGAAGACCTCCGGCGTGTTCGGCGAAAGCCTCGTCTTCGACTGGACGGTCGCGGAGAGGGCGTCGGACAATCCGTTCCGCCATGCGTGGCATCCCGACCACGACGGCAAAAAGGCAGACTACTCGGGTTCTGCGCCGAGCGGGGACGATCTGAGCAATTATGCGTACACCGTCAAGCCGGAACTGTGGAGCATCACGAACAGTATGGAGTTCTCGTGGCACAAGAACAACAACCCCGACGCCGACATCGACTTCAGCTGGACGCCGTCGGAGAAGACCGCCGGGTTCGTGACGTGGACGGTTAGCGGGCTCACCGCCAAGGAGCCGATCGTGTCGCTTGGCGTGTTCGTCTTGCAGCGTGCGATCAAGGCGGCGGAGGTTGAATAGTTTATAGGAAAGGAAAAGGTCAAATGAAGAAGAGTCTAATAACAGGTTTGGCGGTGGCGGCGATGATTGTTGCCGCGTTTGCGGACGTGCCGCAGGCGCTTACCTACCGCGGGGTGCTGCGGCGTTCAGGCGGCGGGGAGCAGAGCGCAGGGGCTATCGAGCTGACGTTCCGGCTCTACGATTCGAAGACGCCCGAGACGGCGTTGTGGGCGCGGACGGTGCGCGTGCCGATCGATACGAACGGAGTGTTCTACGCGGAGCTGAATGATACGGACGGACTGGATCCGGACGGAATCGGCCGCACGCTCGCGGACGCGATCGGAATGGTGAAGGGCGCTCCGGAGATCGGCCTTGCGCCGCCGGAAGCGGAAGAGCTCAAGCCGCGTCAAAGGCTTTCCACGACTCCGCGCGCGGCGCGCGCGGTCCGCGCCGCGGCGGCTGACGTCGTGTATGCGCCTGCGGGTGCGGTGGCAGAAGGGGTATTCATCGACTCTGCGGCTGTCGCGAACGTGACGGTTCAGGCGGATGCGTCGCTCAAGGCGTTCCCGAACAAATGCACGCTGACGAAGAAGGAAGACCGCAGGCTCGGCGGCGGCGAGAATTCGACGATTACCGTGCGCGGCGTGACGATGGTGCGTCCGAACTGGCCGGCGAGTTTCACGCAGGACAGCTTCAAGTACACGACGACTTCCGCGCCGTGTGACATGTTCCTCACATACGACGGCCCCGACGGCGCCTTCAACGTAATCGTCCCCGCGGGCGGGACGATCGAGGACGGCGGCAGCGCCGTGCAGACGATCTACGGAACCGCGTTCGGAAATCCATAAGGAGAAAGCCCTGGAAGCCTGGAATTCTAGATGGCTAGAAACCTAGAAAAGACTTAGAACAGCGAAGGAACACAAGTATGACGAAAATCAAAAAGACTGCGGTTTCGCTCTTGGCCCTGTTGGTTGCGTCAGTGGCGATGGCGCTGGAGACCGACACGATCACCGGCGGCACGACGACGCTGAACGGCGGGACGATATACACCGTCTCCGGCAATGTCGAGATAAACGCGGGAGCGACATCGAATGCGCTGACGGCGGTTGCCAAAGACGGCGCCGGCGGCAAGAAGGTCGTTATCAACATCCCGGAAAACTGCTCGCTTACGGTGAATGGTGGCGAAGCGAGCGGCCGCTCCGGCGCGGGAGCGGGCATCCTGCTCCCCGCCGACATGACGCTCTACGTGACCGGAAAGGGCATGCTGGTCGCGTCCGGCGGCAAAGCGGCCAAGGGCGGCAACGGCTCAAACGGCGGCGCAGCCAGCTATGACGACACTGGGGACAACCATCACAAGAACGGCTCCGGCGGCTCCGGCGGCGATGGCGGCGGTGGCGCTGGCGCCGGCATCGGCGGCACCGGCGGCAAGGGCGACACCGGCGGCAAGGGTGCCTCCGCCACCGACGATTGGCAATATTCCTACCATGGCAAGTACTTCCCGAAAGACGGCTCGGATGGTGAGAAGGGCAGCGGCGGCGAGCCAGGGACAGCGGGCGGAACAGTGTACATCCTCGGCGATGTCGCAGCGACCGTGACCGGCGGCGCGGCGGGAGAAGCCGGCGGCGCGGGCTCGGGCTGGGGTAGCTCGACGAGCGAAAAGGCCACTGACGACTGGCATGCCGGCGGCGGCGGTCCCGGCGGTGGTGGCGGCGGCGGCGGCAGGGCGATGGCCATCGGCGGCGGCGGCGGCGGTGGTGGCGCTGGCGGTGGCGGCGGCTCTGGCTCGTATGTTGTCGTGGACAACGACAATACCTACAAGGCCTCGAACATCGACGGCGGAAAGGGCGGCGACGGCAAAGGCGGACTTGTCGGCGGCGGCAGCGGCAGCGGCGAACCGGAGTCCAGCACGGAGCACAACAACTACAAGGAAGACACCCATCCGATCTCCAAGACCGGCGCGGGCGCCGCAGGCAACGCGGGGTATGCGCAGGGCGCGGGCGGCAAGGTGGTCGTGCTGCCGACCGCAGCAATCGCGTGCAGCCCAAGCTGCACGGTCGACTCGGGCGCGGGACTTCCGCAGGAGCAGTTCCTTTCGGTGACGATGACGCTCGACTTCGGACTTACAGAAGGCGGCAGTGCGAAGCAGATACAGGTTGCCCAGCCGTTCGCCTGCAAGATGGTGACACTCTTGGACGAGGCGAAGGTGAAGCGCGCGGGATACAGGTTCGCCGGATACTGGACGGACGACGGAACGTGCGTTTACGGGCCGGACTACAAGGCGACGATGGTGATGTCGCCTTATGTGGAGGATTATACGCTGTACGCGCGCTGGGAGATCGATTCAAGCATTCTCTCCATCACGTCTTCCGGCGACGGCGCGAGCACGCTCGACGTTTACGGCAACGAGGCGATCACGCTGCGCGACGCGGTCAACGCGCTCGTCGCAAATCCACTCCTCGTAGGCGAAGATGGACGCAGGCGCGTGACCTTCGAGAAGCTCGACTCGACGAACCGAGTAATCAAGCTCGCAGGCGAAATCGCGATACCGGCGGGCGCGAGGTCGTTCGAGGTCAACGGACTCTGCGAGCTCGTGCCCGGGGAGAAGGGCGTCGAGCTTGTCGCGGGTGCGAATTCGCGGCACTTCAACTTCAAGGGAGCTTCCTCTGACGACGGAGGCATGTTCTCGCTCGCGAACCTGACGCTTACGGGCGGCAAGGGGGACAACGGAGGATCGCTCCTTCTCAGCGGCGCGAGTATATCCATCGACAACTGCGCGTTTCTCGGCAACGAGGCGTCCAACTACGGCGGCGCGATTTGCCTCATGGCACGGTCCACCAACTATCTCTTGGTGGCGTCGACGACGTTTGCAGGCAATTCCGCCAACCATGGCGGCGCGTTGAGATTGCAGGGGGACGGCAATGCCGCGTTCTTCGTCAATACGACATTCAGCGGCAATTCGGCATCTGGATATGGTGGCGCCGTCAATGCGATCAACGGCGAAGAGGTGGATTTCCTCGCGTGCACGTTTACCGGCAACAAGGCAGGCAACGCCACAAAGGGGCCGACACTTTCCGTCAGTACCCCCGTTAATGCTGTCAACTGCATCTTCACTGGGAATGCTCCCCAGTTCCAGGGCTCGACCGACAAGATCACGACTTATTGGTGCTCGACGAACGCCACGCCTGCCAAGGTGTTTACATCGTATGGCTTGGCGGTTACGCAGGTCGTGGCAGGCGTCACGCATGTCGTCCATCCTCCTCTCGGCGGGGCGAGTGCCGGCAACGAGGACGCGGCCGAGATCTACTACGACGCAAGCTACGACCACATCCTGGCGGTTGGGCGCGACGGACGGCGCGTGCTCTTCGCCGGCGACCCGAACGAGGCGAAGGCCACGTTCGTCGTAGACCAGCTCGCCCAGGTGCGCACGGCGCCGACTCGCGGAGCGGTGCGTCTCGCCGTCGGCACCGAGCCGGTGGTGGTAGAGCTGGATGGCATCCTTAGCGACAAAAACGGCAACGCAAGGGCCAACTACACGACCAATGCGACTGTTACCGTCATATACAGCGATGCGGAGGCGGAAGCGACGAATCTCGTCATCAGGACTGCCGAGGAGGGCGTCTTCGGACTTTCCGTGCCAGTGGATGGTTCTGACGGTCTTACGCACAACGTGATAGGTGTCAAGATCGATACGCTCGGCACGAACGACATTGACGTGACGATGGCGCCGTACGCCATGAAGGCGGCCTCGGTGGATTTGATTGCATCGCCAGACTATATCGGGCTGGAAGGAGAGAACGTATCGATCGGCAATGTGGCGGCGGCGTCGATTTCCGCAGCGCAGTCGTTCGACGCGCGCAGCGCCGGTTCTTTCACGGCCGGTACGCTGAAGGGCTTTAGCGAGATCAATCTTGAGAATGTGTCGATCTCTGGCGGGTCGCTCAAGTGGCTCGGCGGAGCAGGACCTGCGAAGGGCGTCGCCTTCGCGAACCTCGGCGAGATGTCGGTTTCTGGCGGCGCGCCGGCGGGTACGCCATCCTCGCTGTCGTGCGGAGCCAATGATACCGTGCCCTACGATGTCGGGACGGCCGCGAACGACGGGTTCTTCCAGCTCCAGGCGCAGTGCGAAAGCCCGAACGGCGGGCAGCTGCAGCTCGATGTCGTCGAAGGCGACAGCGTCGCATTCAACGTGACGCCGAAGGGGACGATCGGTCCCGATGACACCGCGCGCAAACTCGTCTGGACGATACCCGTCCGCAAGGGCCAGAAGGTCAGGCTTACGATGTACGGCGGCGCTTCGGCGTTTGAGCTGACGTCCGTCAAGGGACAGTTCATATATTTCGGCGTGGTTGAGAAGAAAGGAAACGAGTAATGAAAAAGACTTTTTGGACGATACTGGCGACGGTCGCCGCGATCTCCGCCTCGGCGGCGACAGTGAAGGATCTCTCCGACAAGGAGGTCTTGACCATCGACGCCAATACCACCTGGTATGGCACGACAGGCCAAAGCCCGATCAACGTGCCGGGCAACACGAGAGCGGTCATCAACATCAAGAAGGGCAAGACGCTTACGGTGTATGGCGCAGACGCGAGCGGCCAAACCTTCGGGGTGCCTGCCATCTACGTCCCCCCGACCGCGACGCTCTATATCGTCGGCGACGGCACATTGATCGCGCAGGGCGGCGCGGCCGCGAACGGCGAGAACGGCTCCAATGGCAAAAATGGCTATCTCAATACGAGTACTGAGCATGGCTGGGGCGGCGACGGTGGCAACGGCGGTGCCGGCGGTGGCGGCGGCGCCGCGGCAATCGGCGGCAACGGAGGCGGCGGCGGCAACGGAGGCGACGGGCGTGGTTGCGATCTGAAAGATTGCGTAGACACCAAATTTGGCACCAGCGGCTACGATGGCTACAGTGGCGGAAACGGCGAGAGCGGCTGCGGCATGGGTAAGGTCGTCATTCTCGGCAATGTTACCGTCCGGGCGACGGCGGGAGCGGCGGCATCGTCCAGCGGCTCCGGCGGGTCGAATGGCGTCCAGGCCACGGACGACGGTTCGGGTTGGCAGGATGCTTATGTCTCCGGCGGCGGCGGCGGCGGCGGCG
>JAFQYM010000004.1 GCA_017406465.1 Kiritimatiellia bacterium | reverse complement strand
GCGGTCACGGTCGGGGCAACCGTGCTCGCCCTTTGAGGCGGGCGCCTTGCCCGTCCTTCGACCCGCTCGCCGTATACATATACGGCTTCGGGGTCGAGTCCTGTGCAATCCGCCTCGCCTAAAAGGGTTCCGCTCGGCAAGGCCCCGACCGTGACCGCGCGTGGCACCCTCGGGAGCTGGGCTAACGGCGCATGCGTTCGTCTCTCGCTTCGGGGAAAAGCGCGACTCCTCCCGCGCGCTGCATCCACCGTCCGCAGCGCGATACTTCGTCGGCGGAATACCGCCTCCTTGTCTCGCTTGCGTCCAGTGGCGCATCACGCGAACCGGAGTCTCGCCGTTCCCCTGCGCTTGCTCCTCGCACATGCGCCGTTAGCCCGACCTTCCGCTATGGCGCGTTTTTCTTCGTAGCATCTGCGCTCGCCGACGTCCCGTCAGCTCGCTTAACCTTGCCCGCGACAGATTTGCCGCAGTTGAGCGGAGTAGTGCCAGATATGGTATACTATTCTTTGTGAGCATAAAGATACTTGAAAGAGTGGAGGAGATGACTCGCATTTGCAACGCGGCCGTATTGGTTTTGTGCGCCGGCTTGCTGTGTGTACTGCTGACGGGCTGCGTGAGCGATTCTCCGCCTAAGCCTTGCGAGCTTGTCGACTTTAGCATTGAAATTGACGGCGAGGCTGTGCCAGACATTAAGAAGTGTGAGATGTTCTACTGGGATCGCCCCGTTAGGAAGGGCGCGCTTGAGAGCTATCAGAAGCGCTATCAGGAGTGTTATGACAGAGTGGAGGGGGGCGGGATTGCGATTGATGAGCCAATAGCGTTTTGGGGCTATGGGTATGGATATGAAGTTCTAATTGGAACGGTCAAAGACAATGACAATCGTATCGGCGTTATGACGTATCTTATGAAGAAAAGGGCGCAGTTGATAAAGGAATACGGACTTGACAAAAGTCGGCCAGGCACCTACGCTCAGGTAGCGTCCAATGCCGTTGATATGCTTGACCTTCGTAAAAACTCAATCGACAGCCAAAGATACTACTTCGAGCGCAAGGAAACAGATCCGGAGACATATGCCAAGGCGGAAGCGTGGCCACGTCTGGCGGGAATCAATCGCGACTGTTCGTATGATGAGATGCTGTCGAAGATGTCGTTTGTGCTGAATTCATGTGCAAGGTTCTATGCCTTCCCAGACTTGCGGACAATAAGGATCGTCCCCGAGTATACATATCGAATGAGCTTCGGCAGCTGGTATCATTCGATAGCCATCTCGTACCGTCCGTCGATGACAGAGGCGGCGTTGCGCTTCTATGGATTTGACGGCAGAAAGTTTGCCGAGATTCGGCACAATGTACCGAAGGAGGCTATTGGTGATTACGTATTGCAGGATGTAAGGCGCGAGCTAGTCAAATACCTCTTTGCTGTGCTTCCCAAGGTTTGTCATGGTCGCTCTGTGGTCAAGGGGCAAATTAGGCATCAGGCAGATGGCGGAGAATGGCATGTGGTTGTAGAGCCGTCGGGGGCAGACCCCGCGAAACCGTTGTAAAATGCATATTTGCGCGTTGTTGCCGTATGCAGCTAAGCGAGCCGACGATAAGTCGGCGAGCGCAGATGCTACGAAAAGAAACGCGCCATAGCGGAAGGTCGGGCTAACGGCGCATGTGTAAGGAGTGAGCGCAGGGGAACGGCGCGACGACAGTTCGCGTGATGCGCCAACGGACGCGCGCGAGACGAGAAGGCGGTATTCCGCCGACGAAGTATCGCGCTGCGGACGGTGGATGCAGTGCGCGGGAGGAGTCGCGCTTTTCCCCGAAGCGAGAGACGAACGCATGCGCCGTTTGCCCAGCGCCCGAGGATGCCATGCGCGGTCACGGTCGGGGCCGCAGCCGAGCGAAACCCTCGAAAACGAGACGAGTAGCGCAGGACTGCGACCCGATGGCGTATATGTATACGCCGAGCGGTTGCAAGGACGCGCTAATCGGCCGTTTCTCGAGGGCGAGCACGGTTGCCCCGACCGTGACCGCATGCTGGAAGGCAATCAAGCGTCAAGCAAACGCACTCAGGACAACTGGCTCCAGACATAAAAAATCGTAGGTTTGCGGGTTGACCGCTCGGGGGGCTATTTGCTATACTACAACAACTTTTCGGCGGCTCGGATGGGCCGTACCGTTGGGTGTGTTTTGATTTTTGACAAAAAAGGAGAGTTGAAATGGCGATGAACAGTCAGCTGCTGGCGGTTGTCCAGCATATCGAGAGCGAGCGTGGCGTCAGCCGTGAAATCGTCCTTCAGGCGATAGAGCAGGCAATCAGCCAGGCCGCACGCAAAAACCGTGACGTCACCAACGATCTTCGCGTAGTAATTGATCGTAAAGATCTCTCCTTGCACGTGTTTGACACATTAGTGGCTTCCGACGAGGATACGGGCCCTGGCTTCATATCCATCGCGAGGGCCACCCGCGCCAACCACGGAAAGCCCGTCGCAGAGGGCGAGACGATTGAAATCGAGATGCCCGCCTCTCGGCTCGGCCGCATCGCGGCGCAGACTTCGCGCCAGATGATCATGCAGAAGATCCGCGAGGCCGAGCGCACCAACACCTTTTCCGAATACAAGGATCGCGTCGGCGACATCGTCTCCGGCACTGTTTCCGCAGTTTCCCATCGCGACATCTATGTCACCGTCGGCAAGACCGAGATGATCCTCCCCGGCAAGGAGCGCATCCCGACAGAGGAGTTCCAGGTGGGCGATCCCATCCGCGCGATCATCCTTCGCGTCGTTTCCTCCGATGACAAGAGCGCGAAGGGGCCGAGCGTCGTCCTTTCCCGCGCTAGCGGCAAGTTTGTCGAAGCGCTCTTCCGCCTCGAGGTCAGCGAAATCGCCGACGGCATCGTCGAGATCATGGGCGTAAGCCGCGACCCTGGCTACCGCGCCAAGCTCGCGGTCAGGACTTCCAACGAGAACGTCGACCCCGTCGGCGCATGCGTCGGCCAGCGCGGTAGCCGCGTCAGGGCCATTGTCAACGAACTCAACGGCGAGAAGATCGACATTGTCCGCTGGAACGACGACATCCGTCAGTACGTCGCCCAGGCGCTTGCGCCGGCGAAGCTCGAGTCGATCGAGGTCGATCCTGTGCTTCCTAACACGGTCCACGTCGTCGCGGCGGCTGACCAGTATTCGCTTGCGATCGGCAAGAGGGGCCAGAATGTCCGGCTCACGACGAAGCTCACCGGCTGGCATGTGGAGATCCGCAAGTCGATGGCGACGGCCTCGTTCGAGGACCAGAAGGCCGCTGCCATCAAGGAGCTCGCCGAGACGTTCTCCGTCTCGACGGCGGTCGCCACCCAGATGGCCGACGCGGGCTTCCTTTCGGTTGACGGGATTGTCGGCGAGGACGAAGCGAGCTTCATCGCGGCGACCGGTCTCGACGAGGTTACGGCGAAGGGCATTTACGCGGCGGCGCAGGCCGTCGCCAAGCTCATGGCCGGCGAGGAGGCTGTTGACGCATGAGAATATACGAAATAGCAAGGGAAATCGGCGTGACGAGCGTCGAGGTTCTCAAGGCGGCCGAAGCCGCCGGGATGGAGGCCACGAGCGCCATTAGCTCCGTCAATGACGGAGAAGCGGCGGCGCTCAAGGCCGCCATCAGCAAGGACGCAGGCGCGAGCCGCGTCGCGAAGCGCTCCGAAAAGCGCAATCTCGCGGCTGAGCTCAACGCCAAGTTCTTCGCCGAGCAGCGGGCCAAGCTCGAGAGGCATCTCGCGATAGCCAAGGCCGCCGCAGAAGGGAAGCCCGTGCCCGCGGTTCCCGTGGAGCCGACCCCTGCCGCGGAGCCATCGAAGAGTGAGCCCCAGGCCGCTTCCGCGAAGGATGCGCCTGCCGCGCCGGCAAAGCCCGCCATCCGCATGGCGCCCGGCTACAAGCCGAAGACCGTCGCCCCCGTGAGCGCCGCAAAGACCGGCCTCACCGCCGCGTCCGGCTTTAGGCCTCTTCAGCACGCCTCACCCGCTCATTCGATTTCCATTTCCGTCGCTGCGCCCGCAAAGCCAAAGCCGCCGAAGTCGCCCAAGGTCGACGACTACGAGGACGAGCGCGGCCGCAAGGGGAAGAAGGGCCGCGACGCGCAGAAGGCGTTCGAGAAGCAGCGCGGCGGGGTGCCGCGCGTCGCCCAGGTCGTTCCCCAGCAGGGCAGCCGCATCTCGGTCGACGAGGAGGCAAAGGAGATTTCGATTCGCGGCGCAGTGATCGTCAAGGATCTCGCCGCGAAGCTCAACATCAAGCCGAACCGCCTTATCGCGGACCTGATGGGCCTCAAGATACTTGCGTCCATTAACCAGCGCGTCGAACCTGACGTTGCGACGAAGGTTGCGGAGAAATACGGTTTCAAGGTGACGATCGAGCATGCGCGCGACAAGACCGCCGCGAAGCCCGTCCTCAAGGCGATCGACGCCGACGATCTCATTCCGGAGGATCCGCCCGAGACGCTGAAGCCCCGCGCTCCAGTCGTCACGTTCCTCGGTCACGTCGACCACGGCAAGACGACGCTCATGGACTGGATCCGCAAGGAGCATGTCGCAGCTGGCGAGGCGGGTGGCATAACCCAGCAGATCAGCGCCTACCAGGTCGAGATCGCCGGTAAGAAGATCACCTTCCTCGACACCCCCGGCCACGCCGCGTTCAGCGCGATGCGTGCGCGCGGCGCACAGCTCACCGACATTGCGGTGCTCATCATCGCGGCGGACGACGGCATCATGCCGCAAACGGAGGAGTGCATCAAGGTTGCGCGCCAGACTGGCGTCCAGATCATGGTCGCCATCACCAAGTGCGACAAGCCGACGGCCAACGTTGACCGCGTAAAGCAGCAGCTCCAGAAGCGTGGCCTCACACCTGAAGACTGGGGTGGCGACATCATCTGCTGCCCTGTCTCCGGCGTGACTGGCGAGGGCGTTGACGCTCTTCTCGAGAACATTCTCGTCCAGGCCGAGGTGCTTGAGCTTCAGGCGAATCCAAATCGCCGCGCGAATGGCTACGTCATTGAGGCGGAGCTCCAGCAAGGGCTCGGCCCCTGCGCGACTCTCCTCGTCACCGGCGGCACGCTCAAGGTCGGCGACGCGATTCTTATTGGCGAGCATTTCGGCAAGGTCCGCGCTCTTATCGACGACCACGGTCGCCGCATCAAAGAAGCGCCGCCCGCGATGCCCGTCAAGTGCACCGGTCTTTCCGGCGTTCCCGAGGCAGGCGCGGAGTTCCGCGTCATGCTCGACGAGAAGCGCGCAAGGACGCTTGCCGAGCAGACCGCTCAGGAGCGCAAGGAACAGGAGCTTTCGTCCTCCAAGGCGACGACGCTCGACGCCCTCATGCGCCGCATGGCGGCCGAGGGCAAGCGCGAGCTCAACGTCATCGTCAAGTCCGAGAACCAGGGCACGCTCGAGGCGGTTGTTGCCGCTCTTCAGGAAATCAAGTCCGAGAAAGTGGGGCTCAACGTCATCGGCACCGGCACCGGCAACGTGTCGCTTACGGACGTCAAGTCCGCGGCGGCCGGCAAGGCGATCATCGTCGGCTTCGACATTTCCAACGACTCCGGCGTCCAGCAGCAGGCGCGTCACGACGGCGTAAGGATCAACTCCTTCCGCATCATCTACGAGCTCATCGACCACGTCAAGAACTCGATGCTCGACCTCCTGCCGCCAGAGTACAAGGAAGTCATCAAGGGCCATGCGGAAATCAAGGCGATCTACGACATCGGCAAGCTCGGCAAGATCGCGGGCTCCCAGATGCTCGACGGCTCGCTCATCGCCAAGGAGAAGTACCGCATCCTCCGCAACAAACAGCAGATTTGGGACGGCAAGGTGCAGACGCTTCGCCACTTCAAGGACGAAGTCGCTCAGGTTACCGGCCAGCAGGAGTGCGGCGTGTGCTTCGCGGACTACGAGGAGTTCCAAGTCGGCGACATTATCGAGTGCTACACGCTCGAAGAGCTGCCAAGGAGCCTGTAGTTTCGTGCGCGTAGTCTTCATGGGTTCGTCCTCGGCGTCTGCCGAATGCCTCCACGCGCTTTTGCGCGAAAGGGAGTTCGAGATCGTCGGGGTTGTAACCCAGCCAGACCGCCCTACGGGCCGCGGCAAGGTCTTGTCGCCGTGCGCCCTCGCGAAATACGCCGCCGACATGGGGCTTCGCGACATCATAAAGCCAGAGCGCGTCAACGACCCAGAGCCAATGGAGAAGATTCGCGCGTGGAAGCCAGATGTCGTCGTAGTGGTCGCCTTCGGCCAGATTCTTAAAAAGCCGCTTCTCGACCTGCCTCTCTTTGGTTGCGTCAACTGCCATTTCTCGCTTCTCCCAAAGTACCGCGGCGCGGCTCCTGTCGTTGCAGCCCTCGAGGCGGGCGAGAGGATGACGGGCGTCACCGTTATGAAGATGGGAGTTGGGCTTGACGACGGGCCGATCATGCTCCAGAGCTTTGAGCCGATATACCCCGACACGACTGGCGGCCAGCTGATGGACGACCTCGCAATTGCCGGCGGCGTCACGCTTGCAAAGGCGCTTCGGCTTCTCGGTGCAAACGCGCTTCCCCCTGAGGTCAAGCAGGACGAGGGCTCCGCGACCTACGCGCGCAAGCTCAAGAAGACGGACGGGCTTATCGACTGGGACCAGCCGGTGATCGAGATCGAGCGTAGGATTCGCGCCTACAATCCCTGGCCTTGCTGCTATACCTTTCTCCCCGAGAACATGCGCAAGCGCGGCACCACGGGGCGCGTCGTCATTTTGCGCGCCCGCGTCGCCAAACTCGAGCCGTCTTGGAAAAGCGCCGCTCCCGGCACTGTCGTAAAGATCGACAAGTCGGGCCCGATAGTGCGCTGCCACGACACGGCTCTCCAGCTTCTTGAAGTAAAGCCCGAGGGCTCGTCTTGCATGGACGGCGGCGCGTTTTGCCGCGGTCGCCAGCTCGTCCCCGGCGAAACGGCGTTTCTAATGTCTTAAGGAGAGCTGACCATGAACGCAAAGACCGTCATTTCGCTCGGCTGCGTTTTCGCCGCCGCGGTGTGCATGGCCGAGATGGAATACGCGACCCCTGAGTCGCAGGGAGTCGACTCGCAGGCGATCCTGAACTGGATCGACGCCTGCGAAAAGACGTTCGACGGCGTGAAGGAAGGGCGCATCCACGGCTTTGTCATCGTCCGCCATGGCAAGACGATAGCCGAGGGCAGCTGGAAACCCTTCGACACGCTGAACGAGCCCCACATGCTCTACTCCCATTCGAAGAGCTTCACTTCGTCCGCAGTCGGCTTTCTCGCGGACGACGGAAAGATCGACCTCGACGAGCGGATAGTCGACATATTCCCGGACGAGCTTCCGGCGAATCCGTCCGACAATCTCCGCCAGCTTCGCGTGCGCGACTTACTCACGATGAACGTCGGCAAGAAGGACCATCTTTTGAGGGACGGCGGCGACTGGGTCAGGGAGTTCCTCTCCAAGGACTTCGAGAAGAAGCCCGGCACCGGCTTTCACTATGATTCCGACGCGACCTACATGCTCGCGGCGATCGTAGAGAAGCGAACAGGGCGCAAGCTCATGGACTTCCTCAAGGAGCGCATGTTCGACAAGATCGGCATCACGTCGGCCTGGTCCACTACCTCGCCCCAGGGGATTGCCTGCGGCGGCTGGGGCATGAACATGACGACGCGCGAACTTGCGCGCTTCGGCCAGCTCTATCTCCAGCATGGCAAGTGGGGCGGAGAATACATCCTCTCTCCGAGTTGGGTCGCGCTTGCGACTACGCGCCACACATGGAGCGGATGGCGCAATGTCGGGGTAAAGGCGCTCGGCGAGGGCAGCGACTGGGAGCAGGGCTATGGCTTCCAGTTCTGGCGTTGCCACCACGGGGCGTATCGCGCCGACGGCGCGGCAGGGCAGATTACCGTCGTCATGCCCGAACTCGACATGGTCGTTTCGGCACACGCGGGGCTCAGCAACATACAGACGGAGCTCTCGCTCGTCTGGGATCATCTTCTTCCGGGGGTGAAGGACGCGCCGCTCGCCGCTAGGGGCGAGGTGCTTGCATGCCTGCGCCGACGCATCGACGCGCTTGCGATCCCGCCGACGGTTGGTGGCACCTCAGGGCTTGACGGCTTCCTTGGCAAGACCTATGACTTCAAGTCGAACCATCGCGGAATCGAGTCCGCCCGCTTCGAGAGGGATGGCGGCAACCTTGTCTGCGTCCTCAAGGTTCCCGCGGGCGAGCAGAAGATACCTGTCGGCGTCGGCGAGTGGAAAAAGGGCGAGATGCGCTTCGACGTGCAGGACTACGAGTTCCTCGGCGCCTATATTGGCGTCCACAGGACTGCGGCTTCGGCCGGAGTCGGTGCTGACGGCACGCTCTCCGCGCGGATATACCTAATCGGCGACACCGGCCATATCGACCTCTCCGTGTCCCCAGACAAGGGCGCTTCGGGCGAATTTTGGGCGATGAACGGCTGCAAGTTGGAGCCGAAATGACGGTTGCCGAGAGGCCGGCTTACCATAAACGAAATGAAGTTCGTTCCAGACGCAAAAAACTAAATTTTCCCCCTTGCGCATAGCGAGGGGTTTTTGATATACTATCCACAATTCTCGCAAGAGAAGGGTCGCGATACGGGCGAGTATATCCCGTCGCGTCGTGACCGTTGAGTTCCAAGCTCGCGGTCGCGAAAAGCGGTCGCGAGCCTTGTTTTTGCGGGGATAGTCCGCCGTCACCCCTGCGGGTTATGGCGCGACGAACTGGGCCAAAACCCAGTCGCGAGCGAGGCGCCCAACGGGCCTCACGCGTCGACGCCGAGAGACTGCGAAAGCGGTAAGGCGCGCGCGGAAGTCGCGACCGTCTAGGCACAGGAACGAAGGGACGAAGGCGAGAAGAAAGGTTCGAGCCCGAGTCGAAACAGAAAAGAAGAAAAAGGAAAAGACAATGCAGCAGCAGAGAGTCCGCATCCGCCTCCAGGCATACGATCACCGTGTGCTTGACCAGGCCGTCGGTGGCATCATCGACACGGCCCGCGGCACGGGTGCGCAGGTTGTGGGGCCTATTCCGCTCCCCACGCGCGTCGAGCGCTTCACGGTGAACCGCTCGCCGAACGTCGACAAGAAGTCGATGGACCAGTTCGAGATGAGGACGCACAAGCGCCTTCTCGACATCGTCAACCCGACCGCCCAGACGATCGACGAGCTCAAGAAGCTCAATCTTCCCGCTGGCGTCGACATCACCATCAAGGTCTGATAGGAGGTCGACATGGAAGGTTTGATAGGCAAGAAGGTTGGAATGACGCAGGTTTACGACGCCGATGGCGTCAGGACCTGCGTTACCGTCATTGAGGTCGGGCCCTGCCCCGTCGTTCAGCTCAAGACGGCCGAGAAGGACGGCTATGTCGCCGCTCAGCTCGGCTTCGGCGAGCAGAAGGTCAAGCGCCTCTCCAAGGCTGTCGCGGGTCACCTCAAGAAGACCGGCGGCCAGGAAGGCGGCCTCAAGGTCCTCAAGGAGTTCGCTCCCGACGCGGGCGAAGAGGTGAAGGTCGGCGACGTCCTCACCGTTGGCAATTTCGAAGGCGTCAAGTACGTTGACGTCACGGGCGTCACCAAGGGCAAGGGCTTCGCGGGCGTCATCAAGCGCTACGGCTTTGCCGGCGGCAACATGACCCACGGCGGCCACTCCAAGCGCCGCACCGGCGGTCTCGCCGCGCGCGACCTCCCCGGCTGGATCGAGAAGGGCAAGAAGATGCCCGGCCACATGGGCGCGGTCACCCGCACCACGACGAACCTCGAGGTCGTCGCGGTCCGTCCCGAGGACAATGCGCTCCTCGTCAAGGGTTCGATTCCCGGTGCCCGCAACGGCATCGTGATCGTCCGCAAGTCCCTCAGGAACAACGTGAAGAAGGGGGCGAAGTAATATGAAGAAGATCGAAGTCGCTTTCGACCAGGCCCAGCTTACGCTCGACAAGGGCGAGCAGGCCGTCAAGGACGCGGTCACCGCCATCCGCAACGCTCTCCGCGCCGGAACGGCGTCCACCAAGTCCAAGGGCGAGGTCGCCGGCTCCAACAAGAAGCCGTGGAAGCAGAAGGGCACGGGCAACGCCCGCGCTGGCTTCCGCCAGTCGCCTGTTTGGCGTGGCGGTGGCGTCGCGCACGGCCCTCATCCGCGCTCCTACGAGCAGAAGATCAACAAGAAGGTGATGAAGCTCGCGTTCGCGCGTGCGTTCTCCGACAAGCTCGTGGCTGGCGACGTCATCGTCCTCGACGAGTTCAAGTTCGAGGCGCCCAAGACGAAGCTCATGGTCAAGCTCCTCAAGGAGCTCGGTGTCGAGCGCACCGCGTGCATCGTCCAGAAGGACGTCGACGATACCGTCGTGCTCGCGGCGAGCAACATCCCCACCGTCGACTATTCGACCGCCCAGGCGCTTGACGTCTACACGGTTCTCGCGAACCGCAAGCTCGTCTGCGACAAGGACGGTTTCGACGCGCTCATGGCGCGCATCGCCAAGTAAGGAGGACGTCATGACGATCAAGGAACTCAAGGAAAAGACCGAGGGCGTGATCCTCAACGTCCTCATCACCGAGAAGGGCTCGCGCCTTTCCGCCGAGAACCGCTACCTCCTCGAGGTCGCGCCCGACGCCCGCAAGCCCGTGATCGCGGCGATGGCCGAGAAGGCCTTCGGCGTCCACGTTCTCGCGGTCAAGACCGCCAACATGAAGGGCGGCCTCAGGTACATCCGCGGCACCCGCCGCGCGGTAACGGAACCGACCTGGAAGAAGGCGATCGTGACCGTCAAGCAGGGCGAGCGCATCGAGCTCGCGTAAGGGAGACTTAACGATATGGCACTCAAGAAATACAAACCCCGTTCGTGCGGCATGCGCTTCCGCGAGTCCGCCACGTTCGAGGAAATCACCGAGAAAAGGCCGGTGAAGCGCCTCACCAAGGCAGTCCGCAAGACCGCCGGACGCAACAACCAGGGCCGCATCACGACGCGCCACCACGGCGGCGGCGCCAAGCAGCGCATGCGCATCGTCGACTTCAAGCGCAACAAGTTCGACGTCGAGGCGACGGTCAAGGACATCGCCTACGATCCTACGCGCAGCGCCTACCTCGCGCTCATCGAGTACACCGACGGCGTCAAGAGCTACATTCTCGCGCCCGAGGGCTTGAAGCCGGGAATGAAGGTAATGAACGGCGCCAAGGCCGAGGCCACCGTCGGCAACTGCCTGCCGCTCTCGCAGATCCCGCTCGGGCTCTTCGTCCACGCTGTCGAGCTCGTGCCCGGCAGGGGCGCGGCGGTCGCCAGGAGCGCCGGCAACTCGTGCCAGGTCATGGCCCGCGACGGCAGCAGGGTGACGCTCAAGATGCCTTCGGGCGAAGTCCGCATCTTCAACGGCCGCTGCCTCGCCACGGTCGGCTCGGTCGGCAACAAGGACTGGGGCTCGATCAAGCTCGGCAAGGCCGGCCGCAAGCGCTACCTCGGCATCCGTCCGACGGTGCGCGGCGTCGCCATGAACCCTGTCGACCACCCGATGGGCGGCGGCGAAGGCCGCACGTCCGGCGGCTCCAATCCGCGTTCTCCGTGGGGCAAGCTCGCCAAGGGCGGCAAGACCCGCGCGAAGCGCAAGGCTTCCAACAAGATCATCGTCAAGAGGAGGAAGTAATCCATGTCGCGTTCTCTTAAGAAGGGACCCTATGTGGAGGAAAGCCTCCTCCGCAAGGTCGAGAAGATGCAGGCGAGCGGCAAGAAGCAGCCGATCAAGACCTGGAGCCGTCGTTCCATGGTGCTCCCGGAGTTTGTCGGGCTTACGTTCGCCATCCACAACGGCCGCCAGCACATGCCGGTGTTCATAACTGAAAACATGGTCGGCCACAGGCTCGGCGAGTTCGCCCCCACGCGCACGTTCAAGGCGCACGGCAACTCCGCTGCCAAGGCCGAAGCCAAGTAAGGGGAGATCCATCAATGACATTCCTCTACACGATCAACAAGAAGGGCGCGACCGCCGAGGGGTGCATCACCGCCTCCGACGAGGCCGAGGCCAAGGCCAAGCTCGACGCCAAGTTCCCGAAGGGCTCCGGCGTCAAGGTGCTTGGGCTCGAGCAGGTCTACGTCGCGACGATCCGCAACACCAGGATGAGCGCGTTCAAGGGCCGTCCGCTTGCCGGCGCCTGCCAGGGGCTTCCCGCTTCCGAGGCGCTCAAGCTCGTCGAGTTCTCGCCCAAGAAGGCCGCCCAGATCATCAAGAAGACGATCCTGAGCGCACTCGCGAACGCGAAGAACAACGACTCCGTGGCCGATGCCGCGGGGCTCACGGTCAAGCTCTGCGTCCTCGACGAGTCCGTCAGGATGCGCCGCTACTGGCCGACCGCGCGTGGCTCGGCTCATCCGATCGCCCGCCGCATGTGCCACTGCAAGGTCATTCTCGCCGCGGCGAAGAAGGCCAAGAAGGGAGCGAAGTAATATGGGACAGAAAGTAAACCCCGTAGGCTTCCGCGTAGGCGTCACGCACGCCTGGGGCAGCCGCTGGTTCGCGCCCAAGAAGATGTTCGGCGCGTTCCTCGTCGAGGATCAGAAGATCCGCGACGTCTGCAAGAAGCGCCTCGCCGAGGCTGGGATATCCAAGATCCTCGTCGAGCGCTATGCGAACCGCGTTCGCGTGACGCTGTTCAGCGCACGCCCCGGCGTGATCATCGGCCACAAGGGCGGTGACGTCGAGGCGATCCGCGCCGAGCTCGAGAAGATGACCAAGAAGGAAGTCTACATCGAGATCAAGGAAGTCCAGGGAGCCGACGCGGACGCGCAGCTCGTCGCCGAGGGCATCGCCCAGCAGCTCGAGCGCCGCATCGCCCTCAAGCGCGCGATGAAGCGCGCGATGAAGGTCGCGATGGACATGGGCGTCGACGGCATCAAGGTCCACGCAGGCGGCCGCATCAACGGCGCGGAAATCGCGCGCGTCGAGTGGTCCCGCGAGGGCAAGGTGCCGCTGCACACGCTCCGCGCGAACATCGACTACGGCTTCGCCGAGGCCAACACCACCGCCGGCAAGATCGGCATCAAGGTGTGGATCTGCAAGAAAGAGGGTTTCCAGGCCCGTCAGCCGCGCGGCGAACGCCGTGGCGAGCGTCGCGAGCGCGGGGACCGCAAGGAAGGGAAGTAAGCCATGCCTTTGATGCCTAAGAGAGTCAAGTACCGCAAGGTTTCGAAGGGCAGCCGCGCCGGATACGCCACGTCGGGCACTGAGCTCGCGTACGGCGAGTTCGGCCTCAAGGCGCTCACCCGCGGGCTTCTCACCGCAACCCAGATCGAAGCCTGCCGCGTCGCGATCAACCGCGAAATGAAGCGCAAGGGCAAGCTCTGGATCCGCGTGTTCCCCGACAAGCCCGTGACACGCAAGCCGATCGAAGTCCGTATGGGCGGAGGAAAGGGCAACCCTGAGTTCTGGGCGGCCGTCATCCTCCCCGGCAAGGTCCTTTTCGAGGTCGGCGGCGTGAGCGAGGAAGTCGCGAAGGAGTGCCTCCGTCTCGCGGCGACCAAGATCGGAATCCACTCGAAATTCATCACCCGCGCAGGAGTCAAGATCTAATGAGCACGGAAAACACAACCCGCGGCGCGCGCAAGGTCCGCAAGGGCGTCGTCGTCTCGAAGTCAGGCGCGAAGACCGTCAAAGTACGGGTTTCGTACCGCGAAATCCACCCCGTGTACGGCAAGGTCGTCACGCGCACCAAGAACTACCATGCGCATGACGAGGCCGACGACGCCAAGGTCGGCGACACCGTCACAATCATGGAAACGCGTCCGCTCAGCGCAACGAAGCGCTGGCGCATCGTGAAGTAAGGAGTAGGTCATGCTTCAGGAACTCTCCAACCTCGTAGTCGCGGACAACACCGGCGCCAAGCGCGCCATGTGCTTCCGCATCCTCGGGCAGCGCAAGGAGTACGCCCACCTCGGCGACTTCATCCGCGTTGCCATCAAGGAAGCGTCCCCCACGGGCGCAGTCAAGAAGGGCTCGGTTGCGACCGCGGTCGTCATCCGCACCGGCAACCCGATCCGCCGCGCGGACGGCTCGTCGGTCCGCTTCGACCAGAACGCGTGCGTGCTCCTCGACTCTTCCAAGAAGAACCCGATCGGCTCGCGTGTGTTCGGCCCCGTTCCGCGCGAACTGCGCGAAATCAACAAGGACAACGACGCCGTGCACGGTCTTTACATGAAGATCCTGTCGCTCGCGCCGGAAGTTGTCTGAGAAGGAGCTCTTAAAATGGCTATCGCACGTATCAAGAAGAACGACACCGTCATCGTCATCAGCGGCAACGACGCCGGGAAGACGGGAACGGTGATCAGCGTGGATCCCAAGAAGGGCACCGCCGTTGTAGGCGGAGTCAATGTCCACAAGAAGGCGATGCGCCGCACGGAGAAGACCGCCGGCGGACTCATCGACAAGGAACTGCCCATCCGCCTCTGCAAGCTGATGCCCTACGACGCCGAGAAGAAGGCGGGCGTCCGCGTCAGGACCGGCGAGAAGGACGGCAAGAAGGCCCGCATCTCGGTCAAGAGCGGCAAGGCCCTCTAAGGAAGGAACGAATCATCATGGCAAGACTAAAGGACGAATACGCGAGCCGCATGGTTCCCGAGCTCGAGAAGAAGCTCGGCACCACGAACAGGATGCTCGTTCCCCGCCTCCAGAAGATCGTCGTGAACATGGGCTTCGGCATCGTCTCCAAGGACGAGCAGAAGACCCTCGTCGACGACCTCGCGGCAATCACCGGCCAGAAGCCCCTGCTCTGCAAGGCGAAGAAGTCGATTTCGAACTTCAAGCTCCGCGAGGGCATGGTCATCGGCGCGAAGGTCACGCTGCGCGGCGAGCGCATGTGGGAGTTCGCAGACCGCCTCATCTCGGCGGCCCTTCCGAGGATCCGCGACTTCCGCGGCGTCTCCAACAGGGGCTTCGACGGGCGCGGCAACTACACGCTCGGCATCAAGGAGCACACGATATTCCCCGAGCTCGTCGAGTCTTCGGCGCACTCCGGCATGGACATCACGTTCGTGACGAGCTCCACCGACAACAAGGCCTCCAAGGAGCTTCTCGTCTCCATGGGAATGCCGTTCGCAGGAAGGAACTAAGCCATGGCAAAGCAGTGTCTCATTGAAAAGCAGAAGAGGACGCCCAAGTTCAAGGTGCGCGCGTACAACCGCTGCCAGCGCTGCGGTCGCCGTCACGCGTATCTCCGCAAGTTCGGCGTCTGCCGTCTTTGCTTCCGCGAACTCGCCGTCGCCGGCCTCATCCCCGGCGTGACGAAGGCCTCGTGGTAATCAAAAGGAAAGGAATCACCGAAATGACAATGGATCCCATTTCCGACATGCTCACGACCATCCGCAACGGACAGAAGGCCCGCCTTCACTCCGTCGCGACACCCGCGAGCAACCTCAAGGGCGAGATCGCCCGCGTCATGAAGGAGTCTGGCTACATCGCCGACGCCGTCACGACGACCGAATTCCCGAAGAAGCTCGTCATCACGCTCAAGTACTCCGACAAGGCGGTTCCCGCCATCACGGAGCTCAAGCGCGTCTCGAAGCCGGGTCTTCGTCGCTACGCTCCCGTCAGCAAGATCCCCTCCGTCCTCGACGGAATGGGGCTCGTCATCCTCTCGACCTCCAAGGGCGTCATGAGCGGCGCCCAGGCCAAGAAGGAGAAGCTCGGCGGCGAGGTAATCTGCACAGTTGCATAATCAGGAGCCAAAGACAATGTCTCGAATCGGTAAAGAACCCGTCAAGCTCGCCGATGGCGTCACAGCCACGGTCGACGGGCAGAAGGTGACGGTCAAGGGAAAGCTCGGAGAGCTCTCCTACACGATGCATGAAGGCATCACGGCGAAGGTGGAGGCCGGCAAGGTCATCGTCGAATGCGACGACGACAAGCTTCACGGCAACTTCCACGGTCTCGCACGCGCGCTGATCAACTCGATGGCGATCGGCGTGTCCGCTGGCTACCAGAAGCAGCTCTCGATCGAGGGCACCGGCTTCAAGGCCGTCCTGAAGGGCAAGGAGCTCGCGCTTTCGCTCGGCTTCGCCTCCCCGAAGGTGTACGCGATCCCCGAAGGCCTCACCGTGACGGTCGAAAACGACGGTCTGCAGGTGACGGTCAAGGGCATCGACAAGCAGCTGGTCGGCGAAGCAGCCGCCCGCATCCGCTCGTACTACCCGGCCGAGCCCTACAAGGGCAAGGGCATCAAGTACGTCGGCGAGCACATCCGCCGCAAACAGGGCAAGAAGGTCGCCTAATCAAGGGCGCAAGGAGCTAAGATATGTTCAATCGCAAAGTTCAGCGTCAGAAGCGCCATCTGCGCCTCCGTCAGCGCGTAGTCGGCACCGCGGAGCGTCCGCGCATGTCGATCTGCGTGACGAACAAGCACATGTACGTCCAGTTCATCGACGACGATGCGGGCAAGACCCTCGCACAGGCGAACACGCTCAAGGACGAGAAGGCCAACACCGAAGTCGCGAAGGCGCTCGGCGCGAAGGCCGCGGAGGCCGCGAAGGCCGCCGGCATCTCGACCGTGGTCGTCGACCGCGGCGGCTTCAAGTACACGGGCCGCGTCGCGGCTATCGTCGAGTCGGCCGTCGAGGCCGGTCTCTCCGTCAGCGCGAAGAAGGAGGACAAGTAACCATGGCTATGAATCGTGACAAGCGTCCGCAGGAACAGGGCGACGAGCTCGACGAGCACACAGTGTTCATCAACCGCTGCGCCAAGACCGTCAAGGGCGGTCGCCGCATGAGCTTCTCCGCCGTCATCGTCGTCGGTGACAAGGAGGGTAAGGTCGGCGTCGGCTTCGGCAAGGCCAACGAGGTCGCCGACGCGATCCGCAAGGGCGGCGAGGCTGCCCGCAAGGACATGCACAAGATCACCATGAAGGGCAAGACCATCCCGCACGACGTCGAAGGCGTCTGCGATGGCGGCCGCGTGATCCTGAAGCCCGCTCCGGACGGCACGGGCCTTATCGTCGGCGGCGGCATGCGCCCCGTCCTCGAGGCGGCCGGCATCCGCGACGCGGTCGGCAAGTCCCTCGGCTCGAAGAACCGGCTCAACGTGGTCAAGGCCACCATGAACGCTCTCTCGAAGCTGCGTTCGGCCGAGGAGATCGCGGCGATCCGCGCGTAAGGAAAGGAATCACAAGATGGAACTGCATAACTTGACTAACACCCCCGGAGCCCGCTCGCGCAGGAAGCGCGTCGGCCGCGGCTGCGGTTCGGGCATGGGCAAGACCTCCACCCGCGGACACAAGGGTGCGGGCGCTCGCAAGGGCCACAAGCACAAGCTGACGTTCGAAGGCGGCCAGATGCCGCTCGTCCGTCGTCTGCCGAAGCGCGGCTTCAACAACGCCCGCTTCAACGCCAAGGCGCTCGCCGTCAACGTCTCCGACCTCGAGAAGAAGTTCGAGGCGGGAGCCGAGGTGAACGTCGAGACGCTCGCCAAGGCCGGCTTCTCCGACAACAAGCGTCCGAAGATCAAGATCCTCGGCAACGGCGAGCTCACCAAGAAGCTCACCGTCAAGGTTCCCTGCTCGGCCTCCGCCAAGGCGAAGATCGAGAAGGCCGGCGGCTCTGTTGCCTAAGCCATCTCTCGATCCAAGAAAAAGGGCGCGGCACATTTGCCGCGCCTTTTTTGTCTGGATAGGCGGCATTGGCAGCGACGCCGCGCTGTGGTATAATACAGAACATGTCTTTTGCGACTCCATGGATGTTGCTTCTTCTGCTACCGCTCGGCCTTGCCGCGTGGCGGCTGCTGCGTCGTGGTCGGCGTTCGGGGATAAGGTTCTCTGCGACCTCTCGCCTTCCCGCGAAGACGGCGGGCTGGCGCGCGAAGCTCGCGTCGCTCACGCCGTTTATCCTCCTTGCGGGACTCGCCTTGCTCATCGTCGCCGCGGCACGTCCTCGCACTCCACTGGCGCATGACAAGAAGTCTATCGACGCGATTGCAATTGCGATGACCGTCGACGTCTCGGGATCGATGGACGCCCTGGACCTCGCGCCGTCCGGCACCGACTTCAGGAACCCATCGAAGAAGCTTGAAGAGTGGACGCGCCTTTCGGTGGTTAAGCGGCTTTTTGCCGAGTTCGTCGAGAAGCGTCCGGACGACTTGATCGGCCTCGTCTCGTTCGGCACCTATGCAACGACCGTCGCGCCGCTTACGATGGACCACGAAATGCTGCTACATGCGCTCAAGGGCGTCGAGATTCCCTCGACAGTCTTCGATGCGCAGGGCAACGCAATCGGCGGAGAGGACGAGGCGAACACTGCGATTGGCGACGGTCTCGCAACGGCGCTTCTGCGTCTCAAGGACGCAAAGCCGAAGTCGAAGATCGTGATTCTTCTTTCCGATGGCGTATCGAACACCGGCGTCGTCGAGCCGAAGGACGCCGCGGCGACCGCGGCAAAGATGGGCGTCAAGGTCTACTGCATCGGCATCGGCACTGCTCTGCGCCGCACGCCACGCCTCGTGCGCGACGGCTACGGTCGCTACGGAGTCGTCGCCGACCGCATGACTTTCGACGAACGCCAGCTCAAGGGAATCGCCGCCGCGACAGGCGCGATGTACTTCCCGGTCAATGACCGCGACTCGCTCGAGAAGGCGCTTGCCGAGATCGACCAGCTTGAGACGACGAAGCTTGACGCCGACGCCTACGACCGCTGGGACGAGCATTTCGCCGCATTCCTCTTTGCTGGTGCGGTCCTCGTCTTTCTCGCCGTGTCGCTTTCGATGTTCGCGTCGCGCCGCCTCGCGTAAAATGGTATAATTTTGTCATGGTTACTGTAACGAAGACTGTCAAGTTCGACGCCGCGCACGTTCTCACGAACCACCAGGGGCTTTGCAAGAACCTGCACGGCCACACCTACCGCGTGGACGTGACGGTCGCGCAGCCCGCAGGCGACACTAAGGACATGGTGATCGACTTCAAGGACCTCAAGAGGATCGCAACCGAGGTCGTCTGCGAGCGCTTTGACCACGCGTTCATCTACAACACCGAGAGCGAGGGCGAGCGCGAGATTGCCGCTGTCGTCGAGCGGTACGGCATGCGCACGGCGGCGATACCTTTCCGCTCCACTGCCGAGAACCTCGCGAAGCTTTTCTTCGGCGAGCTCAAGTCGCGGATCCCCGGACTTTTCGCCGTGAAGGTCTGGGAGACGGCCGACAGCTGCGCGGAGTGCAGGGAGCCATGAGGGTCACGGGCGGCGAGTTCTGCGGGCGGATATTGAAGGTCCCGAAAACGGACGCCGTTCGCCCGACGCAGGACCGCGTGAGGCAGGCGCTTTTTAATATCATCCAGTGCGAAGTTCCAGGGTCTGACTTTCTCGATCTCTTCGCGGGTTCCGGCGCGGTAGGCATAGAGGCGCTCTCGCGTGGCGCTAAGTCCGCGACATTCGTCGAGCAAGACCGCCGCCACATGGCGGTCCTAAAGGAAAACCTTTCCACCTTGCGCATCACGACTGCAAATTGCATCCTTGCCGATGTATATCGGTGGATCGCCGCCTATTCCGGCCCCGGCTTTTCCGTCGTGTATGCCGACCCGCCGTATGCGCTTGGCGAAGAGAAGGGGTATGCGTCTGTTCTTGAGACTCTTGCCGCTCGCGGAGTCGTCCGCCCAGGCGGGCTTTTCGCCGCCGAAATGACGGCAGTGCAGTCCGTGGCAGATGCGCCGCGCTGGGAGCTTCTTCGCGACCGTTCCTACGGCCGCACACGCATCTGCGTCTGGCGCCTCGTCGACCAGCCCGCGGCCAGATTACCGTCAACCTGATTGCGCTCTACAAGGCCCTCGGCGGCGGCATCGTCGACATTTAGCATAGATGTAGTTTGTTCGGCGGCGGCATAAAAACACGTACACAAATGATGCGCCGGCGCGGCGAAGCCGTGACGGGCGCATCATTTGTAATCCTTGATAGTTATGGTTGCCCTTGCGCCAAGTGCGCAAAATTGTGGTATAATATTCGTTCAAATTTCGGAAGGAGAGACAAAACTATGAAACTTGCTGATCTCAAGGGGAAGACTGTCGGTGTCTGCGTTTCGGGCGGACTCGACTCGAAGACAATCTGCTGCGTCCTCAAGGACGCGGGCGTCAAGGTCAAGGCGTTCAGCGCGAACGTCGGCCAGCCCGACGAAAAGAATATCAACGACATCAAGAAGAAGATGGCGCCCACGGGCGTCCAGACGACGATCGTCGACGTTACGAAGGAAATGGCCGACATCTGCTTTGAGACGGTGAAGTGCCAGGCGATGTACGACGGCGGCTACTGGAACTCGACCGGCATCGCGCGGGCGGTCACTGTGCAGAAGCTCCTCCCCGCGATGAAGAAGGCGGGTTGCGTCGCCCTCGTCCACGGCGCGACGGGCCGCGGCAACGACCAGATGCGCTTTGAGCGCTACACGAACGTTATGGACCCGAAGTTCGGCGTCTACGCTCCGTGGCGCGACGCCGACCTCCTCGCGAAGTTCCCCGGCCGCACGCAGATGGTCGAGTTCCTCGCGAAGCGCGGCATCGTCGCGTTTGTCGGCACGAAGAAGAAATACTCTACCGACGCTAACCTCGCGGGGCTCTCGCACGAGGCGGAAGACCTCGAATCGATGGAGACTTCGATGCGCATCGTGAAGCCCACGATGGGCGTGTGGCCCGAGCAGGCGCCGAACAAGGTTGAGAAGATCAGGCTTTCATTCGTCAAGGGCCGCTGCGTCGCGATCAACGGCAAGAAGATGACGCCCTACCAGGTCATGCTTGCGGCGAACAAGATTGGCGGTCGCAACGGTATTGGCATGAAGCATGCACTTGAGAACCGCATTATTGGCACGAAGTCGCGCGGCGTCTACGAGGCGCCCGGAATGGAAGTCCTCTCGTGGGGCCTCAAGTTCATCTACGAGGGAATCATGGACCGTCGTTCCACGAAGATGTTCCAGGAGCTCTCCAAGTTCGTCGCAGATCAGATCTACGACGGTCGCTGGTTCGACCCTGCAACGCAGGCGGCGCGCGCGGCGATTCAGGTGTGGGCCGACAAGGCGACGGCCGACGTCACGCTCGGGCTCTACAAGGGTAACATCTTCTTTGAGGCACTCAAGGGTCTCAAGGCGACGATCTACAACGAAGCCGACAGCTCCATGGAAGCGTCGAACGGCCTGAACCCGCACAGCTCCCAGGGCTTTGCCGAGATTCAGTCGGTCGAGGCCAAGATGCTCGCCAAGGCAGGGCAGATTCGAGTTTAAAGTTTAAAGTGTAAAGTGTAAAGTTTCTCGCAGAGGGCGGTTGTCGTAAAGTCGTAAGTCGCAGCAGTTGTCGGCAGTCGGTTGTCGAACGTCCACCCTGCGAAAAGTAGAAGGTATCATGGCTGAAGAAAAGAAAAAAGAAGAAGTCGAAAAGGCGGCTGAGTCCGACGAGACGCCTGTCCCGCCGGAAACGCCCGTCCCGCCCGCAGAGGGTGAAGGGACCGGCGAGGCCGACGAGGCCGAAAAGCCAGGCGAAGCCGAAAAGCCGGCCGAGGAGAAGCCCGCGGAGCCCGAAAAACCGGCCGACCCTGAAAAGCCCGCAGAGCCCGACTGGAAGGCGCTTTATGCGCTCACTCTCGCCGACTTCGACAACTACAAGAAGCGCGCGGCGCGCGACCGCGAAGACACCTACCGCTATGCCGAGATGGATATCCTCAAGGACATTCTCCCAGTTGTGGACAATCTCGCGCTCGCGCTTGCGAACGCCAAGGAGAAGTCTGACGATCCCTTCGTCAAGGGCGTTCAGCTCGTATACGACACGCTTCTCAAGTCGCTCAAGGATCATGGCGCAGAGCCGTTCGATTCTGTTGGCAAGGAGCTCGACACCGAGAAGATGGAGGCGATTGCGACGCTCCCGTCGCCCGATGTCCCCGAGGGCAAGGTCTCGATCGAGTCGAAGAAGGGCTGGATGCTGAAGGACAAGGTCCTGCGGGCCGCGCAGGTCGTTGTGTCGTCTGGCAAGCCCGGCGGGGAAAAGTGATTAGGTATGGCGGATAAAAGAGATTATTACGAGGTGCTTGGAGTTGCCAAGACTGCGACGGCGGACGAGATAAAGTCCGCCTACCGCAAGCTTGCGATGAAGTACCACCCCGACCGCAATCCAGGCGACAAGGCGGCCGAGGAGAAGTTCAAGGAGGCGGCCGAGGCCTACGACGTCCTTCACGACCCCGAGAAGCGCCAGCGCTACGACCAGTTCGGACATCAGGCGTTTGAGGGCGGCGCCGGCGGCGGCTATGGTGCTGGCGGCATGAGCATGGACGACATCTTCGCGGCTTTCGGCGATCTTTTCGGCGGACACGGCGGCGGTGGTTTTGGCGGCTTTGAGGATCTCTTCGGCGGCGGCAGGTCGCGCAGGGCGGCGAATCCAAATGCTCCGCGGCGCGGCGATGACATGACTTTCCGTCTCGACGTCGACTTTGACGAGGCGCTTTTCGGCTCGACGCGCACGATAGACATCACGCTTCCCGAGCAGTGCGAGGAGTGCCATGGAACCGGTGCCGCGAAGGGCTCGAAGCGCGTGACTTGCAAGACGTGCGGCGGGCATGGTGTCGTAATCGGCGGCTCGGGGTTCTTCCAGGTGCGCCAGACGTGCCCGACTTGCGGCGGCGAGGGATCTGTCCTTGAAAAGCCGTGCCGCGCGTGCCGAGGTACAGGGCATGTCACGAACAGGCGGCAGATTTCGCTCAAGATTCCCGCCGGTATCGACAACGGCTCGCGTCTCCGGCTTGCAGGGAAGGGCGGCGGCGGGCTTCGTGGCGGAGAGAACGGCGATCTCTACGTGCATATCGGCGTAAGGGAAAGCGACATCTTCGACCGCGACGGTCTTGATCTCGGCGTAGACATTCCAGTTTCGCCTGTCCTTGCGGCTCTTGGCGGAACGGTAGACGTTCCTACGCCTCAGGGCACGGCGCAGCTAACGCTTCCCGCCGGAACGCCGAACGGCAAGGTGTTCCGACTGCGCGGCAAGGGCGTTCCGTCGTTGCGCGGCGGTTCGTCGGGCGACCTGCACGCACGCATAGTCTTTGAAGTCCCTGCAAATCTCGACCGCAAGCAGCGCGCGGCGCTCGAGGAGTTCCAGAAGATGTCTACGCCGAAGAACTTCCCCGAGGCGCAGTCTCTTGCGAACAAGACGAGGATATTCTTCGCGCATCGAGACAAGCTTCGTCAAGGCGACTGATTTCGCACCTGTGGTGGAATGGCAGACACGGTGGATTTAGGTTCCACTGCTTCGGCGTGGGGGTTCGAGTCCCTCCAGGTGCACAACTCGCAAAAGAAATATACAAATGTATATTCCCAAGGCGAGGCGACATTTGGTAGAATATACCAAACGTGGCAAAGATTTATAGTTACTAATCGCCAAATCAAGGAAGAAACATGAAAAAGCAAATGCTGGTCGTCGCGCTCGCGCTTGCGGGCGCCGTGTGGCTCAAGGGAATTCTCGCGCAGGAGGCCGCTAAGCCGGCGGAGGGGGTCGAGCCCGCCGCCGCCGAGGCCGCGCCAGCGGAGGGGGCCGAGGCCGCCGCCGAGGCGGAGGCGCCGAAGGAGATCACCGCGCTCGACCAGTGGGCGACCTACATCAAGCAGGGCGGCAAGACGATGTGGTTCATCGGGCTCCTCTCCATCCTCGGACTCGGCTGCGCGCTCGAGCGCTTCTGGAACATGCGCCGCTCCCGGATCGTCCCGGACGGATTCTCCGCGAAGGTGATCGAGCTCTGGAAGAGCGGCAAGACGGACGAGGTCGCCGCGCTCTGCACCAGGAACCGCTCGATGCTCGCGCGCGTCGTCGAGACGATGCTCCAGCACGGGGATTCCAAGGACTACCAGGAGGTGAAGCAGTTCGCCGAGGACAAGGCGGGGCGCGAGCTCAGGCTCGAGAACCGCAAGAGCGCGATGCTCGCGACGACCGCGACGCTCTCGCCGCTTCTCGGACTCTTCGGGACGGTTCTCGGCCTCCTCGGCGCGTTCGGCACCGTCGCCGCCATGGGCGAGATGGGCGACGCGTCCGTCCTCGCCGACGACATCGGCCAGGCGCTCATAACGACGGTCGCGGGCCTTGCGGTCTCCATGCCGTGCCTCTTCGCCTACAACTACATCAAGGGCAGGCTGAACCTCTTCTCCGTGCTCCTCGAGGAGGAGATATCAGACCTCGTCAACCAGGTCTTCATCAGGCGCTAACCGTTCCGGAGGCATAGGAGATGGCCGTCAAGTACGAAGAGGAAGAGCACATCGAGATCCAGATGACCTCGATGATGGACTGCATCTTCCTGATGCTCATATTCTTCCTGGTTTCCTCCCAGCTGAAGAAGGTCGAGAAGGAGCTTCCCATCGAGCTCCCCCGCGCCAACACGACGCGCGACGTCAAGTCGACCCCCGACCTCATCACCGTCTCGGTGAACGCGAAGGGCGAGCTGTTCGTGAACTCGAAGCCGGTCGGCGACGCCGGACTCAAGAACGCCCTCGCGAACGCCGCGAAGGAGAACCCCGACCGCCGCATCAGGATAAACGGCGACGTCTTCGCGCCGTTCCGCTCGATTGTCCAGGTGCTCGACACCTGCCAGGGCGAGGGGCTCACGGTGGTCGGCATCCACACCGCGACCGACATAAGGTGATCTGCCGGCCATGAGCGACAACAGCGACAGCGTCAACATCAGCCTGCAGTCCGACGACATCCGCCGCCGCGAGAGGAGACGCCGCCGCCAGGGGCCCCTCTGGGGATTCCTCTCCGTCGCCGCGCATGTCGCGTTCTTCGCCGTCATCATCTTTTGCACTCCTGTGAAGGATCTCGTCTTCGAGGAGAAGGAAATGCCGCCCCCGAATCCGGCAGAGGACCTTTCGGCGGATCGCCTCGAGGACCTCTCCGACCGCCTCGAGGAGGCCCACAGGAACGAGCTTCTCGAGGAACTCGAGGAGATGCAGGCCGTCCTGCACAACATGGAGATGATGAAGCAGGAGCTTCTCGAGGACTACGACGACTTCGCCGAGGAGAACTCCAGGACGATGAAGGACGAGCTCGAGAAGCTGCTGGACGAGGCGGAGAAGGCCCAGCGCAAGGCGGTGGAGGAGCAGCCCAAGGTCGAGCAGAAGGTCGAGGAGCTGGTCCGCGAGGAGCAGCAGAACCTCGATGACGAGAACAGGCAGAAGAAGCTCCGCGAGCTCGCCGCGGACGTCATGCTCGAATCCGGCGCGAAGGTCGTCGACGAGATGGCGAAGGCCGTCAACGCGCTCGACAGGCTCCAGATCCAGGCCGAGTTCACTGGGCTCGCGAAGGCCGCCAAGGCCGCCGAGAAGGCGATGGATGCGCAGAAGGAGGTCGCCGCCAGGCAGGACGTCGCCCAGCGCGAAACAAACGAGACCGCGGCGAAGCTCGCGAAGGCGCTGGACCACAGCCGCGAGAAGGAGCAGAACGAGAAGTGGAAGCGCGAGCAGGAGCAGCGTCGCGACAAGGCTAAGGCGGACGCCGAGCAGGCGCACCAGCGCATGGAGCAGGCAAGGGCCGACCAGAAGAAGGCCGATGCCGAGAGGCAGGATGCCGAGAAGAGGCGCGAGACCGCGAATGCCGAGGGCGAGAAGGCGAAGAACGAGGAGAAATCCCTCAGGGAGCAGGCTTCGAAGACCGAGGACAAGAACAAGGCGAACGAACTCCGCCAGAAGGCCGACGCCGCCTCGAGGCTCGCCCGCGAGAAGCGCGACGAGAGTCACAGGGCGAACGAAGAAGCCCGCCGCAGGCAGAACGAGTACAATTCCGCCGTCCACCGCGAAAAGAACGAGGAGCGCAGCGAGGAGCGCGCGCGGAAGAACGAGGAGGACGCAAAGGCGAACATCGCGAAAGCCGAGGAGCGCATACGCGAGAAGGAGAACGCCCTCATGGAAATCGAGAAGACCCGCCGCGAGAAGGGAACGCACGCCCAGGTCGAGAACCTGCAGAAGGTGCGCAAGGATCAGGAGGAGCTCGCGAAGAAGCTCGCCGCGGTTCGCGAAGCCCTCGCGAACGACACGCCCAGTCTCGAGAAGCTCGCGTCCGAGGAATTCCGTGACAGCGAGATGGTCCGCAGGAACCTCTCCTCCATGAAGCTCGTCGCCGCGTACGAACTCGCTAAGGAGATGGAGGCGAAGATCACCGAGAACTACAAGGACATCAAGGCGACCGAGACGGCGATAAGCCGCCGCATGAGCTACAAGGCCGCGCAGAAGCTCACCGACGTCGCGCGCACCGAGCGCATGGAGCTCGACGAGAAGACCCGCGAGGCCCTCGAGGCGAGGGTGAGGACGAAGTCGGCCCTCGACGCGCAGAAGGTGGCGGAGGCCGATGTCATGCGCGAGGCGGACAACATCGTCGAGTCGTCGAAGGCCATGATGGAGGACGCCATGAAGATCGTCAAGCCCGACTTCGCGGCGAAGTCCTCCTCCGGGTCCAGGAGCTCCCGCGGCGAAAAGGTCGAATGGCTCACGGAGGAGAACTTCAAGGACAGGGATTCCGCGGAGGCCCGCGCCGAGCGCCTCGCGGCGATGAGCGCGGACGCCGACTACCAGCTCGCGCTCTCGGAGGCCGCCGCCGAGGACGAGTCGCAGCGCGTCAAGAACGTCGCCGCCGTCCAGCGCAATCGGCCCTCGTCGTCCGAAGGAGAGGGCGAAGCCGCGGCGCAGGGGATTCCCGGCTCGCAGAAGGCCGACGACAGCGGCGGACGTCGTGCGAAGCAGGGAAGCGGCCAGAAGGACGCGCTCTTCGGCGGCGGCGGACCTGGTCCGCTGCAGGGCTCGATGCCCGACCTCATCGCCGGCAACGTGGTGCGCTTCGGCAGGCTTCCGACGGGCGTCCAGGAGAACTTCGGCGGAATTCCCGCGAAGTGGATGTACGTCAACTCCTGGTATGTGATCGGTCCGTTCCCGAACCCGAACCGCGTGAACCTCCGCCGCAAGTTCCCGCCGGAATCCGTCATCGACCTCGACGCGACCTATCCCGGCAAGGACGGCAAGATGGTCGGCTGGCGGTTCATGCAGGCGCAGTCCTCCGTCCGCGAATGGTGGGGCGCGCCGTTCAAGGCGCGCGTCAAGCTCAACGGCGACCACCAGTACGAAATCTGGTACGCGTACGCCGAAGTGTTCTCGGATACCGAGGGCGACGTCTGGTTCGCCGTCGGATCGGACGACCGCAGCGACGTGTGGCTGAACGGACAGCCCGTCTGGGGGTCCTCCAACAAGCTCAAGCCCTGGCAGATCTCCGAGGGATTCCGGCTCGTGCATCTCAAGCGCGGGCGGAACCGCATCCTCATGCGCGTCGAGAACGGCTGGGGTCCGCTCGAATGGTCCCTCTGCATCGGCGTCGGCGAAGGCAACCCGGCGAAGTAGACGCGTTGGCATTTCCGTCATGTCGTCGTCTATTTGTGGTATAATATCCATTTCTTAACAGGAAAGAAACACAGGTACAGGTAAACGACATGGCAGAGATTACTTTGGAGCAACGTCGGCACAGCGCGGCGCACCTGATGGCCCGCGCGGTCATGAATTTGTTCGAGGACGTCCAGGTCGACATCGGCCCGGCGACGGACGAGGGCTTCTACTACGACTTCGACCTTCCGCACCGCCTTTCGCCCGAGGATTTCCCGAAGATCGAATCCGAGATTGCGCGCCTCATCGCCCTCGACGAGCCGTTCGTCAGGAAGGAAGTGACGGCGGACGAGGCGAAGAAGCTCCTCGCCGGGCAGAAGTACAAGCTTGAGCGCCTTGCGGACGTCGTCGCGGATGGCGTCGCGATCTCGACCTACGCGGTGGGCGACTATGTCGAGATGTGCCGCGGCCCCCATGTCGAGCACTCGAAGCAGATCGGCGTCGTGAAGCTCACGCGCGTCGCGGGAAGCTACTACCGCGGCGACGAGAAGAACAAGATGCTCCAGCGCATCTACGGCATCGTCGCGAAGGACCAGGCCGAGCTTGACGAGATCATCGCTCGCGCTGAGGAGGCGAAGCGCCGCGACCACAGGCGTCTCGGCACCGAGCTCGATCTCTTCCACCTCGACCCCGAGGACCCAGGCCAGATCTTCTGGCATCCGCGCGGGTGGTCGGTCTACGTGACGCTTCAGGACTACATGCGTCGCAAGCTCGTCAAGGACGGCTACCGCGAGGTCAACACGCCCGCGATCATGCCGCGCTCGCTCTGGGAAAGGAGCGGCCACTGGGCGCACTACCAGCAGAACATGTTCATCACCGAGAGCGAGAAGCGCCTCTTCGCAGTGAAGCCAATGAACTGCCCTGGCGCTATCGAGATCTTCAAGAGCCGCACGAGGAGCTACAAGGACCTTCCTCTCCGCCTTGCGGAGTTCGGCCACTGCGCGCGCAACGAGCCGAGCGGAACGCTGCACGGCATCATGCGCGTCCGCGGCTTCGTCCAGGACGACGCCCACATCCTCTGCACCGAGGAGCAGATCGAGGAGGAAGTCGCGAAGTTCTGCCGCCTCCTGAAGGACGTCTACTCCGACTTCGGCTTTGACAAGAACCTTCTCGTCAAGCTTTCGACGATGCCCGAGGACCATGTCGGCGACGAGGCGACCTGGCAGCACGCAGAATCTGCGCTCGCGGCTGCTTGCAAGGCGGCTGGCATGGACTACGAGATACAGCCCGGCGAGGGCGCTTTCTACGGCCCGAAGCTCGAGTTCACGCTCGTCGACGCGCTTTCCCGCCAGTGGCAGTGCGGCACGATCCAGCTCGACTACCAGCTTCCGAGCGCGGAGCGCCTCAACGCCGAGTATATCGGCGCCGACGGCAAGAAGCACCATCCCGTGATGCTGCACCGCGCTGTCCTCGGCTCGCTCGAGCGTTTCATCGGCATCCTCATCGAGCACTACGCGGGCGCGTTCCCCGTCTGGCTCGCGCCAGAGCAGGTTCGCATACTCCCGATCTCCGACAAGGCGCTCGCCTACGCGGAGAAGGTGCGCGGCGCACTTGCCGCGGAGGGCGTGCGTGTCGAGATCGACGATTCCGCCGAGAAGCTCGGCGCGAAGATCCGCGAGGCGTCGGCGTGGAAGGTTCCCTACAAGCTCGTAGTGGGGCCGCGCGACGAGGCGGCGGGAACGGTTTCCGTCCGCAAGAGCGGAGAGGGCGATCTCGGCGCGATGTCGCTCGCAGATTTTGTCGAGAAGATACGCGGCGAACTTGCGCCGTGAGTTTAGTGGAGGACATGGCATGTTGACATGGATGGACAGCCTCAGGGGGCGCTCGATGATGCGTCTTGCTTCGTTCACCGACGAGGAGATGCTGAACTTGATAGACCTCGCCGCCCAGCTCAAGGCGCGGCGCGCGGCCGGAGTGCGCGGCAACCTGCTCCACAGGAAGAACATCGCGCTCATCTTCGAGAAGAGCTCGACGAGAACCCGCAACTCGACGCTCGTCGCGGTGCGCGACGAAGGCGGCAACGGAGAGTATCTGACTCGTCCCGACATCCACTTCGGGAAGAAGGAGTCGGTGAAGGACACGGCGCGGGTCTTGGGTCGCATTTACGACGGTATACTTTTCCGCGGCTTCAAGCAGTCCGACTGCGAGGACTTAGCGAAGTTCTCTGGCGTTCCGGTGTGGAACGGGCTTACCGACGACTACCACCCGACGCAGATTTTCGCCGACCTCCTGACCGTCCGCGAGACGTTCGGTTCGCTTGACGCCAACACCTGCATCGCCTACGTGGGCGACGGCCGCAACAATGTCGCGAACTCCCTCATGATGGGCTGCGCGAAGTGCGGTGTCCGCTATGTCTGCTGTTGTCCAGACGAGCTTAGGCCCGACGAGAAGGTGCTTGCAGAGGCCGAGGAAGTCGCAAAGCGCAACGGCGTCGACATCCGCGTATTCAGCGACCCCAAGGAGGGCGTGAAAGGCGCGAACGTCCTCTACACCGACGTGTGGGTTTCGATGGGCGAAGAGGCGAAGACGGCGGAACGCATCAAGATGCTGCGCCCCTACCAGATCAACATGGACCTTATGAAGGCGACGGGCAACCTCGATGGGCAGCTCATGTTCCTTCACTGCCTCCCCGCGTTTCACGATTTCAACACCGAGGTCACGAAGGAGTGCGGCGCCCTTGAAGTCACTGACGAGGTCTTCGAGTCGAAGTATTCCAAGGTCTTCGACGAGTCCGAGAACCGCATGCACACGATCAAGGCGCTTCTCGTCTCGGCTCTCTGCGACCGCGCTGCGCTTTGACGTCGCATAGACTACGCACTACAAGGCGAGGATACTGGGGGGTCTGCGGTTGGAGTGTGGTGCGTTTTGGGGCATCTTTGGAGTGCAGCGCGGCGAATGTGCCGCGAACTTGGCGGGGACAGGCCCCACGGAAGCTTTGTGCCAAAGCCGGTGAAAGGATGAAAGTTAAGTAAAACTGCGAAATGTACGATAAAAAGAGCAACGCCAAAGGGGAGTCTCCCCGCTTGATCCATCACGGTGGCGTGTCACGACGAGTTTTTTTGCAGGGGCTCGTTGCGACTGGTGCGGTGACGACGTTCGGCGACGTGGGCGATGCTGTTCCGGCGGTGCGCTTCGGCTTCATCACCGACTGCCATTACGCGGACCACATCGAGACGAACCTTCTTCGCAACTACCGCGACGGACTCCTAAAGATGGACGCCTTTGCGGCCAAGATGAACGAGCTTGGCGCAGACTTCGTAGTGGAGGGAGGCGATTTCAAGGATCTCGGGCGTACGCCCGATGAGTCGCTTACGTACCTACGCGCGATCGAGGCACGCTTCGCCGCCTTCAAGGGCCCGCGCTATCACGTTCTCGGCAACCACGACCACGACAATCTCTCGAAGGAGGAGTTTCTCGCCCAGATCGCCAACGAGGGCCAGGACTCTGCGAAGGCCTTCTATGCCTTCACGCGCAACGGCGTCCGCTTCATCGTGCTCGACGCATGCTACCGTCCGGACGGCGAACCATACTGTCGCGGCAATTTCTCGTGGGCGGATGCGTTCGTCCCACCGGAGCAGGTGGAGTTCCTGAAGGCCGAGCTTGCGGCGGCGAAGGGCCCGTGTGTGCCGATTGTCCACCACCAGCTCGACTCCGAAGAGAAGGCGTATGTCGTGAAGAACGCCGCAGAGATACGGGACATCCTCGAGAAGTCTGGGAAGGTGAAGCTGGTGGTGCAGGGGCACTACCATGAGGGATCTTTCCGCGAGTTGAACGGCATAGGATACTTCACATCGCCGGCAAGCGTGTTGCATCCGGCGCCCGAGAACGCGTTTTCGCTTGTAGAGGTGTTCGAGTCGGGCGGTGTGCGGATCACTGGCTTCCAGATGGCGAAGGGCGTTGAGACCGCGTGGACACCTGGCGACTGGACTGCGGACCGGTCTTGGCAGAAGGGCCACTACCAGGTGCACTACATCTACACGGGCCGATCCGAGTGCATGTTTCACATCTTCCCCGACGGCACGTCCATGCTGCTCGACTGCGGAGACTCGATGCGCTTCTACCGCACGCCCGCCGAGGTTCCGCTGCCGTCTTCGCCGTCTGTCCGCGCCGGCGAGTTCGCCGCGCGCTACATCTTGCGCGTCAACCCGAAGGGCGACAAGGTCGACTACCTTCACCTCTCCCACTACCACGAGGACCACGGCGGCGGCGGGCGTTTCCACGGCGGTCCTCTCGGACGGTCGTCGCTCGGTCCGTTTAACCTCTGCGGCATCGCGGACGCGGCGCGCTTCCTGAAGTTCGGTATTGCCGTCGACCGCGCGTGGCCCGGCTTCGACGAGCCGTTGGACGTGCTGAAGACCGCGCGTGACGGCACGCCGCAGCAGATGCGCGCGCTCTACGCGCACCTTGCAGAGACGCAGGGAACGCAGATCTGGAAGTTTGTGCTCGCCGCGGACGACCAGTTCCGTCCGCTGGCGGAGGCGGTGCCGGGGTTCAGTGTATGCAATCTTTGTGCGAACGGACGCTTCGTGCGCAATGACGGAATAGTCCGCGACCTCTACGCCGACCGCGTGAAGGCGGGGGCGAAGACGCTGAACGAGAATGGCATGAGTTGCGGGATGATTGTCGAATACGGGAAGTTCAGGTATTTTACGGCCGGCGACTTCTCCGACGGCTGGAAGCATTCGGACGGCGTCTGGCACGAGATCGAGGAGGATCTCGCGGAGGTCGTCGGACAGGTCCACGTGGCGAAGCTCAACCACCACGGACACCACTCCATGTATCCGAAGCTTGTAAAGGCGCTCAAGGCGCGCGTGTGGACCAACTGCACGCTTGATCAGCAACACTGCACGGACGACACGATGTGCCGTCTCGCGGACCGGACGCTCTACAACGGCTCCCGGTTGATACTGCCCACGTACATGCCGCTGAACCGTCCGGCGACGGACGTCGGCCGAGGCTATCTGCCGGACGTCGCCCGTTGCGTCGTTGACCAGCCGTGCCACGTCGTCCTGGACGTGCCGCCCGGCGGCGAGACATATACGTTCTCATGCTTCTCGGCGACCCACGCCGGCAATCCGCTCAAGGGCGAGTTCGCCTTCATTGTCTAGATTCTCTGGCCATTAAGGCGTGGAAACTTGGCGGGGATGGCATTCGGCCGCCGCCTCACGAAGGGTGTTTCAAGACCGTTTCGCGCTCTAACGCTACTTCGTCGGCTTCAGGAATTCGGTAAAGGTCTTTCCGTTGCGGGAGCCGGAGTAGAATTTCACCCAGTCGACGTGCATCGCCGTCGGAAGCGTCGATTCGTCTATTGCGCCGACCCATTGGCCGCCGAGCTGCATGTCTATCATCAAGTAGAAGGGCTCGGTCCATGGATAGCGCTTCGGATCGTCTCCTACCTTGGCGTAAGAGTGGGTCGCCTTTCCGTTAACGGTCCATGTGATTTTCTCAGGCGTCCACTCGATAGCGTATATGTTCCAGTCGTTTGGCTTTATGTCTCCCTTGCCGCCGCTTGGCGGGTCGTTCTTGTGCTCGGCGGTCCAGCCAGAGTGGACGGTTTGGTAGACGAAGCTGTCGGAATTCAGCCGCTCGATTATGTCGATCTCTCCACAATCTGGCCATCTCGCCTTTGGCTTTTCAGGCATCATCCATATCGCCGGCCACGCGCCTTTCTGGGGCTCGAGCTTGCAGCGGATCTCGACCTTTCCGTACTTGACGGCGAGATGCCCGTGGGTCGAGACACCTCCGGTGAGGACACTGCGCTTGTCCGCGGTAAGATCGTCGTTCTTCACTCCGTAGGCATGGAGCTGCCCGTCCTTGACCGCAATGAGGTCTGGTCGTTCGGACATGTTCCTGTTCCAGTCTGAAGTCCCCGGTCCTATGCGCGTCCAGATCTTGTCGTTCAGCTTGTTGCCCTTGAAGTTCTCGGTGAACTTGAGCTTCCAGACGACAGGTACAGGCGTCGCGCCGCCGGACTTCTGGGGCGCTGGTTTCGCCGCGAAACATGCCGAAGCGCATGCCAGTGCTGTGATTGCAGCACAGATTGTGAGTATCTTTCTCATGGGGAAAATTATATCATAAACAATACCCCCCCTTGCGCGCGTATCTGACATTTGGTATACTACCCACCCGTTAGCACCTGTGGTGAAATTGGCACACACGCTAGATTCAGGTTCTAGTGCCGCAAGGCTTGTGGGTTCAAGTCCCACCAGGTGCACCAAGAAGCTGGCCCCTTCGTCTATCGGCTAGGACATCTGGTTCTCATCCAGGCAAGAGGAGTTCGACTCTCCTAGGGGCTGCCAAACGGAAAACTGCCAAACACTACCCAGGACCTGCGGCGACTGTGAAGAAAGCGGTGAGATTCCTTGTGAAGACGGTGAAGTGGATCTTCATCGTTTTTTGTGTATTTCTGGGGAGCTTGTTCTTCCGCGAGCAGCGGATATCCGCTGACTGGATCGCCTCAGCCGTTAGCTCGCACGTCCCGTCGAACATCGTGTTCAAGTGCGATTCCGCTTCGTTTGGTTTCCGCCGCGGCGCAAGATTGCGCGGCGTTCGGCTCTACGACCGCGAACGCTCCAACCCCGTGGAGGCCGTTCTTAGCGCCGACAGCGTGTCGGTCGACTTCTTCCTCCGTCGTGTTCGCATAGTCGCGCTCAGGATCCCGCGTCTGCATGACGGCTATTACCTCCCGGGCAACAGCGAACGCAACGAGCGCATGGATCTGGAGTTTCCCGATCTGCCGTCGTTTTCCATCTCGCTCGTCCGTCCCGACATCTTCGGCATAGCTCCTGAACATGTCTATGCCATTGTGAAGTCCAATCCCCGGCGCATCGAGTTTGGGGATGTCCGCGTCGTCTGGCCAGACATGGACCGCGCCATGTCCATCGGAGGCGTCGCCCGTCTCGACATTGAGACGCAGCGTTTTCACGCCGAGGCTCGCGGCGAAGCACGCCAGTCTCACATACGTCCGCTTCTTGTCGCGCTCGACGTACCGGTGGCGGTTCGCTATATGGACGCGTTTACCGGCATCACCGAGCCGATTCCCGTTTCGGCAAAGTGGGATGTCAATCTCGTCAACTGTGACTTCCTGATGCATCTCGACCTGCATCCGCAGCTTGGCCGCTATAACGGCGTCCCGATGCGCCGAGTCGACGGCGAGCTCGCATTCTCTGCCTGTACACGTGGGACTAACCTCAATTGCGTGACTACGATAGGTCCTCTTTCCGCATTAGATCCCAAGGGCCGTCCACTTGACGGCCGGCTTGTCGTTGCCGTTACGAACGAATGTGTAGCCCTCGACTTCGATGTGAAGTCAGGACTTGAGCTCAAGGATATCCTCTCGATAGCCGACTGTCTAAACGACGGGACGCTCGACTGCGTCTCCTGCGAGACGCCGCCTGAGATCACTGTTGCGGGAACTCTCATGCCTGACCCCGCGAGGCAGTCAGAGAACAACCTACACGGCACCGTCGCGTTCAAGCGAGGAGTTTTCTTCGAGTCGCCCGTTGAAGACGTGGCTTTTTCCTATGCCTATGTCGGCGACACGATATCGTTCGACAACATATCTATGCTCGGCAAGGAGGGTGGCCGCTACACTGGCAAGGCGAAGCTCCATGTCCCGGCATCCGATCCGGACTCGGCGTCGTTCTCGATGTCGTTTTCGTGCCGCGACGGGTCGCTCGGAGAGATAGCCGAGGCCCTTGGCAGCGACTTCGGCGGCAGGCAGGGCGTTGTCAACAGCGAAGCGGAAGTGACCGGCCCCATATCGACCAATCTGTATTCGCATGTCAACGGTCGCGGCAGGGTTCGTGTTACGGAAGGGCGAATTGCGCAGATGAAGCTTTTCATGGGGCTAACCGACTACCTCGCGGCGAATGTGCCCGGCGTCGCGTCGCTTGTCAACCAGTCGCAGGCGTCTCTCGACTACACGATCACGAACGGTGTCTTTGCTTCCAACAACATTTTTATTGAAGGCGGCGTGTTTTCAATCAAGGCCTCTGGCACTTACGACATTCCGGCGGACAAGCTTGATTTTACTGTGCGCTTGCAGCTCCTTAAGAACGACTCCTTCCTTGGAAAACTTGTCCACCCCGTGATGTTCCCATTCACTAAGCTTCTCTTGGAGTTCAAGGTGACTGGGTCGGCAGAAGATCCGAAGTGGAACTACATAAGCGTTTTGGACAGGATATTGTAGGAGTCAGTAGTTAGGGGTCAGGGGTCAGTAGTCAGGGGTCAGGAGTTGGAGTTAGGATGAATCTTACGAGTCCGAGCCAGGTTAAGGCGTGGTGCATTGAGAACGGCTTCCACCCGAACAAGGTGTTGGGACAGAACTTCCTCATTGACCGCAACGCGCTTGAGACCATTGTAGACGCCGGGCTTGCCGGTGTCGCGAAGGACAGCGGCGCGGCAATCCTCGAGATAGGCCCGGGGCTCGGTGTTTTAACCGAGGAAATTCTGAAACGCGGCTGCTCCGTGACGGCGGTCGAGAAGGATCCCGTCCTTGCTGCTCGGCTAGCGGAATCGCTCGGCAACCCTCCGAACCTAAGCGTAGTTGAAACCGACGCACTCGATTGGATTGAAGACGCGGCGGGCGCTCGGTTCGCCGCGATGGTGTCGAATCTGCCCTATCAGGCGGGGACGCGCATCCTGCTTGAACTTGTACAGCGGCGGGAGATTCCGTCGATGACAGTGCTCGTGCAGACCGAGGTAGCCGAACGACTTGCAGCAAAGGAAGGGTCGAAGACGCGGGGTCTTGCTGGCGTTTGGGCGCAGCTTGACTACGATGTAAAAATTGTGCGGAAAGTCGCGGCGAGTTGTTTCTGGCCGCGCCCCGAAATTGGATCTTCGGTTGTCACGCTTACCAAGCACGAGAGAAATATTGCACTTTCCGACAGAGAACGCGATATTTTTCATCGTTTGACTAAAAAAGCGTTTGAACATCGCCGCAAACAGCTTGGCAGCATATTCAAGGATTTGATACAATCATCAGCACGGGCTGAAGAGCTCACAAACGAAGACTGGATAAACCTATCGAAAGGAATAGCAGAAAATGAAGACTCCAGAACAGTTTCTTGAGGAGAATGGATTTGTCGCCGCGGCCGATCTTGACCGCGCCGCGCTTCTCTCCGCGTTCATTTCCGAGATGGAGAAGGGGCTGAAGGGCGAGCCCTCGTCTCTTATGATGATTCCGACGTTCGTCGGTGTGAACGGCAAGATTCCCGAGGGTTCTTCCGCCGCAGTCCTCGATGCGGGCGGCACGAACTTCCGCGGCGCAATAGTCTCGATTCCCCCGAAAATTTCCGACAAGCAGAACCAGCCGATGCCCGGCACGAAGGGCGAAGTCGACGAGGAGACGTTCTACAACGCGTTTGCGTCCGAAGTGAAGCGTCTCGAAGGCAAGCCCAGCTGCAAGAAGCTCGGCTGGTGCTTCTCCTACCCGGCGGAGGCGACGAAAGACCTCGACGCGAAACTCGTCCGCTGGACGAAGAACATCAAGGCGCCCGCGATCGTCGGCCAGTTTGTCGGCAAGGAACTCCTGAAGCGCACTGGCGGCGAGGGGATTGCAGTCGTGAACGACACGGTCGCGACTCTTCTTGCGGCGAAGGCGACCGAGGGCAACAAGACATACTCCTCCTACATCGGCTTCATTCTCGGCACCGGCACGAACACGGCATACGTCGAGAAGAACAAGAACATCCTCAAGATGTCCGGCCTCGATCCCGAGGGCTCTATGATCATCAACGCTGAGTCGGGCGCGTTCGACAAGGCGCCACGCAGCAAGTTCGACGAGGCGGCAGACGCGAAGACCGGCAACCCGGGGATTGGCCTTCTCGAGAAGATGATAGCGGGTGCATATCTCGGCGGCGTCGGCCTCGAGATCTACAAGGCCGCTGCGAAGCTAGGACCCCGCAATGACGACGGGACCGGCGGGTTCTTCTCTAAGGAGGCGATCGCTGCGCTCAGCGGGCTCGGCTCCTTGGAGACGATGGACTTCGACAATTTCTGCGCTGGATTCAAAAAGGAAGGGCGCGACAATGTGCTCGATACGATCTTTGCGGATCCCGACGACGCGAAGCAGGCGAAGCGCCTCGGCCTTCCCGTCTTCGAGCGTGCGGCCGTCCTCACGGCGGTACAGCTTGCGGCGTTCGTCATCAAGTCGGGCGAGGGCGCTGATCCTTCCGCCCCCGTCGCGATCAATGCCGACGGCTCGACCTACTACAAGACGCGCGCGATTCCGTTTGACGCGACTGTGCGCCGCGAGCTCGACGAGATGCTCGTCCAGCGTCGCAACGTCCACTACGCAATCACGCCCCAGGTCGACGACGCCCCGATGGTCGGCGCGGCGATTGCGGCGATGCTCTAAGGAGAAAAAGTGAAGAAAGCATTTTCAGTGGCGGCGGCGCTATTCTTGGCGCTGTCCGCCTTTGCCGTAGAGGTTGACGGCATAGCGGCACGGGTCGGCTCGTCCGTTATCCTCAAGAGCGACGTCATCGGCGAGATGCGCCGCGCGGGCGTCGGTCCCGACAGGTATGCCATGGTTCGCGGCGAAATGATCGAGCGAGAACTGATGCTCAAGGCCGCTGCTGCGGCGAAGCTCCAGATGCAGGACTGGGTCGTCGAGAACCGCATCCGCGAAATCGTCACGCGCGTCTTCGGCGGCGACATGAACAGGTTCAAGGCCACGCTCGCGAAGGACCGCGTTACGTTCCCCGAATGGCGGCAGCGTCTCAAGGACGACATGGTCGTCGCCGCGATGCGCTGGCAGACGATCGACAAGAACGTCACCGCGAATCCGGCCGACATGCGCAAGGAGTACGAGGCGCACCCCGAGCGCTACGTGAGGGACAGCCGCGTCACGGTCTCTGCGATCCTCGTGGGTCCAGGCGACGCCGAGAAGAAGCCCGAGATCGAGGAGGCGCTGAAGGCCGAGCCGTTCGGAGAGGTCGCGAAGAAGTATTCTTCCGATGCGCGCGCGAAGGACGGCGGACAGTGGAAGGACGTGAAGCCCGAAGACGTGTTCAGACCCGAGATATGCGCCGAGATCGTGAAGATGAAGAAGGGCGAGACTTCGAAGTGGATAGAGCTGGACGGATGGAACTTCCTCATTCGCAAGGACGACGAGACGGCTGGCGCGAAGATGTCCTTCGAGGAGGCGTACGACGCAGTTGCAGAGAACGTCCGCAAGGAGATCGCCGACAAGCGCTACCGCGAGTGGATCGACCGCCTCAAGTCCGAGACCTACATCAAGGTATACTGATTCTGCGCGTTCAAAAACTCGTTTCAACTGGTTTTGGTGCCGCCACAACAGATCGCGCCTAAGTGCCTTCAGTCGGTTTTCGAATAGAAGGAAATGAAACAGGGCGAAACAGTTGGCAGCTACCGCATCGTCCGGCGCATCGGCGTCGGCGGAATGGGCGAGGTGTATGAGGTTGAGCATCTCGCGCTCGGGACGCGCTATGCGCTGAAGACATTCGTCCTTGAAAACGGCGACGCCGCATTTCTGCGCGAGCGATTCCTTGCCGAAGGCCGCGCCATCGCGCGCATTGAGCATCCGAACGTCGCGCGTGTATTTGATCTCGGCGTCATGCCGGACGGGACAGCCTATTTCGTCATGGACCTTGTGCTTGACGCGAACGGCGAGCCGCGCACGCTCGCGGATATTTCGCCGGACGAGTTCACCGACTCCGACCGTCTGCGCTGGATGGAGTCTATCGCATCAGCGCTTGACTGCATCCATTCCGAAGGAATAGTACACCGCGACGTCAAGGCGTCGAACATCTTGCTCAACGCGAAGAACGATGCCGTGCTTGTCGACTTTGGAATATCGCGCTACGAACACGGACGCATCAAGCGCGAGATCGGAGTCGAGAAGACCGTCGTCGCAGGTGATGAAGAATCGGCGCGTCGGCTCGTCATGGGAACTGGCGGATATCTCGCTCCGGAAATCAGGAAGGGCGGAGAGGCGAGCGCGGCATCCGATGTATATTCGCTCGGTGTCGTGTTCTTCCGCCTCCTGACCGGAATCTGGTACGAGCCCGGTACGGACGCCTTGCGGCTTCTCGAGCCGATTGAAGGCCCATGGAGCAGAATTCTCCCTTGGATGCTCGCCGCCGACCCTGCAAAAAGGCCGGTGAAGCTTGTCGAGTTTCTGCGGGAGGCACAGATGAATGCCACTCGCCCGCGCAGGACAGTTTTTCCTCGCCTCGCAATTATTGGTTGCCTCTGCGCCGTAATCGTGTCGACATGGTTGCTCTATTCTACACGTTCTACATGTTCTACACGGCAACCCCCAACCCCGACATCTACACGATCTACACGTTCTACACGGCTAAACCCCATCCCCCTCACCTTCGACCTTGGCGATGGCGTCAGCATCGAGATGGTCGAATGCCGCGGCACGTCTGCCGCGCCATTCTGGATCGGCGCAAGCCACGTTACGAACGGCGAGTGGTTGCGCGTCACGGGCAACAAGCGTGATGGCGCGGATGACGAACCTGCCGTTGCCATGTCGATGAACGACGTATCGAAGTTCATCGCCGAGCTCAACCGCCGATTCGCGGCACATCTGCCGCGCGGAACGCGCTTCAGGCTTCCGTCGACGAATGAACTCGTAACTGCCTCGACGGCGGGCGACGCGAACGCGGCGGATGCGTCGGCGCTCGGCGTGAAGGGCCCGTCGGTCGCGGACAAGAAAGCGCTCGCCGCGGAGAAGGGCGTAAAGTGGGAAAGCGTTATGGCGAAGATGCCGTGTCGGGTGCGGACGAAGAACCCAAACGCGTGGGGCGTCTACGATGTCGTCGGGCAGGGGCGGACGATCTGCCGCGAGACGGAAGGGACGGATGAAAAGGGCAGGCTGAAGCACGTTCAGCTTGGACCTGACGATATTGCCGAACGCTCGCTTGTCGGAGAGTGGGGATGGAACACCACGCTGAGGCTCGCGCTGGGGGAGGAGTAATGGCGAACTTTCCCGATACTCCAGTTTCACTGCTTGTCCGTCTCGCATCGGACAGGACCGGCATTCGCGACGAAGCCGGTTGGACGCGGCTCTTCGAGCTGTATGCACCGGCGATCAGGGCGTTTGCCGAGGAGCGCGGAAGCGAAGACGAGAGCGAAGACGTCGTGCAGGAGATTTTCATGCGGCTCGTGGAGGTGCTTCGCGACGGCCGCGTGAAAGTCGGCGGAGATGCGGGGAAGTTCCGCCGGTATCTCGCTACGCTTGTCCGCAATGAACTCGTCAGCCGATGGCGCAAGCGCCAGTCCCGCGGAGAGGGGGCGAGTGTTTCGCTCGACGATCCCGGTTCGGGAGTGGAGGCGTCTGTCGATTCAGATGCTGCGGCGATTGTGGACGTGAAATGGCGGCTTGCGCGGCGCAGGGCGGCGGTTGAATGGGCGCTTACCAAGACGGCGCTTTCGGCGCAGTCGAAGGCTGTTTACCAGGCTTACGTCATAGACGAGCGCCCGATAGGCGAAGTCGCCGCCGAATTCAACATCTCGCGCAACTCCGTCTCGCAGATAAAGACACGCGTCGAGCGCATGATCGCCGCCATAGAGGCAGAGTTTTGATATTTTTTAATTTTCCGCTGTCATTCACCCGTCGCCTCTGCGTGTGATAATGTGGTGACTGGTTGTCCGAAAGGGGCGGCTGGCGGCGAAAAGCGAACTTTCTCCGCGCACAAGCGGTGAATTTTGCTATAATACTGTCAGTTGCCGATCCGCAGGAAGACTGGTAATCATCTGGAAGGAAGGCACAACGCAAAGACAGATTGTCTTGGTGCGTCCTCTGGGCGCACTATGTCGATTTCGTCCCCGCGTCGCGTTTCCTTTCGGGCATACCAGTCGCCTCTGCGGTACGCGCGCGGGGGCGTCTTTCTTTTGGACGCCGTCGCGGTCAAACTGTAGAAGGTAAAGAAAGGAAAGAATCTGATGAAGAAGATAGGTTTCGCGGCGTTCGCTTCACTCATCACCGGGGTTGCCATTGCATATCCCACCAAACCGGAACTTGCCGAGGCAAGACCGCTTGTTGCAGAACTAATGAATCCTGTCCTGACGGAATACAAGAACAAGACAAAAACTGCTGCAGAAGTCGCCGAAGCGTCGATTCAGTTTTCGGAATCTGCAAAAGGCGAGGCGGTGAAATATCTCTTTCTTCGCGGTGCTGTGGGCTACTACATCAAGGATGGCAACTTCGGCAAGGCTGCTGACACGATCGAGCAGATAAAAACAAATATCAAGGGCGTCCCTCCGTCCGACATCGCCGATATTATTTCATCGGCGCTGAGTAAGGAAAACGCGCGCAAGGCACCGCGTCTCAACTCCCAGCTTCAGCTTGCGCAGGCGCAGGTAAGGGCCGCCAAGGATTCTCGCAAGCTTTTGTCCCAACTCAGACAGGTAAAGACAGATCCTGTTCTGCGTCAGTATGCTGAGACACTGGCGCTTCTGGGGGATTGGAAGGGTGCTCTTGCCGAGTTCTCGAAGGTGAGCGGAGAAGTCGGACGGCTGGCAAAGGGTGATGCAGACGGCACGGCGGGTACCGCAGAACTTGGCGACTTCTGGTGGGACTACAAGACGAGTTACACTGGTGGTGAGCCGGCCTTCCGCGAGCGCGCAGCCAACTACTACCGTAAGGCGATAGCCGACGGCAAGCTTGACGGGCTCAAGCGCAGGCTTGTCGAACAGCGCCTCGCAACGCTTTCCATGCCAGATGTAGCGACGGTGCCTTCGCCATCGCAGGACGGCCCCGTCGCGTCGTCCGACACCGGTAGGGGGCGATCACCGAGCGCCCCGAATTCCTCTGGCATCGTCCATCGCTGGTCCTTCACGAACGGCTTCGCCGATTCAATCGGAAACGTCGCGCCGTCCAAATACGGCAATGCCAAGGCGGAGAACGGCGTTGTTGCGCTTCAGTCCGGCTCGCCGCTGGAGTTCCCTGCCGGAACCGTCCCGCTCGCCCCGTTCACAGTCCAGGTCTGGGCTTCTGCTACGGACAAGGGCCTTGGCTCGGAGGACGATTACATCTTCAAGATCGCGTCCAAACCCGACAGCAAGGATGACAGCGTATTCTGGACATGGAGGGCGAAAACCAAGTGGGTGTCGATGATTTGTGCGTTTGGCGAAGGCAAGGCCGTAGGCCACGGGAAACTGCTTGTTGACGGGAAAATCCACCTCTACACCATTACGGGTGAGAAGAACGGCGGGGGCATGTTGCTCAAGTTCTACCAGGACGACACCTGCTTCGGCGAACGCACAAGCAAGTCTGCGTGGAAGAAGCCACCGATGCTCATCCTAGGCGGATTTGTCGCCCCGACCTACAATGAAGTCCGCGTCTACACCCGCGCCCTCTCCCACGCCGAAATCATCACCTCCCTCAACGAAGGCCATGAGAAGGTGCCGGAGTTCGGGAAGGGGAAGTGATCGCGGGTGATCGCGCCATAATTAAGGAGAAATGCAATGAGAAGACCGCTTGCCGTATTGTCGCTCTGTTTGATGAGCTTTGCTTCTTCGCATGCGCTTGCCGCATTTGATTTTGCCGATGGGGAAACTGGGGCACGCATAGTTCAAAATGATGATACGGCAGCGGTTTTTGAGATACAGCTATCTGGTGATGAGGCTTGGACGGCCACGACTGACGTTCCTTCCGCTGATGGTGGGTGGATAAATCTTCGCCGCAAGCAGTGGACTGATTGTTCAAGGCCAGCAACCTATAAGGTTCTTCACAATTACTCTACCGATACTCGGATAGGGCATATCTACATCAATGGGTTGACATATACTGTTACGCAGCTGGGATATGGGGCAACGCTATCCCCATCAGGCAATGTCTCCATCCCCGCTTCAGGAACAATCGCAGAAGGGCAGATATCATTCTCAATAGAGCCTGCAACGGATGGCGCGAAAGAGATCGCATGGACTGCCTCATCCGATTCTGACTGGGTTACCGTCAGGCCAACAAGGGGCGATGGCGACAGTACGGTTTACTACAGCGTGGACGAGAATACTTCCGAATCTGAGCGCATTGCTACATTGACAATTGCCGGACAGCAAATCTTGCTCACGCAAAGCGGGGCGGAAGTGGTCGATCCTGACGCCAACAAGGTTTGGCTTGTTCCAGAGACTGCGATAACTTGGCCATGCCCTGCAAAGGAATTTGATGTGTCGCTGGTTGCGGGCGAGGATGTCAATTGGACTGCTGCGTCAGATGCGGAGTGGATCGTGATTACGACTTCAAAGACAGGAACAGGCAGTAGCGTCATGCACGTGTCGTTGCCTGAGAACCGGAGCGTCTTGTCGCGGTCTGGCAAGATAACCGTAAACAATGCCGAACTGGCGGTCATACAACGAGGAACGACCGACTTCGAGCTGGCGCTTAATCCGCAGGTTTCTACATTTTCCTATGGTGGGGCTATTTCGAATGTTTCCGTAACGGCCTCGCAAGACATGTCTTGGACGGCCAAAAGTTCCATGCCGTGGGTAAGGATCACATCTGGTAGTTCTGGCGCCGGTTCGGGGAACGTGAGATATGTTGTGAGCGCGAACCCGACCCTGCAGGAGCGCACTGCCGAGATTGAAGTCGAGGCATGGGTCCCATATCCGGAAATCGACATGGCGCGAGGATTGACGCAATGGAAAAATGAGAATTGGCTTAAGTGGACGGCTTTCAATGATCCGTCCGTGCGAGATGCCGACGTTCAGGGTTGCACGGAAGGTGTTTGGTTTCGTGTAACTGAAACGAATGCACTTAATCGCCTTTTCGACTTAAACAATGGCGCGGCATCGCTCTACGTCCAGGAATTCCAGAACCGTCTTGTATATGATGCTCCCGACGGCAACATCGTTGATCTCGGATTCTCCGTTGCGACCAATGTCACATACGATCTCTTCCTTGTGACGACGCCGACAACGACATCGTTTTTCGGCGGCATTCACGACAGCGGCGTCTATCGGCATCTTTACACGGACAATTGTTCGCTGCGCATCACAAATTACAAGCACACTACTAAGCCGTCCGAAGACTGGCTTGTCAAGGGCGATGCCTCGACGCAGGCGTATTACTTCTGGAACCGTCCGTTGACAGAAACCGAATTGCTGAACTTTCCATCAGAAGCGCCACGTATACCACCTGTTTCAGGCGATGTGTATTCAACGCTTTATAGCCACGCACCGATGGATCGTTTCCGCGTGCGAAAGGCAGATGGAACAGAAGAGATGTTGTCGGCATCAAACGTTATCGTGACAGTAGGGCGTGAGAGGCTTAACCATAGCGGACTATCGGGGAGTAAAATACAGCCTCTTCATCAGCTTGGTGTTGTGGCGTATTTCGAATATGCCAGATATAAAAGTGGAGTTTACACGGATGCGGATTATCATGCAGCTGCCGACGAAAAAAAAGTAGAACTCGTTTCCGACATTGGCTCCACGAAAGAATCCTTATATAAAAAATGGGATAATTACTATTACCTGACAGCAGTATGGTCGTGGGGAATCAATGTGAATGATGTATTTTTGAGCAATAAGTGTTCGTGGAATTTCTGGATAAAGAGTGATGGTTTGGCAGATGTTCCAACGCCATTGTTTTATGCTTTACGCACAAAGGCCGTGAGGAGAACGCGATCTCCCTATTCCAGTTATGATGCGGCACAACTTGACAAAGGAAACGAGGCCTACCTATTGCAAGTCTCCTCCAACGGCTTCAGTTTTGTTGAGAACTCCATCAAATCCGCCGACTTTGGCGGCGACAAGTTGAAGCAGGGTAAATGGCACATGTTGACCGTCACTTCGAACGGTTCAAAAATGACGATGTACCTTGACGGCGAGGACATCGGCACGATGGCTCTTGCCGGTGGGTATGATTATTTCTGCCTTGATTCCTGGTGCGCATACGGCAATGGTGGTAAGATTGTCTTTGACGACATCAAGACATTTACATCGTGCCTAACGACGGATCAGATCAACGAGATCTACAACATTGAAAAACCACTGAAACGCACATTGATGATTACTCAAGGGATCGCTCCGGCAACACTTTCCGACACGACCATTGAATATTCTTCAAAGCGCACTTCAAAGACCGTTTCTCTGTCACTGCCGGCGCCAAATATCGCATGGACGGCAGAGTCACAGGTGGACTGGATTACGCCGAGTCCTTCGTCAGGAACGGGTCCCGCTGAGATTACTTTGACCATTGCCAAAAATCCTGAGACAAGCGACAGGACTGGCGTGATCGTCATTGGAGGCATTCCCGTGACAATTCATCAGCGCCGAGCCGGAATTACCGTTCCTTATGATGTGATCGTTGCAGACTACGATGGTGAAACGATGTATGTTCCGATTGACGCAGACGATGATGAAACGCATTGGATTGTCGAGGATTATCCAGACGACTGGATGTATGTAATCGACGAAGACGGATATGGAAGCATGGACATGGAGTTTGATGTCGATGAAATGGGACAGGGTGTCTCCCTGTCTGCCCGTGTCGGTGTGATTACCGTGTCAGGACAGAAGTTCTATGTAGTGCAGCGTGATTATGTCCCAGAGATCGAGTCGTATGCCGTTACTTCAAAGTGGAATACTGCCGGCGGTTCAATTCAGGTGACAACAGGGTATGGCATTGAATATTGGGAGGCGGTATCTGATTCGGATTGGATTACGATAGCGGAAGGTTGTGATAGCGGCGTTGGCAGTGGTGCCGTGACGTACACGCTTGACGAAAACGACACAGGTAAGGATCGTGTCGGACGCATCATCATAGCCGGTGAAGTGTGCTTTATAACGCAGAAGTGTGCACCTGTCTTGACGGGGTTTGAAATCGTGGGTGATGACTCAATGTTTGCGAGCGATACCGCTAACTATTCGGCGCAGTTGCTATATTCCGACGGCACTTCCGTTCCTGCGGAATCTGTATCATGGAATATTTCTGATTCGGCGGTAGCTGAGGTTGATGCCCAAGGTTCAGTTACAGCCGGAAACTCCGCGGGGAGTGTAGTGGTATTCGCATCATGTATGGTGGATGGCAAGGAGTGGACAGCCGAGCGGGAGATTGAAATCAAAGCAAAGCCTGTGAACTTGGAAATTGAGGTTTCTCAGGATTTGATTTGTCCCGGCTGGACTGTTGAAGTCGTGTTTACCGTCACATACGCGGATGGAACGACCAAAAGGGTGTTGCCGACGGCGTTTGTCGAGGGCGATGCAACACTCGACGAAGACGGATTTCTAACTATAGGCTCTACTTCAGGTGAAGTGCGAGTTTATGCCCGTTATAGCGAGAACGGCTCTGGCTTGCTGGGGGCGGATGAAACTTTTTATGTTCGCGAACCGATTTCAGTTAATGAGGCGATAGGCGATAACTCATTAACCTACATTTCTGGCGGCAATACATCTTGGCAAGTCGATCCGTGGCGCGCACATGACCAGACGTTCTCCGTGAAAGCTGGCATGATTCAAGCCAATCAGACAAGCGATCTCATGACTGAGGTTGATGGAGTGGGAACGTTGTCTTTCTGGGCACGGACTTCAACGGCTGAAAGCGCATCTGATGCTGCATTCCAGTTGATTGTGGATGGATTGCTTGTAGCCGAGTTGTCCGGACAAACCGACTGGACGAATATCGTCCATGAGATAACGACATACGATTTCCATGATATCGTTTGGCGCTATACAAAGGGGGCGTTCCATGGACATGAGAACGAGGACTCCGTTTGGATTGATGAGGTACAGTGGACGCCTGGTCCGCCAGACCCGTTGCCGCGTATCGACACAGATTCAGAAGTTGACGAAGCCCTCGAAGGTTCCGTAGATGCCAACCTTGCTGAGAACATCACTAGCAAGACGGAGTACAATGCCTATCGCGACTGGGTGAATAGAAAAGGCTTTGAACATCAAGCTGCCAAAGATGCGCACAAGTCGTGGCTTTCGTATGCGCTTGACTCGAGCGTGCTTATAGACAAGCGATTCAGGAAGGACGATTTGTCGATTGATTTGTTTACGCCATACTCGGCAGGTGGTTTTCTGTTCGAACTCGGACTCAATGGCGTAGACATTGGTGATAACGCAACAGCAGCCAATCTTGCCAAGATATTTGGCATTGAAGGTGCTTCAGCACTTGACCGCAATGACTTCTCTTCCGATAATGTGACATTTTCGTTTGGTGCACCAAACGATGGCAAGGCGACGATAGTAGCCGAACCCAAAGACGGAAATGCGGAGTCTTTCTTCTTGCGTGCGACGATGCGAGACTTCTACGACGACGTTCCTGTCGTGTCGCTAAGCTTGAACGGCGGTGGAAGTCTTAATGGTGCATCTGACGAAATCCTTGTCGACCGCGATGCCGAGTATGGCTCCTTGCCAACCCCGACGCGTACAGGTCATACCTTTGACGGCTGGTACACGAAAGCGACTGGCGGCACGAAAGTGACTGGCTCAACCACCATCACCACCAATTCATCACACGCGCTCTACGCCCACTGGATCCCCAACACATACACTATCACTTTCGATCCTAACGGCGGGAGTTGTGAGATAGTGTCGCAGACCGTAACTTATGGATATGCGTATGGGGCGCTACCGACTCCAACACTGGTTGGACACATATTCCAAGGGTGGTTTACATCTCCAACAGGCGGGAACAAAATTTTAAGTGATGAAACTTTTACGGCTTTGACAAATATAACGGTTTATGCTCACTGGACTGCTGCCACATGTACTGTTATATTTAATGCTAATGTTGATAGAGGAATCGTATCCCCTAAAACCAAGGTTGTTCCCTATGGTTCTCCATATGGAGAGTTACCTATTCCAACGCGAGCAGATTATTATGCCAACGACTATGCGTTTATAGGTTGGTATACAGATGATGGCTTTGCAGTTGATGAACATACCATCGAAACTAATCAGGCTACGAGGTGTTGTATGCAAGATGGCATGAATGTCATTATGTTTTGCAAGATGATGGTGCAGTACTAACATGGTGTGCAGGAGAATCGGGCGACGTTTTTATCCCTGCAAAAGTAGATGGGTATGCTGTTGTCGGCATTGTGGACGCGTTTAGTGGTGACAGTACCCTAACAAGTATTGCGATGCCAAATACCATTACGACCATTGGGCCATATGCTTTCTGCAATTGCAGAAATCTTACAAACATAAACATATCAGCTTCGGTGACTAGTATTGGATCAGACGCCTTCCTGGGATGTACAAATCTAACGAGTGTGCTAATCCCAGCTTGCGTCACAAATATAGGCTATTCAGCATTTGAAGATTGTTCGAGCCTTTCGGGTTTAGTGATCCCAGATGGTATAGCAGACATTGGTGACAGAGTGTTTTTACGTTGCAGAAACCTTACAGCTGTGGATATCCCAAATAGTGTGACAAATATTGGTTCTTATGCGTTTTGTGCTTGTGATAGGCTCATGAGTGTGACGATGCCGAATGGCTTGATGTGCATTGGGGATCGGGCATTCTGCTCTTGTGGCGAGTTGACAGGCGCATTGGCGGTTCCAGACAGCGTGACGAGCATAGGAGAGTTAGCGTTCTACGGTTGCACGAATCTGGATAGCGTGACAATAGGCAACGGAGTGACGAACATCGGAGATAATGCGTTTGGGGGTTGCAGCGGGTTGACAAGCGTGACAATCAGTAACTGCGTAGCAAACATCGGACAATATGCGTTTGCAGGTTGTAGCGGGTTGATAAGCGTGATGATCAGCAACTGCGTAGCAAATATTGGATATTCTGCATTCAATGGTTGCTTAGGACTTTCAAGCGTGATTATCGGGAGCGGTGTTACTAACATAGACGACTCGGCATTCTACGGTTGCAGCAGACTTGCGAACATGACGATACCTGACAGCGTAACGAGCATCGGGAATAATGCGTTCTCTGGTTGTAGCGGACTTACGAGAGTGTCGATACCAGATAGCGTGACGCGAATCGGAAGCTCTTCGTTCTCTGGTTGCAGTGGTCTTACTAGTGTGACGATACCAGATAGCGTGAAATCCATAGGGCCATTTGCGTTTAAGGATTGTAGTAATTTAACTCATGCCTATGTTCCATCCGCACTTCGATCGAGTATGTCTTCGTATTATGGGGTCTTTGAAGGATGTCCAGCTGATTTGGTAATTACCTATTATTGAGACTTGATATAAAAAAGTTAATGAAAGGAGCGAACGTGATGAGATTCGATGAACAAGACGGTTGCCCTGTATTCGGTGAGACGGAATATACACATGGTATAGCGTCCGGCTATGTAGATTCGCCAAAATACTGTACCTCATCAACATGTCGTGGCGAGTATAAGTACGCCGACTGCACGGCAGAAATTGATGGTGAATGGGTTAGTGGACATTGTTGGTATTGCCCGAGATGCGGAAGTATATGGTTTCAAGATGAATACACGCGTGAAAAGTATGATGGAAAGATACGGATCAAGAAATAGAGGAGGATTAGATTATGGATGGTTGGTTGATGCAATTCACCAATGAAGAAGGGACATATGACGGTCGGTATTACAAGTATGCATGGAATCGTTTTCTTGCGATGATAAAAGAGCAGAAACTCAAGACCAGCGATGAAGAGAAACAAGAGGTGAAGAACTATATCTTCCAGTGTGCCAAACTCGAAAGTGCTTCCATGTTTCAGGAGATGGCCGATAAGTGCTTGATGGAAGCTAAAAAGCATGTCGGGGTGTATAATGAAAAGTAAGCGCTGGATTGATTTTCCGCAGGATGTTTCAGATGTCTTGTGCATTGATTGCACAGACTTCCGGAGCATCTATAAAGATTGCCACACGGAAATTTGCAATGATGCCATATCATTGTCGCCGTTAGGGGAATGGCGTTGTGATGGACTTAGTCTGCCCCCGTTGGTTGCACGCGCAAATAACGAGATAGTAAGCCTGCAAGACTGGTATGGCGAGGAAGGGGCGCAGCACAAGCCCAAGATCATCCTGATATTAGAATCCCCACATAAGGATGAATATGTCACAAGATGTGATGAATGTTCAAACGGTTTTAAATGTGGCTTGTATGCTTCGCCCGCTCCTGCTCGTGGAGCAACAGGTCGAAACATAAAACACTTGCTCCCTATGTTGTTCAAGAAGAATTTCGAGGACTATTATGTCGCATTCATGAATATGATCCAGTATCAGTGTTCTCTCGGGATGCCATTGTATGGCTATCCAGACAATCAGAAGCGGAAAAACATAATTGTCAAAAAGCTGTTTCTGGATCATAGGGAAAATTACGATTATTTCAATGAGTTTATTTCGCGGCTCGGCTCTGTGTATGAGCCCAAGACTGATGTGGTTGTAATATGCACAACCGGAGGAAGCAAGGTGCGAGGTAGGATATTCAAGGAGGTTAAGAATGCGCTTGACGCAAAGAAAATCGCCATGCGATATGTTCTGTCAGCAAATCATCCAAGTTATTGGAATGCGGAACCCTCTAGGCACGAATTGGTGATAAAGGTGCGCTCGAAAGCTGGAGAAAAGATTCATTCTGCAACTGGATTTACGCTGGAGAATGCTAACAAGTTGCATGATGCTTTATTTGGACGGAAATAGTAGGAAGTGGTAGGGTTATGTCGCGGGAATCGACCGACACGAACTCGGTGTTTACCGCGACGATTACGATGGTCGACGGCGCGCCGGTCGTCGAATGGTCGCCGAAGTTGAACGTGGCGGAAGAGTCGCGGCGGCGGTACACCATCTACGGCAGGGCGGGGTTGGAGTCGGGCGAAGAATGGCACGCGCCGACAAACGCGCTCGACCGGTTCTTCACGGTCGGGGTCGAGATGAAGTAGCGGGGTAGGCCCTTAGCTGCATCGATGCAGGCTATTTCCCGATTGTGCGGGTTTTGCTATAATTCCCGCACGTAGGGGTGGTAACGAAGACCATGGACATTGAACGGACATTTGCTGAGCTTGCGGAGGTAAAACCGCTGAAGATCGCGACAAGCCGCGAAATCACCGTTGCGGTGATGGGCGCGGGGTCGCGCGGGAACGAGTATCCCGCCTACGGAAAGCTGTTTCCGGGAACGATGAAAGTCGTCGCGGTGTCGGACATCGACGCCTCGCGTCGCGAACGCATGGGCGACGAGTGGGGCGTTCCACGGGAGCGCTGTTTCGGCGACTACCACGAAATGCTTGAAGCGGGGAAGTCTGGAAAGCTCGCAGACGTAATGCTCGTGGCGCTTCCCGACGCCCTGCACTTCGAGCCCGCGATGGAGGCGATGCGCCAGGGCTACGATCTCCTTCTCGAAAAGCCGATGGCGCAGACCGAGCGCGAGTGCCTTGATCTGCTCGCACGCCAGCGCGAGACCGGCGTCATGGTGGCGGTCGGGCACGTGCTGCGCTATTCGCCGTATTTCCGCGCGCTCAAGAAGGCGATTGACTTGGGTCTCGTCGGCGAACTCGTGAACATACAGCACCAGGAGCCCGTGATGTACGCGCACATGGCGCACTCGTTTGTGCGCGGCAACTGGCACGACAGCAAGGCGACCACGCCGATGATTGTCGCAAAGTGCTGTCACGACCTCGACATCCTGAAGTGGCTCGTCGGCAGGCGGTGCGTGCGCGTGAGCGCCGAGGGCGGCATTGCGCTCTTTCGCGCTGACAAGGCGCCGGCAGGCGCGACGGCTCGCTGCACGGGCGGTTGCCCGCACGAGAAGACATGCCCATACTCCGCGATTGACATCTACGACAGGAAGCGTTGGTTTCTCTACGTGTTCGACTTGAAGAAGGACTGTCCTTCCGAGGCGATCCTCGAGAAACTGCGGACGACCGACTACGGACGCTGCGTGTACCGCATGGACAATGACCAGCCCGACCATATCGTCGCCACGCTTCTTTTCGAGGGCGGGGTGACGGCGAGCTTTACGATGGACGCATTCACGCCCTGGGGCGGACGGCGCACGCGCATCATGGGAACGCTCGGGTACATCGAGGGCGACGGCAAGTCCTTTACGCTCTACCGCTTCGACACGGGGAAGTCGTATCCGTGGTCGTTTGTTCCGCCGGAAGGGGAGTCCTACAAGGAAAGCGGCCACGCGGGCGGCGACCTTGCGCTTATACGAGACTTCCTCCAGGCCGTTGACACACGCGACTTCTCGCTTCTTTCGTCCAGCTTGGAGGCGAGCGTCGAAAGCCATGTCATGGGCTTTGCCTGCGAACGCAGCCGCCAAGGGCAAGAAGAGCGACCGCGTTTTATGGTATAATATTTAACCACCTATGAAAGTTCGGGGGCTCCATGTGAGAATAGCGCTCATGGCGGGTGTCTTTGCCGCCATGCTATGGGGTTTTCAGGCAATGATCCTGCACCATGCGCCCGACATGTTCCGCGCTCCGCAGGAGGATATGTCGTTCGGGTGGTATGTGCCGCTTTTTTCGCTCTATGTCGTTTGGACCGAGAGGCGGAAGATTCTCGAATCCCTTGGCGCACCTTCGTGGGCTGGGCTCTTTGCGGCGTTGCCGTTTCTCGCGCTCGGCTTTCTCGGCGTCAGGGGCGTGCAGCTCCGTTTCGAGATTGTCGCGTTTGTCGGGCTCTTGATAACCGTTCCGTGGGCGTTTTTCGGTAAGGAAACGGCGAAAGCCGTCCTGTTCCCCGCGCTCTTCCTGCTCTTTTGCATCCCGCTTGCGACGTTTCTCGACGTCGTGACTGTTCACCTTCGGCTTCTTGCGAGTTCGACGGCGTTTGCCGTTGCGCGCGGTGTTGGCGCTGACATCGTCCAGCAGGGCACGATGGTCGGCGCGGCCGACGGCTCGTTCTCCATAGACGTGGCCGACCCTTGCAGTGGACTTCGCTCGCTCTTCGCGCTTATGGCCTTGACTGCGGGCTATGCGTATTTCACTCAGCCAACGTGGCTTCGCCGCGGTATTCTCTTCGCGGCGTCAGTGCCTATCGCGATACTTGGCAACGTGATGCGAATTCTCACGATTGTGCTCGTCGCCAACTTTGCATCTTCGGATTTCGCAACTGGTTTCTATCACGATTACTCTGGTTTTGTCGTCTTTGCAGTGGCAATCTTGCTGATGGTGGCGACAGGCGAGGCCGTGACAAGGATCTTCGAGAGAAAGGATGTCGACAGTCGCCAGCCGGCATCCGACAGCCGACAGTCAGGTGTCGATGGTCGACAGTCGACGGCCGGTTTGCGGATTTCATCTTCGTTGCCCGTCGCCGTTCTCGCCTTTGCGCTTGTCGTTCCGTTGATGTTCTTCCAGGCGGCGACCCCTGACGTGACGGTCGCAGAGGCGCCAAACGTTCATCTCGCCGACATTCCCGGCTTCTCGTCAGAAGTTCTCGAGCCGTCTGAAGCCGAGCTCACGGTCCTTCCGTCCGACACGGTGATCGAGAAGCGCCGCTATGTTGCGGACAGCGGCGACTGGATGGTTGTCTCTCTCGTCATCGGCGGGAAGTCCAAGAGTTCTATCCACCGCCCGGAGCTGTGCCTCCCTGCGCAGGGGCTTCGCATGGAACGCCCGCGCACCCGCTCCGTCGCTGGGCGAGACTGGCGCTTCATCGACCTTGCGTCGAAGGACTCCCCGACATTCGGCTTTGCCTACACTTTTTTCAACCAGGAGGGCTTCAAGACGGCAAGCCACGTGTCGCGCATCTTCCGCGACGTAGTTGACCGCAGCGTCCTCAACCGCATAGACCGCTGGGTCATGGTGACGGTCAACGCGTCTCGTAGCGACGACGTCGGGCTTTCCTATCTCCTGTCGCGGATAGAACTTGATGGAGGTGACGCAAAATGATGGCTCTTCTTGAAAGACTTGCCCCGTTCGCCATAGTCTTCTTTGCGGCGCTTGCGCTGACGCTCGTACTGACCCCGATAGTGCGCGAGATAAACCGCCGCCTCGGCATGGTCGACAAGCCAGATCCGCGTCGCATAAACAAGGTTCCGATTCCCCGCGGCGGAGGTGCCGCGCTTTTCCTCGGGCTTTTTGGGTCGTTTTTCGTCTATGTCCTCGTGACGGGCAGCCGCTGGGTCGGATCGGGTGTGGGGTCCCATTCTCTGCGCTTTGTGGTGCTTGCTACGGCGGTGTTTCTCCTCGGACTTGCCGACGACAAGTGGAACCTGCCGCCGAAGCTCAAGCTTCTCGGCCAGCTCGCCGTTGCCTTCTTCGCCTGGTTCTGGGCTGATCTTGGTTTCCATACTCTCTGGCCGTCGATTCCGCCGGTCCTTGACTGCGCGCTAACCATGTTCTGGATCGTAGGCGCGGTAAACGCCTTCAATCTTATCGACGGTCTCGACGGCCTTGCGTCTGGAATCGCGCTTATTGCAGTTCTCGGCATGGCAGGCGCGCTCGCGTTCTCGGGCCGCCCAGACCAGACCATGTTCCACCTTGCGTTTGCCGGAGCGCTCGTGGGCTTTCTCAGGTACAACTACAATCCAGCGTCGGTGTTCCTCGGCGATTCGGGGTCAATGCTCATCGGCTTCCTCGTCGCGACTCTGCCTCTTGCGACCCAGGCCGCAAACTCGTTCCTTGTTTCGGTTGGCGTTCCTCTTCTCGCGATGGGGGTTCCGATTTTCGACACTGCGCTCGCGATTCTTCGCAGGTCCATACGGCATCTTATCTTCCGCCGCATGGCGACGGAACTTTCCGACGGCGACAGCGACCGCGTGATGACGGCAGACCACGACCATTTGCACCACCGCATTCTTCGATCAGTCGGGCTCAACCAGCGGAAGGCCGCCTGGACGCTCTATCTCCTTACGCTGGGCGCTGTCGCGATCGGGTTGGCAGGCATGGCGCTCAAGTCGAAGTCTGCGGGACTTTGGCTCTTCGCCTTCGCCGCTGCGGCGGTCATCATCTTCCGCGACATGGCGCGTGTCGAACTCTTTGACGCAGGGCGCCTCCTTTCGTCGTATGCGCGCGACAGGTCTACGGCCCTGCGCCGCCGCTGGGCGCGGCTCGCGGTGCCTCTCCTGGTCGCTTTCGACCTCATTGCGCTGACAGGTGCGTTCTTCGTTATGCTTTATGCGATGAAGATACCAGTCACGAAGACCGTCATTCGGATCGGCCTGCCCATCAGGATATCGACGGTATTTGCGGCGCTTGTTTTCTTCCGCATCTACGTGACCGTGTGGTCGCGCGCGACGGCTGCAAACTTCGTGTGGCTTTTCCTCGCCTGCGCGGCTGGCTCTCTCGCGGGTTCTATAGGCGTCTACTACGCGCCGCAGATCGAGACGACCGAGATCATCGGCGCGACGCTCATGTATCCGCTGCTCTGCTTTGTATTCCTTTCGACCGTCCGCATCTTCCGTCCGCTCGTCCGCGGCATTTTCTACACGCTCGACTGCTCTCGGCTCAAGGCGCGGAAGGACGTCTCGCGCGTGCTCGTCTACGGCGCAGGGCTTCGCTACCGCTCGTTCAGGCGCGAGCTCGTGCGACGCACTTCCGCAAACGACAGGATCGTAGTCGGTCTTCTCGACGACGACATTCTTCTGCGAGGGCAGTTCATCGGCGGCGTCAAGGTGCTCGGCACGCTCATGGAGGCGCCCGAGATCGTGAATCGCGTCAACGCGGACGCAGTCGTAATCGCCTGCGAAGTGACGGACGACTGGCTCAAGGTCATCCGCAAGACGCTTGTGCCCACTGGCGTGAAGATTACGCATTTCAACTTTACTGAAAAGGAGCTATAGGCATGGCATACGACAGGGAAGAGGTTCTCAAGTACCACATCGGCGGGAAGGTCGCGGTTGCGCTCCCGAAACCGCTCAAGACGAAGGATGACCTTTGTCTCGCCTATACGCCCGGCGTAGCGCACGCGGTCAAGGCGATAGCGGAGAACAAGGACGCGGCGTGGGACGTCACGGCCAAGCGCAATCTCGTGGCCGTCGTCTCGGACGGCACTGCGATTCTCGGGCTTGGAGACCTCGGTGCTGCGGCGTCCGTTCCGGTGATGGAGGGTAAGGCCGTTCTCTTCAAGGCGTTTGCCGACGTGGACGCGTGGCCCGTTCCTCTCGCGCACTGCCGCAAGGACGGCAAGGACACGGGGCCCACCGATCCGCAGCGCGTCATCGACGCTGTGATGGCCCTCGCCCCCCAGTATGGTGGCGTCAATCTTGAGGACATCGCCGCGCCCGCCTGCTTCGAAATCGAGGACAAGCTCGACAAGGCGCTCGACATCCCCGTGTTCCACGACGACCAGTGGGGAACGGCCGTCATCTCGCTCTCTGGCGTGATGAACTACGCCAAGCTCGCCGGGAAGGAGCTTAAGGACCTCAAGATCGTGATGAATGGCGCGGGCGCGGCTGGCATCCGCATCTGCGAGATGTGCAAGGCGGCTGGTGTGGTCGACGTCACGATGTGCGACTCGAAGGGCACGATCCGCAAGGACCGCAACGACCTCAATCCCTACAAGGCGCGGCATGCTGTCGACACTACGGCGAAGACGCTCAAGGAGGCGATTGCCGGAGCGGACGTCTTTATCGGTGTAAGCGCCGCGAATGTCCTCTCCGGAGAGGACGTCGCCAAGATGGGCGAGTTCCCCGCAATCTTCGCGATGGCGAACCCCGATCCCGAAATTGCGCCCGAAGAAGTCGCAAAGGCGCTCAAGGGCAGGAAGTACGTAATGGTGACTGGGAGGAGCGACTACCCGAACCAGATCAACAACGTGCTCGGCTTCCCGTATCTCTTCCGCGGCGCTCTTGATGTCAGGGCGACGACGATCAACACCGAGATGAAGGTTGCGGCTGCGAACGCGCTTGCGATGCTTGCGCGCGAGCCCGTTCCGGAGGACGTGAAGGCGCTCTATCCGGACGAGACGCTTGAGTTCGGCACCGGCTACATCATCCCCAAGCCGTTCGACCGCCGTCTCATGGATATCGTTCCCGCCGCAGTTGCCGAGGCCGCCCGCCGCACCGGCGTAGCGCGTCTTAGTTCGTGAGGCGGTGGCCGAAGGCTCCTCCTCGGGGAGCCCTCGGCGAATACGCCGAATCCCCTCGCTCGGACCTTCGCTCCACCGCCTGACCCCTGACTCCTGACCCCAAAAGATTTTTTCATATCCAAGCGCACATGGCGGAAAATTTTTGGTATAATACCGCGCCAATGAACAAGTTTGTCCTTCTTCGACTTAGCCTTCTCCTTAACGGGTGCAGATCCGCTGAGGCGGCCGGTGTTTGATCGAAAGGGGCCAACTCAAGAAGCACGAGAAAAGCGGATCGCGGAAAAGGGCGGTCCGCTTTTTCGTCAATGACAGAACATTCTGGACCGGGAAAACGAAAGGCAACATGAGCAGCAAGGAAAACAAGGCAGGCAAGCGGATACAGATGTACCGCGAGAACCACGGCTGGAGCATCTGGGACCTCTCCCAGAAGTCCGGCGTAGAGGAAAAGGTCATCAATGCGATCGAGAAGGGCGAGGTAATGCCCGCGCTCGGCGTCCTCGTAAAGCTCTCCCGTGCCCTCGGCCTCAGGATCGGCACGTTCATGGACGACCAGTTCAAGCCAGACCCGATCATCACCCGCGCCGACGACATAGAGTCGAACAAGGTCGCGGGCGAAGGAATGAACGTCCTCGGCTATGCTAGCCACTCGCTCGCGCTCGGCAAGCCTGACAGGCACATGGATCCGTTCCGCATCGAATTTGCCGCAGACGGAGTTGACGCTGTTCAGCACCACGAGGGCGAGGAGCTCATCATCTGCATCTCCGGCGAAGTCGAGCTCACCTACGGCCCCGACAAGACGGTCCTGAAGGCGGGCGACACGGCCTACTACAACTCGTGCGTCAACCACGGGCTGAGGGCGATTGGCGGCAAGCCCGCGTCGATCTACGGCATCGTGTTCATCCCGGTGTGAGAGGAAGTTCAAAGTTCAAAGTTTAAAGTTTGAAGTTTGATGTTTGAAGTTTGAAGTTTAAAGTTCAAGGTGTCGTATGTTTAAACTGACAGATCCTTTTGGAACAGCGCCCCGCAAGGCGCCGTTCACGCAGTCCGTCTCGACGGGCGTTCCGTGGCACAACCTGCCGATCACGCGCGAATACACCCTCGGTCAGCTTCTTGATCAGACGGTCGCGCGCTGCGGCGAGAACGACGCGGTAGTCTATGCAGACCGCGACTACCGCCTCACGTGGTTCGAGTTCTCCGAGGAAGTCGACTACGTTGCCAAGGGACTTATGGCGCTCGGCGTCAAGCGCGGAGAAAAGGTCGCGCTCTGGGCGACGAACGTCCCCCACTGGGTCGTCCTCATGTTCGCGACGGCGAAAATCGGCGCGATACTCCTGCCGCTCAACATCAACTACAAGTCCGCCGAGATCGACTTTGCGCTCAAGCAGTCGGACGCGGAGAACCTGTTCGTCATCGACGGATACCGCGACTGCGACTACATCGAGGTCATCAACTCGCTTATTCCAGAGCTCAAGGAGTGCCCGCGCGGCGCGCTCAAGAGCGCCAAGTACCCGCACCTCAAGCGGATGTTCTACTTGGGGCCGAAGAAGCACCGCGGCATGTACTCGCTCAACGAGGTGAAGTCGCTCGCTTGCGAGGTGACGCAGGAGGAATATATCGAGCGCCAGGCCACGGTCGACGTAAACGACGTCGTGAACATGCAGTACACGAGCGGCACGACGGGCTTCCCGAAGGGCGTGCAGCTCACCCACCGCAACATCGCGAACGACGGCTTCTGGATCGGCGCGTGCCAGAACCTCTCCTCGCGCGACCGCGTTTGCATACCGGTCCCGCTCTTCCACTGCTTCGGCTGCGTCCTCGGCGTGATGAGCTGCGTCAACCACGGCTCGACGATGGTTTTCCTCGAGAAGTTCGACCCGCTCCTCGTCATGAAGTCGATCGAGCGCGAGAAGTGCACCGCGACCTACGGCGTCCCGACGATGTACATCGCGATGCTCGACCACCCGCGCTTCAAGGAGTTCAACTTTACGTCGCTCAGGACCGGCATCATGTCCGGCTCGGCGTGCCCTGTGCACCGCATGCAGCAGGCGCAGGACAGGATGTTCATGAAGGAGATCACGAACCCGTACGGGCTCACCGAGTCCGGCCCCGTGATGACGATGACCAGGTACTTCGAGCCGTCCATCGAGCGCAAGTGCCAGACCATCGGGCAGGCGCTGCCGGGCGTGGAGGTCGCGATCATCGACCCCGAGACGCAGGAGCTCGCGCCGATCGGGCAGGACGGCGAGATCTGCTGCCGCGGCTTCAACACGATGAAGGGCTACTACAAGATGCCCGAGCAGACGGCGAAGTGCATCGACGAGCGCGGCTGGCTACACTCCGGCGACATCGGCAGGATGGACGCGGACGGATACTACTACATCACCGGACGACTGAAGGACCTCATCATCCGCGGCGGCGAGAACATATCCCCGAAGGAAGTCGAGGACTTCCTCGGCACCATGCCCGGCGTGAAGGACGTCGCGGTAGTCGGCTGTCCCTCTAAGAAGTACGGCGAGCAGCCTGCGGCGTTCGTGATCCCGGCGGACGGCGTGGAGCTCAAGCCCGAGGACGTGCAGGCCTTCTGCAAGGACAAGATCTCGTGGTTCAAGATCCCGAAGTACGTCCACTTCCTCGACGTCTTCCCGATGACGGCGTCGCAGAAGATACAGAAGTACAAGCTCCGCGAGATGGCGCACGAGCTCTGGCCCGACGCCTGAACCGCGTCGGACCTATGGCGTCTATGCGCTCCCGTATGCCCTGAAGTCCGAAGTGGCCCTGCAGGACGCCCGGCGCGGAGGCGGGGTCGACGCCGGAGAATCCGTGTCTGTCCAGATGCTGGAGTTCGAGGGGCGGAACTCCGTCGAGAGTCGTCACGTCCGGAGCGTCGAATGTGTCCGCCGCGGACTTTCTCCGGACCACGATCGCGTGCGAATCTGGAATCTGCAGGTGGCGGCGAATGTCTTCAATGCCGAGGTCACATCGCTAGTATAGCATTTCCCGACACCGGTCGCAAGGAGGCCCGACCCCCTCCGCGGAGGGGGTTTGATTCGGGGGTGGGATTTGGTAGAATCTAGGCATGAAAACTCATCTTGTCATCGCTGCCGCATTGCTGATGCATGGCGCTGCATCCGCAGAACCCGTCCGCTGATTTCATCAAGGAAAGGACTATGCCATGGATATTGCATCGCTGATCGGGGCCTGCGCAGTAATCGCCGCGACTTCCGGGTTCGCTCCACATGAGACGAAGACCGAGCAGGTAGGGGAGAGGACCGTGGTCTGGTACGAGCATGGCACGGATCCCGCCTGGGGCGCGTCGCGCCAGTTCACGGACAAGTTCACGGTTGCGCGTCCGGTGTCGGGCGACAGGAACGGCGCACCGCTTCTCGTGCAGCTGCACGGACGCGGAGGCGGCAAGCCCAATGGCGGAATCCTCTCCCTCTACAAGACATGCACGGACACAGACAGCGTGTATGCGTGCCCCGGCGACTTCTACGTGCTGGCGCTCGACTCAACGAGGGATTTCGACGTTGCGGCGAACAAGACGCACGACGAGTTCTGGTGGGGAGGCTCGCACAAGTTCTCGGGACCGGCCAAGGGGGACGTTCCTAGGATCCGCAAGGGACTCACGTCGTGCGAAAAGCGAGTGCTCGCGACGGTTGAGTGGGTGATCGAGAAGTACGCCATAGACCGCGACCGCGTGTATCTGTGCGGAAACTCCATGGGCGGACAGGGCGCGCTTGCGATAGGGCTTCCGCACGGCGACATATTTGCCGCGGTCAACGCGAACGTCCCCGCCACGATCTGGTTCCCCGTAGCGCGAATGGGATTCGTGAAGGACGACGGCAGCGACGATACGGCGTTTGACGCGTCGAAGTTTCCCGATCCGCCGGTCTGCGTCGACTGGTCGGGATCCGACGACGTCTGGAGCCGCGACCACGAGATACTGTACCGCAACATGGCTGCGCACAAGTACTTCCTCCTCGGACTCTGGGGCGACTACGGACACTGCGGCAGCGTCTCGCAGGCGAAGGCGAAGAATCCCGAGGTCGGCCGCTTCGACTGGCTTTCCATAAGGCGCAACGCGGCTTATCCCGTGTTCACCAATGCGTCGACGGACGACGCGCTGCCCTGGCCGTTCAGGAACTTCAAGCCGAACGTCAACACGTGGGGCGGATGGGCCGGCGACATACGAGGCGACTCTCCGAAGGAGATTGCCGCAGGCGCGAAGCCGGCAGGACAGGTCAACGCGTATTTCCGCTGGGAGAACGTGAGGGACGAGAAGAAGGGTATCGTCATGAACCTCTGGACGGACGGAGTGGACGAGTCCACGGCAGATGTCACCCTCCGCCGCGTGCAGGGCGTCCCCGCCAAGGCCGGACGCAAGGCCAAGTGGTCATTTGCGGGCAAGAAGGGAACCGTCACTGCCGACGAGACCGGCCATGTGACGATTCCAGGTCTCAAGATGACCTCCGCCCGGCAGAAGCTCGCCGTCAAGTGGATGTAGGAGGATAGACGTGCAACGACTTGCCGCGCTGCTGGCACTTGCCTCCCTCTCGGCTTTCGCCGAGCCGATCAGGGAGAAGATAGAGAAGCACTGGGATGCGATTCCGGTGGACAACCAGTCGGAGACGATTCCGGACTCCCCGGACGAGATGTGGGGAAAGTGGCATTTCTGGAACGGGCAGTGGTGGGCCGTGACGATGTTCCAGAAGGAGTCGCTCGGTCCGTCGTGGGACAGGCCCATGAAGGGCTACGGCAACCACTGGGACTCCCCCAAGGCGGTGTGGATGAGGGTGAAGCGCCTCGTTCCGCGCGAATGGCATGACGACGGAAGCCGCCTCGTGGTGGAACAGAACGGAATCAAGGGATGCGACGTCACCTTCTTCGTCAACAGGAAGAAGATCGGCGTGATAAAGTCCCCGTCGGGGTCGCTCGATATAACAGACGCGGTCAAGTACGGACTAGAGAACGAGTTCCACATGCTGCTCAAGGGCAATGGCAGGTTCAGGCTGGAGAAGGATCCGCCGATGTTCATCGTCAAGCCGCCGGTCTCGGTTGACGACGTCTTCGCCGACACGTCGTGGCGCGAGAAGAAGCTGACGGTGGAGACGACCGTCACCACTTCGAAGAAGGGCAAGGCCGAGGTGCTCGCGGAAGTCGTCGACGCCGATGGAAAGGTGGTCAAGAAGGTCTCCGGCAAGTTCGACCTCGAGAAGGGGGAGAACGTGCTGAAGCCGTCCGTCGCCTGGGCCGACCCGATAACGTGGGAGCTCGGACGCGGCTACATGTACACGCTGCGCACGACGGTCAAGATTGACAAAAAGCCCTACAAGTACAGGGACGTCAGGTTCGGCTTCCGCGAGATATGGCGCGAGAAGAAGAAGATATTCATGAACGGACACGAGCAGAAGTTCCGCGTCACCTACAATTTCGGATGCAACAAGTACGGCGCCAAGTTCCTGCAGGGCGTCGGATACAACTGCATCCAGTTCGCGCACCGGACGGAACTCGATCCGCAGATTGACGAGGGAATGCTTGAATACCTGTCCGAGAACGGCATCTCGGCGATAGTGCCGACGTGCGCGTTCGACTGGAACACGAAAGTCCCGCTCCTGAAGCCGGGCGAGAAGCGCGAGGAGTTCAAGCGCATCCAGGCGAAGAACCTCCGGCGCTACCGCAACTGGCCGTGCGTCGCGATGGTCTACATGGGAGTGAACTGCTACCTCCCGCAATGGTCGTACGAGGCGAAATATCTCGGCTGCGGAGACAACAGCGACTTCGCGAAGATGATGACGGACCTCGTCGCGTCCGCGAAGAAGACGAATCCGAATGTGCTCTACTTTTCCCACTCTGACGGCTCCACGGGCGAGATCGCCTCCGCCAACCTCTACTTCAACTGGATCCCCCTGCAGGAGCGCGTGGAGTGGCCCAGCGCATGGGCCGGCGAGACGGGGAAGTTTCCGTTCCAGGCATGCGAGTTTGGACATCCCTATCAGTACAGCTGGTATCAGGACGGGCGCGATCTCGTTACAGAGCATCTCGCCGCGTACTACGGCGAGGAGGCGTGCCGCACGGAGCCGGCGAAGATATCAGACCGCCACGTCGAGTCGCTTTACATTCGCCGGCTGCAGCATCCGCTCCTGTGGCGGTTCACCGACGACTTCGTCACTCGTCTCACGCGCGCATGGCGGACATACGGCATCAACGCAGGAATCGTCTGGTTCAACCTCGACTACGGCTTCGGCATGCCGGGCTGGACGCTCGACGGGATCTACAACAAGTACAATGTCTCGTACAACTTCTTCAAGAAGGAGGAGGATGTCCCGAAGGGACGTCCCGAGTGGGCGTTCCCTTCCTGGGACATATACAGGAAGACGAACCTCGACTTCCTCGGATGGATCGGCGGATCCCCCGACTTCGTCAACCGCCGCCATGCGTACTACTCCGGCGAAAAGGTGGAGAAGCAGTGCGTCCTGCTCTGGGACGGATTCGACTCGCGCTCGTTCTCCGCGAAGTGGACCGCGACTCTCGACGGACGCGCCATCGCCTCCGGAGACGTCAAGCGCAAGCTGGAGTCGAACGTGCCTTCCTTCGCGCCGATCGCCTTCGAGGCGCCTAAGGTCGCCAAGAAGGGCAAGGGGACGATTTCCGCCGTATTCTACGACGCGAAGGGCGAGAAGCTCTCAGAGGACAGCGTAGACTTCGAGGTGTACGCGAAGAAGTCCGTCCCGTGGCAGAAGTCGCCCGCCTTCGCCCTGTATGATCCCGAGGGCAAGACCGCAGCGGAGCTCAAGTCGCGCGGACTCTCCAACTTCACGCCCGTGGATTCTCTCTCCGCGGCGAACGGCGCGAAGTTCCTCGTCGTCGGCGCGAACACCCTTGCAAAGGACGGAGGGTTCAAGGCTCTTCCGATGGACGCGGTCAAGGACGGACTGCGCGTGCTCGTGCTCAGGCAGTCCGCGGACGCGTGGAAGGCATTCGGCTTCGAGGTCCAGGACCGCTCGAGCCGAATCCTCTACCTCCGCGACCACGTCTCGCCGGCGCTGAGGGCGATCGACGACGACGCGCTGCGCGAATGGTCGGGGGCCGGTCCGCAGCAGTTCGTCGGTCACGCCAGACACGAGCCGCGCTGGAACGGAAACATGTCCCTCGCCGCGCTGCAGCTGAAGAGTCCGTCCGTCGTCGGATACCGTCCGCAGATCGACGGAGAGTTCGACCTCAACTACTCGGCACTTCTCGACTATGCGTATGGAAATGGCGGAGTCAAGTTCTGCACCCTCGAGTTCTTCGGGCGCGGCGCATCCGACGCGGCGGTCGACCGCACGTTCAACGCCGTCTTCGCGGACTTCCTCTTCCAGGGCGGAGCGCACGACACGGCGGGCGCTCCTGCGATCCGCGGAGTCGTCGCCGTCGGCGCGGAGGCGAACAAGATCGTCTCCGACCTCGGCGCGCACGTAGCGGGGAAGTCCAAGGCCGAGTCGGACGATCTCCTGCTTGTCGGTTCGGACGCGAAGATGTCCGCAGCGGACGTCAATGCGGCGGCGCGGCGCGGGGCCAACGTGCTTGTCGTCGCGAACGATGAAGTTGCGAAGGGGCTGGGGCTTTCCGTCAGGCCCTGCAAGGACAACGGAGTCTACCTCGTCAAGTTCGACAGGGAGAATCCGCTTCTGCGCGGCGTCGGACAGTCCCAGCTGCGCTGGCGCGACAGGCTGAAGTACTCGCGTCTCTCGGCGAAGACCGACTGGTCCGTCGACGCCGAGGGGCTCATCGCAACTAAGACGCTCAAGAACGGAGCCAAAATCGTCGTCACCTCGTTCGATCCGTACGCCATCGAGCGCGGCATCACGGCGGACAGGGTCCTCGTCGTCGACGGGACGCCGCGCGACCATCCGATCGGCGAGAAGAACCTCGCCGACTGCCGCAAGCGCGCCGACATATCGTTCGAGCGTAGCCGGCAGCTGGTCGCGCGGCTCCTGACGAACCTCGGCGTCGCGCCTGGCTCGTGCGACAAGCTCTATTCCGGACTGCTCAAGCCCTTTGATCCGTATTTCTACACCTATTGGTAAAATGTCTACAAGGAGAACATGAATTGCAAAGGGGCCATGACGGAATGGGGCAGCCACAATTTCTACAACTGCTGGATCGAGGAGTACCCCCCCCTGTTGTGGGGGTAGGGCATTTTTCCGCTTTTTGGTACAATGCTCACGGTGGAGAAGGCTCTTCACCAGCCCTATGCACAGTCAAGGAAGGAAAACAACGATACACCACGCCATGAAACACATTGCCAGACTTCTCCTCTCGCGCGAGTTCTGCGCCCGCTCCGCTTTCTCGTGCGCGCTCGCCGCGCTGCTCGCCGCGCCATTGGGCGCTTCCGCCACCGACTTCACCTGGACGGGCGGTGCGGGCGACGGACTTTGGGAGACTCCCGGAAACTGGGACAAGAACGCCAGCTACCCGAAATCTGGTAGCGACAAGGCGATCTTCGCCGCCGATGCGAACGCCGCCGTCACGCTCGCGGCCGACCTGACGTTCAACACGCTCTCGTTCGGCGCGAACGCCACCGTCACGATTGCGACCGACACGGCCGGGACTCTGCGCAAACTCACGCCCTCCGTGCTCACGCTCTCGAACGCCGGCACAAGCGTTGTCCTCGACGGCGCGGGCATCCACCGCGGCGGCGACATCACGCTCGGCACGTCCGTCTCGGTTTCCCTCAAGAATGGCGGATACTTCTATGTCAACAGACTGACCGCAAGCGATTCGCAGACGCTTTCGGTCGCCTCCGGCTCGACGGCCAGCATCAACAACCTCGTTCTCGGCGCAACCTCGTCCGCGACGGTCGATGGCAACGGATCGACCCTGACATTCCGCGCCGCCCCGACAATCAACGGTGCGCTTTCGGTCACCGCCGGCGCCACCGTCACGTCAACGGCAGCCACCACCACGATCAATGCGGGCGGCTCGCTTCGACTGGTCGATTCCACCTACGACTCCACGGGCCGTGAAATAAACAACCTCGGCACGATTGCCGCCACGAATTCCACGTTTAGCTGCTCTTCGTTCAAGCTGGGCTCCGCCACGGTCGCGAGTGCGACCGCCTCCTTCCACGGCTCCGCCGTCACCAGCACCGGCACCACGCAAAACTACTACGGCGCGCTTTCGTTCACGGGCGGCTCGACGGTTGCATTCACCGCCGGCTCCGGCACCCCGAATGTCTATGGCACCGGCTCGCTTTTGATTTCGGGCGGCTCGACGGTCTCATACGCCTCGTCGAATCAATTCAACCTCTATGGTTCGCTTGTCGCCGAGGGCGGTTCGAGTCTTTCGTTGAACGCCGGTCTGGTCACCTATCCGATTGCCACCTATCCGAACAGTTCGATTCTGCTTGACGACTCGCGCCTGACGCTCGCCGGGCAGTTGAAACTCGCCAACGAAGCGTCGTCGGGCGGCGCGAACGTCACCTTCAAGGGCGCGAACCCGGTTCTCTCGGTCGGCAGCAAGGTCACCTCCTGGAACAACGCCTCGTCGCAAGCGATGAATTTCACCTTTGTCGTGCCCGAAGGCGGCTTTGTCGAACCGCCGCTGCAGTGCAATCCAAGTTCCGCGAAGATGTTCGACGGGCAGGGCAATCTCCCCGCCGGCGCGTTCAAGGTCAATGTCGCGAACGACTCGCCGGCGCTCGCGGCCGGGACGACGACGACCTGTCCGCTACTTGTGAGCCCGGCGGGATTCAACAGGTATTCGGCAATTCCCGACATTACGGGCGGCACGGACGTCTCGCTCGTCTTCTCGAACGCCACGGCCACGGCGGCCGCGTCGAGCGACGCGACGGCGCAGGTCCTGTGGGCGACGGTCGGCAGCGGCCCGGCCGCGGCGCAGGCCAGCGTCACGGCAAGCGCGCTGTCAAGGCGTCCAAGCGCCTCGATCACGCGCTATCTTTTGTCGGCGAAGGGCTTTGCGACCGCGCTTTCGACCGTTGCCGCCGAGACGGTCCTGGAGCTTTGGGTCGGCACGACAAGCGACACGAACGCGATGTCGGTGGCTTCTTCCGCTGCCGTAACGCAGGCTCTTGCAGAGCAGACGCTCACGTTCGACGTCCCACAGGACGGCGTCCCCGACAAGACCTACTACTGGTGTCTCGTCCTTCGCGACAAGGACGCCGAGGGCGGGACGCTTTCGCTCGATGCATCGTCCGTCGGGACCGCCTCGATTACCGACAATACCACCTACACCTGGCAGGCGGTGGACGGCGAATGGAGCGGAGCGTGGACGAATGCGGCCCATTGGGCGAACAACAGCGCCGCCCGCTACGACTACCCCGACTCGACCGGCGCGACCGCCGACTTCGGCAACTGCCCCGAAGGCACGGCCGTCACCGTCGCGGTCGACGGCAACTTCAAGGCCGGGACGACGAAGTTCTACTCTTCGGCGCACGCCACGGACATCGCCTTCGCCGGCACGGGGACGACGACAAGCGGCCTTGCGACAAGCGGCGGAACGGGAAACGGCGTAATCACCAAGTCCGACTCGCGAGTCGAGTTCCGCAACCTCTCCATCACGTCTTCGACCCAATGGGAGCTTGTCCGCAGCGACACGGTCACGAACGTCACGGTTCGATTCGACGGCGCGAAGATGACCGGCTCCGGCATCATGGCCGTCTCGGCTCCCTTCTGCCGCTTCGAGTTCGTCGGCGGCAGCGACATCTCCTGCACAGGGCGCATCAACTTCGGCGGGACGAACACCGTCGTGCTCATCGACGACTCCACGGTGCAGTCCGGCAACGCGGTGATGTTCAACGGCGACTGCAACGTGAACGGCAATCTGGAAGTCGTATTCAAGGGCGCGGCGCCGAAGCTGATCGCAAGCAGTTATTTCGGCGCTCGGAACAACAACGCCGCCACCAATTGCACATTCGTCTTCACCGTGCCGGTCGGCGGCTACGCCGAGCCACCAATCAAGATGACGAGCAGCAACCTAACGCTCTTCACTCCCGCGAACGGGGGCAGCTACATCCTCAACTACAACTTCCGCGTGGACGAAGATTCGCCGGCGCTCAAGAAATCGAGCGGAAGGCTTGAGAACATCGTGATTGCAGACACCGTCAAGGGCATCGAGACGGACAAGATCACGGAGTTCTCCGTCCCGGAGCATGATGGCGTCTCCTGCGGCACGTTCAAATACGGCGTGAACGGCGCCCCGCTCGCCGACGGGGCGGATCTCTCGACGGCGCGGCAGATACTCCTCGACCTCAAGGGCTGGGGTTCGCCCATGGTCATCATCGTGAGGTAGCCCCTCCGACCATCCCGACCATGAACCGCCTAGCCCTCCCCCTCCTGTTCCTCCCCGCGCTCGCGCAGGCCTCCTTCCTCGGCGATCTCGCGGCAAATCCGAACGTCGTCTCTTCCTCGCCCTACGCGACCGGCGGCGACCTCGTCCTCAAGCTCGGCGAGGCCGAATACGTCCACGTCTTCACCAACACGGCCGCGGCCGCGGCGTTCACGCCCGCGCAGGCGCTGAAAGCGCGCATCCTCGTCGTGGGCGGCGGCGGTTCCGGCGGCGGCGCGAACAATTCGGGCGGTGGCCACGCCGGCGGTTTCGTGGAGGGCATATACGCCCTTTCCGCAAACACCGACTATACCGTCAAAATCGGAGCGGGCGGGGCTGCAACGACCTACTACCTCGGCACAAACGCCGGCAAAGAGTCGTCATTCGGGGGCAACTTGATTTCCGCCGGAGGTGGCGCGGGTGGCCGTAACAGCGGTGACAATTCTACCAGTAATTCCGGCTCCCCGCAGTTGAACGCCGGCGGCAACGCCAACTGTGGCGGCGGCGGCGGCGCGGGAGGAGCCGGCCTGTCCGGATTCGCCGGGATTGATTTCGGCGTGCGCGGTGGCTGGGGCGGCCGGGGCGGCCCAGGCATCGAGAGCGACATCACTGGCGAGAAAATCGAATATGCTTCGGGCGGCAATGGCGGGGCAGGCTCGATATACTTCGATACGCCGGCGCAAGGTAACGGCGGCGCGGGGAGAACAGCGAACGGCGACGGAAAATCAGGCGAAAACGGCACAGGGTCGGGCGGCGGCAGCTATAACGGGGCGGGCGGCAGCGGAATCGTGATTGTCCGCTATGAAACTTGGGCGAGTGCCGTGCCGCTTGTCGCGGATGCCTCCGCTGTCGCGGGCGGACCTTCGCACGCGCGGGTTTCGGCGCGTCTTGTCTCGTCGGGTTCGGCGGACAGCGCGACGCTGTTCGTCCACGTCCGCCAAAGCGGCGCATCCACCTGGGGTGCGGACAAGGAAATCGGCGCCGTCTCCGGCGCGGCAATCAATCGCACGGTTTCATCCCTGATTGGCGGACTTGACGCTGGCGCGACCTACGAATGGGAAATCTGGGCATCGAACACGCAGGGTGATTCGGCGGCGCTTGCCGGAACATTCACGACGCTCGCGGCGGACGCCCTCGCAACGGGCGGGACGGTCTCGACCGTTGGATTGAGGCGCATCCATACGTTCATGTCGGACGGCACATTTGTGCTTCCCGCGGAAACCGTCGTCGATTATCTTGTCGTGGGCGGCGGCGGTTCGGGCGGGAACGGCGACTGCGGCGGTGGCGGCGGCGGCGGGCAGGTCATCTACCGGACGGCCGTATCTCTGCCGGCTGGCTCGTATCCCGTTGCAATCGGCGCGGGCGGCACTTCCATCGACGTTGCGAACAACGCGGTCTGGGGCAAGGTGAGTTCCGAAGCGACGGCCGCAGCGGCCGCAGGCGCGATGGGCGGCGACTCGACTTTCAACGGCGAAACAGCGCATGGCGGCGGTCCCGGCGGCGCGGGCAGCGGATACAATGCGCGGATTTTGACAGGATGGTTTCGCGGCGCCTCCGGCGGCGGCGCGTCAAAAGGCTTAGGACATCCGAGTATCGGAGGCCTTTCTGCATACTGGGACGCGGGCCACAATGGCGGCAGCGACGGCTCGGGCAACAAATACGGTTCGGGTGGCGGCGGCGCGGGTGGCGCGGGCGCGGGTTCGACATCGTCCGCTGCGGGCGACGGCGGTTCGGGATTCGCCTGCGCGATCACCGGCGAAACGGTCTATTATGGCGCGGGCGGCGGCGGCGCAACAAGTCAGAAAACAGGTTTCGGTGCGGGTGGAAGCGGCGTTGGAGGCGACGGCGGCCATGCCTACGACAAAACAGTTGATGCGAGCGAAGTTGCCGCGCGCAACGGCAAGGACGGTGCGGCGAATACCGGCTCCGGCGGTGGCGGTGCTTATTCAAGTGATTACAACAAGACAACCTACACCGGCGGCACTGGCGCGGATGGTGTCGTGATTGTCTCCTACGTGGACTATTCGCTTGTTTCCGGCGGGACCGCTCCGGTCGTCGAGAATCCGGCCGGCCTTGTCGCGGAAGCCAATGCGGCAACCTTTACGGTGAATGTGATCGACGCCGGCGGTGGCGATGGCACCGTGACGCTCATGGCGCATTATGGTTATGATGCGGCCTCGATGAACAAAACGCAACTCCTTGCCGCGGATGTCATCGGTTCGACGGCCTGCAAGCTGACGGGCCTTGTGCCGGGCACCGCCTATTCGTTCTATGTGACAGCCGACAATGGCGAGACGGGCGGCACGACCGATTCCGAGGTTGTTTCCTTCACAACCGCCCCGATGTTCTCCGAGTCGCTTGCCTACACGGCGGCGGGCGGGGTTCTCGGCTTCACGGTGGATGGCGCGGCGACAGCAGACTCGCAACGGCTCGAGCTCTGGGTCGGCGCGGACGCCGCGTCGATGACCAACCAGGCGACCTACACCGACGCCTCGCTGCTCGCCGCCGGCGCGCACACGATCCAGCCCTTCGCGGCGGAGCAGTTCGGCACGGATGCGGCGATCCTGCTGCGGCATATCTCCGTCGTGGACGGCATCGCCTTCACGAATGACACGGCCGTTCTCTCCACGACGCTCGCCGACGGCGCGACCTACACGTGGAAGAGCGATGTCGCGGAAGGCGACTGGTGCGACGCGGCGAACTGGACGGCTTCGACGACTCCCGGGCGCGGCTGGCCGACCGCCGGCTCGATTGCGAAGTTCCCGGCAATGACCGCCACCTGTCGCGTGGACCGCGCGGTTTCCGTCGCAACGTTGTCTCTTGCGGACAAGGGGGACTACTCGTTTGCCGGGACGGCGGACGACGCGGCGATCACGGCGGGCGCCGTGGATTACTCGACCTCGAAGACCGGCACCATCCGGCTCTCGGCCCTGGCGTTCACCCAGACGGGGATGGCCAGCGGCGTTCCGTATGTCGCGCAGTCGTTCGTTCTCGAAAACGGGGCCTCGTTCCGATACACGAACAACAACAACTGGTGGCGACCTTACAAGGGTTCCTACTATGTCGGCGAAGACTGCCTGTTCCAGGTCGGAAACTTCACGGACCGGGCCGGCGCGACCTCGTTCACGATCGACGGCGGAACCGTTTCCTGCTCGTTGTTCGAGTTTTCGGACGAAGACCGGGCGTCCATGGACCTCGTGTTGAGCGGGGCCGCCTCGCGGTTGAGAACGTCCGGCGGATTCTACGCGAACAAGCAGCCCGCGACGGTGACGATCGGCCTGGCCGGGACGTATTCCAAAACCGAGGCCCTGATCGTGGAAACGGGCTCGACGAAGATGGCGGCCAGCGGCGCCACGATTACGTTCGAGGCGCCGAAAACGGCGGCGTCCAAGAACCTCGGCAAGTGCGACATTCTCGTCGCCGACTGGACGCGCTCGTCGATCAACACGTCGCTCGTCGAGTTCGGCGAGGTCGACCGCGACGGGAGCTACTTCTACTTCACGGAGGCCGCCGACTCGACGGGAACGCGCTACAAGAGCGCGGCGGAAGTGACGGCCGCCTCCGCGACCGCCAAGTGCATCTGGTACCACCACGCCCCGCCCGGCGCCACGGTCCTCATCTTGAAGTAGCCCCTCCGACCTTCTCGACCCTCTCGACCATGAACCGGCTTCTCCTCCTCTGCCTTGCCCTCGCCCTGCCCGCCGCCGCGGACCCGCTCGCCGACGCCGACCGCGCCGCCGCGGCGCGCGCGCTCGTCCCCTTCGGACTCGAAACGGAGTAAAAACATGAAACGAATCCTCATCGCCGCCGCGCTCGCGGCGCTCGCCGCCGCGCCCGCGCAGGCGCTCGTCACCACCAACATCACGGACGGCTGGCTCAAGCAGCCTGTTGCCACAAAGGGTGTAGCCGACAGATCCGCTGTCATTCCGCCGAAGGAAGACTCCGGAATCAAGAAGACGGTCGATCCTGACGAAATCGACATAACGCCCAGCTTCAGCCTTGATGCATGGCAGAAGGGCGGGAAGCTGGCCGGGAAACCAGATCGCGCGAAGGGCGAACCGGGAGGGGACAACGAGAAGGCTGCCTATGCATGCTGGTTCAGGCGTACGCTCGACGTGCCCGCGGCATGGCGCGGGCGCAGCATCCGATACGAGCAGCAGCTCAACTGGTGCGACGCGGTCGTCTTCGTGAACGGGAAGAAGGCCGGCGTGGCGCTGCACCCGGACGGCGCGGTCGAGCTCGCGCCCTTCCTCGACTTCGGAAAACCGAACGAGATCCGCGTCTTCGTCACGAACCGCGGCTACGGCACCGGCGAGCCGGGGATCGTCTACGCCGGGCGCGACGACTACTGCAAGAACCGCGACCTCTTCTACTCGCCCGCGATGCTCAACGTCCGCTCGCCGGCGTTCGTCGAGAACGTCTGGGCGATCCCCTCCTGGCGCAAGAAGCGCGTCACGTGGCGCTGCGAGGTGCCGTCGCTCGTCGACCAGGAGGTCGAGCTCGTGGCGCGCGTCTGGGAGGACGAGGGCCGCGATCCGGAAACGAAGGCGCTCCGCAGCGAGCGCGACGGCGCCAGGCCCGTGAAGACGTGGCGCAAGACTGTCGCGCTCAAAGCCGGCGCAAACACCGTCGATTTCGTGTGCGACTGGGCTGATGTCGTTCCGTGGGAGCTTGATGCCCCCCACCTCTACAACGTACGCGTAACGCCCGTTCTCAAGGGCGGCAAAGAGGGTGACGCGCCGGAGCGCTTCGTCTTCGGCTTCCGCGAGCAGTGGCTCGACGGGCGCACCGTGATGGCCAACGGCCACCCGCAGCGCTGGCGCGGCTTCTGGCGGCAGCAGATGCCCAAGGACGTCGCCGACGTGAAGAAGAGCGGCTTCAACCTCGTCTACGCGACGCACCAGCACGAGTCGCGCTTCGAGGAGGACCCCGCCACGATGGAGGCCTACGCGCGCGCCGGGCTGCAGCTCTTCGACGGCTCCCCGACGATCGCGACGCGCAAGGGCAGAATCCTCTCCGATCCGTTCGTCCGCGCGCAATACGAGCGCTGCGTGGAGCACTGGGCGCGCTCGCACCGCAACCTGCCGGTCGTGGCGGGGTCCAGCGTCGGCGTCAACATGATGTGCGCCGCGTGGTGGATGATGGGCGCGTGCGACATGGGCCGCCACCGCGACACGGAGAAGAACGAGATCGCGCGCTGCATGAACCTCGCGCGCCCCCACGCCAACCCCGGCACGCTCTTCTTCGCGCACGGCGACGGCAACCTCGGCGACGTCGGCAACTGCAACTTCTACTTCAACTACGTCCCGCTCCAGGAGCGCGAGGAGTGGTATTCGCATTGGAGCCGGTTCGGCGAGATTCCATGCTACCCGGCCGAGTTCGGCGCGCCCTACTATGCCGTCTGGTTTGGGTATGTACATAAAACTCCGCAGATGACCGAGTGGCTCGCCAAGGTCTACGGCGAGCGCGCCTACGCCGAGGAGGAGGACGCGATGCTGGAGCGCTGCCTCGAGTTCGCCCGCTCCTGCGCCCGCTTCACGCACGGCGGCTGGGCGAATCCCGGGCGCAAGACGCTCTACGACTTCTCGCCGCTCGGCCGCGAGTTCAACGGCCTTCTCATCGACCACGTCTCGCGCTGCTGGCGCGCGTTCGGGCAGGGCCCGAGTCCGATGTATCTGGACTCGTGGAAGTGGAACGACGATCCCGCCAACTGGATGCTCCGCAACCACGAGCTTTCCAACCGCGACCTCGTCTGCTTCCTCGGCGGCGCGCCGGCGTTCACCGACAAGACCCGCGCCTACGCCGAGGGCGAGCCGATCGCCAAGCAGCTCGTCTTCGTCTGGGACGGCTCGCGCCCGACCGAGGTCGAGGCCGCGTGGCGGCTCGTGGACCGCGCCACGGGCAAGGCGGTCGCGGAGGGTTCGCGCTGCGTGGCGCTCAAGCCCTTCGAGATCCGCTTCGAGCCGATCGAGCTCGCGCCGCCGCCCGCGACGGCGGGCGCCCGCGCGGACTACCGCCTCGAAGTCGCGTTCGCCGGCGACCGGGTCGCGCCGGACGACCGGACCGACTCGTTCGACCTCTCCGTCTACCCCGAGCCGCTGCGCGGGACCCGGGCGCCCGACCCGATCGGCAAGGTCGCGCTCTTCGACCCGCGCGGCGAAAGCGGGCCGGTGCTCGCCGCGTGCGGCGTCGCCGCGCGGCCGGTCGATTCGATCGTCGCGCTCGTCGAGGCGGGCAAAACGGAGAAGCTCCCTCTCGTGATCGGCCACCGCGCGCTCGACGGACTCGACGACTTCGACGGACTCGACCGCCTCGCCGCGCACGTGCAGGCCGGCGGCCGCGTGCTGATCCTCGCGCAGGGCCCGGCCGTCTGGAAGGCGCTCGGCTTCCAGTTTGAGGACTCGATGCCGCGCGCGCTGTTCAACGTCGCGCTGCCCGGCGTCGACGACGCGGACCTCTCCTGGTGGCGGGGGATGCCGCTCCCGCTGCGCGACGGCACGGGCTGGACCTACGGCGAAGACTGGGGCCACATCCAGAAGGACGGCCCGCATAGCGGCCGCGGCTGGCGCTGGAAGCACACGCACGCCGTCGCCTCCGAGATGCTTCTCGTCCCGCAGCGCGCCGGGTTCCGGCCGCTCGTGCGCGGCGACTTCGACCACAGCTACTCGCCGCTGCTGCGCCTCACGAGCGGCAAGGGCGCCGCCACGTTCTGCACGCTCGACTTCGAGGGCCGCGTCGGCCACGAGGACGAGACGACCAACGCCTGCCCCGCCGCGGCGGCCGTCGCCCGCGCGACCTTCCGCGAATTCCTCGCCGACCGCTCGACGGCCGAGGCGCCCGTCTTCGTCTACGGCGAGGAGGCCGAGCGCCTCGCCCGCTCGCTCGGGCTCGACGCCGCGCCGTGGGAGCCCGGCGACCGCCTCCGCGG
>JAFQYM010000102.1 GCA_017406465.1 Kiritimatiellia bacterium | reverse complement strand
AAACGGGTTGCGCTGCGCAGCGATCCACACCGGCGCCGTCATGCTCGGCATCTTGGTGTTGTAGGTGCAGTAGTCGCCGGTTATCTGGCACGCATCCCACCCGGCAGTCGTGTCGATCATGAGTTCCGCTACCCAGACATTGGTTCCGCCCTTAAGCGCGCCCTTAGTGATCTTCTGCGTCTTCTTGAGCGTCACAGCGTACACGCAGTTCGACTCGCTGTCGAATCCCGCGCCGGAAAGCGTGACGCCGCCGATCTTCGCCGTGATCTTGCCGGCGGTCGTCACCTTGACCGACAGCGCGCAGCTCTTGCCGTCCACGTCCACGGTGTCCTTGAACACCTTGTACTTCGCCTTCTTGCTGGTGTAGAACACCTTCGCGCCGATGGTCTTGCACGTCGAGCCCCAGAGATTCTGCCGCGCCTCAATCTCGGTAGCGCCCTCGTCGTGGTGGGGCGAGCCGTCCTCGGCGAGCCGCACCTCCTCCATCCTCACCACGCCGCGCACCGGGAACTCCGGATCTGGTGAGACCGCCAGCGCGAACGTGCGCGTGACCGACTTCGTGACGGTCTTCTTGCCGGACTTCGCCTTCCAGCTGTACTTCGCCGTGACGGTCGCCGTGTAGTTGGTGACATCCGGATCGTAGCCGGTGTAGCTGGCCGCCGTGAGCGTCCAGTTTGTGCCGCCTTCGTAGAACTTGCCGCTGATCTTGCCGACCGACGACACCGTGATCGTGGCGAGGCCTCATTGCCATCATTCAATTCAGGCGCATCATCGTTCGTTACTTTCGTTTTCGTTTCTGCGATACCTCAATGGACTGAAGACGATGCATGGAGTTCGATCTCGCACGATGCTTCTGGCGTTTCTCCGAAATGCCTCCAGACCAACGAACATTCATCCTCCAAAAGTTCCGAGGATCCGTCTTGGACGGCAAACACCAACAAGCCAGCGATCAAATCCGAACTCGACTTCCACAGAATCGGCAGAACGGCGCGGCTGCAACGAGCCTGCTCATCGTCCCAGTCAACCGGCGTCAAAACCGCAGATCCGGAGAATCGGACGCCGTTCGGCGTAACGCCCGAATAATTGAACATGCCGTTCTTGACGGCGCTCTGCGTCATCCGCAACGTCAGTGCCCCGTTGCCGATGGCCAATTCTGGATTTCCAGAAATGGCATTTCCAGCCGTCAGACTCACATCAAACATGCCCATGAAATCCGTCGCCGGGTTCTCCGAACTCCATGTGGCCATAGGATTAATACATTCAAGGATAGAATCAGGAAAAGCGGAGTCGTACATCTCGAGGTAGATGTCTCCATCCGCATAGGCGGCAACCGACAATGCGTATGATTCATTCCCGCCGATTCCTGTCAAAGTGGCGTACAGTGTGCCATCACCCCACATCTCGCCGCGTTCCCATGACGGCGACGCAAGCGTTACCGCAGTGTTGTTGCCACAGGCCGTACGGTATTTCGCGCTTGCCCTGCCGTTGCGCGGCAATATGAGCGTCAGCGTTCCGGCCAGATGTTCGCCATCTGCTGAGATTACCGGAATGTCCGTGAAACTTCGCGTTGTTGCCACCGATGGATTCAGTGGCTCGGTGCCGTCATCACCGCCGCCGCAGACCGTCGGATCGATGACGTTAGTCTCCACAACAGTCGTCAAGCCGCCCGTCTCGCCATCAAACAAGCGGAATGCCGCCTTGAACGAACCGGCCGCAGTTGGAACGCCGCTTATCAGCAGACCGCCGTATCTACTGAATTCCCATGTGAGACCCGGCGCAAGAGATCCGGCGATCATTTTTACGGATGACGAAGTCAATGGTGTGCTTGCCTCGATTGGGATGCGCAAATCTTCAATCTTCACATAGCGCATGGCATCCATAGGGTAACAATCGTACTCAAACCCAAAGGAATCTTGCGGAAGGACATTGACGGTGAGGACGCTCCGTTCTCCATCGATGAGCGATTCGCTTTCCGACAAAAGTGTCAGCGTTGCCGTCCCAGGTTCATCCGGCAACGTCCAATACACAACATAGCCACAGTCATCGCGATCCCTCCATGTCAATCCCGTTTTGTCGAGCACCCCGTCGGATGCCGCAAGCGATGCCGCAAGCTCTCCAGATGCGCCGCCCTCACGACTGACTAAAACTTTAACGGTCGAACCGGCAAACGCATATACCATCATATCGTCGGCAATTGCAGGAGCGGTTTGCGTAATCGCAATCCGCCCCGGATTCGGCTCGTCGTCGTCCTGTAAGGTCAGACGGAAGCGCGTTGCTCCTGTGTTCGGCAAAGAATCGCCGTAAATGTTCAAACCAAAATAAAGAATCTGGTCGCCGTCAGCGTATGGGTTGTCGTAAATGTCTATCGGGACTGTTTTGACACCGATTTCTCCCTCTTCCCAAACAAGCTCGGCATCCCACAAATCAAACAGGTCTTCAAATAAAGGAGAAGAATATTCGTCGAATATTACTTGAGCTTCAACCCTTCCCGATGAACCACCCGTGCGGGCAATTCTCAGATTATACGTTCCGTTGCACTCTTCAACCGAATCGCTTTCGATTTCAAAGCCGATTGTTCCCGGATGCCACAACTGGAATGAGACATCCTGCGACAAAAGTTGCAGATTGAATGTGCCCGTTCGAGTTGCCGCGTAGAAATGCTCTCTTTCGACAGGGAAAAGGACGGCCCAGTTGCTGACGTTCTCGCAATCTATGCCGGTAATGCAGTACGTTTCGCCTTGGACAAGCTGGATGATCATCCGAGAATCTTCCACGTGTATAGATTGGGCGATTTCCGTCGGCTTTGCAACCAACCCTTCTTTGGCATCTGAATTTTCCAGCATTCCTTCCAGTATGGCAATGGCGTATGCATCAAATTCTGTCGGCCCGCCGAAAGAATAGGCATCGAAGCGGGAAGAAACCGCGCCGTCGTCCCGGAGGAGCAGAAGCGTCGGCACGACGATCCGCGATCGCGTCTCGCCGGGAATCATGAAACCACCGTCATCGGTATCGTGCGTCACAAGATGCGCGTTGCGCGCCGCGACCGCCGCCGCGTCCTCCGGCGAAATGCCGTGCCGCGAAAGATACCCGGCACCGCTCTGGACACGCAACGTCTCGTTGGAATATCCGGGCGTTCCGTTTGCCGTCACGTACCGGTCGGCCGTTCTGTACGTTTCATACGACAGAAGCGACACGCCGCCGCTTCGCTCGGGATTGTCCGGAATGTCCAACGCAACCAGCGCGATCTTGTTGCTTGCGGCCCAATCCTTGAACAGTTGATCGGAGAAGAAGTTCACTTCCGCCGCCAGACAATCGGGGCACCAGAGCGCCCCCTCAGCCAACACCAATGTATAGGCACGCTCCGTTTCGTTCGTCGCATTGAAATCCTTGGCCTTCTCCAGAGCCACGTCAAGGTCCATCGTCCATTCGCCCCACGCGAGCGTGTCAGCCGTCCGTTCGCCGATCCACAGCGGATTGCGCGTGGAATTGGGAACGGGATTGACTACGGCAATGTGGCTTTCGGCAACGGGATCGCCATATCCGTCCAGCAACATCAAGAGCAATCTGTCACCTGCACGCGTCAACACGGACGTATCGAGCGTGAAGGTCTTGGACGTCTCGCCGACCGACCACTCCACGACGTTCGTGACTTGCGTTCCATCGGGATAGACGGCAACGACCGTATTCTTCGCCGCAAACGCCGCCGCACCCTCATTGCGCGTCAAGGGAACCGTCACGCGTTCCGTCACGCCGGCTTCGACCTCAAGTCTGGAAAACTCCGTTTCGCCAAAATCGAACTCACCCCCAGCGTATTTTTCCTTCGGTCTTCCGCCACTGACCGAAACATAGCCGTATTCGGCCGCTCCGTTCACGGCGGACATTTCCGCAAACACCGTCTCGCCCTTCGCATCCAGACTTACGGCAAATTCAAGCGGATAGGTCTTTGACCCGTATTTCAGGGAGGTCTTTCCAAGGTACGCAACCGAACCGTCGAAATACGTCTCGCGCGACGCATAAGAAGCCGCCGTAAACGAATACTGCTTCTTCGCGACGACGAACTTGCCGGACACCTTGCCCGTCTGCCCGATCGTCAGCACGGCCGTCGCCGCCTTGCCACCGAGCGTTCCTTTCATGTTGAACGTGCCCTTTGCCCAGTCATCAAGAGGTTTTACTTCATCGTCAAATTCCTCCGCAGCGCTGACGAGCGCCGGCTTGGCGACGCTTGCCGCCGTTATCCTGACCGTAGCATTGCCCGCAACCGTCGGCACGCCGGAGATGACGCCCGTGGTCACATCGAGGGAAAGTCCCTTCGGCAGACTTTCGGCCTTGAATTTCACGGGACGGCACGCCTCGTCGATCTCCACAAGGCCCTTAAACGCCACACCCACGCGCAACTCATCGCCCCATTCCGCGATCCAAGGCTGTTCGGGACGCTCGGTGAAACTGCTCTTCGCGCGGAACACCGCCGTGTAGCCCGCGTTCGCCGCACCGACCTTGACGGACAGCGACGGTCGATAACCAACGATTTCGCCGTCGCGCATCCAATACGCGAACAAACTCTTGGAATCCGGCTTCGCCGTCAACGTCACCGTGCTGCCGTAGTTGTACCTGCCCGTCCCCTTGACCGTTCCGCCGCCAGATTTCGGCGTCGATACAGTGTACTTATTGGTCGTCCAACGGGCGTAATACGTGACGTCATTCTTCACCGCCGTCTTGGCCGTCACCTTCGCGCCTTTCGTCTTGGCGGTCCACCATCCGGCGAACGTGTATCCCTCGCGCTCCGGCACCGGCGGCGTTCCCACCGCAGTGCCCAGCGCCACGGAACGCCTCGATGTCGCGGCGCCGTCAACCGTCCCGCCGTTCGCATTGAACGTCACCGACGCGAGATACGTGATCTTCAAACTCTTTGAACACCCCTTGAACGCGGTCGAAGCGACGCGGCTCCTCACCGAAAGCGGCATCGTAACCTGCTGCAGGTCGGCGCAGTACCCGAACGCATACGCACCAATGCCCTTGACGGTCGCAGGAATCGTCACCGAAACAAGGCCTGGGGAATAAGCCTCGGGAAGATATGGATCGCCGCAATGAGATCCAGAAATTCCGTTTCCTGCGGAATCCCCTCCGAACGCGTAGGCGGCGATTCCGCGCGCCCCCGTCAAATCCAGCGAACCGTCCCATTCCACGTCACCATGCGGCAGATTGCCGCCGACAACCCAGCCATCGACAGTCGCCGCGCCTGGTATCGTATCGTAATCGCATAAACCGTTCGTCTCCGGTACCCATGCCTCTTCTTCGGTTTCATCATCCCATTCCCAATATCCGTCGTCACCTGCACAGCAGTCCGCAAACGCATCTTTCCCAACGCTCGTCACGCTGTCGGGAATCGAAACCTCGGAAAGACTGGAGCAGCCCTTGAACGATTCCTGGCTTATCGTTGTGACGCCGTGTTTCATCGCCACGCGTTTCAGAGCCCGATTTCCGGCGAACGCCTGCATGCCGACGACTCGCACGGTGCCGGGGATGACAAGTGTTTTCAGAGTACCGCCGCCAAATGATCCGCCGCAGCTGCAGATCGTGCCATTAAACGCCTGGTCGGCGATGCCACGTGCGCCTGTAAGATCCAAAACGCCGTCCCAGTCCTCGTTGAATCCGTTACCGATGCCGATGACAAACCCGTTGACGAGTTTAAGTCCGGGAATCGCCTCATAGTTGCATACGCGGTCTGGAAATGATTGCCTCCCCATTGAGACGACGCTGGACGGGAATTTGACGGTCTTCAGCTTCTCGCAGTTGTAGAAAGCATAAGCCTCGATGCGCGTGACACCGGACGGAACGGAAACGCTCGTCAGCGCGTTCGGAACCAAGACAAGTTTCTTCCCGTTCTTTGAAAGCAGAAGGCCCTTCGATGCCTTGAAATACTTGTTTTTTGCCGCCACCTTGAACGACTTGAGTCTCGGAAGATATTCAAAACCCTCGTGGTCGAATTCCGTCATGCTTGCGGGAATTGTCACGCTCGTCACTTTAGAGCAGCCGCGAAACGCGCACCAGGATATCCACTTCGTGCCCTGGGGGATTGTGACATTCACAAGAGCCGGCGGCACGGCAGCAAGTCCCCAACCTTCGTTGTCCCAATCATCCCATTCTAACAGCATGCCGCCTTTGGACTTGTACCGTTTGTTTCCGGAAGCAACCGTGAACAATTTCAAATTTGGACATCCGATGATGTTGTCGTCATCAACCCAGCAGTAAAACGCCTCGTTCGCACCCTCGTCGCCGATGTGCCTTACTGTTTTCGGCAGCGACACCTTTGTCAGTCTCGTGCATCCGGCAAACGCCGCATAGCCTATCGTCTGCACGCCGTTCGGCACGGCGACGCTCGTCACGTTCCGCGAGACGGTTATCAGCCGCTTGCCGTTCTTCGTCAGCAGCATGCCCCCCGTGTACTTGAACGCGGTGTTGCCTTTTGCGACGGAAATCGTCTTGAGACGATAGCATCCGTCAAATGCATTTTCGCCGATGATCTTTACACTCGCCGGAATCGTGAGGCTCGCAAGAGTGTCACAATCCCCGAACGCATAGTCGCGCACCGCCCTCACGCCCTGGAGATTGACGGATTTTGGCGGATTCCTTTCATCATACCCGACGACCCAGTCGCCAAGCTTCTTTACTCCCGGAATGGATACCGTATCGATAAGATTCGAACAGGCCTTGACCACGTCCCACCCAAGACTTGTCACGGTTGACGGAATCGAAATGGACGACCGCCCCGGCGGCACGGCGACGAGTTCCTTGCCGTCTTTCGACAGGACGAGTCCATTGACGACCTGGTATTTCGCATGCGTCGCCGCAATCGATATACTGGAAAGCGCGGTGCATCCGTCGAAGAACGACTGGCTGATGCTCCGGTCTGTTTCCGCGCCGAGCGTCAGCGATGTCAGCAGCTTCGTCGTGCCGCCCAATGTTTCCGAAAGCCTGTACGGGCAGCATTTGTTCAAAGTCAATCGCCGAATGCCACACATCGCGAACGCACCGGAATAAATGTCATTGACGGATGACGGAATCTCCACGCTCTGCAGCGATTGGCATCCGAAGAAGGCTTCGCTACCAATCCGTTCCAGTCCCTCGGACAGCTTCACTTCATCGAGATTGACGCAGGAATAGAAGGCATCGGAACCGATTTCTCGGATATACCACGGAATCGTCACACGGCGAAGATAGGAATTTCCTTTGAAGACATCACTGCCTATCCGCTTCACCTCGTAACCGCCGAGCATGTAGGGGATCGTCACGTCGCTCGCCGTCCCCTCCATGCCCGTAATTGTCGCGCCGTAGGAGTAGGACGTGTAGTACGTCCACGTCACGCCATTGACGGACTCGGTCTCCGCCCACCCCGCTACGCTCATTAATGCGAGTGCCCCGGCGAACAGTCTTGCGACAGTGTCATTGTTCATGAGGCCCCCTTCACGCCTTTTCGATGATCTCACAATAACTTCTCCCGTGAACTGACATGACTGTCATTTCTTCCACACCTTGCCAGCGGCGTTGACGTAGGTGCCGTCCTCGTCGGACTCAATCGCATAGACGATCTCGATGACGAAATTGCCGCTGAAGAAGCGCGCCGTCGCCGTGCGAACGCGAACAGGAACTTCTATGGGATTGTCGTAGTCCTCGTACGTATCCTCGACCTCGGGCGAGACCTCGAGGACCGCCGAAGCGCTTACCTTCGTTTTCGCAATCGTGCCGGCGAGCGCAACCGTTCCGTTCGCCTTCGCCTTTGCCGTCAGCGACGCCTTGCCGCCAGCCATGCACTCGGCACATTCGAGCGCGTAGTCGAAGTCCTCGCCATGCGTCTTTGAAACGACAAACTTCCTCGCACCGTTC
>JAFQYM010000101.1 GCA_017406465.1 Kiritimatiellia bacterium | reverse complement strand
AGGAGCGCAATATGATATCTTCGCAAAATCAGCTGTTTTCCCGGGGGGGGGGGCACTTATAGCCGCCTCCTGAGCGCGGCGCTCGCGCTTGCGTGTCTTTTTGCGTCGACCGCCGCGCCTGCGGCAGACTACTACAACTGCGCCTCGGGAGCCCTTGCGGCCGACTCCTATCAGCCGTGGGTCAAGATTTACACGACCTTTGAGGGCGTTGGTAATTCCTCGATTTCCGGCGTGGGGAGCTCGACCGGATGGGCGACCGCCAAAGGTGGCGCCCGCTCCGCCGCCGGCATCACCGCCGCGAATTCCACTTACCATATTTATACCGACTTCGCCTGCCGGTCGCAGACGGCGAATGGTGCTACAGAGGCCAGCTACACCACCCCCGCAACGTCCTCCGTTGTCGTCGAGGAGGGCATTACCTGGTTAATTATGGGAAAGCAGGGGACTGGCGTGCTGACCCTCAACAACGCGCGCCTGTCCGCCGGATCGACGCTCCACTACTACAACAACGGCGACTACGGCACCGGCACCCTTGCCGGGAGCATCGCAATGGAGGAGTCGTCCAGCCTCCTCCTCTCGGGGCGCCGGCATCCGGAATCGACATGGGGTGAAGAATTCATGCATCGGGCGATGATTCTGGCGTCAACCGTGACCGGGCGCGGAGCCATCGTCTTTTTCCGGTTTGACAATGGCTCGGGATATCCGTATGGCACTGTGGCGCACAAGATCACGGGCGACATCGGCGGCTTCACCGGCGACCTGTGCGTGTTCGACTACACCGACCACAAAAATTTAAGCCTCGAGCTCGTGAACGCGAACTCAATCCCCGGCGACCCGCCTGCGGGCGAGACGGCATACGTCGTCGTCACGAACGGCGCGACGCTCAAGATCGACCACAACTGGGTCTCGCCGAAAAACCGCGTCTGGGACTTCGGCGGCGGCGCGTTCAGGCCGACGATCGAGGTCGCGGCGGGCAAGACCGTCGAGATCAGGGGCGAGGTGCGCGGAAGCGCCGGCTTCGTCAAGACCGGCGCGGGCACGCTGGTCCTGAGCGGCGCCTCGTCGTCGCTCTCCGGCGAGTGCGATGTGTCGTCCGGCAAGGTCGTGCTGAAGGGCGCCGCCGCCGGGCTCAGGGCGCGGTTCCCCAAGCAGATGTTTCCGCAGACCGGGAAGGGCGAGCTTGTCATCCCCGCCGGCTACACGCTGCTCGACTCCGTTTCACTGAAGGGCGGTGCCGCGGACTCCTACATCGACACCGGCTACACGCCGCAGGACGCGGCGTTCGGATTCCTGCTCGATTACCGCGTTGACCGCGAGATCGTGACGGGCTATACAACAACCAGGCTTGCCGGCTCCGATGCCCGCGGCGGCACGGGTTCCTGGGTTTGGAGCGGCTTCATGATTGGTATCTCTGTTCCTACCGATACCGGCTCGACCGAGACCGGCGGCGAGTTCACTTTTGGCGTCGGCGGTTTTCTCCCGAGCGCCGGAGGAGGCGGACAGGTCGGCAATGAGCGTATGCGGATGTCCCTGCGCAATGGCGTCGCCAGGCTGTCGCGCGGCTGGAGCCGTGATTTTGGCGCGGCTTCGCCGGCGTTCTACGGGAGCGTCTATCTCGGGAACATCCATACGGTGACGGTGAACGATCGGGCCGCCCCGGTGACCATCTACCGGTTTGAAGTCTATGACGGCGACACGCTCATCCACGACTTCGTGCCGGTGACGCGCGCCTCGGACGGCGCGGTTGGACTCTACGACGCCCGTGGGGACAAGGGCTTCCGCCCGGCCAAGGACGCGCAATACATCACCGCCGGCCCCGCCTACGCCGGCGGCGACGTTTGGCTTGAAGTCATTTCAGGGTTCATGGTTATCGTGAAATAGGAAAGGCCAAAGCGCCGTTCCAGCCATAGAAACTGCCGCGCCCGGCACTTCGCACCTCACCCATGGTGAACGCCCCGACTGTGCCGGCTGCCCATACAAGAAGAAGTGGGAAAAGATCGAGGCACGAAGCAGCCCGGGCTATTGACTCCGCCGCCGGATTATGGCATAATACGCGACATCAAAACCCAAAGAGTACGGTAGCATGACAAAAGAAAGTCAGCCTGCGGTCAGTTTCCGCATTTCCTACAAGCAACCCATGCTGAGGTCGTTCTTCAACCGATTCACGTTTTCGCGCGCGAACGGCTTGATGTGCATACGCACCTGGTTTCAGGACGAGTTCAAGCGCGACGGGGCGCAATACACGTTCGTGTTCTCCGACGAAGACTTCGAGCTCTGCAAGAAGAGCATCAAGAACTATCTTCAGAGAGTCATGCGCGACAGCAACACGAAACCGGCCGCTGAGTGCTGCGTCGACCAGTACCCGACAACTTCATCGACATTCGACAGCGTTCGGATGATGATGTGCTCTCGATCCGGGTCGCGTGCCGAGATATACCTTGGATTTCTCCCGCTGGCAATGACGGTGGCCTCGCAGGACGAGGACGCCAGATGGCATGAAGTTCCACTTGACGTTGCGCTATGCTCCAACTTGGGCTGCCATATCGCGCTCCTTAGGAAGATGGTGGAATCATGAACGGGCGTTCGACAGCCGTTCCCAAGATTGGCATATCGGCAGGAGCCGGCCTCATTGCGGCCGTCTCACTCGGAACATTGACAGCAGGTGACCTTTCGACAAAACAGGCAGACAGCGTCGTCAATGCCGCCACCGGGTCATCACATTCATTCAAGATATGCAATGGGCTCTTCTCCGGTGGAGTCCGTTCTGCCGGCGCGGGCATCACCTACCCCGTTGACGAAAAATGGGAAGAGGGGAAGCACGCGCCTGAATTGCGGCAGCTCATCGCCAAGAAGGCATCATCCAAAGGTATGCTTTCCAAAGGCGAGGCCGCCCGACTCGCTGCACTGCAGCAAATGCGCAGAGAGACTTTGCCCATGGCAACTTCCTACGAGGAGTTCATCCGCGAACGCGAGCGCCTTGACGAACTCGTGCGGATCACGGAAGCCCTTGAGGCATACGAGCGCAAATACGGCTCTGCCGCCAATGTCTAAGAATAGGCGCGAGTCCAAGCAGCAGTTCTACTCAAAAGGCCGCGTCAAGCGCGGTCCGGCACCGCTGGCTTCGCTGACACGCAAAACATACAGAAAGGCGCTGCCGGAACTTAGGCGCGACTTTCAGGACAGGTGTGCATACTGCATGCGGCATATCGGCACCAAGACCGATATGCAGATCGACCATTTCGACCCGCGCAAGAAAAACGACAAGATCCAGATATACGCCAATCTTTTCCTGTCTGACGCCCACTGCAACCGGGCAAAGAGCGACATCTGGCCGACCGACGAAGAGCAACGCCTCGGCTGCAGGTTCTTAAACTGCTGCAACGAGCAGGACTACGGGGAGTCCATCTTCGAAGACCCGGTAACGCACAAGCTCGTCGGTACAACTCCCGCCGCGATTTTCCACATAGAGACAATTGACTTGAACGATCCCGGACTTGTGAATGAGCGGAAGATTCGCAACGAAATGACAAAGAATATCAACGATTTGCAGACCAGACTAGGCAATGACCCGAACGTCGCCTTGCAATTATCAAAGCTCCAGGCTGCGGCGGAGTATTTTATTCCTATCATACCGCCCCCTCAAGCGTAGCCTCATTCTCTCCCCCATCCCCTCACCCCACCCCCTCTGCAAGCTGCTTGCAGGGGGTCTTTTTTGCCGTGGAAAGATCCTCGGAAAAGAAAGAACTTACAGTATAAGTTCATTCCATAGTGTGAACCGTGTGCAGTCTGCGCGGGCTCGCATTTTTGCGTGTTTTGCGTCCCGTGTCCCGCGTTCCGTTTCCCGCGTCCGGACTATAGAATATTAGCTCATGGGGACAGTCCCCGCGGCACCTTACCACGCGTCGGCGAAAGACGTGTGGACGATAGCTCCGTGGTTTTCTCGGTGCACCTTATTGATGCAGTCAGGGTGGTTGAAAACCGTAAGGGGATATGGTAGAATACTCGTCATGGAAATGTTCGGGAAGGTAGGTCGTGCTTGCCTCGCGGTTGCGCTGGCGGCGCTTGTGGTGTCGCCGGCGGCTTCATTGGAGGCGTCGGCGAAGGAGGTAGCCGTCTCTGCGGCGTTCCCCTGCACGCTGGCGTATCGGGCCGGAGGCGCGCCGGACGTGCTCCGCATCGACCTTGGCGCGGCGAGCGCGGGAGGCTACGCCGTCATTGATGTCGCGGCGGCGAAGGGCGCGCCGGTGCTGCGCGTCGCATATGCGAACCATCCCGACGGGCTCGGCGAGAAGGGGTGTTTCACGCGCGAGACGAGCGCGCGCTACCTTGGGCCGTCCGTGGACATTCCCGTCCTTCCTGGCAACCTCAATCGACACGAGCTGTACCACATCCGCCGGACCGGGCTCTTCGTCGCGCCGCTCATTCAGGGCCAGGCGCGGTACGTTCGGCTCCAGCTTGACACCCCGGGCACGGAAGTCACGATCTCGTCCTTCGCGCTCGTGAACGCAAAGGTGTTCCGCGAAGGCGACTTCGCGGGGTCTTTCCACTGTTCAGACGATAGGTTCGACAGGCTGTGGAAAATCAGCGCGTGGACGTGCCAGATAGCGGCGTTCCCGAACCACGACGCTTGGAAGGCCGTCGCCGGACGCCTTCTGCCGCGCAAGCTCGAGCAGGCCTCCGGTGAGGGATGGTGCCGTAAGGTCGCGCCGTGCGACGGCACGCTCGAGGTAGAGTACGAGTTCGACGCGAATCCGCACTTCCCCTGCGGACGCTTCGAGGTGCTCGCCGGCGACAGGCGCACGGAAGTTGTGCAGGTCTCGACGAACGAGACGTTGAAGGCCTCCGTCCCGATCCGGCGCGGCGAGCGCTTCGGGCTTTCCGTCGGCAAGGAATCGTGGCCCGTGGTGTCCGCGATGCACATCGTCGCGGATGGCGGCGTCCGCTGGAGCGCCAGGTTCGACGATGCTGACGGACTCGACGAATGGGACTTTGCGAGGACGCTTCCGTTCGTCGCGGACGGCGCGAAGCGAGACCGTCTCATCTGGAGCGGCGACCTCTGGTGGGCGGAACGCAACATCTTCTACTCGTTCAATCCCGGCGACGATCCGTACATGCGCGGATGCGTGGAGATGCTTGGCTTTAACCAGACGCCCGAGGGGTACGTGCAGGCGTGCCCCTACGCCGAGCGCGCGACGCCCATTGCGAAGGGCGAGTGGGGTCCGTTTCCTTCCGACGAGTTTGCGGCGTGGTTCGTCCCCGTCCTGTACGACTACTACCTCTACTCCGGCGATGCCGCGACGGCTCGCAGGCTGTATCCCAAGGCATTGAGGTTGATGGACTACCTTGCCGCGCACACGGCGGAGGACGGCACGTTCGTCCAGCGCCGCGAGACTTCGAAACACGCCTGCAACCTGAACCTCGGCGACACGTCTCACCGTGCGTACATGGACATCCTGCTATGGAAGTGCTGCGAGGATGCCGCGGCGATGGCGGCGGACTTCGGCGGCGATGCCGAGCGCGTCCGATTCGCGAAGTGGGCGGAGAGGCTCTCGGCGGCGGTCCGTTCGCGCTTCTGGGACGACGAGGAAGGGTTCTTCGTGCTGTCGGACGCGAAGCGCACGTTCGGATTCGAGGCGAACGCGCTCGCGCTTGCGGCGCGCTTCGCGACGCGCGCCGAGGCGCTGAGGATCGCGCCGCACCTGAAGCGCACAGGCCACGGCAAGTTCCAGGCGCTCGCGGCGCGCGGGCTGATGGAATACGGCCTAACGGACAGGGGGCTGAAGGTAATCGAGGCTCACAACTGGATGAAGCTGCTCGATCCCGGCTGGAAAGGCGCGCTCACCACGACGGAGTGCATGGGGATGATCCGCAGGGGTTGGGGCGACGAGTCTCATCCCGACACCGCCATCGCGGGGATATTGTCCGGCGGCGTGCTGGGAATCGTCCCGACGGCGCCCGGGTATTCGAGGTTCGAGTTCCGTCCGCATCCGTGCGCGAAGATATCGAGCGCGTCGGGCAGGGTGCCGACTCCGCATGGCGACATCGACGCCTCATGGAGGCTCGAGGGCGATGATCTCGTAGTGGAGCTTGAGGTGCCCGATGGAACGGTTGCGTCGGTCGTAGTCTCGAAGGGCGGCGGAAGCTCCGAGACCAGAAACGGCAATCTGGCGGCGGGCAGGCATCGGTTCATATATAAGGACGTCCGTGCTGGCGCCGTGGCCGATCCCGTGGGGAAGGACTTCGGCGGAGATGGCGGCGGCAAGTTGAAGCTCTCCGCGTCGTCGTCGCACGAGGCGGGCGGATGGAGCATAGGGAATCTTACGGCTCCCATGAAGCGGAGGAACGCGAAGGGCTGGAGCACGAAGGGGCATTCTAGTGAGAAGGCGGAGGAGTGGCTGATGGCCGATCTCGGATCCGTCAAGGCGGTCGAGAAGATCGAGCTGTGGGCGCGCGACGACGGCGATTCGCGCGGCGCGACGGCGGGCTTCCCGCGCACGTTCGTGGTGGAGGGATCGGACGATGCGCGTTCCTGGCGGACGCTGAAGTCGTATGCGGATGTAGGGGCGCCGAACGCAGGAATGTCTTTCGTAGTCGATCTCTACACGGTGATAGGGTTCCCGAAGGCGCGCTACGTGCGTATACGCGCGACGGAGCTTGGCCCGACGGCGACTGACGAGCCGGACGTCTGGCGGATGCAGTTCAGGCGCCTCGCGGTTGTGGTGGGCGGTAATTGAACCTAAATTCATTCTTCGGTGGGGTGAAAGGTTACGTTGTTCGCGGCAGGGGCACGTACGCTTCAAATAGCATCTTTCTCCCCTGCGCCGGCAACGTCCTCTGGACTTCGCTCCGCTATTACGGTTCGTACGGTGGCTACTGGTCGTCCGTCCCGTTGGGCAGCAAGTACGACTCGTGGGAACTCGGTTTCAACTTCGTCTCGGACGCCCACGGCATGAGTAAGGGCGACGGGTACTACGGCCGTTCCAGGGGGAATCCCGTTCGCCCTGTCCAATGATCCACCAAATAGCGAACGAAATGTGCGAGTGTCGTTTTACAAAGCCAGTTGAAAAGCCGCGTATGCCACGTGCGACTTGTCGCATGGTACGCAGATTACGGCGCGAGGCGGATAAGGCCGCCGACATGGTCGAAATGGAAGAGTCAGAACAGATCGGCGTGGGAGCCGGTGCGGGTGAGGGTCAGGACAAGGACGTCATCTTGAATCGTGTAGAGCAGCAGCCAGTCACTTTCGATGTGGCAATCACGGAGCCCGGTCAGGTTTCCAGTGAGTGCATGGTCGTGATACTGCGGCGGCAAGGGCTCCCCGGATGCAAGGATACCGACAACTGTTTCAAGCTTGGACACATCGGCGCCCCGCTTGAGCATCTTCTTCAATTCCTTTCGGAATTTCTTGGTGCGAATGACGTCGTATTTCATGACAGCAGAAACTCCCTCAGCTTTGCGGGGTCGCTGCAACGCGGTGTCGTGGGATCGTGCGCGATGCGCTTGGCCTCTTCAAAGGCCTCCAGCGTTTCTTCGCGCGGCGTTTTCTTGCGTCCGAGCTTGAAGGGGATTTCGCCTGCGTCGATGCACTTCTTGAAGAAACACGTGATGGCAGTGGTGAGGTTCATGCCAATGTCCGAGAAAAACTCCTCGGCATCAGCTTTGAGGTCTTCGTCCATGCGGATGGAAAGTGTCGTTGTCATTGCAGATTGTCCTTTTTGTGGTAAAGATGCCGGTATTGTATCACAGAATAGCTGCAATGTCAATGCGACATAGATGATTGAAAACAAGCGGAACAAAAGGGTCAGCAACTGTATATGTTTTACTGTATATGCTTGGATGAATGTTACTGGACTCCGCGGCAGTTTGCGCGGCAGATTGGATTTCGTCCGCACCGTAATCTCCTATGACTGAGACACGGCAGTTCACGCGGCGGTTTCAAGGCCTTCCGCGATATTGTTCGCGCAGAAGACCGGCGCCGCAATCGCGGCCTTCAGGCGAAGCAGGATGAGGCGCGGCGGAAATCTGACGCGAAAGCCAACACAGAGCGCGGCAAAAATGGTATAATTCGCCGCATGGGAAAGCAGGGAGCAATTGGGCCGTGAAATCATCGCGGCAGAGATTCAAGGCGCGGAGGGTTGCAGACTTCGTCGTCGCTCTTTCTGCCGTAGTGCTCCTGACCCATTACGCCGCCACCAAGCCCACGAACCAGCTGGAGAATTGTGAAATTGTGGAATTATGGAATAGCGGGAATGGGAAATTGAGGAATGGCGGGGCGACGGGGATTACGGTTGATGATGTGGAAAGGGGATATGCGGTTTCGCTGGCGAAGACGAACGAGACCTGCTCGTTCGCGATGCCGGCGGGCGCGGAGGAGGCGCGGCGCTGGCGCATCCGCGGCGCATCCTCGGACTGGATCGCGTTCGACGCCGGCGGC
>JAFQYM010000100.1 GCA_017406465.1 Kiritimatiellia bacterium | reverse complement strand
GGACGGCGGCGTCGTGTTCGCCTACGACGCCAGGTCTATGCCCAGTTCGGCGTTTGATCCTGACTGGAACCTTGTCCGCGTCACCGCGCGCGGCTTCCGCAACCCGATGGAGCGGCTGTCCGTAGGCTTCGCGCCGGCCGGCTTCAGCGTCCACCTCAAATAACCGTGTCAGATTCCGCGGCAGTTTTGGTATAATACACCCCAATGGCAAACAACGTGACCGAGGAATTGGCGTGATCAAGTTTCTGAAAAAGGCAAAGCGGGCCCTGGTGGCGTGGCGCGTGCGCGTGAAGACGCGGCGCGAGAACCGAGCGACACGTTGGCACTTAAACGCATGCCTTATTTTCGCTGCGTCCAGTGCGCTCATGTGGAGCCTGCCTGCCATCGGCACTGGATATGAACCGGATCCAGAGAAGTATCAGAAGGCGCTGCGTGATGTCGTTGAATTCAGCTGCAAGGAGTTCGCGCAGTACGGGATAGCTGTTGATCCTTCTCGCTTGAAATACGGCGACCAAGAAATTGTCGACTCTTTTCTCAAAGGTCGCGAATACTACCGAGATGGTTATCGCAATGAGGTGCCGCTGGAGCCCAAGCTCGTCTGGCTTGCAGAACTCTTTGGCGATCGATATGCCGAGTACGAGGGCAGGTGGCGACGGAAGGTCTCTGAGGACAAGGCGCATCCAGGGCGGGTTTTGTCGAAGGAGGAGATCTCTGAGCGTCTTGACGCACTGAAGTCCCTCGGGTCCTCGCCAGTTGAGATGGACTCGGGCATGTGCCGGAGCAGCTCTGGCTATGCCGCTATTGATGCGGACTGCATCCATTGTGGGCGAAGTGTTGTCTATAGCGAACTTGATGAAGTCTGTCACGGCAACCCCCCGGCCTATTACAAGAAGGTCGCTGAGGAGCTGGGGCGCCTTGGGATAAAGGTCGAGGTCGATGGTCGTGCGGCTTGTCCAAAGTGCTGTCCATATCCCTGTGACTTCAAACTCGGAGAATTTGCGCGCAAGGTTCGCTTTAAGGACGATGTAGATTGGTCGAAGGTCAATGATCGCCGGATAAGAGCTTTAAGAGGGGATCAGTTGCTGACGGTGACGCAGGAGTTCAGAGGGGGCTTCTCTTCGTCGGGCTATGATGTTTTCGGCATTTTCAAGGAGGCATGGGTTCGGATCCACGGTAATGGATATATGATATACGAGCAACCCGGGAAGGGATTTCTGTACGGGATGTACAGACGCGATGCTGCTGTAATCTTTGCCGAACCGCGAGAAGAGGTAACGGTCCCAGGCGAGGGCATTTTCGTTAAGATTGTCGATTTTGTTTGCCCGAGTCCCGTCTATGTCCCGGCTTCGATGGTTGATGTTGTCGTCAGCGCCCAGGCTAGCAAGTTGGAGGATATCCCGCCGACGTTCTTTATTGTTAACGGGAATCGTTTTCCGGCGTCGGAGTACACGGCGCAATTGCTCTTGGCGTTTGCGAAGGGGTACTCTAGGTTCTATGCAGGAGCATTTCAAGACCATTATGCCGTGGCGCAGGCTGAGCCATGGTTGCGCAAGGTGCTCCTTGGCGAGCCATCAGCCCCGGCGCCACACATTAATGGCGTGCCTGGCTCAAAGGGTGACGGATTTCGTATGAGATGGGAACTGGATCAGGATTGGTACTTTAAGTCTTTCCTGCCAGGCATCCAAGCGGAACTTGAAAAGATAGATTCCAACGCAAAGGATCTGACAGTCGCTTTTGAGCCGGCGTCAAAGTCGGAGATGCCGTACGAAGGCCCTGTGGCTGGGTTTGCCGGTGCGGTTAAGTGGAATATCTTTGGAGCCACCCCTGAAAAATGGGAAGTGGACATGGAGTATGGGATATGCGCTATATGGGGCAATGCTCCGTGCCGTCATTATGTAGTTCTCGTGACTTCGTTGGGGAAGGACAACAATGCCCGGTGCAGAATCTACGAAACGACAGGAAGTGACACATATGGGTTCAGGAGAAAGGTATCTGAACTGGACAGTGAGGACAAGACGTTTTCCGCGATAGGCGAGTTTTGGGCGAAAGACCAAAAAGGAGCTGATGTGCTTGTGATTACTCCTTGGCTCCGTCGGGGGACGGCACAGTGTGTGTACACGCGATGACTGTGTAGGAGCATTCTATGGGCGAAAATCCCTGCCCAACTGGGTGGGGATTTTTGGTATAATTCACCCATCTCGCGAGGCTAGGGAGGCGGGCGCCTCCTGACGCGACGCGGGGTGATAGTCCGGAAAACGGGCAAGTAGTCAGGCCTCCCCGCGCCATGCGCGGCCGCCGCGAACGCCCCGCCAGACGTTCTTCAATGTAGCATCAACGCTACACGTCGTTCTTGGGAAATACTACCACTATTTCAAGTTTGGAACGACATGTAAGCAGAGATGCGCCCAGCTGGGCGCATTTCCTCTTCATGTATTCCAAACTAGCCTGTGGTAGGGCTACCCAAGAGTGCATGAATGGAAATGCGCCTTTTTTGTGCACAAATACGGTGTTTGCGACGGATATGCGCAGGACTGAGATTTCATCCGCACCGTAATCTCATTTGATGGTGCGGTGGACACTGAGGCACGAAATGGGCGACAACGCGGCACTTACGGCGGCCAAGCGGGCGAAGAAGGACGAGTTCTACACCCAGCGCGTTGACATCGAGAACGAACTGCGGCACTACAAGGCGCACTTCAAGGACAAGGTCGTCCTCTGCAACTGCGACGATCCGCGGCAGAGCGAGTTCTTCAAGTACTTTGTCGAGAACTTCGAGAAGCTGGGGCTGAAGCGGCTGATTGCGACCTGCTTCAAGAGCCAGGACGTCGACCTCTTCTCGCAGGGCGACTGCGAGCGGGCAATCTGTCAGGTGTATGAGGGTGACAAGAATGGCAACATGGTCCTCGACGACGACGAGGTGGGCGTCCGCGTGCTGAAGGGCGACGGCGACTTCCGCTCGGAGGAATGCATCGAGATCCTGAAGGAGGCGGACATCGTCGTCACCAATCCGCCGTTCTCCCTCTTCCGCGAGTATGTCGCTCAGCTCGTGAAGTACGGCAAGAAGTTTTTGATACTTGGAAACAAGAACGCATTGACTTATGCCGACGTGTTTCAAATTATAAAGGATAATGGGATATGGATAGGAGTGACACCGATGAGTCGTGAGATATATTTCAACGTTCCACAGACGTACATTGACGAGGCACTAGCCAAGAACAAGGATCGCACGATAGTCAAGCGAGACGGCAAGTTTGTCGCAAGAAGTCCGTCAATCTGGTTTACGAACCTAGACCACAGGAAGCGTCACGAAAGGCTTCCGCTGTACAAGAAGTACACACCCGAAGAATTCCCGAAGTACGACAACTACGATGCAATTGAGGTCGCTAGGACGCCAGACATACCGTATGACTATGACGGAGTGATGGGTGTGCCAATAACATTCATGGACAAGTATTGCCCAGAACAATTTGAGATAGTCGGACTTGACAGGTATGTTGAGGATAATCCAAGATTCGGTCATAGGTTTACTCTTGGACACAAGGAAACCTATGCTCGTATCCTTATCCGCCGACGGGGATAATTTCCAATGCATAGGGCGCAAATAGAATTGCTTTCGCAACTGGGAGTTTCGGAGTCTTGGAGATATGGAGCTTTCATGCCTCGCGAACTCCAAAATCCCAGAACTCCAAGTAGCGAAAGCAACATAATCCTGTGAATCCTGTAAATCCTGTCAAAAAAGAGAAAGGCTGAATCGCCATGAAGATCGAGCTCCATCGAATCAAGATACGCGACCTTGTCGAGGGCTACGTCGACGACGCGGAGAGCGGCGTGCGCGGCTGCTGCGGCGTCCTCGACATCCGCCCCGCCTACCAGCGCGAGTTCGTCTACAAGGAGAAGGAGCGCAACGCCGTCATCTCCACCGTGATGAAGGGCTTCCCGCTCAACGTCATGTACTGGGTGAAGAACCCCGACGGCACCTTTGAGGTGATGGACGGGCAGCAGCGGACGATCTCGCTCTGCCAGTACGCGAACGGCGACTTCGCCTGGGGCGAGCTCGACCTGGCGGCGAAGTACTTCCACCGCCAGCCGGAGGACGTTCAGCGAAAGTTCCTCGACTACGAGCTGATGGTCTACTTCTGCGAGGGCGAGCAGTCGGAGAAGATCGACTGGTTCAAGGTGATCAACATCGCCGGGCTCAAGCTGACGCCTCAGGAGATGCGGAACGCGGTCTACTCCGGGCCGTGGGTCGCGGACGCGAAGCGCTACTTCTCCAAGTCCGGCTGTGTCGCGCAGAAGATCGGCGCGCCGTACCTGAACGGAAGCGCGGACAGGCAGGAGTACCTAGAGACGGCGATAGAGTGGATGATCAACTCGACGAAGGACCGGGCGATCGAGGAGTACATGGCGATCCACCAGGGCGACGGCGAGGCGACGGAGCTGTGGCTCCACTTCCAGAAGGTCGTAAACTGGATCGAGACGCTCTTCCCGAAGTACCGGCGCGAGATGAAGGGGCTGGAGTGGGGAAGGCTCTACAGCGAGTACTCGGCGAGGTCGTACAACCCGAAGGAGCTGGAGGCCAGGGTCTCCGCGCTGATGGCCGACAAGGAGGTCCAGAACAACAAGGGCATTTACGAATACCTTCTCTCCGACGGCGCGAGGAAGGAGAAGCTTAACCTCCGGCAGTTCGACGACGAGGAGAAGCGCGCGGCGTACGAGGCGCAGAAGGGCGTATGCCCCGTCTGCGGCGGCCACTTCGAGTACGAGGAGATGGAAGGCGACCACATCGTGCCTTGGTCGAAGGGCGGCAAGACCGTCCCCGAGAACCTCCAGATGCTCTGCCGCCGCGACAACGCACTCAAGCGCGACAAGTGACTGTCCATGCCCGGTTCTGACTGACTCCTCCCGGAGTCTTACCAAGCGTCGAAGTGGGGAGTGGCTCTCCGCGCCGCCGCGCAGCCTCATTTTTTGGTATAATACAACTACCTATGAACACAGTACTAGTCGGCGCCCAGTGGGGCGATGAAGGCAAGGGCAAGGTAATCGACTTCCTGACCGAGGAGGCGGACGTGGTGGTGCGCTTCCAGGGCGGGTCCAACGCGGGCCACACCGTGGTGGTGGGCGACAAGAAGTACGTCCTCCACCTCGTGCCGAGCGGAGTGCTGCACGAAGGCAAGCACTGCGTGATCGGCAACGGCGTGGTGATGGACCCGTTCGACCTCATGAAGGAGCTCGAGCAGGTGGAAAGCTGGGGCTTCGAGCTCAAGGGCCGGTTCCACATCTCCGAGCGCGCGCACATGGTGATGCAGTGGCATCGCGCGATCGACCGCGCCGAGGAGGCGGCGCGCCCGGCGGGGCGCAAGATCGGCACCACCGGCCGCGGCATCGGCCCGGCCTACGCCGCCAAGGTCGGCCGCTACGGGATGCGCGTCGGCGACATCCTCAAGCCCAACTTCCTGGACGTCGTGCGCGCCCAGGTCGAGGACGCCAACCGCGCCCTCGGGGCGCTCGGCGCGCATCCGCTCGACGCCGAGGAGATGGTGAGGCTCTACACGCCGATGGTCTCAGCGCTCATGCCCTACGTCACGGACACCATCCAGTTCATGCACGAGAGCCTCGAAGCCGGCAAGTCGGTGCTCTTCGAGGGCGCGCAGGCGACGATGCTCGACGTCGACTTCGGCACCTATCCGTTCGTCACCTCGTCCAACCCGACCGCCGGCGGCGCCTGCACCGGCTCGGGCGTGTCGCCGCGCGCGATCGACCGCGTCATCGGCGTCCTCAAGCTCTACACCACCCGCGTCGGCGAGGGGCCGTTCCCGACCGAGCTCAAGGACGCGGACGGCGAGACCCTGCGCCGCCGCGGCGGCGAGTTCGGCGCCACCACCGGGCGCCCGCGGCGCTGCGGCTGGTTCGACGCCGTCGTCGCCCGCTACGCCCAGCGCGTCAACGGCGTGGACTTCTGGGCGATGACCAAGCTCGACGTGCTGGACGAGTTCGAGACGGTGAAGATCTGCACCGGCTACCGCCGCGACGACGGATTCGTCTACCAGACCTTCCCGGCCGACCTCGCCGTGCTTGACCGCTGCGAACCGGTCTACGAGGAGCTGCCCGGCTGGAAGTGCGAGACCTCGCACGTGACCCGCTACGAGGACCTGCCCGAGAACGCGCGGAAGTACGTGGAGCGGGTCCTCGAGCTCGTCGGCGGCAAGCTCGGCGTCCTCTCCGTCGGCCCCGCGCGCGAAACCACCCTGAGGATCGGCGTGTGAACCCGGTGCTGAAGCGGACGCTGACCGGACTCGCGGTCGGAGGGGCGGTGATCGCCGCGTCGCTCCTGGCGCCGCCGGGCGCCATCGTCACGGTGGTGATGGTCCTGGCCGTTCTCGCGATGGTCGAGTTCGCGCTTCTGATGAAGATGAAGTCGTCGCGTCCCGGCGCGGTCCACGCCGTCGTGTTCCACGCCGTCGTGTTCCTCGCCGGCGTGCTGCTGATCGGCTACGGGCTTCTGTCGCTTGCGTCGGTCCCGTTCCGCTACGGCGAAGGCGAGATGTGCGGTCCGTTCAGGCTCGGCAACGTGCTGCTCCTCTACGTGATAGCGATAGTCAAGTTCTCCGACGTCGGGGGGTTCGCGTTCGGTCTCACCTCCGCGAAGCTGATGAAGGGCGGCAACCACAAGCTCTGCCCCACGATTTCGCCGAACAAGAGCTGGGAGGGGCTTTTCGGCTCCATCTTCGCCTCGTGCCTCGTCTCGTGCTCGTTTATGGGCGCCACCGGCTTCGGCTGGGCGAAGTCGCTCGCACTGGGCGCCGCCGCGGCGCTGCTCGGCACCGCCGGCGACCTGGTGGAGTCGAAGTTCAAGCGCTGGGTCGGCGTGAAGGACTCGTCGGCGACGAAGATGACCAACGGCCTTGGCGGCATCCTCGACATGATCGACTCACTGCTCATCGCGCCGCCCGTCCTGCTGGCGTTCCTGTGATGGAGAGCTTTTCCCCGAGACTGGTCGCCTCTGCCGCGGCGTCGCTGGCGCTCGCCGCGGCGCTTGCCGGCTGCCAGGGGCTCGACCGCCGATTCGTGCCGCAGCCGGGCGAGAACCAGGTGATGCGCGTGCAGAGCGGCGACCGCTGGTACTTCACCCTCGACGAGGGCGGGCCGAACTGCCGCTGGGACTGCGTCTGCGACGACCCCGACGTGGAGGTGACGATCGACCACGAGGAGTGCGGCGGCGACGGCTCGGGCCGCGTCAGCTACGGCCGCGCCAAGGTGAGGGTGCGCATCCACCGCGGCTACGACGGGCCGTCGACGATTCGCTTCTTCTGCCGCAAGTGCCGCGACAGGAAGGGCGCGCCGGACAAGCCGTTCACCATCTGCCTCTACCGCCGCACCGGCGACGCAGCCTTCTGGGAGTAGAAACTGGACAAGGAGAAATCATGAAACGACTGATCAAGCTGATAGTGTTCCTGGCCGTGCTGGCAGTCGCCGCGGTAGCGGCGATCTACGAGCTCTTCCCCGACTCCGCCGCGGCGAAGTTCATCGACCCCTACTGCCGCGACTACTACTTCGTCGCCCGCGGCTGGACGCTTGCGCTCGTCGACCGCTGCCGCGGCGAGAAGGGCGAGCCGGAGCCGGAGGAAGCCGCCGCCGCGGAAAAACCCGAACCTGCCGCGCCGTCCGCCAAGGCTCCGGAAAAGGCGAAGCAGGCCAAAAAGGCGGAGCCGACGCCGTCCGAGCCGAAGCCGCTCTCCAAGCGCGCGGTCGAGAACTCGCTCATGGAGGGCACCGAGGACAAGCGCATCGAGCGGCTGTCGCTCAACGAGGCGAAGTGGCTTACGCGCCGGCGCGTCTCCGAACACGACCTGCGCGGCAAGGCGGTGATCGTCTGCGTCTGGAACTCGGACAACCCCGAGAGCCTCCGGCTGCTCGAGGGCGCGCAGCGGATCATGGACGGCTTCCGCGGCAAGCCGATGGTGGTGTTCGCGTCGCACCGCGGCGGCGACGAGGAGGGAGCGGCGAAGATTCTCGCCAAGGCGGATGTCGACCTGCCGTGCTGCGAGGGCGGCGGGCATCCGGCAGAGCCGCGTTCGGTTAGCAAGGGGCCGGTGTACTATCTCGTTGACAAGGCGGGCAAGGTCAGGTATTTCGGCCGCGACGACCGCACCATGACCGTCCGCCTCGTCGACATCTTCTCCACCCCCTGACGAACCTCTATGAGAAGGTTGAAAAGTTGAAAAGTTGAAAAGTTGAAAGGTTGAAAAGTTGAAAGGTTGAAAGGTTGAATGGAACGCAGTGTAGAGGAAATTGGCGTCAAGATGGACGCGCTGGGGTTGTGGGACGCGCTTGCGCCATACAACTGGGCGGTCAAGCCCCACGGCACCGCCTTTCCCTACTTCTGCACGGTCATCAAGGGCGCTGAGGAGGCGGTGAAGGTGCGTTTCCTGATGCTTGAGGGCTGGAACACGCTCCACGACTTCGTGCGCATGCGCGCCGACCGCGCCTTCGGGGTGGTCAGCTCGCCGATCGAGCTTCCGCACTACGAGCTCGTGGTCCTCTCCGCCGGCGACACCAAGCTTTTCCGCCACGACCCCGGCTACATGCCCCAGGAGGCCAAAGAACCCGGCCGCGACATCGCCGCGAAGATCCTCTGGGAGGCTTACGGGGTGATGCTCCGGGTGGAGTCCGACCCCAAGCTGCCGATGCGCTTCGCGGACGAGAAGTCGATTTTCGCCAGAGTCGAGGACAAGTCCGGCGCCTGGCGCGACGAGCCGCTGGTGATTCCCGATCCGCCGCCATACGTCGAGCGCATCTCCTTCCGCACCGAGGACGTGAAGAAGGCGAAGGACCTGCCGATCGTCCCCACCGATGTCCTGGACGTCGACTTCAGGCTTGTCCCGGGCGTGATGACCCGCGATGCGCGTCCGCGCTGCGTGTACGAGCTGGTGGCGGTGGATCCGGTCTCGCGGACGCGCGTCGTCGGCGCCCGCACTTCGGTCGTGCCCGAGGCGGGGCTGAAGGCGATGTGGGAGTCGATGCCGCAGCAGCTGCTCACGCAGTTCCTCTCGCGCGGACGCGTGCCCGGGCGCATCCGCGTCGTCTCGCCCCGCGTGTTCCGTTTCATCCGTCCGCTCGGCATGGAACTGCCGTTCCGGCTTTCCCTCCACGAATCACTCCCCGACCTCGCATGAACAGCTTCCGCATTGGATATGGCTACGACTCCCACCGCTTCGAACCGGGCCGCCGGCTCGTGCTCGGCGGGGTGGAGTTCCCAGGCGAAACCGGGCTCAGGGGACACTCCGACGCCGACGCGCTCCTCCACGCCGTCATCGACGCGCTGCTCGGCGCGGCGGCGATGGGCGACATCGGCGCGCGCTATCCCGACACCGATCCGCGCTGGAAAGACGCCGATTCCGCCGCGCTCCTGGCGGACGTCGCGCGCGACCTCGCCGCGGCGGGCTGGAGCGTATCCAACGTCGACGCGACGGTAATTTGCGAAAGGCCGAAGCTGCGTCCGAAAGTGGACGCCATCCGCGAACGGATCGCGGGTATCCTCGGGCTCGACGCCTCGGCGGTGTCGGTGAAGGGGAAGACCAACGAGGGCATGGACGCCGCCGGCGCCGGACTCGGCGTGGTCTGCCACGCCGTTGCGCTTCTGATGAAATGATCTGCACGGTGAGCGACGGGAATTAGGCGGTTGCGGCCGTCGCGTCGCGTCGGAAGTGTTCCAGCAACCAGCGGTCAGCAACCAGCGTTCAGCAACCAGCGCGTTGGCCGTGTTGGGGGTTGACAGGGGGACGTGGATATGTTATATTACACCCATGATTCGTAAAAGTGCATATATTTGCGGGGGGGGGGGGCAAATCTAATAGATTTCCCTGCTTTCCCGCAAAAGCGTGGCG
>JAFQYM010000099.1 GCA_017406465.1 Kiritimatiellia bacterium | reverse complement strand
CGCGCGGGACGCGCGACCCTACCATGGTGGGTTACAGCGTTTCGAGCGAATGGGGGTCGAGGAGGAAGTCAACAAGACCGATGTAGGCGATGCCGCTGTCGTCGTAGGTTCGGGTCTGGAAGGGGTCGTTGGTTATCACCACCTTTTTGAAGGAATCGCCGGTGTGGCGAAGCGAGAAGGTCTCCTGTTCCCGCTTCTCGGCGGTGGGGATGGAGTATGCGGACTGGATGTACATCTGCCTCGGACCGCGATTGACGACGAAGTCGATTTCGTATTGTCGTATCGTGTGCTTCCCGGCGGAGTAGTCGTGGCGTTGCACAATGCCGACATCAACGGAATATCCACGCCGGATGAGTTCGTTGTAGATGGCGTTTTCCATGAGGTGCGTGAATTCCGACTGGCGGAAGTTGATGCGCGCGTTCCTGAGTCCGGTATCGGTGGCGTAGTATTTCACCGGGTAGTCGAGGTGGCGGCGCCCCTTGACGTCAAAGCGCTCTGCCTTGCTGATAAGAAAGGCATCGGCAAGGTGGTCAAGGTACTGGACGACGGTGTTTCTGCTCGCATCGATTCCGGCAACGGTTTTTGCGGCGTTGGCGAGTTTGGTCGGGTTTGTGAGCGTTGCGGTGTCGCTCATCACGATGTCGATTACCTTCTCAAGAAGCAGATCGTTCCTGACGTGGTATCTTTCCACGATGTCGCGGAGATAAATGGTGGCGTAAAGATCTTTAAGGTACGCCTCTTTTGCCGCAGGCGATTGGGCGAGGACGCAATCGGGGAGACCCCCGTAGAGAAGATATTCTTCGATTACCTTGAAGGGGTTCAGTTCGGATGCGCGAAGAGGCATGAACTCGGCAAAGGACAGTGGCGCAACCTGTATCACGTGCCCTCTGCCTCTGAACTCCGTCGCGACGTCGGAGGCGAGCAGCCTAGAATTGGAGCCAGTCACATATACATCGACATTTGGGGTGGTTCGCAAACCGTTCAAAACACGATAGAAGTCCACAAACATCCTCTCGCGGTCGTCAGGGTGGATTCTGGAAAGGTCAATCCCTTCTGGAAGAGCCTTGCCGCAGTATTGAATCTCGTCAATGAGCACATAGTTCATCTTCCCGTCGGAAACAAGCTTGGAGCGAATGTAGCGGTCAAGTTTGATTGGATTGACAAGATCGGCGGTTACGGGATGTTCAAGATCTATTTCAATGATGTGGTCGGGCTGTACTCCATCTTCCAGAAGATGGGTCTTGAATATATTGAAAAGAAGATAGCTTTTGCCACAACGCCGTATGCCGGTAAGAACCTTGACGAAGCCGTTGTGCTTAGCCTCGACGAGGCGATTCAGGAGGTCATTCCTTTGGATCGTCATTTCAGATGCTCCGTTTACATGTTTATGGTTTTTTTCATAAAGATGTCAGTAGTGTATCATAGAACGTGCCCTTCGTCAAGGGGTGCGGCGGCGTTATTTGACAGTTTGTTGAAAACCATCACAAACATGTCAATATCTGGGGTTGTCTCTAACCTTGCGCCTTGTCGCTCGGTTTGCCGCGCTGTGTTTCGCCGCGTGGCGGGCGGGGCGTTGGTTGAGAAGGAGGCGGCATGAAAGGATTTGAAAGGATGAGAGAGATGAAGATTAACCACGGACTGCACGGACTCTGCTCGCTAACGCTCGCAATATGGGGCCTGTCGGCAGTCGCCGCCACGGGCACGAGCGGGGAGTTCCGCATGGATCTTTCCGGCATGGGGCCGTGGGAGATGCGCACGGCGCGGGCGAGCGAGGCGATCAGCTACTCGAGCGCATGGGCGACGAATGCACTTGAGGATGCGAACGCGGTGGTGAAGGTGTGGCCGGTGAAGCGCGAGAAGCCGAAGTACATCGCGATTGACCTGAGCGGCGGCACCGCTGCCACGCACTATCCGATTGAATATCTCGATGAGATACCCGGTGGCACCTGGAGCGATGAGTACAAGACCTCCAAGCTGGTACTGCGACACATTCCCGCCGGGTCGTTCATCATGGGAAGCCGCGCCACCGACTATCCGGCAGGTTCGATTGTTCGTGAGAATGGCTCGATCTTCTCTTTCCCAGCATCCGTTAATACGAATCTCCACATGGTTACGCTAACAAAGGATTTCTACATGGGTGTATTTGAAGTAACCCAAAGGCAATGGGAACTGGTGATGGGGAATAGGCCGAGCACGTTCAGCAACGAGACTTGCTATGCGGCACGCCCAGTGGAGAGTGTGAGTTACCTGGATATTCGTGGTGCTACAAAGGGCAATAATTGGCCGGAATCGAAAGATGTTGATGATTCTAGTTTTATTGGTCGATTAAGGGACCGGAGCTGTTTGGCGAGTTTCGATTTGCCAACCGAGGCTCAATGGGAATATGTTTGTCGAGCAGGTGCGAGTTCCTCGTTGAATAATGGGAAAAATGTCACTTTCTGGGGGGCGGGCAATGAATTGTGTGAAATCTCACGCAATCAATTTAATAGTGGATGGCGTGAAGGGGCAACATTAACAGCCGATTTTTCAATGTCAACGACTGAAATGGGGACGGCGAAAGTTGGGTCATATATTCCTAATGCTTTTGACCTGTATGATATGCACGGGAATGTGTGGGAATTCGTTTTGGATGGATATGATGCTGCGTGTAATGATTCAATAGATCCTGTTGGTAGTAGTATATTCACTCATAGAGTGTCGCGAGGTGGTGGGTGGTCAACAACATATAGGATTACATCAGGGTATCACTGGGGAAACATTGTTTCATATGCAAATTCAAACTACGGCTTCCGCCTCTGCCTGCAGGGCGGGGAGCTGCCGGAGTTTGTCGGCGGCACCGCGCTGGTGAATGAGGCCGGCTCGGGCACTGCCACTTGGACGCCGACGAAGGCAGGCGTCTACTACCTCACGCACGAGACGCAGACAAACGGCGTGAACGGCGCGGAGTTGCTGGGCGCGTGGTTTGAAGTGGCGGGGCCGGAGCTCACGTTCACGCCCGATGGCGATTTGACGCCGGGTGTGAAGATAGCCATCGGCGGCGCGGGCGACGGGTGGACGGTGAGGTATGAGGTGAGTAGCGGCGGGCAGGGGGCTGCCCGCCCTACCGGCGCTTCGCCTGAATATACCGGTCCGATCACGCTCAACGATTCGCAGACCATCCGCGCGATAGCCTTTTCCGACGGCGGCCTTGAGAGCCGCGAGTTTTCGGCCACGTATTCGCTGATGAGCATTGGAAGCGCGGTGGCGAAGCCGCGCTATCCATGGAACGGCAAGGTGGACATTGACTGCGAGGTGAAGGGCGATGCCAATCTAGAATACCTGGTTTCTCTGTCCGCCCAAGACCTTGTCGGCGGCACCAACTTGCCGTTGCGCACCGCCTGGCAGACGGGTGGGGCGATAACGAACAACGCCTTCGTGGTGAAGCCCGGCACCTATCGCTTTACGTGGGATGCCGATGCGGATATCGCGGGCGATTTCGATTTCGCCAATGTTGCGGTGAGGGTTTCGGCGGAAGGAAGCGCGATTGTCGCCGCGAAGAAGGTGTTGCCGCTGGAGGTGGCGGGCTACACGGGCACGGAGGTGTTGACCAACGTGCCGGTGCTGGTGCGGCTTTCCACCGCGATTTCGGGCTTCAGTTACGCCGACTTTGCCGATGCGAACGGCGGGGACGTGGTTTTCTGCGACGAGGGCGAGAGCGTGATCTACCCGCATGAGATCGACGAGTGGCACGTCGGCGGTGAATCCCTTGTATGGGTGAAGCTGCCCGAAATGAAGCAGGGAACGAAGTTCAAGCTCGCCTACGGCAATCCCAACTATTCACTATCTACCATTACCTCTTCACTCCCGCCGCACGAAGTGTGGCGAGACTACGCGGGCGTGTGGCACATGAACGAGGATTCCGGCACGGCGTTCGATTCGACGGCGCACGGACTTGATGCACTGCCGAGTAAGAGCACCAACACGCTTGCCGATGTGAGCCAGATGGTAGCCTACGAGAACGGTGCCTGCGGCAGGGCGAGAGTGAATGGAACACGTCAGATAAGGGATGGAAATTACCTTCTGGTTCCTTCGTATGATGCACTTCAATTGGGTAGTTGTTTTACATGTTCTATGTGGGTGAATGGTGCCAAAGTAGATGCGGGACACCATCCGCGTCCGATGTGTCGTAAGAAGTATTGGAAGGATGATAATGGATGGGAGTTTCAGCTTAATCCCAATTCCCAAACATTGACGATTCATGGTTCGTCGGATATAGAAGTAAAAGTAGAAATACCAGACATGACTAACGATTGGCTAAGTGTGAGTCTCATGTATGAGGGGATTTCTGTGTCATGTTATACTAATGGCATCTATGCTTCAGCCGGGACGATAATTGCGGTAATAGATAATAATCAACCGTTATGTTTTGGATGTGGCTTAAATGGTGACGTTTCAACTTTTTGCGGCCAATACGATGAAATCCGTTTGCGGGGCGGGACGCTTTCGGCGGATCGGATCAAGGCCGACTACGACATGATCAAGAATCGGAACTTCCTGAATTACGGTTCGGTGGAGAATGGAAGGGGGGTGAAATGATGAGCCACGGGATCCACGGAATGCACGGAAAGGGTTTGGCACTTGTCGTGCTAGGAATGATGATTGGCGGTGTGGTCAACGCCGCCACGGTAACGGCGACGACCGACGCCTTCAGACTGTCGATTAAACACGACGGCGTCCGAGAGTCGGCGGGTGATGAAACGCTAACTTATTCTTCGCGGTGGGACGGCGGCGATGGCGCCACGGTGACGATTGCGCAAGATGGCACGGCGCTGGTGCAGAACCTTTCTGGCGAAGGCGAGCGGGCGTGGAACGTGAGGAAGACCGGCACATATACGCTCTCGCACACGACCTACACGAATGGCGTGGCGGGGAAGGTCGAGACGGCGACATTCGTGGTGCCGGGGCCGGAATTGACATTCGAGTATGACGGCGGGCAGTTCGTTGGCGGCACGCTCACGATCAACGGCAACCTTGACGGCTGGACCATCTACTATACGCTCGACGGCTCGACGCCGACAACGGAATCAGACAAATACACTGGGCCGTTCACTCTTTCCGCCGCGGCGACGGTGAAGGCATTCGCGGTGTCGGGGAATGGCCTTGTTACGGAGGTGTTGGGGAAGGAATATGCCGTAGTCGAACACGCCCGCATCGAGAACGTGCGCGCGCGGCAGCGGTGGCCGTGGAACGGCAAGGTGGACATCGACTTCGACGTGGTGGGCGACGTGACCCTGGGGATGCCTTCGGGAACGGGCATTGTGTTGTTGATAATGGCGACGAACCGCGTTGACGGCACGAACTACGTGGCGAGCATCGCGGCGCTTTCCGGCGATACGGATACGGCGGCAGGTACGCATCGCGTGACGTGGGATCTGAATGCGCAGGGGTTGAACTTCACTTCGGCCGATGTGGTGTTTTCGGTGGGGTATGCGAAATATTATCGCTATTGCATCGTCGATCTTTCGGCTGGCGCGAATGCCGCGAGCTATCCAGTTACCTACACTTCGGAACAACCGGCAGGCGGCTTCAACACTGACGAGTACAAGACAACGAAGTTGGTATTGCGGTTGATTGAGCCCGGGTCGTTCAAGATGGGCGGAGAATATGATGTGACGTTGACGAAGCCGTACTACATGGGTATTTTCGAAATGACTCAGAAACAGTATGAGCTCGTTATGGGGGACAATCCGTCGTCGCACAAGGGCGACAATCGGCCTGTGGAAAGCGTTTCATACAACGCAATACGCGGAGCCATCGCCGGTGATGGCTGTCCGGTGTCTTCTGTCGTTGACGGCGATGCGTTCCTTGGTAAGTTGCGTGCAAAGACAGGTGTAGTTTCGTTTGATTTGCCAACGGAGGCGCAGTGGGAATACGCCTGTCGGGCAGGGACTACAAGCACCTACAACAACGGCGGCAACAACGAGGAGGATTTGAAGTTGCTTGGCCGTTATTCAGGCAATCAAAGTGATGGTCGTGGTGGGTATTCGCAGCATGCGACGGTCGGGTCGTATGCTCCAAACGACTGGGGGCTTTACGATATGCATGGAAATGTCTGGGAGTGGTGTCTTGATTGGTACGGATCGCTACAGGGCGGCAATGATCCAAAGGGGGCTTCGTCGGGCTCGTATCGCATTATTCGCGGCGGGGGCTGGTTCAGCGATGCGGGCACCTGCGCCTCGTCGAACCGCAACGGCAGCTACCCGTCCCTCGACGACTATGCCGTCCGCGGCTTCCGCCTCTCTTGCTCTGCAGGATTGGTGGCATCTGCCACTTCGCCGCAGACATCGGTGTCGTATGTCACGTATCATAGCTATTGTGTTGTCGATCTTTCGGTCGGTGCCAACGCCGCAAATTATCCCGTGTCCTATACTTCGGAACAACCAGTTGGCGGGTTCAATACGGACGAATACAAGACGACGAAGTTGGTGTTGCACTTGATCAATCCGGGCTCGTTCAAGATGTGTGGGCAATATGATGTGACGCTGTCGAAGCCATTCTATTGTGGCCTTTTCGAGGTGACGCAGAAGCAGTATGAGCTGGTGACAGGAAGCAATCCGTCGTCATACAAGGGTGATATGCGGCCGGTGGAATGTGTGTCATGGGACACAATTCGCGGCACCTATAACTGGCCGGAATCTTTGGACGTCGATGCCAATTCGTTTGTCGGTCGCATCCAGTCTCGGACGGGGCTTGCCTTCGACCTGCCGACGGAGGCGCAATGGGAATATGCCTGTCGTGCGGGGACGACCAGCACGTACAACAACGGCGGCGATACGGAAGATGACTTGAAGTTGTTGGGGCGGTATAGTGGTAATCAGTCTGACGGTAAAGGTGGGTATTCGCAACATACAACGGTTGGCTTGTATTGTCCTAATGCCTGGGGCCTATACGACATGCACGGCAATGTGGCGGAGTTTTGTCTGGACGGATACGGAAGCCTGCAAAGCGGCGTGACAGATCCCAAAGGTTCTGCCCCCGGGGGATGGGCCAGGGTGTATCGCGGCGGCTACTGGAGTGCTGGGAGTGGCGGCTGCACCTCGTCCCATCGGATGTACTACGATCCGGGGATCGGGCACTACATCTTCGGCTTTCGCCTAGTTAGAGCCTTGTCAAGCATAGAAGGCGCAAGCATAGAAGGCGAGCATAGTCCAGATGCGGTAACCGGGGTGGAACGGGTTGATACGCTGTGCTCGGGAGACAGTGAGCCCGTGGTGATCGATTCGCGGATTAGCCCTCGCGCTTCGCTTGGCGACGAGACGCTGACGTATTCTTCGCTGTGGGATGGCGGCGATGGAGCGACGGTGACGATCGCGCAGGATGGCGTGGCGATAGCGGAAGGGCTGACGGGCGAAGATGCCTATGCCTGGGGCGTGACGCGCAACGGCACGTACGTGCTCACGCACACGACCTACACGAACGGTGTCGCTGGGGCAGTCGAGACTGCGACGTTCGTGGTGACTGGCAAGGACGTGCCGTTCGCTCAGGGCGATGTGACGGTGACGGGCTACTCGGAGAAGTACGACGGCGCGGCACATGGGATCACGGTGGCTTCGGAGATTGCGGGGATCGCCTATAAGTACGCGAGCGGTGCGGTTGGTGCGACGAGCCCGACAGGCGAATGGTCAATCGCAGCGCCGACATTGACGGATGTTGGGGCGATGACGGTTTGGGTCGAGATTTCCGCGCCTGGGTACATCACGCAGACGAACTCCGCGACAGTGAAGATTGCAAAGCGCGAGGTGACGCTGACGAGCGGAAGCGATTCGAAAGTTTACGACGGCACGGTGCTTGTTAAGCACGATGTAACAGTCGGCGACGACGGCTTCACGGCTGGCGAAGGCGCTACATACGACTACACTGGCTCTCAGACACCGGTGGGCACGAGCGAGAACACCTTCACCTACACGCTGAACGCGGGCACGCTGGCCGGCAACTACACGATTTCGACCGTCAACGGCACGCTGACGGTGACGAAGGCGACCACGGGCGACGGTACGGAGGAGCCTGGCAGCGGCGAAGTGCCGACGGGCGGCGAGTCGAAATTCGACGTGACCGCGATGTACGACGGCGAAGGGCACACGATTGATACGAACGCGCTCGTCGCGGCGTTCGGCGCGGCGATGATCGGCGAGGGCGCGGTGGCGTACGCGCCGGAGGCGGCTGGCGGCGGGGCGCCCGCCCTGCCGTGGCTGGCCGAGGCACCGGTGTATACGAATGTGGGCGAGTACGTGGTGTGGTACAAGGTGTCCAACCCGAACTACAATGACTTCATGCACGCGGCGAAGGTGACGGTAACCAACAGGCCCGTGACGGTGACGAGCGCGGACGGCGGCTGGACGTACGACGGTCTGGCGCATTCCAACGCTACGGTGACGTGCGAAGGGTTCGTGTCCGGCGAGGGGATCGTCGCGGGCGACTTTGTCGAGATCGTGGACGTCGGCACGGCGGCCAACGCCTTTGGCTATTCGTTCGCCGATGGGACTCTCGCCGGGAACTATCTCGTGACGTGCGTGACCGGCACGCTGACTGTGGCTGCCGCGGACATGGGCGGCTGGACGGACGACGCGAAATGGTCGGTGGCGCTCTCCGGCGACGGCGCGATGTACGACGGGACGGAGAAGACGTGCGCGGTGACGGCGGTCGCATACGACGGCTTCGCGATCCCGACCTTCACGGTGACGGGCAACACGGCGACGGACGCGGGCGACTACACGCTCACGGTGACCGGCACGGGCAACTTCAGCGGCTCGCATACGTTCCCGTGGTCTATCGTGAAACGCACGGTTACGCTCACGAGCGGAAGCGACAACAAGGTGTACGACGGCACGGCGCTTGTGAAGCACGAAGTTGCGGTGGGAGGCGATGGATTCGCCGACGGCGAGGGCGCCGTCGCTACGTACACCGGCTCGCAGACGACTGTGGGCGAGAGCGAAAATACCTTCACCTACACGCTGAACGACGGCACGAAGGCGGGCAACTACACGATTACGACCGTAAACGGTGCGCTGACGGTGACGAAGGCATCGGTCGGCCCAGGTGGCGGCGACGAGCCCGGCGACGGCGAGGTGTCGACAGGCGGCGCGTCGAGATTCGACGTGACCGCGATGTACGACGCCGAAGGTCACACGATCGAAACGAACGCGCTCGTGGCGGCGTTCGGCGCGGCGATGATCGGCGAGAGCGCGGTGGCGTACGCGCCGGAGGCGGCTGGCGACGGAGCGCCTGACCTGCCGTGGCTGGGCGAGGCTCCGGTCTACACGAATGTGGGCGAGTACGTGGTGTGGTACAAGGTGACCAACCCGAACTACGAGGATTTCACGCACGCGGCGAAGGTGACGATAACCAACAGGCCCGTGACGGTTGCGATAACTGGCCATACGGCAACATACACCTACGACACGACGGAGAAGAGCGTTTCGGGCTACGAGGCGACGACCGCGGACGCGCTCTATGACATCGCGGCGGACACTGCCTTCGGCGGAGTCGCGGTTGCGAAGCGCACAGACGTCGGCATTGCGCAGATGGGGCTTAAGGCCGAGGACTTCGCGAACAACAACGCTAACTTCGCCGTGACGTACCTCGTGACGGACGGCTGGGTGGAGATAACCAGCACCAGGGAGATGGACGAGCTCGTCGACGCGTTCGACGGGCTGCCGGTGACGGTGGCGCCTGATGGCGCAGGCGGGTGGACGGTGAAGGTCACCAACGACATCGACAGCGCCGACCTGCCGATCGAGATCCCTGACAACCTCGGCAAGGTGACGATCGATCTGAACGGACACGACCTGTCCGGCGCCGATGGCGCCGACGGCGACGACACGACGCCGGGCGGCGCCGGGCAGCCGGCGATAGTCATCGTGTCTGGCGATGGCGAAGGCGACCCGACCGAGCTGTCCATTGTCACGACCGGCGGCGACGCCGCGGTCAAGGGCGGCGACGGCGGCGACGGGAACCCGGGCGGCAACGGCGCGCCTGCGATAGCGGTCGCTGACGACGCGAACGACGGCGTGCTGGTCAATGTCGGCGAGGGCGTGACGGTCCGAGGCGGCGACGGCGGCGCATCAGACTCCGGCGACGGCGGCAACGGCGGCGCGGGAATTGCCGGGAACGTCGGGACTAACGACGGGACGATCATCGGCGGGAGCGGAGGATCCTCCGTCTCCGGCGACGGAGGGAACGGCGGTCCAGGAGTCGATGGCAATGTCGACGTGAACAACGGCGCAATCTCTGGCGGCGCAAGCGGCGGGTCTGAAAGCGGCGAACACGGCAGCCACGGCGAAGGCGTCACCGGCGAAGTCGGCACGGACAACGGAGTCATTCTGCCGTATGCGCTTGCGGACGAGATGGTTGGCCAAGTCGCCGGCCAGCCGTTCACCGGCGCCGAAGTCAAGCCTGTGCCGGACGTGTACGACTCGGTGCATGGCAGGGACATGGTGGAAGGAGTGGACTATGCGCTATCCTGGAAGGACAACGTCTGGCCCGGCACCGCGTCCGTGACGGTGACTGGCATCGGCGACTACGTCGGCCTGGTGACGCGTACGTTCACTATCGGCACGCCGGTCGAGCTCACGCTGAAGGCCGGCGAGTACTTCAAGGCCACCCTGGCGGAGCTGGGGTACGACGTGCCGACGGACGGGACGCCCTACAGCGTGGTCGCGAAGGGGCTGCCGGCGGGCCTGAAGCTCAAGTACAACGCGGCGTGGAAGAACAAGAAGGGCAAGGTCGTCATCAAGGCGAAGTCCGAGTGGTGGATCGAGGGCGTGCCGACCGCCGCGCTAGACTTCTTCACCAATCCGCCGTATCTGGTGATAACGGTGAACGGCGTGGCCAAAGTCCACGCCCTGCCGATCGAGGTGTTGCCGCAGGAGGTGGTCGATCTCGGCGAGCTCGCGCTTGGCCAGACGCTGGACGTGCAGGACCCGTACCGACTGCCCGGCGTCACCAACGGCTGGACGGTGACGGGGCTCCCGAAGGGTCTCAAGTACACCGCGAAGCGCGTCACCGAGAAGCTGAAATCGGGCAAGAAGAAGATTGTGGTCACGAAGGCGCAGCCATACTCGGTCTACGGCAAGACGACGAAGGCGGGGCTTTTCACGATTACGGCGAAGAAGAAGGTGGGCGCGTTCTACGAGACCATGAAGTATCGCGTGCTTGTGAGGCCGAAGGCGGTGGACACGGCGTTGTTCGGCGAAGACCTCACCAACATCACCACAATGGCCTATGTGCCCATCAACTGGGATTTGGCTGGTGGCGTCCCGCCTGTCCCGTTCGTCCCGTCTTCGATTGGCGGCAACCTCGCCAAGGTGACCGGGCTGCCGACTGGGCTCACGTTTGCTGCGAAGGATGCGTATGCCTACACGAACGCCAAGAAGAAGAAGGGCAAGTACCTGAAGCAAAAGGGCCAGACGATCGTCGGCACGCCGACTAAGCCAGGCACCTACGTCGTCACCTTCACCAAGAACGTGAAGAGCGGCAAGAAGACCGTCGCCCGGACCGCGCAGATCCTCTGGGTGGTGACGCAGAACGACGCGGAGCTCTCGCTCGGCTTCAACAACATCGGAGGCGTCGTCGAGAGCGGCGTGGTCGGCCTCAAGTACGCCGACATGATGGCGTTCGCCGCCACCAGCAACGCGACGGTGACCGCGAGCGGCCTCCCGGCCGGGATCAAGCTCGCCAACCTCGGCGGCGGCAACTACGCCTTCACCGGCTTCACCGCCAAGGCGGGGACGTATCTCGTGACGGTCAAGGCCACATTGAACGGCAAGACCGTTACCCAGCGCGTTGCGCTGAAGGTGGATGCCCTGCCCGCGTGGGCGAAGGGGACATTTAACGGCTACGTGGCCGGCGAGGACGGCGCGACCAACGGCCTCGCCACGGTCACCGTCTCGGCGGCGGGCAAGGTCAGCGGCAAGTTCTACGACCGCGGCACCAACTGGACCTTCACCGCGGCGAGCTACACCGCGGCGGTTCCTGAGGCTGCGTCCTACAGCGAGTTCAGCTGCTCGAACGTCGTCGCCAAGTTCGCCTACAAGGTGACGAAGAAGGTGAAGGGGAAGAAGAAGACCGTCACGAAGTACGTGACCCGCAGCTTCACGCTGACCGTCGGCGATGACGCGCTTGGCGGAACGGCGACGCTTGTCGAGAACGGCGGCGACACCACTGTGCGTGCCTGGCAGAACCTCTGGGGCTCGACCTACAAGGCGCTGGGCA
>JAFQYM010000098.1 GCA_017406465.1 Kiritimatiellia bacterium | reverse complement strand
GCCGGCGGCGAAGTCCGCCGAGCCGCGCGGCGCCTCGAGGAAGATCGCCGAGGTGCGCGTCCCCGGCGCGAAGGACGCGGCCCGCATCGAGGCGGGCGTCGCCGCGCGCGAGCCGGCCGGGTCTGACGACGGGGACCTTTCCCCCGAGATGCAGCGGCTGATGGAGGAGCTGCAGCAGTGCCTTGACGACGAAGACCGCGGCTCCCTTTCGAAGGTCTGCGGGCAGATCGCGAAGATCCAGCGCGAGCGCGGTCGCGAGGCCGTCCCGGCATCAGTCCGCGAGAAGGCGGTGGAGGCCGTCGGCCTTCTTTTGCCCGAATCGCTCGCCGAGCTCGTGGGCTTCCTGGACGACCCGGACCCGGACGTGGTCGACGCCGCCTTCGACCAGCTCGACACGTTCCTCAACGACACGACGGTCGGCGACAACGAGCTTTCGGCCATGCTCGTGGCGCTTTCCAAGGTCATCGACAACGAGGATTCGCTCGACTCGATGGCCCTGGCCATCGACATGAACATGCGCAACAGCGCAAAGGTCGCCACCTATTCCCAGATCCTCGAAAGCGGCACCGACGCGGCGGTTGCCAAGATGAAGGAATCAATCGCCGACCTGATGGAGGTTGAGGTCTCCGAGCTGCCATCGAACCCCAAGGCCATCAAGCGGCAGCTTGAGGAGTGGCTCGAGGAGAACCCCGACGGCGACGACGATGCCGACTTCTACAAGGGCGTCGACGACTGACCGACTTTGGCCGGCTCATAAGCCTAAGCGTCGCAGTTGAAATGCCGCTAACCTGAACGGGATGCCGATTGGCGTCTCGGACTCTTCAGCCCGCCAAACTTGTCTGGCAGGCCGACACCCCATTGACTTCAACTGCGATTTTTAGGATAATATCATTTTCTTGTACCGCTTGACAACTTTCGTCTCAAGAATGCGGCAATCTTGCGCGGCCAGTGCTGGGACTCGAGGTGCATGACCGGCATTTCGACGAAACTCACCTTCCTGGCCAGCACATAGACATCAAGGAGCCGCTCGGCGACGAAGCCGAAGACGCGCCTGTCGTAGTCGGAGTACGACGAAATGTCGAGACGACGTTCCAGTTCGAAGAGAACGTCGAACAGCCAGGCGCAGTAGTCGTCGAAAAGCGGCCGCTTCATGACCATCATGTTGAAGCGGTGCCCGCTCGTGGACTTCATGACGGCGTCGAACGCCGCAACGCAGTCGGGGTGCCGCTCCTCCAGTATGCGGCGCGTCCCGTCGAGGTCCTCGGCATGATGCGCGTGGATGTACTGCGAATAGGTGGATTCGATGAAGTAGTTGCGTTTCTTCGGCAGGACAGCGTCCGCGCGCGAAAGCGCGTCGCATATCTCGGCACCGCTCGCGATTCCGCCACGCCCCCTGAAATGGCGGCGGTAGTGGACAAGCCCGACGGCGTCTGCCTTCGTGTTCTTCCATGCCCAGTAGAGCGCAGTAAGCTCGCACCAGCCCCTGTTTTTCGCGCTGATGTTCTCGCCTTCGTCGTCGCGCGCAAAGCCGGGCGGAACCGCCGCATCGCCCGAAAGCGCCGCGCCGACGAACACAGGCAAATACACGGCGTCCTGCGGCATGACATACTGCTTGTGCGTAGCGACTACCATCTCGAGCTCGGAGTCTTCGCGGTTAAGGAAGAAAGGGCGGAATACGACGTGCCGCTCGCGGTCGGATTCGGGCGGTGGCGTCATGTAGTCTGGGCCGTAGAGCCGCGTCATATACGCCGCGATTCCGGAGGCGCATGGACAGGAACGCCCTTCGAATTCAAGCGGAGCGCCCGGCGTCAGCTCTGCGCGCGGTGCGAGCTCGCCGAAATAGTGGCGGCGTCCGACCGGATACGTAACGAAGCGCGACGACTTGCCGCGGCAGAGTCCGTTCCACCGATTCCAAAGCCGCGTCCATCTGCCGAGGGACATGAACGCAAGCATAAAACCAATTCCCCTCTTGAAGACGAACACCCCGCCCGAGAGACCCCACCTGCGGTGCCATCTGCTCTCGGCAAACGCCTTGCGGCACGAATAGAGGAAGCCGAGTGCAAGCGAGCCGAGCCCGTGCGCGCGGCGAAGGACGGAATTGTCGGGCACGCCGTCGGAGAGAAAAACGTCGACGAACACCCCGGGGCATGCAGGCGGGTTCACGAGGTCCTCCCGCGTCACGAAACTTGTGCCGCGCAGTCGTATCCGAGGGAAGCAGAGTCCGTAGCTCTTCGGCGCACCCGGCTCGAAAATCGCGTACTTCTCCCCGAAGCGCGCCATGAACGCATCGCGGAAGCGCGGCCAGTCCGCGCGCGGCATGTTGACGTCGAGATCGTCGTCCCACGGGATGAATCCCCTGTGCCGCGCCGCTCCGAGCGCGGTGCCGCCTCCAAGGATAAGGCGCGTTCCTGTATCCCGCGCAACGGCGAGGATGTCGTCGAGGATGGACGTGAGGCATCTCTGAAGCGAGGCGAGCCGCTCCCCCTCCAGCGGGACGGCGTCGCCAGCATTCAGGTGCTTGAAGGCGTCGAAGGTCGAGAGCCCCATTCAACCCTCCCGCCAAGAGGCGATGAGATTGTCGTATGCCTCGAGAAGCCCGGTGCGCGGCTTCCACCCGAGCGCCTCGAGCTTTGCCGTCGAGAGACGCATCCTGAACTCCGGCGCGTAGCCGCGTCCCTCCGCGCCCGCAAGATCGACGACGACGCGCGTCGGCGGATGCGCCGCGGCAAGCATCTCGGCCATTTCACGTATCGTGCAGTACGTCTCGGGATTGGCAACGTTGTACGCTTCGCCCGCAGCGCCTTTCTCCGCAAGCGTCAGGATTGCGGAAACGGCGTCTTCGATGTAGCAGTAGCAGCGCGCCGTGCGGCCCTCGGTGTGCAGCACGATGTCGCGCTTCTCGAGAACCGCCTCGGCGAACTGCGCGAACACGCGCGTGTCTCCGCGCGCGACGCCGGGCCCGAACGTCTGGGTAAGGCGCGCAATCGTGACGTCCACTCCGAACTCCTTCGCGTACGCGGCGCAGAGGTTCTCGGCGAGACGCTTCGCCTCTGGGTAGCTCGAGCGCACAGCGGCGGGATCAAGTACGCCGAAGTCGCCTTCGGCAACGGGGTCGGACGTCGGCGCGCCGTAGACCTCCATCGTCGAGAGGAACACCACCTTGCCGACGCGCGACTTCCTCGCGAACTCCAGAACGTTGCGCGTGCCGTCGACAATGGTGCTGATCGTCTCGACCGGCCTTTCCACAAATCCGCGCGAGGCGGTCTCGGCGGCGGCATGGATGAAACAGTCGGCGGAAACGCGCGCTTCAAGCGGACGAGCGACATCCCATTCGACGATCTCGACGCCCTTGATAGCGCCAAACATCGAACGTGCCTTGCCGACATTCCGCGCCGCCGCTATTACGGCGTCCCCTCTCGCCGCGAGCGCCCTAACGAGCGCCGCGCCGATCAGCCCCGTGGCCCCTGTCACGAGATATGTCATAGCGAGCCTCCTTTCGCAGCGCGGGCCTTGAGAAGCGCGTCAAGCGAGATGATGTCCTCCGGCGTGGTGATCTTCACGTTGCCGCGGTTGCCGGGCACGAGGTGGATCGGAATGCCGAGCGTCCAGCAGATGGTCGCCTGGTCGACCATGTCCGTATAGCCCTCCGGCCGCGCGCGGATCCTCTCATGCGCCGCCAGGATGTCGCCCAGGCGGAAGCTCTGCGGCGCCTGCGCCGTGTAGGACTCCCTGCGGTACGGCATGGCGCTGATGGTCTCGCCATCCTTCGAAAGGACGATCGTTTCGTAGCAGGGAGTGTAGGTGACGGCGCTGCCGAACTTCGCCACCGCCTCGATGTTGGCGGTGATGACCTCCGGCAGCACGTAGGGGCGCACGCCGTCGTGGAGCAGGACCGCTGTCTCCGGCGGATATTTCGCCGCGGCGGCCTTAAGCCCGGAGTAGATAGAGTCCTGGGCGGATTCGCCGCTCTCGGCAAGCGTCAGCGGCTTGGCGATTCCGTATTTCGCCGCGAGCGCACGGCAGTCGTCGAAGTATTCGGGCGCGACGACGAGCACGATGCCGTCGATGAGCGGATGGTCCTGGAAGAGACCGAGCGTATGCGCGAGGACGGGCTTTCCGTCCAGCTCGAGAAACTGCTTCGGGACGCTCGCGCCCATTCGCGCGCCGACGCCCCCCGCGAATACTACTGCGATGTTCATTGTCACGACCTCACCTGCTAATCGGTATTATAGCATTTTTTGCCCGCATTGTGTCCATCCTATGTCATTAAACTAGAAATTGAAGTAGATGAACGGATTGTGCGCGTTCATCACCAGACACGAGATGCCGACGACAAAGAGCACGAACTGGACGGCGTAGCCGACGACGACCGTCCACGCGCCGGAAAGGAACCTCGCCTTCAGGACCGGCGCCGAGCCGACGACCGCGCATGCCAGCGGCACCATCATCTCGCGGCTCCAGAAGACCGCGGGACCGTCCACGAGCGGCGCACCGCCGAACATCGCTGCGAGGTGGCTGCCCGCCGCACCGAGCGAAGGTGCGCGGAAGAGCACCCACCCCAACACAACCATCACCATCGTGAACGGCTGGTAGAAAAGGCGGAGTGCAAAGGAGCCTTCCACCTTCTGTACCCAGCCCGACAGCTTCTCGCCCGCGATCAGGACGCCATACAGGCAGCCCCACAGGATGAACGTCCAGTTCGCGCCATGCCAAAGTCCGGTGAGGAACCACACCACGGTCAGGTTGAACACGAGCCGTCCCTTCCCCACGCGCGAACCACCGAGAGGGAAATACACATAGTCGCGGAACCACGAGCCGAGCGACATGTGCCAACGCCGCCAGAACTCAGTGACTGTCTTCGAGATGTACGGATAGTTGAAGTTCTCGAGGAAGTTGAAGCCGAACATCTTGCCGAGGCCGATGGCCATGTCGGAGTAACCGCTGAAGTCGAAGTATATCTGGAGCGTGTAGCAGATCGCCCCGAGCCACGCGAACGCGACGGAGCCCGGAGGCGCGACGAACGCCTTGTCCGCCACCTCCGCCATCAGGTTCGCGAGCAGCATCTTCTTGTTGAAGCCGACGACGAAGCGGAATACGCCCGACGAGAACTGGTCCCACGTCGTGCGGCGCGACGTCAGCTGGTCCCGAATCGTGGTGTAGCGGACGATCGGGCCAGCGATGAGCTGAGGGAAGAGCGCGATGTAAAGCGCGAGGATAAGGGGATTGCGCTGAGCCCCTTCGCCGCGGTAGACGTCGGCGACGTAGCTCAGCGCCTGGAAGGTGAAGAACGAGATGCCGATCGGCAGCAGGAAGCTCGTCTGCGGAATCGCGCCCTGCCAGGACGGGAACCACGTGCGGAGCGTGGTCGTGATGAAGTTGCAGTACTTCCACACGCCGATGAGCGCCAAGTTGCCGGCAACGGCCACGGTAAGCGCTACCTTCGCACCGGTAGGGCGGTCGCCCCGCGACCGCCGTTCCTGCAACCACTCGATCACGAGAGCCGCCGCGTAATTGAACGCGATCGACGCAAGCATCACGAACACGAACTTCGGCTCGCCCCAGGCGTAGAAGCCAAGACTCGCCGCAAGGAGAAAATAGTTCTTAATGTTCCAGCGGAACGGCAGCAAGTAGTATCCCGCCAGCACAAGCGGCAGGAACAGGAAAAGAAATTCGATCGACGTAAAGAGCATTAATCACCTCAATTCTCCATACTTGAAAAGAATTGAAAGGCGTGTCTTCGGTCCGCCCAGCGCCGATGGATTGTTCACCTGGAGCACAAGCCCCGGCTTGAACGATTCCACGAATCCCGCCACCGTCTCGTCCAGTCCCAGCCTTCGCTGATCCACCACAAGAAGGTCTTTCACGACGGTGGCGAGCAGCGCCTCCAGCGGACGCACGTAGCTGTCCCCCACGATCATGAGGCGCAGATTCAGGGGGGCGTGCCGGTTCACGTGCCGGACCACGCCATATATCCCCCCCCCCCACATACAGCAGCGAATAGGCGTCTCTGCGGAATCCGGCCGCCCCGCGGCGGGCCTTGCCGGAATGCCACATGACCGTCTGACGGAAGTCGCCGGAAAGACTAATCCTCTTTGATGGAATTTCGATCGACATCTCCGTCGGGAACTTCGGCGTATAGACGACGAGGTCGTCAAGTCCGCCGAACCACCGTCCCGTGCGGCGCGCCTTCGATCCCATGAAGCACTGCGGCCACACTTCGCGATGCCACGCCATTGGCGAGGCAAGCGGTTCGGCAGGCGAAGGATCCATGTCGCACGCATGCGCGATCGCCGGCACCAGCGCCCCAAACGCCTTGAACGCGGCGTCGTTGTTCCAATGGTGGTCGGTCCTGTAGAAATACCGCCCCACGTCCTCCGGCGTGGCCGTAAACTCGGCCCGGAGGTCGACCGTCCGCACGTTCCTTTCCGCGAGCGCCGCCAACATGACGTCGACTTGCCGATTACCGGACGACTCAAAGCAGCTCGGCAGCATCTTGTCCGCCATGTCGACCTTCGCCGGCGTCTGTACATAGACGTATGGCACACGGCGTTCCTCAAGCCAGGCGGCAAATGCCGCGACACTTTCCACCGGCCGCGAGACGTCTTCGGCGACCCTGAGTTCCGAGAGCAGCATCCCTTCGGGAGAACGGTAGACGGCATTGCACAATCGACGTCCCGCCACCCGGTGCACTCCTCCGTTGAGCTCGACAAGAAAATGGCGTGCGGGAAATCTCTCCGCGAGGTTATTTGCGCCACTCCAAGCACCTCTCCTCAAAAGACTCGATGCGGCTGGTGCGAGCAGGACAAGAAACGCCACGGCGAAAAGCGACCGGGCCAATGGCAGAAAGCGCTTCATCGCCAATGTCTCGCTACATGTCGACATGTCGCCCCTGCCCCAGCCATCCAAAGGCCAGACTTGTTCATTTCTGCTCCAGACCTGTTAGCCAATCGGCTATCCGCGCTGCGGAGCGGCCGTCGTCGACGCATTCCATTTTATCCAGGAATCTCTTTACGCGCCAGGAATAATCCTGCGGGTCGAAGCCGGCCACGTTCGCAAACAGCTCCTGCGCGTTATGCGCCACCGGAAACGGCGTCTCCTCAAGCGGATAGCAAAGCCCCGTTGCGACAGAGTAGCGCTCGACGTCAGTGGCGAATATGAATCCCGGCCGGCCGGTGACGACATAGTCGAAGATCCAACTGGAATAATCGGTTATCCCGATGTCCGCCACCATCATCAGCTCCTGCATGTCGGGATAGTCGGTTGCGTTCACGACACCGTCTTCCGCGTCCAGGATCCGTATGTTCTTTGTCCGGCTGTGGAAACGGACCATCAACGTCCATTTGCCGCCGAACTTCGCCTCCAGCGACGTGATCATCCTCTTGAAGCCAAAATCGAGGTCGTCCGCCGACAGGTCTTTTCTGTGCGTTGGCGCAAAAAGCGCGATACGGCACCCGGGAGGAATGCCATACCTGCGCTCCAGATCCCCGCGTATAGCCTCTACGGGACGGCCTCCCCTGCCGAACAGCGGATCTGTCCGCGCATGACCCAGACGCACCATTGGGGTATCCTTCCAAAACACACGTCGAAACACCCCTTCCTCGAAGGCGGAATTTGTTATCACGTAGTCTGTAAGTTCTGATTCCCGCCGCACCACGCGCCGTCCCAGGAATCCACGCTTGTTGCGGCTCAGAACCGCGTTGTCGATGCGCTTTATACCAAGCGAGCCATGCATGGTCTGGATGTGCATCTGGTCGCCCCTTCGCGCAAAATGCTCGGAGAAGGCTATTCCGTTGTCAATCCAGATCGAGGACGAATAAACCTCCCTGAGACACTTCAGCGAGCCAAGCTTCACAGTAACGGCGTCTGGAGGATAGTCCTTGGCCCTGACCTTTGAATCGACGATCCAGATCATATCCCTGTCCGGCTCGCGCCGCTTCAGCTCTTCGTATATGTACTTGGGGTTGCAAGTATATGCGAACGTGTTTGTCATGAAGGCGATCTTGCCGGGAATCGGCCTTGTCAGCATGCGCGCCGTAGTCTTCGGAAGGAACATAAGCGTACGCTTCGCGATCGAAAGCGCCTTGCGCAAGAGCCTATACGCGAACGACGGCGCGGCCGTAGTCATGTCTTTGCCATTCATCTGTGCACACCCCCTCTTTCCGGCAACCAGCGCGAAAGGCCGTCGCGCAACGACGCCAACACCGTGCCCTTGTATCCGGCGTCCATTTCATACGGCTTGGCCGTCAGAAGACGATCCACCACATTCGCGGAGTCAAAACCGTCACGATCGACATAGTTCTCCGTCATACCGACCTGTCTGCCGAAGAACGGCTGCTTCCTGTTCCATACGAGACTTATGTTGGGGATGCCCAAGACCGTTCCCACGATGGACGAATGAAGTCTCACGGCCATGAATCTTTCGTAGCCCGCAATCGTCCTGACGAACGCCTCGGCCGTGGCCGGGAACGCCGCCGAGACATGCGGATTGCCTTTGAGCTGCGGGCAGGACGAGAACAGGTGCCCAATGAAATCGGAATCGGCTGCGACTCCGTTGGAAAACAGCTCCACGTGCCATCCGCCCGAGACCAGCGACCCGATCACTTCGGCATACAGGCGCGTGAGCCCGCTACGCGAGACTCCTCGCCCGTACTCCGCGAATATCTCCGGGCGTATGACGTTAAGCCCGATTGTGCGCGGTGTCTTTGCGCAGCGCCGCACTCCATATGTTTCGGCAGTCCAGAACGCCGGGTCGCACACCGCCCGCACGTCTATCGCGGAATTCTCGACATACGAATCGCGGAGCATGGCAAGGTCGTCACGCGTGGTGATGGCTTTCACGCACGACCTGTTCAGTGCCCGCTTGAGAAGGCGGCATTCCTTGTCTCGAGCGTCATACCCCTCCACCCCAACGGCATTGAACAGCACGGGGATCCCCTTCTCCTCGGCGAGAGACGTTATGTCGTCGATGAAGAAATGGAAGTTCTGCCGGTGGAACTTCACCAGCCCTCCGCCCGCGAACAGGATGAGGTCGGCATCCATGAGCTTTGGGCGCTCCTGGCTGGCATAGCGTCTGTAGGCCGGCAACTGGTGCCACTGCCACCTGAGGAACCATGTGCCGGGAATGCACCTCTTCATGCCTCGCACCACGCCCCGGGCCAGGCCGACCATGGATTTGACGAATCCGCGTCCAAGCCGACCGCCAAGCGTAGCGCCCTCCAGACCGATGTCGACTGGAACGATCTCGACGTCGTCCCGCCCCAGCTCCCGCAGCACAAGCCCGGTAACGTACCGTGCAGTGTCGGCGATGACGATATCTCCGAGGTTAGTGACTCCGAGATAGCAGAAGGCAATCTTCATGCGTGACGCCTCCCCCCGTCTGCTGAAACGGCGGCTTCGGCCCCTCTCGCCGGCAGAAAGCGTCCGACTGCCTCGCGTAGCGATTCAAGAACGCTGTTCTTGTAGGCATCGTCGACCCGGTATGGCTTTGCGGCGAGCAGCCGGCCGACGACATTGCCCGCGTCGAACCCGTCCATGCCTATGAAATTCCCGGCCATGCCGATCCTCTCGCCAAACAGCGGCTGCTTTCGATTCCACACCAGGCTTACGTTCGGCACCCCGAGAACGCTGCCCACGATTGCCGCATGGAGACGCACCGCAACGAAGCGCGCATATCCGGCAATCGTCCTGACTAGTTCCGCCGCGGAGGAAGGGAAGGCCGTTGTCACGCGCGCATCGTCGGCAAACTCCGGATAGGCGGCCATAAAGTCCTTTATGAAATCGGAATCGGAAATGACCCCGTTGGAGAACATCTCCACGCGCCATCCGCCGGACAGCAGCATCCGGATCATGTCGGCATACAGGGCCATGAACGCATTCCTGCCCACTGGCTCCGTGTATTCCGAGAATATTGTCGGGCGGATTACGTTCAGGCCCACGGTTCGCGGGTTGTCGACGCGCGTCACGCCGTATGTCTCGCGAACCCAGAACGCCGGATCGCAGACGCGGCAGGGCGTCATTTCCGGCTTGATGCCATATTTGCCAAGCAGCATGTCAAGGTCGTCGCGGGTTGTCACGGCCTTTACGCATCGCCGCCTCAGGGCACACCTGAGCAGGCGACATTCGCCGTCATGTGCAGAGAACCCCTCCACGCCAACGGCGTTGAAGACCACTGGCACGCCGCGCGCATCGGCCAGCGCGGTTACGTCGTCCACGAAAAAGTGGAAGTTCTGCCGATGGAACTTCACCAGCCCTCCGCCGGCGAAAACGATCATGTCCGCTTCGAGGAGCTTTTTGCGTTCGCCGGCGGCATATCGGCGGTAGACGGGGGATTTGTGCCACTGCCACCGGAGATAGCCGCCGAACCCAATGCATTTCTTAACTACGCGCGCCGCCTTCCGGAGATTGCCAAACGCAAACGCCTTGATTCCGCGGCGGCGACGCCCGCCGTTAGTCTCGTCGGAACCAATGTCCACTGGCACGATCTCCACGTCGTCTCGCCCGAGGTCCCGCAGGATGCGCCTGACAAGATAGTGCGCGGTATCGAAGATCACATGATCGCCGAGGTTGGTCACCTTCAGATAGCACAAAGCCAGTTTCACCGCCATCAGCCCGCTCCTTCCGGCGTCTGCCCGGCGTCTGCCCGGTCCGCCGGGCGAACGATATTCTTCGCGATGAATTCAAGCGACCGCGACACATGCCCTTTCAGTCCTCCCCTGACTCGCCCATAGTCGACGTCCGGCACGTCGTCGGGGATGCGCCCGTCCCGGTCGACAAGCCGGTCCATCAGCCCCAGTTCGCCGCAGATGCCCGTGAAGCGCCAGTCGCTGTCCGACCGCCTAAACGCGAAGAACGGCTTTTCAAACACCAGCGAAAAGCAGATGCCATGGAAGGAGTTGCACACGACATAGTCCGCGCCCATGAACAGCCCCAGCCACTCCTCGACTCCCGCGTCGTCGATCACTTCATGGCCGAAAACCAGGCGGTTGACGCCGAAGTTCCCCACTTCGACCAATGGCTTGCCGAGACGCGTCGCAAGTCTTTTCGCCTCGCGGACCATGTTCGCGTTGAATTTCATGCACGAGTAAAGGAGCACATAGCCCTTTCGCTTCGCGGGCCTAGCTATTGCGGCATAGTCCGCCGCGCTGAGCAGCAGCGTTGGGTCGAGAAGCCAGGGGACATCCCGTCCCAAAATGCCTGCAAGCACCTCCGCACCGGCCCTCTCGCGCGAGCTGACGGCAGAAAACGTCCTCACATACCGTGCAAACCGTTCGCCGTCCTCCCCCTCGAACCCCACCTTGGCGAGGGATGGCGCGTAGGCGACCTTGCGCTTCCCCGCCGCGGCCGGGAAGTCCAGGAAGAACCCCCTGTCCATGCCGAACCGGCGACTCCGCTTCCAGATCACGTCCGACTCCGCGACGAACACCGCAGGGTCCAGATCCCCGAGCCGTTCTGCGGCAACAAGGGAGTCTTCGGTATACGTCTCCGGCGTGACGACGAGCTGGGAATGGATGAAGCGTTCGAACTTGCGCCACTTGCGCAGGTTCGCGCATGTCGAGAAGAGCCACTGCAGGAACCGCCGGGCGAAGACCGCCGGCCTGCGCCAGCATCGGAACGTATCGAGAATCGGCCACTTGAAGCGATGGTTCTTCAACGAGCGCGGAAGATAGTCGATCACCACCGATTCGCATCCCATCCGCTTTAGCACCTGCTGGAACGCCCAGCCGTGCAGCACCGCGCCGTAGTTGAGGTGCCGCGAATGGGTAGTGAACGAGATCGTGGCGACTTGCGACATCATACGCCTCCGCACAGAAACGCGGACAGTTTGCAGCGCAGGACTGCCAGCCGGCGCGCGAAAGCGGCACTTGCGCCCGTACCACGCCCGGCGGAACGCGCCAGATAGTGCCTTGCGAGAAACACCGCCAGCGGTAGCGGCGAATCGGAATTCCGCACCATGTCGGCCTCCCGCCGTTCAAAGTCCTTGAGACAGCCGGCTCTTTCGCCGCACATCGCAAGGAAGTCGACGATCTCACGCCTGAGCTGCCGATAATGGCACGCTATCGACGCCGCGTCGGCCTGTTTCACCATATCCCTGCAGCCGGTTCCCAGCAGCAGACGCAGCAACCCGAGGGAAAACGTCTGAAGCGCGCCGTCACGTTCCAGCCGAGACCGCACGGCCTCAAAGGCGCACAGCCAGAGGAGCGGACGCCCGTCGCTCCTGACATTGTCCTGGAGGCTCCCGGGGCGCCCGATGCGGTAATGGTAAAAAGCGTCGTTGACTACCGACACCCTCTGCGCCTCCGCGACGGCAATGCACGAGAAATAGAGGTCGTTCACCCTCAGCTGCTCCTGGAACCATATCCCCCGCTCGGCGAGGTACGCCCTCCGGACGAGCTTGTTCCACGGATTTGCGCGCGCATCGGTGAAAAGGAAATCGGCAGCGTCGATGCCGGGAAACACATCCGGCATCGCAGCAAGCCTCTTCGATGGATACGCTGCATACGGCACCGAGCAGACCGCGTCGTGCCTGTACGCGCCAGCGAGGACGACGTCGCATTTCAGCCTGACAGCCCGGCGGTACATCCTCTTCAACATCGTCCTGCCGCACCAGTCGTCCGGGTCGCAGAAGAACACGTAGTCACCGGACGCCTCGCGAAGCCCGCGGTTCCTGGCCGCGCCGGCTCCCGCATTGGCCTGCGTCAACACCTTGACACGACGGTCTCCAGACGCGATGTTGCGAAGAATCCCGAGCGAACCATCAGTCGAGCCGTCGTCCACGCAAACAACCTCGATGTCCCGCAGCGTCTGGCCGAGGACGGAACCAAGGCATTCACCAAGATACCTCTCGACGTTGTAGACTGGGATAATGACGGACACTTTGGGCGCTGTTACAGCCACCATCTCTCCTTTCTTCCCGCAATCTTCGCAGCAAGGCACGACAACAGGGCGGAGACCGTCGAGCGAACGGACGGTTTCGGACGGCGGCGGAAGGCCCTGACCGCCAGAAGAAGCGCGTTCATGACGTTCGCGCGAGCATCGTCATCAAGATCCGACATCACAGAGCGCACGGCGTCAAGCCGCTGTTCAGACGGTATGCGTAGCGCCCATGTCGTGAACTGGCGCGCAATAATGGCGATGTAATGCGCTGTTGGGGATTCACAGTCGTGCAGACGATCTGCAAACGGTCCGAAGGCACACAGATGGGCAATGACGACGGCCAGATTCCTCATGTGACGTTCTGGGGCGTCACCACCTGTTGTAACCGAATCCCCGCGGACCCGGTGCAGGCTGTATTGCGCAGTGACCGCACAAGCCAGACCGGACAAATTCAACGTCACGGCGGAAAAATAATTGTCCGCACGGGATTTCGCATCGGGGAATCCGTATTTCCCAGACGCAAGGACGCTTCTCCGTATTATCCGCAGCGGCGGCGTGACATGAAAACACTTGTGTTCGACAAGCGTCTCGAAAAGCTCCTGTCCGCCCATGCACTTCCCTGCGACTTCGGGGGATATCGTGTAGTATCGCTGCAGAGACCTGGCATGTGCGTTCAACCGGGATCCCGTCTCTCGGTCGCAAAAGACCTTCGCCGAGAAAATGACATGGTCGAGCCCCTTCGCGGCGGCAAGATCGTAAAGCTCCCGGTACGCATTCCGCGTCATTATGTCGTCAGAATCCATGAAATGGACATATTCGCCAGTCGCGGCGGACAACCCCCTCCGCCTCGCCATGTACGCGCCTCCATGGTCCGAGGACATAAGCCGTATACGTTGATCCTTCGCGGCGTAGTCCGCAAGAATCGCGGCCGACCCGTCCGTCGAGCCGTCATCGACACAGATCACCTCTATGTCCTCCAACGTCTGGCCGAGGACGGAATCGAGACATTCGCCGAGGTATTTCTCGACGTTGTAGACCGGGACAATGACGGACACCTTGGGCATTATTCCAAGACCTCCCCCATTTCCCCTAACGTGCCTGTCGTATCTAAACTTCTCATTACGGCTCTCTCCGTTGACTCGTATTATACCATTTTTCGCCAGACTGCGGACGGCGCCATTCAGGCGTGAGATCCGCGGCGTCCCCTGCCGCCGCACAGTCGCGCGAAGGCCATGCGAAGGATGAAGCGCAGGCATCCACGGATGGAATTGGGCCGGCCGACCAGTCTTTCCCGCGCGTCCAGGTACATCCTGCGCCCGATGCACGCATGCGCGAAGAACGTACGCAGGATCGCTCCGTAGGGCGCTTCCACCCGCGGCGCATCTGCCGCACCCCTCGCAGCCAGCACGTCGGAGAGCAGCCCGCCGTAGGCGGCCGCCAAGTCGAACGAGGCGAAGCGCGCATACGCCTCCAACGCGGCGTCGTGCGCGCGCCTCCATGCATCCTGGTCAGAAAGCAGCGCCACCGCCGCCTGCGCCGCCGCCGCCACATCACCTTGTCTGACCGCATGGTACGCCTCGCCGGCATCACAGAGCTCAAGGTTCTCGAGCTGATATCCCACGACCGGCACGCCAGCGGCGTACGCCTCGGCCACCACCGCCGGAAACCCCTCGTACACCGACGTCAGGAGCAGGACGTCCGCATTCGCGAGTTCGCTCCACACGTCCAACACCTTCCCCGGCATCCTGACCGCCCGCGGCAAGGCGGCGTCGGCCGCCACCTGCCGCCGCAGCTCGCCGTCGTCCGGACCGTCTCCAAGCATAGTCAGCGTGGCGTCCGGCATCGTCCGCAGCACTTCCACCAAGACGGCAAGCGCGTCCTGCGGCCGCTTCGCGGACTTAGAGAAACGCCCGATCCAGACGAGCGAGCGCCCGACGCCGCCCTTGCGCCGGAACGCATCCGGCGGCGTCGGCAGCGGGTTGGGGATGTAGCGCGCGCGCACCCCCAGCGCGCGGAAGAACACCTCGTCACACCGGGAAAGGCAGATCAGGGCGTCTGCGGACCTGTATGCCGCGAACAGGCTTTCCACGTCGCCGACGGATTTCGCGCGCCGCGCAAAGAGGCTTGTCGCCGCAGAGTGGAAGTGGACGACCACCTTCACCCCGCATTCCCTTGCGGCGTGGATGTCGTCTTTGAGGGTCGGCGTGTCGAAGAGATGGTGGATGAGGACGTCGACGCGGTGTTCGCGCAGAGCGCGCACGATGTTCTCCCTCCGTACCGCACGAAGCGCCTCGTCCCGCCAGTGTCCCACCACGACGCGCGCACATCCCGCCGGCGGCGCATAGAAATCGTCTTCTTCACCTTCCGACGTCAGAAACACCACTCGGCATCCGGCGGTCTGCAAGGCTTGAGCTATTCCGCCGAGGATGCTCTGCATCCCGCCCATGTGAAACCCTTTGACAAATAGTCCGACAACTGGATTCATCGATGTTCTCCTTTTCCGGAAACGCGCCGGAGCAAGCCGGCGACCTTCCGCCGCGCGCGCGCAATGAATCCCAGCATGCGCTTCGGCCTTTTCCTCTCGGCGAAGGCCCTTCCCTCAGGTCCCCATTTCCGGGTTATGACCTCGAGGCCATCCTGGACGAGACCAGGCGGAAGCTTCCAGACCTGCGGGAGCGCGGAAGAACGAACGTTGTTCAGGAACTTCGACCTGACGGTCTCCCGCAGGGACGCATCAAGGCCGGGCATTCCGTCGAGGATCCGGCAAAGCGCGTTGTACGTGTCGATGGCCGTCATGCGCCGCATGAACTGCTCCCAGGTGACGTCCCCGACCCTGTGCCCCATCATCCCCGCCCCGTAGTGGTAGACGTAGAGCAGCTTGGACTGGTCGACGAACACCGATTCCGCCATAAGGAAGAGAATCGTCGTCTGAAGGGAGTCCTGGGCGCACAAAAGCCCGTCCCCGTTGCCGATCATGGCATAGACTCGCTTCAGCAGATCGGCGCGAACCGCCTTGTCGCAAGCCGATGCCGGGATTCCGATATTGTCAATAAAAATATTCGCGCATTTGCCCTCGCATTCGTTCACGCCCTGAAACGGCGATCTGCGGGCGAGATATGCGCGGCATTTCTCGAGAGCCCTGGCGTCGCAACCATCTTCGCCAACCACATCCATCCCATAGCAGAACACCTGCGCACCAGTCCGGTCTATTTCTTCCGCTACCGTGCGACATGCGTCAGGCACCAGCTCGTCATCAAAATCCATGAACATGATTAAAGGGGCAGAGGATTCATCAACTCCGCGCATACGCGCCGAGAGCGGACCGCGTTTAGTGTCCTGGCACAACAGCTTGAACCGCGCATCTCCGGCAATTTCACGTTCAAGTGCCTCGGCAGTCAAATCAGTTGAGCCGTCATCGACAATGACAAACTCGACGTCTAGGAGCGTCTGGGCCTTGAGACACGCAACGCAGCGCGCGGCGTATGGAGCGCCGTTACGGACCGGCACGACCACTGCGACTTCAGCTGCCATTGCCACCCCCCTTCCCGCCGACGCAGCTCCTGTCTTTCCCTCCGGCTGCGTACCACGCCAGGCGGACGAAGCGCCTCCTTGCCCTTTCGAGGAACGCCGCTAGGCGCAAACGCCAGCAAAGCCGCGCGAAGCCGCGGCACTCTTCCTCGCCCAAGAGCCCTTCCGCCATACGCAGCGCGGCGGAAAGCACCCCACGCCTGGCCAGCGAGCAGCGCACACCCGACCTCAAGAGATACTTCTTTACGGCGTCAGCGGCGCCTCGGCGCGCCTTCCCCGCCGCCGCCGCGTCGAGGCGAACGCCGAGCAGGGACATGACCGCGACCAAGTGGGCGAGATGCCGCGCTTCGTCGCCGCCGTCCGCGCTCCGGGCCGTCTCGATCGAGTCCATCCGCAGGCGACGCCGGTAGAGCCTGTCGCAGACGACCTCGGTTCTTTGCGAGGCCAGCAGCGAAAGCGGCGTAAAGTACTCGTCCTCGTGGAGAAGCCCCTCCGGGAAGCGCAGTTTAGCGGTGCGAATGGCGTCAAGGCGCATGAACCGGAGCGGGACCGACGCGAAGAACCGCCTTCTTGAATGCAGTTCCGAAAGCAGCGCCGCTCCGTCAAGGACCTTGCCGCAAAGCGTTTCGTCGATTCGGTAGTACGCCGCCTTGCGCCTCGCCATGTCCATGTCGATCGCGCGGCCGTCGTCCGCGGAGACATGCACCTCGCACCCGAAGACCAGCTGGTCGAGCCCATCGCGTTCGCAGACGACAAGGCACTTCTCCATCGCATCGTCGACGATCCAGTCGTCGCTGTCGAGGAAATAGATATATTTGCCAGTGGCCGCATCCATCCCAGTATTGCGCGCCGCGCTGAGGCCTCCGTTCGCCCGGGTGACGACCTTTATGCGCGGGTCCTTCCTGGCGTACTCGGCCAGTATCGCCGGAGAGCCGTCCATCGACCCGTCGTCCACGCAGATGACCTCAAGGTCCTTCAGTGTCTGGCGCAGCACCGAATCCAGACACTCGCCGAGGTACTTCTCGACATTGTAGACTGGAATGACGACGGATACTTTGGACATGTCAGATGTGCTCCTCGTATCCGCGGAAGGCCACGTTCAGCTCGTGAAGCGGGGCGAGCAGCGTTCCGAGTGGCGTACCGGCGGTCATCTTCGCGAAGGCGTTCACGTCCTTCGGGAAGCACTTGCCGCCGTAGCCGAACCTGCCGTCGGGGCCCGGGACAAACGTGTGCGTGTCGTTGATGTAGCCCGACAGCAGCATCCCGGCATGGACACGCGCCCAATCCGCTCCCATGCGGCGGCAGTAGTCGTACACGGCGTTGAAGTAGGTGACCTTGTACGCGCCAAAGACGTTGTGGCAGTACTTCGTGATCTCCGCCTCGAGCGGCGTCATCGTCGTGAAGGTCTTGCCCTTGAAAATCTGGCAGAGAAGCTCAATCTCGCCGGTGAAGACCATCGGCTGTCTCCTGAAGTCCTCGATATAGGTGCGCTCAGTGAGGAACTCCGGCATGAAGTAGACTCGGTGGCCGGTCTCGCGCGTCAGCAGCTCAGACGAGCCTGGCAGGATAGTGGTGCGCACAAAGACTGGCTTGTCTGGCAGCCCGCAGATCAGTTCCTTCATGAGCGAGAGGTCCTGCGTGCCGTCGTCTTCGGTCGGGACATGAATCTGTATAAAGTACACGTCTGCGCCGGAGATGTCGTCGTTCATGCCCTTGGGCGGGTCGCTGACGACGACCTTTACGTCACTGTTGTTCTTGTCTAGCCAGTCCTTGAGCGCGCCGCCCACGAACCCGCAACCAATTATTCCTACTGTAATCACGTTATTCCCTCGTCGCAATTCCTTTGGTTGACGGGTATTATACCATTTTTTGCGCGATTGCGGCAGACGGGGCCCTGTTCACGTTTCCGGCTCCTGGTCGCTCGCCTGCGAGAATATCGGCAGGCAGACTGCGGCGCCGCACAGCACAGTGATGTAGAAGAACCTGTAGTCCTTGCCCGAGAGCAGCAGCATCGTGCAGAACTGGTAGCACAGCAGCGGAACCGCCAGCACGCAGATCCTGGACCCGCCCCTCCTGACGCCCCAGCAGAAAGCCAAGGCCACAAGCAGCAGATAGCTGCCAGGCGCCATGGCAATCACCCCTATTCTGGAATGCACCATAATCCGGAAATACCATTCAAGTGCCTTCAAGACGGCGTTGCGCTTAGGCCTGGTGAAGCAGGCACAGGCGTCTATGGATCCCGGCAGCGGGGACCACGCGATGGACGTCACATGCATGAACGACCTGAGCGCCGCACGCGGATTCGCCTTCACGGTCCGCCAGAACATGTCGAAAAACATGTGCCAGCCCAAAGCATAGATCCTGCACTTGATGTTGTCGCCATACCACTTCACCGAGTTGAAGTCCCCATCGTACGTCCTCTCCCAGAACTCCCGGTCCCCGAAGGACTCGAGGAACCTCACGACGTCGTCCGGGGTCTTCGACCTGTCCGACATGTAGCATTCCGAGATCATGCTCATCGGAAGCCCCACGGACTCGACGAGGCACTGGACCTCCGGGCGCGGTTCGATGACCCCATGACGCGTCAACTGCGACCGCACGAGGAGATAGCCCGCGCAGCACAATGCGGAAACGCCAACGCACAGAGACGCCTTTCTGACGTTCCTGGATGCGACGGCCGCCGGCAGAAGCGCCATCAGCGGCACGGTGTAGAAGAATCCGTTGTGCCGCAGGAACGTCGCCAACGTCAGGCACAGCGCCATGAGCGCGATCCGCCGTCCCGCCAGCCAGTCGCCCCGCGTCTCGAATATGTGTATCAGGCAGATCGTGACGGACAGCCCCGCGAGCGCGAAGGCCGTGTCCTTCCAGACGAAGCGGAATATGGCCATGCTGAAAGGATTGAACGCAGCGACAAGGACAATCAAGGCGCTCGCCCACCTGCTGTAGCCGTATCTTCTGAATGTCGCATGCAACTGACCGAGCAGAAAGGCAAATATGCACACCTGGACGGCCGCAACGCCCTTCAGCGTTCGCGCAGCATACGCAATAAGGCGAATCAGATAGGTGTGCATGATGGGATGCCAGTCGTTCCAGGGAAGCTGGCCCGTCGCCTGCCGCCACTGGAATCTCGTGTCGACAGACGGCTGCATGCCGTAGAAGACCAGCGGCAGATACACCGCAATGACCAGCGCCGGCAACACCCAGGTCAGCCTATCTGCCTTCATGGTACGCTTCCTCGGTATTGACGTCCCAGACGGCGGACTTATCCGCCTCGCCGAGCAGTGCCTTCACGGCCACCATGCCGCAGAGCATCGAATGGTCCATGTTGTTGTAGCGGTGCTGTCCGTTTCGCCCAATGCAGTAAAGGTTCCCGATGCCGTCCAGCCATTCCCGGACCTTGCCGACTTCAGCATAGCTGCCGAAATAGGCCGGGTACGCCTTCTTGACCTTTATGCGGACGGACTTCCTTACTGGCTCGCCTGCGCCAAGCACGCCGATCTTGCGGAGCTCCGCGGTCGCCATGTCGATGAAGGCAGAATCACCCATGTTCCAGAACTCGTCACCCTCGGAACAGAAGTATTCCAGGCCAATCCAGACGTGTCTCCTGACATCATCCACCATGTAGGGCGACCAGTTGTTGAAGATCTGGATCCGCCCCATGCGGACATCGCGTTCCTGCACGTATATCCACGTGTCGGGAACGATGTTGTTGACCGTCTTCAACTTGGTCGTGTTCTCTATTGCAAGCCTGTCCACGAGCAGCCCGACGGTTATGAAGTCGCGGTACGGCAGCCTGGAGGCGACGCTCCCCACCTCTTCCGGGACATCCCCGAATGCCGCCACCAGGTCTTTCACCGGCATGGACGAAAAGACCGCGTCGCAGGCGACGCGGTCGCCATTTGCGAGCACGACCTCCCGCACCTCATCTCCGGAACGAGTCATTCCAGCCACCCGCGCGTTCATGCGGATCTCCACGCCCTTGGCGCGCAGGTCGTCTGCCAGAGCCTCCCAAAGCTGCCCGGGGCCGCGCTTGGGGTAGATGAACTCCTCGATGAGCGAAGTCTCCCTTCTGGCCTTCCCGGGAAGGAAGATGTTGACTATCGCCTTCCAAAGCGAAAGCCCTTTCACGCGCTGTGCGCCCCATTCCGGCGAGATGTTCGAAGGATGCACGCCCCAAAGCTTCTCGGTATAGTCCTCGAAGAACATGGAATAGAGCACCCGTCCAAAGCGATTGATGTAGAAATCCTCCAGCGAATGCTCCGGGCGCTTGAAGAAAACGCTGAAGAGATAGCTCCATCCCGCCTTCCATGTGCGGAGCAGTCCCATCGCGATGAACGTGGCCGGCCGCAGGGAAATGGGATAGTCGAAGAAATGGCGCAGATAGTATATGCGGCTCACGCGCCGGCGGCGCAGCATTACCCTATCCTCCTTCTCTGGGTCGGGACCTCCCGGCTCGACATGGCACTCCCGGTTCAGCAGCAGGTCGTCGCTCGACGGACTTCCCTGGACGGGCATGAGCTCCGCCCACAGGTCGTTGACCTCCTTCGACTTCGAGAAGAACCGGTGGCCGCCAATGTCTGTGCGGCAGTCGTCGCACACGACGGTACGGGAGATGCCGCCGATCTGCGAGGATTCCTCGAAGACGACGATCTTCCAGTCGTCCGATCGCCGGCATAGCTCATAGGCGGCCGTCAGCCCCGCCGGACCTGCTCCGATTACGACTGCCGTTTTCATGCCGAGCCACTTTTCGCGCCACTGGCAGCCAGGCGTTTCGCCATTTTCCGCAGCCTCCGTGAGATACGCGCCGGAAGATACCTCAGCCAATAGAAGCGAAGGCCGCGCATGCGGGAAAGGTCCGCGTCAATCGCGAAGTTATCCCTTAATTCACGAGAAGTCATCCGGCACGCGCGGAAGGAGGGACGGAAACCGTTACCCAGATTCGTGCCGTTTACGATTTCAAGCCACGCATGTTCTTTCGGATTCACGACGACCGGCAATCCCAAATCCTTGAATCTGCGATGGTCGAACGACAGCACCTGCCGACGGTCGGAACGCGGGCAGACAAGCGACAGGAAGTGGTTGCCCATCCACGAACAGGCCTGCGTGAAGTCGTGTGCAAGCAGCCAGACGTTGCCATGGCGAAGCACAACCAGGAAAGCGCCGGACGCACGGCCTTCCGACAGTGTTTCCTCCGCGCTTTGGCGGATCCACGCCAGCGCCTGCACGTTGAACGCGTCGTCGTTGTCGATGCGCGTGGTAACCACCCATTCGGCGTCTGCGTCAAGCCGCTCCCCGACATACCGGTAGAAAGTTTCCTGCATGTCCGAACCCTCGATAGGCTTTTCATCCTCCACGAACACCGGCTCAAACGACGGACATTCACGGACGTAGGCGCGCACACGCTCCTTGTAGGCCTCTGGCGTCAGGCAGGAGAAGAATACGAGCCACCTGAAAGGCACGGTCTGCCGCTTCATCGCTGGGAGGCAGTACTTCTCGAAGAACGCAAGTCGCCGGTCGAGGTACGCGGGGTCGGCGCCGGGCCACTCGCCGTGGCCCTGCTGGTTGATGAAGAAGGCGAACCGGACGTTGAATCGGGTTAGGACGAAGTGCTGTATGCGCATTGTCTGTACATCCTTTCGTGGTTTCCGCGCGTCATGACTCAATCGCGCGAAACAGCTCGGCATTGAAATACTTCTCGAGAAAATACGGCTCCAGCGGCTTTCTCGACGTCTTCGACAGCATGTCACGGGCCTCCGACGGCAAGTCCGCTGGCTGCGGCACGAATTTTATGTAGTCGCAATAGGATTCCGGGAACCAGTCGACCCCCGTGCGAACCTTATGGTCGGTTGACGGGAATACAAGCACCGGCGTCTCGGCTATGAGCGAGAAGATCGTGCCGTGGTACCTGTCGGTGACGACAAGGCGGTACTTCGCGAACTCCCGCCAGACGTTCTCCAGATATCCCTTCAGGTCCCGGTGCATCGCCTTCCAGGAGTCCTTGGCATACGTGTCGGAGATCGTCACCGCGTCGATTCGCGACAGCTCGGCGACAATGCGCATAAAGTCGTCGCCCGAGCAGCTCGACTCCCTGTCGCTGCGCTTGCAGACCAGGATGCCGGAGCGTTTTTCGTTGAAATGGTACCGGCCTATCATTGAAGTCACCATGTCCGGTACCAGCAGCAGGCGGCACTTCGGGAACATGCCCTTGGCGATTTCGTAGGACACCGCATCGCGGCACATCAGCACGTTGTCGGGATGGTTGTTGAACGCAATCCTCGTCTTCTCTCCTGCGGTCTCGCTCGTATAATAGATGGTCTGCGGGAAGGAGACGACGCGGCGGTCGTTAAATGTCTCGACAACCAGTCGGTGCAGTTCATCCGAGGTCGGCCAAATATCCGACATCCTGTACCCGCTGTGCAGAAACACCAACGCGTCCTTCCGACAGTGCTTCCTGACAAACGACAAGACGGAACCGTTGGTTTCCCTAATGTAATCTTTCGTGAAGAACCTCACGCGCCTTCCGGGGTACCACTTCTCCAGGAACTCGCGGATGCAAAGCGTCTGTGCGTTGTCTCCGAGATTGGTGTGCCCGGGCGACACGAAGACGAAGGCGCAGCGATGCGCTTTCATGAACCAGAGCAGCTCCAGACGATCCACGACGCGCAGCCGAACAAAGCGGACGACCTTGTTCTTCCCGCGCTTGACCCGGCGGCGGCCTGCCTTGACCATCCGTTTCGCAAACCGGCAGAGCCGCGCCCCAAAGAGAGCCTTCAGCGCGCGCTTGGCGAGTTTTTTGACTGAACGCAACTTCGCCGCCGGCTTCCTCCTGTCTGGAGGCGTGGTGTCCGGACGGGCGGAAAGGTATTTTTCAACAAGTGCGTCGGAGAACGAGAGGCGTCCATAGTCCTTCCAGAACGCCGCGCGGTCGGGAGACGCCTCGGACGGCAGACGCAGCGCGACATTGTACATCGCAATATCATTCGGAGTCCGATGGAACACCTCCATTTGCCGCGCGGCAGCCTCAAACAGGCTGGCACCCACCGAAGTGTTCACGATGACCGCCGAAACGCCCCTGCCGTCGTCACGGTCGATTTCCGAAAACCCCTTGTACCCCCAGAAGTCCGCCAGCGTTATGTCGGCCGGATGCGCAAGGTTCGCATAGCGGCATTGGAAACATGAAGGACGCAGGAAGAGGTGCTTCGCGAAGCCGATGTAATAGGCATTGCCGTATGGCCGCTGCCGCAGGATCGTGCCGTCGGCAAAAGAGACGACGACCTCGTGCCGGTGCCAGCCATGGTCTTTATTGCGGAATTCAAGCTCGCGGACGGGACTGCCCTGCTTTTCGCCGAGCCACTTCATGTAGTCGGCGAAAATCATTGGGGAATTGACCCCGTGGCAGGCGAGGTCAACCGTATAGAGAAGTCCCTCGCGCCGTTTTCCGAGAAAAGCGTATAGACCATCCACCTGGCATGGCGTGCCGCTGAAAAGCACGGGTTTGTTTTCCGCAAGGACTCCGCGAATCTCCCGGAAGACCTGGCCGACATCGCTCTGCACATATTTTGAACGGCGGAGACGAGAGAGCCCTGCGGACGATTCTATCCGTACGTGCCGGACTACATTCGACGCGTCAAACGCGGCGCCGTAGACGATGCCGCCACGTGAAAGAACTTCGTCCGCTATTGCGGTGAATGCGCCGCCAGAACTGCTTTTGTTCCGGATCGCTTCGTCTTTGTGCCAACAAGCATACGCCGTCTTCTGTTCGCTCGGGATTGCGGGAGGGGTATTCTGCGGACAGACTTTGGCGCACTTCCCACAGCGAACGCACCTGTCCATGTCTATGGCGGGCCGGGGGAACCCTTCGCCGTCAGGCGCCATCGAAATGGCATCCCTCTCACATGCATTGAGGCAGGCGCAACAACCTGTGCATTTGCGGAAGTCACAAATGTACATCGTCTGATCTGGCAAAAGGGTCTTACCGTCCATACTGGCCTTGCCATTGGCGCATGGCGTCATTCGCAATGACATTCAACCAGGTCGCCGCCGTGGATAATCGCGCTGGTCCAGCGCCCGCATTCCACGAACTCCCGCTTGGTCGCGAAATCGGCGTAGCGCACCTCAAACGCAAGGAGGTCGTTGGTCGCGTCGTAGCACACTATCTTGGTCGTGTAGTCCCTTATCCCGACCACGAACCTGAATTTGTAGAACCCCTTGAAGAGGTCGTGCCGCAGCAACTTGAGCTTCAGCCTGAACGTGTCCTTGCCTTGCGGGACGGGGATCAAGCTGGTCGAATACTCGAGGACGCGTTCGTCGGCGGAGTCGAAGACGCTGGCCGTGCACTGGAACTCCCTGCGGCTGCTGCCGTTGTTCTTCACGAGAAGCTCGATCTCGATCGGCTCGTCCGTGGCGATGACCGGGCTGTCGTTGCACAGGGCCGCCTCCAGTATCTCGAACTCCCGGGAAATGTCCGCCCGCCGGATGTGGTCTTTCCGGGTCAGGACGCATTTCCGGCAGAGTTCGGTCTTTTCGGCCGAGAGATACGTGGCGACTGCGTCCTCCGCCGTCCCGGCGAACTCTATCCTTCCTTGATTCATCAGCACGCCGCTTTTGCACAGGTTCCTGACGGCGCCCATGTTGTGGCTGACGAAGAGGACCGTCCGCCCCTTGGTATTGGCCACGTCCTGCATCTTGCCCACGGCCTTTTTCTGGAATTCGGCGTCGCCTACGGCCAGCACCTCGTCCACCACGAGGATCTCCGGCTCGAGATGCGCGGCTATCGCGAATCCCAAACGAACGGTCATGCCCGAGGAGTAGCGCTTGACCGGGGTGTCCAGGTAGCGCTCGCACCCGCTGAAATCCACTATCTCGTCGAGCTTGCGGTCGATCTCCGCCTTGCGCATGCCCATGATGCAGCCGTTCATGTAGATGTTCTCGCGCCCCGTCATCTCGGGATGGAAGCCTGTGCCCACCTCGAGGAGCGACGCGATGCGCCCGCGCGCGCGGATGACGCCTGTCGTGGGCGACGTCACGCGCGAAAGTATCTTCAGCAGCGTCGACTTCCCCGCGCCGTTGCGCCCGATGATGCCGATCACATCGCCTTCCTCCACCTTGAAGTCGATGTCCCTCAGCGCCCACACGTAGTCGCTGCTGCCGGCCGAGGACCGATCGTTCGCCTCGCCGACCTTGAGATAAGGGTCCTCGCGGTGCAGGACTTTCGTCTGCCAGAGGCGGTTCAGGTCGTGAGAGAGCGTCCCCGTCGAGATGAGGCCCAGCCGATACTGCTTCGATATGTTGTCGAATTCTATTGCCGTCATTGCCGCGCGCCCTCCTCACACCGTGTCGATGAACGACCTCTGGACCCTGTTGAACACCACAACGCCCAGCATGACGAGAACAACGGTGAAACATGCCGAGTACGCCAACATGCCCCACGAGAACGTTCCTGCCCCCAAAAGTCCGTACTTGAAGGCCTCGAAAATGCCGGTGAGCGGATTCAGCTGCATCACGAAGCGCAGGTGGTCGCCCTTTATCATGCCCATGGGGTAGATCACGGGAGTGGCGTACATCCAGAGCTGGACCATGAACGACAGCATCATCCTCAAGTCCCTGTACTTCGTGGTCATGGAGCTGAAGAGGATGCCGAACCCGAGCGAGAGCCCAGACACCATGGCGACCAGCACCGGCAGGAAAAGCACATATACGGTGGGGCGCACCTGCGCCTCATTGAAGAAGACGAAGTAGAGATAGGCGACCACCAGAAGAAGAAACTGGATTGCCATCTTTATGAGGTGGCTGGTCACGGTCGCGACCGGCACCACCAGCCGCGGGAAGTACACCTTCCCGAATATGGACGCGTTCGCCACGAACGTGCTGCTCGTCTTCGTGAGGCAGCTTGCGAAATACTGCCAAAGGCAGATGCCGGCGAGGTAGAAAAGCGGAGGCGGCACTCCGTCGGTAGGGATCTTCGCGATCCTGCCGAACACAACCATGTACATCGCAGTCGTCATCACCGGCTGGATGAAGAACCAAAGCGGACCCAAGACGGTCTGCTTGTACATCGTCACGATGTCGCGCTTGATGAACATCGCGCAGAGGTCTCGATACCGCCATATCTCGGCGAGGTTTACCGCGAACAGGCTCCCGCTTGGACGGATGACCGTCGTCCAGCCATCTGAACCGCATTCCTTCATGCCGATCCTTCTCGTTTTCCTTTCTCAGAGTTCAGGCAAAGATCCAAGGCCTGGTATTCCTTTCCCGAAACGCGACAATTATAGCATATTTCAGAAGCAGGCACAAGGGCGGCTCAGCGGGCGGGTGCTTTGCCAGAGTGAACGCAATTTTAAATTTTGTTTAGGTTGTCAAAGGCAGATGTTGGATAGCAGATTGGTTGAGGTAGCAATTCCTCCTGTCCCCTACCCTCCCCGGGGAGGGACTT
>JAFQYM010000097.1 GCA_017406465.1 Kiritimatiellia bacterium | reverse complement strand
GATGTTGCCCGGCTTGATGTCGCGGTGGACGATTCCACGGGACGAGACCACCTCTACAAGCGAGGCAAGCGCGCGGACGATCCGAAGCGCCTCCGCCACCGGCAGCGCGCCCTCGCGCGCAATCCGCTCCGCCAGCGTGCCGCCGCTCACGTACTCCATCAGCATATAGCAAAGCTCCGTCTCCGGGTCCTCGCCGACGTCGTAGACCCGCACCAGGTTGGGATGGCGGATCTCCATCGCCGTCGCCGCCTCGCGCACAAAGCGGATGCGGTGCTCGTGGACCTGGGCCAGCTCCGGCGCGAGGATCTTCGCCGCCGTCTTGAGTCCGCTCCGGCCCGACTCCAGCAGCCAAACCTCGCCGGACGCCCCCGCGCCCAGCTTCCGCACCACCCGGTAGTCGCCGAAAGACGATCCTGGAATAAAAGCGCTCAACGCGGCCTCCCGTTGCGGATCAGCGGCAGGAGGACGTTGCCGGAGAAGTGCGCAATCTCATCCTCGTAGCCAATTCCCTTCGGCAGCACCTTCCTGAGCTTCTCCAGCATGTCGGCGATGTGCTCGGCGTAGATCTGCGCTCGGATCTCCGGCTGCGCCTCGATGTCGTCGTAGAACAGTGTCACATTGAGCCCCAGCGCCTTCGCGTACGCGGCGACGTCGCCGTATACGAGATTCGCGTCCGCCGAGCTCTCAAGCCGGCAGACCTTCGACTGCGATACGCCCATGCGCTGGGCGACCTGCTTCTGCGAAAGCCCCAGCCGCTCGCGCTCAAAAACGAGCGATCGCGCCGTCCTCCTCAATTCGTCTGGTATGTCGTTCATGATGCATAATATACCATATTTATGCGGATTTTGCAATAGCAGGCTTATGAATATTCATATTCTGCATAATTTTTGGGGACAGTCCCCTCAATTTCTTGGGGACAGTCCCCTCAATTTCTCTATTGTTACGAAACCTTGGCGATCTTGCCGGTCTGGATGGACTCGTAGCAGCCGAGCATGGCCTGGATGGTCTCCTTGTGCCACTTCAGGTTGATGAGCGGCGTCTTGTGTTCGCGGATGCAGGCGACGAACTCGTCGATAAGCCCGATCCATTCGTCGAAGTAGGTATACTGGACGGTGTAGCGGTCGTTCGGCGCGCCGTTGTGGTAGACGTTCGGGCCGAAGCAGTCGCATGAGATCATCCCCTTGTCGCCGGTAATCGTGAGGTTCACCTCCATGCGCTTCGGGAAACGCTCCCAGCCCGGACCCGGAACCTTCAGCTTCTCCTCGAGCCGCGACCAGCTCGGGTCGAAGAGGAACGCCGTCCCGTCCTTCATCTTGCCGACGGCCATGAGCATATCCTCGACCTTGAGTCCATCGCGCAGGTTCGGCGCGACCTCCGCGTAGATGTAGTCGAACGAGGAGCCGGTCAGGTGGCGGATCAAGTCGAAGATGTGCGGATGGTCGCACAAGGCGCCGCCGCGGAAGCGCGGGTCTCCCTTCTTCAGCGGCACGACGGACCCGAAGCTCGCCTTGGGGTCGCCCTGCCACGGAAACGCCCAGACCGGCGAGAGCGTGATGTTCGTCGCCTGGACGGATCTTATCTTCCCGATGGCGCCGTCCTTAACAAGCTTCTCCAGGCGGCGCACGACGGAGTTGTAGTGCATCTCCAGCTCGATCTGGCAGACAATCCCCGCCTTGTCGCACATGGCGATCATCTCGTCGTATTCCTTCATGTCGAAGGTGGGGATCTTCATCGAGAGGATGTGGATGCCCTTCTCGGCGCACCACTTCATCTGCTCGAAGTGCCGGTCGTTCGCACTCGCGATCACGACGGCTTCGATGTCGGGGTGCTTCCGGTACATCTCCTCCGGGTCGAGATAGCATGGTACGCCGGTCCGGTAGAGCTCATAGGTCTTCTTCGCGGCGGCGTCCTGGGCGCAGGAGGCGACCCAGTCGAGCTTCTGGTTGTCGAGAAGCGTCTGGTAGTACTTGCGGGTATGGCCGTGGGTCATGCCCATCATCGCGATCTTTACTGGTTTCATAAATGGTTAGGTAGTTGGGTGGTTAGGTGGTTGGGCTTGTTCGCCGTAGCTTTAGCGAAGGCGGATGGTTTGGTGGTCACCGTACTTCAGCAACCTTTATCGACTGGTTTGTGTCGAGTCCCTTCTTGATGGCAATCGTCTTCGCGGCCTTGGACTTGTCCGCGGCGAACGCGAGCTTCGCGGCCTTCGTCGCCTTCGTCCAGGCGGCCTTCCAGACCTTCGCGTCGGCGCGCTGCTGCAGGAGCGCGAATGCCGCACGGACGTTCCAGATCTCGTCGTAGCTCAGCCCGAAGAGCTCCGTATCCACATCCGTAAACTCAGCTACGCCGTCCGTGCCCCAGCAGCGGATCGACTCGTGCTTGGTGTGGGTGTCGACCGTCTGGTCGCAGGCGACGCCGCGCTTGGCGATGATCTCGTGGCGGTCGTATCCAGTCGCGCCTTTCGGTAGCCCCGCGCCGATCTCGACCGACACGTTTACGTCGTTGGCGAGCTTGGCGAGCACGTTGACCGCGTTCCCGCTCGCAACCGCCATCACGCGGACGACATCCGATGCGCCGAGATATGCAGCGAGGTCGAGCTCCTTCGCGAGCATGGCCTCGATGTCCGCGCCCTTCGGCGCAAAGCTCGCGAAACGCAGGGTCGAGACGCCCTCGAGCGTCCCATTCTCGGTCATCTTCTTTAGCTCCACGATCTTGCGCTCCATGCGCCCAGGCAGAAGCGGCGTCGAGCCGACAAAGCAGTGACCGCCCTTAAGGACGATTCCGCCCTTCCCTGCTCCATACTTCCCGCGCAGGAAGTCGAGTCCCTTGTTCATTAGTTTTATGTTCATTTTCTTATTTACTCCTCAGAAGTCTTCTTCCCGGTTTCAAGAGCGCAAGCGCGCATAACCGCCCGATGGCGCTCCTCGGTGCGCGGCTGCACAGGCTTGAGCGACTCCAGCGGACGCTCCATGAGCGCGCGGCGTTCCGCCTCAGGGTCGTCGAACAGCACGGCCTTGCGGTCGCCGCCGGCCACAGCCTTCGCAAGGCGATCCGCCATCTTCGCCATGCGTGGCGCATACCAGTGTCGCGCCAGCTCATACTGGTGGCTGCGGCAGTAAGAGCAGGATGCGTTGTCGAAGAGCGTCTTCGGGAAGTCGGGATTGCGCACCTTCTCCACTGCATCAAGGCGGAGATACGACTCCCAGAGCGAATAGTCCGTATGCAACTCCAGAAGGTCGGCCATCCTGCCGCAGAGCGCGGCAAGGCGCTTGGCGCGCAAGGCCAGGCCATCTCCCTGTCCGCCATTGCGCCAAGCCGCGACGTCCCGGCCCAGCTCGTGCAAGCGCAGCGTAATCAGCCGGTCAAGCACCATGCGGGCTATGTCGATCGTGTCGCGCCGGAGGAACTCGCCGGCGCATGGAATTTCAGCAAGATCCGCAAACGCGGTCTGAGCCGCCTCAACCGGGCTCTGCCATGCGGCAATCACCTTGTCGTCATGCTGCAGCATGAGTTCGATACGTCCCGTGGCAAGCCTTCCATAGTTCGCGTCCCAGTCGCGAAGCATCGACGCAGGCAACACTTTCTCCCAAATCGCTTTCATGCGTCCGGCAATGGCGCCGTATCGGCTTGCGCAGAACTCGTCCAGCACCTTTTCGTGCGGCACCGGATCCTTCGACCAGGCGTTTGCGGTGAAGTACCTGAGACATAGAGTGTCGGTGTGGCTCGACTCCGGCCAGAAGATGTATCCGACGCAGGCAGGATCGCTCTGGACGATCCGCTGCCGTTCTTCGATGAGCGGATAGTTCGCGCGCACGTCGAGCGCCGATTCGTACGCGAGGAAGATGGAGTATGTGTATGGAAACTTCCCGACGACGCCCCACTTGGTGAAGTTGTTGTCGAGCCCCTGCATCTCCTTGCGCCAATCCCGCGTGGCGTCGCCTTCATAGTCCCAGATGATGTCGCGCTTGGGGTCAAGCCGCCCGACGAGCGCCTTCACCTCGTCTGGGAACCACGTGAAGTAGAAGTCCCATCCTGCAAGCAACACCTTGGCGTCGGGATAGTCGCGGTGCGCGCGGGAGAGGAACTTCTCCAGCACCTCTGTCTTGAGGTTGAAGTTGTCCTGGCGGTTCGTGTAGCAACGGCGTTCGCCGAGGCCGATCGTGTGCAGAAGTCGCCGCGGCGCGCCCTTTCCGTACGCATCCACCGCGGTCCTGGTCAGCTTCCAGTACTCGTCGGCCCATTTGCCGTCGCGGACATCCCAGACGAGACCGTTTTTCTCCGAATAGTCGCGTGTCGCCTGCGGCAGGAACGGCGGATTCTTCTTTTCGAGGAAGTCCTCCGGCGTCCGCGAATACCAGTGTGTCATCGTGCCGAAGTCCTCTGGCGCCATCAGGCCTCGCTCGAACGCATATGCCTGGATGCGCCGTCGCAGTTCGCCACGGAACTGCAGGCTCCAGAAGAGCGACCGGTTGTCATAGCCTTCGCCCGCACCTGGGAGAGGCCTGGACGGATCGGGATATGAGCAGACGTCCGGGAAGGCGCGCTGGAAGAGGTCGTCCTGTCCGATGCGGAGCATGAACACGTTCAGCCGCCGCTTCAGCATCCAGTCGATCTCCTTCTTCCAGTCCTCAAACCCCCAGTGCTCCGCCTGGAAGCGCGTAAGGCCGCGATGCGCAAAATAGCGCAGACCGCGATACTCGAACCGCGCCTCTTCGTGGATGTCCAGCCCGGAGAGGTCGATCGCCTCGCGCTTCGGCACAATATCGCCGTCCCAGAACCAGCGGCACCCCGCGCGCCGCTCCAGAAGGTCGTACACACCGTAGAGAACGCTCCGCACATTCGAACCCGTGATCTTCACGCCCGCGTCTTGGGACACAATCGCGTACGCGTCGCAACCCGATTTCGAGATGGACGGATCGATCTCAAACTTCACGGCGTCCGGCGGCGCGGCCTTGCCGGTCACCGCCTGACAATACTTCGAAAACTCCGCCCGTGCAACGGACACATCCGCCGCATATCCGCAAAGCGAGGACAGCAAAGCCGCCGCCAACGATGACGCAAGACGCTTCACGCCGGCCTTACAGGCATTTCACGAGGGGTTTGTACTTCGCGAGGTAGGCGGCGTTCTTCTCGTCGCCCCCGGGCGCATTGGCCGAGTTCCACACCGGCGGCACGATTCCGCGCTCCACGCACTGGCGGCAGCACTCGATCTCAAGCAGATGCGCGATCGTGAAGTCGACGACGTTCGAGACCGGTCCGATGGGCGTCGTCATTCCGGGAACCGTCACCACCGCGTCGCCGACGGGGTTGTAGTCGTCGATGCAGACGTCCGCGTAGTCGAAGAGGTTCTTGCCGTTCGGGTGGCGGATGAAGTGGTCCTTCGGCATCTCGTTCTGCCAGTAGGAGGACGCCACGGCGATGATCTTGCAGCCGCGCTTCTTGCATTCCTCCGCCGCGTCGATGGTCGCGGGGTTGATGCCGATGTTGTGGAAGAATATGACGACATCCCCTTCCTTGACGTCGTAGTACTTGACGATCGACGCGCCGAAGTTGACGGTGCGCTCCAGCGCGAGATACTTTAGCGCCTGGTTGAAGACGGATAGCGCCGTCTCCATCATCGGGTTGATGTTGGCGAGCCCGCCGGCGCGGAAGAACATCTCGCCCATCGCGAGCGTGGTGTGCCCACCGCCCGCGTAGACGTTGATGAGCTTGTCGGCGGCGATGGCGTCCGCCATCAGCTTCGCGGCGGCCTTGATGTTGGCCTCCTGCTTCTCTGCGACCTCCTTGATGTTGGCGATCGCCTTGTCGATGTAGCCAAAGTCGTTTAGCATAGCTGTCTTCCTTTCTATTGTTGACGTTGGACGTTAGACATTGGACGAGACTATTTCGCTCCGAGCACCCGTCTGTAGTTCTCGCCGATGGTGTCCCAGAGCTTGAGCGCGTCCGGCGCGCCGACGACCGTGCCGTAGCCGCCGCGGTAGGTCCACGCGGCGATGCGGTCCACCCCGGCGTCGCGCGCAATGTCCACCCACTTCGCGACCTGCGCCCAGTCCTTGGGCTGCTTGTAGTAGCCCATGAACCAGCGCTCGGACTGCTTGCCGTACTTCTTCGCGATGGCGACGGTGCGCTCGGTGATGTCGCGGAAGAAGTCCTCTGGGAGCGCCCAGTTGATGATCGTCGTCGAGAAGACGTCGAAGTACGGACAGGCCCCCACCATGTCCCAGTTGTCGTAGCCACGGTACTCGCTGACGTAGTAGCCGTTCTGCGTCGCGTGGACACAGCAGGTGATCTCGAGCTTCGGGTCGATCTCCTTGAGCGCCTTCGATGTGTCGGACAGTACGACCAGCGCCTCGCGCCAGCGGAACTGCTTGACGTCGTTCGTCATATACTTTGGCATCGGATAGCCGTAGTAGTCCTCGAATCGCTTGCGGCAGACGGGACAGTAGCACGTCCAGTCGTCAGCGACTCCGCCGGTGATGGAGGCGATGCCCTTCGGGAACGCGTAGTGCGGCTCGTCCCAGAAGAAGCCGTCCGGCTTCGCTTCGCGGGCGAGCGTCGTGCAGAAGTTCTTGAAGTAGTCGCGGTAGCTGTTGGTGTTGAAGCACGCATAGGGGAGCTTCTCGCCCGTGAGCGCGCTGACCTGCCGGTTCTCGACGTTGTCCTGCAGGAACTTCGAGACCTGCTCGCCGCCGAAGTACTTGCCGTTGCCCCACGGGTCGATCAGGACCCTGAGCCCCAGCTCGTGCGCCTTGTCGACGATGGCGGGGATGTTCGGCCGCCAGAAGTCGAAGTCGAATTCCGTCACGGCGAGAATTACCTGGGTGACGCCGTGAGCCTTCATCTCCTTGAAGTCCGCCTCGGCGTGTTCTACGTAGTTGAGCCCGTAGTAGCTAATTGATGTTTGAGTTATCATTTCCTTTTCCTTTCAAAAAGCGTTTCCAGCTCCTTCAGGCTCTTGCCCTTTGTCTCGGGGATGAAGAGCGAGACGACGAAGTAGCCTACCCCGTTCGCGGCGAAGAAGAAGAACATCGAGGACCATCCCCACGCCGCGACCCAGGGACGGAACCAGGAGGCAAGGCCCCATGCGACGAGCTGGTTCATGAACAGCGCGATCGCCATCCCGTTCGCGCGGATGCGCGTGGGCATCAGCTCGGAAAGGACCAGCCACACGCAGAGACCTGGGCCCAGCGCATAGAATACCTGCATGAAGAAGAACGCGAAGAGCGTGACGAGCCCGGTGAAGTTGTTCGCCTCCACGCCGAAGCGCTCGATGGCGAGGAACACGCAGCCGATGGCGGCGAGTCCGAGCGTCATGCCGCCAGTGCCGACCTTGAGGAGCCAGGTGCGCCCGCGGCGGTCCACGAGCGCCGCGGCGGCAATGGTGACGAGCATGTTCGTGAGCTTCACCGCGAGCTGGCCCCAGTTCGCGAAGATGCCCTCGAAGCCGGCGCTGTGGAGGATCGTCACCAGATAGCTCGTGAACGAGCTCATGCCCGTCGTCTTGTTGAAGGTCAGCACCAGACACGCCAGCAGGAACGGCAGCACGTAGCGGCGCTGGAGAAGCGAGGTTCGTGGCTCGTGGTTCGCGGTGGCATCACACGAGTCACGAACCACGAATCGCGAACCACGAGAAAGCCATACCGGGCTTTCCGGGAGCCGCAGACCGCCCAGGAACAACACCGCCACCGGTAGCATCGTCCACCAGAAATTCGCGCCCCACGCCGCCGCGCGCCCGCCCGCGTCGGCGGTGTCGGACGCGCCGTACCAGGAAGCGACGAGGCACCCGGCGCCGGCGGCTACGACCAGCCCGAGCGCAAGGCAGAACTGGAACACGCCGGTGCCGCGCCCGCGGATCTCCGGCGGCAGGGTTTCGGTAAGGTACATCGGCATGACGACGGCCATGTAGCCGGCGCTCATGCCCTGTAGGACGCGACCGGCGTAGAGGGCCGGATAAGACGAAAGCGACAGGATTACAACCGGAATCGCCACCAGGAACATCGCCGCCGCCGCGACAATCATCCTCTTGCGGCCGAAAAAGTCGCAGAGCCAGCCGGCAGTAATCGACGAGAAAAGCCCGCCCAGAAGCACGGCGCCGACGACATGGCTGATCTGCGCATCGGAATAGACGCCCATCGCCTTCAGATACGGCTCGGCCGCGGCAATCACGCCGAAGTCGACGCCGTACAGCAGCCCGCCCAGCCCCGCGATCGCGAGGAGGTAGCGGACGGAAAACTGGCAATCGGACTTCACGCCTTCACAATGCCACCCGCGTCAGTGCACGTAAACGGCAAAGCCCGCGGGCAGCGTCCCCGCCGCGCAGACGGACGCGGCGCACGCGAACGCGGCAAGCGCGGCGGCGATGCGGCAAGCACCGTTAAAGAAGATGCCTTTTTGACTGACTTTCACGAACGGGTTCTCCTTTCAGTTGTCCTATGCCTGACTTTCAGTGCGAAGTATAACAAAAATTCTCAGGCGGTGGAATGTCTTTTCCACCAAAATTATATCACCTTTCCGCCAAAGAATATATAAGGGCGACGCAAGACATACCGTTGCACGGAATGCAGTCGCGCCGACTGCATGTGAATAACAATCAAGTGTTAGAGTCAAACTGCCGACTCAAAATGCGTCAAACTGCCGACTCAAAACGCGTCAAACTGCCGATTGGCTATTGACTATCCTACGAACAACATGTTATAATATGCGCGATTATGAACAATTACAGGCAAAGAATTGCAGATTCCATCCTTGAAAGACGGCTATCGGGGTCCGGTGCCGTCCTGGTGCGGGGTCCCAAATGGTGTGGCAAAACAACCACTTGCATCCGTCATGCTAAAAGCGTCCTTTACATGGCCGATCCGGACACGCACGACCAGAACATTCACATGGCAAAACTGAATATCTCGTCGCTTTTGAAAGGCGAAACGCCGCGACTGATCGACGAATGGCAGGAAGCTCCGAAGTTCTGGGACGCCATTCGCGCAAAAGTCGATGAAGCGCAGGATGCAGGTCAGTACATTCTGACAGGATCGTCCGTCCCCCCCGAAACAGACAAAATCGTTCATTCCGGAACAGGGCGGATCGCCAGCATGAAAATGCGACCGATGTCCCTCTGGGAATCCGGAGAATCCTCCGGTGGCATTTCAATTGGAGCACTCCTCGATGGCGCGGCATTCGAAGCAGCGGAAAGCCAGCGACATAGCCTCGACGACATTGCCTACCTCGTGTGCCGCGGAGGATGGCCGCAGGCCGTCAACCAGGGAGGCGAAATCGCACTCGACCGCGCATTCGACTATTACGAAGCCGTGGTCAACGCCGACATCACGCGTGTCGATCATGTCCCACGCGATCCCGAGCGCGTCATGCGCCTGATGCGCTCTTACGCCCGCCTGCAGGGAACACAATCGAACCTGTCCGTCATCCGCAGAGACCTGTCCGAACACGAGGCGAATGGCCTCGGCGAGGACACGATCGATTCATACCTGAAGGCGCTGCGGAAGATATTCGTTGTGGACGATATAAAGGCGTGGAGTCCGAGTCTGCGCACGAAATCGGCAGTACGCACATCGGACACGCGCTACTTTATCGATCCGTCAATCGCCACTGCCGCCCTTGGGCTTGGGCCTGGGGACTTGATGGGCGACCTCCGGTCCTTCGGATATTTCTTTGAAACACTCGCAGTGCGCGATATCCAAGCATACGCAGAGGCCCATTTCGGAGGCATACACCACTACCTCGATCGCAACGGGCTTGAGTGCGACATCGTCATTCATGCGAGAAACGGGCGGTATGGCCTGATAGAGATCAAACTTGGAGGAGATGATTTGATTGAGGAAGGAGCGGCGACATTGAACAAACTCGCAAAAATTCTGAATCCAGAAAAGATGCGGCCACCGTCTTTCAAGATGGTTCTGACGGCTGTGGGCGACTGGGCATATCGCCGCGAAGAAGACGGCGTGATCGTCTGCCCCGTGGGCGCCCTAAAGCCGTAATCTCTTAATCTGCAGCGTTGCATATTGCCTCATATGTCTTCAAACCGCAAATCTCGAGACTGCTCCCCGGCCGGCGCGCCGCGGCGGGTTGTCGTCGCGCTCAGGATGGCCGGCATCGCCGGACAGGACAAGCTGAACGGCATCTTCAACTTCCTGAGCGAAGGCAGGCGCTGGCAGCTCATCATCTACCGCACCAAGCACGAGTTCACGGCGGATGTCGTGGAGCACGAGCTCTCGCGCGGCACCGACGGCTTCATCGTGGGGATTCCCGGAACCGACGACGCGCTCGGCGTTCTCGCCGCGACGGACATCCCCACTGTCGTGATGAACGTCTCCGGCGGCGACATCGAGAGAAGAACAAAAAACATCGCATTCGTAAAGAGCGATTCGCAGACTGTCGGGCGCGAGGCGGCCAACGCCCTTCTCAAGCAGGGCGTCTACAAAAGCTACGGCTACGCCGGCTACCGGACGGACGACGACTGGAGCCGCGAACGCGGCATCGCCTTCCGCGACGCGCTCGAAAAGGCAGGGTTCGTCGGACGCATGATGGACATCGCGCATTACCGGGACAAGGTCGAGGACAAGGCGGCGAACCTGAAATGGCTGAAGAATCTCCCGAAACCCTGCGGAATCCTCGCCGCCTGCGACGACCGGGCGTTCGAGATCCTCGACATCTGCCGCGGCGCCGGAATAAAGGTTCCGGCGGAAGTCGGCATCCTCGGCGTAAACAACGACCCGATTCTCTGCGAGAACGCCGAGCCGCGGCTTTCAAGCGTCTATCCGGATTTCGTGGAAGAGGGACGCCTCGCGGCGGAGCTTTTGGAAAAGATGATGTCGGGCGGCTCGATTCCCGCCGAAAGACGGCTGCGGAAAGTCGGCATCCGCGCCATAATCCACCGGCAATCGACGGTTGCGCAGTCGGAGGCGGGTAAGCTCGTCCAGAAGGTCCTCGCGTACATTGCGCGGGATGCGGTGAAGGGAATCGGGGTCGAAGACGTGGCGCGGCGGTTCAAGGTCTCGCGCTCGCTCCTCGAGATGCGCTTCGGCGAACTTCAGGGCGAGAGCGTCTACGAGGCGATGCTGCGCATCCGTCTCGACGAGGTCAAGCGCCGCCTGCGCCAGACCAGGGATCCGATTTCGGAAATCACCGCCGCCTGCGGCTGGAAGAATCCGGCGCCGCCGAAGACGCTCTTCAAGAAGCGCTTCGGCGTCTCGATGCGCGAATACCGCAAAAGCGACCTGTAACCCGCCGCGCAATCAGCCGCGAAAACTGCCGCGGAGTCCAGTAACATTCATCCAAGCATATACAGTAAAGCGGATCAACTATGCCCGCATCTTCCTGCGAGATCTGACGGACGCCGAATTGAATCCCGGCCTTTTCGAGCCTGCGGCAAATCGCCTCCGCCTCGTGGACGAAGACTCCGTCACGCAGAATCGCGATATCTTCCTCATTGCAGTCTGGCATTGTCCGCTCCTTTTCCTGAAGTTGACCCCCCCCCCCGGCTCACTGCCGCACATTATACCAAATCCGCGGCGGATGCGCCGCTGCATTGAAAGCGGGTTCACTGACCGCCGTCCGCATTCGCCTTGGCGCGCTTTTCCGCGGACTTTCGGATGAAGCGCGGGAGGTTGCCCCAGACTGAGTGGTAGCCGAATCCGCCGGTCTTCATCTCGTCTATCGCGCCATCGACTGTCCAGCCCTGTCGCAGTATGCGGTACATCGCGCACACCGTGCCCGTGCGGTCCGCCCCGTGCTGGCAATGCACCAGGACAGGCACGGCATTCGTGTCGTCGACGATGGAAAGGAACTCGTCGACGTATTTGTCCTTCATGTTGGCGGTGAATATCTCGATTCGACGCGCCTTGAGCGGGAGGTCGCCGATCTCGTCCGAATCGGAATGGTTGTCGCGAAGATTCACGACAGTCTTTATGCCAAGCGCAACGAGATTCGTCATTCCCTCCGCGGTCGGCTGTGCGCTGCGGTAGAGCCTGTCCGAGACCTTGTGCAGATTGGGAACGCCGGCGCATGCCATCGGCACCGCCCATTTCTCAGGCCGCACCGTCTCCTCCGCGCCGCAGCCAAGAATCGCCAAAGAAGCGACACATGCAATCATCATGTATTTCATTGACGCACCCTTCGTTTTCTTTCGTCGCCCTTCATGCCAACATTATACCACATTCCGCGGCGGATGCGCCGCGCAGTGCTTTGTATCATTTGCTGTTCGCTTTGATACAAGGATTCAGGTCAACAGTCTCACCGCTCGCCTTCATCTGCAACTTCAAAAAGATGTTGCCGTCTTCCGCAAGGCTTGACCGCGCGCGGATCACACGCCGGAAATCCATCCAATAACGCGACTTCACTGACTAATGATGATGACGATGATTTTCGATCCTGAAGCGTCTGCCCGCACGCTGCCGATCACGCTGTCGCCTGCGCCAACCGGAACGGTCCCGATCACCTTGCCGCTATGGACAATGTCAAAATCATTATCAGATTTGGACTCTTCCACGAATGAGAACTCGCATTCCACGCCCAGCACATCGCCTTTGCTTTCGCCTATTTCTATCCTTTCGCCAACATCCCTTAATGTGAATTTCTTTTGTTTTACAGGATGATCACCTGATATAACCTCACGGGGATCCCTCAAGATAGACCTATTCGGCACATATTCATATCCTGAGAAAACACGAGCTTCTCGCCTATTAGATATCGCTCCGCCGCCGGGCGTGAGGATATGAGACCAGAGCGGCTCGACATCATGACTGCGGAACTTCTCAATCAGCTCCGCCTGAGATGCGGCATTGTAAACCGCCTTGTCGAACACGACCGCCGAAACCCTCACGGAACTGGCGCTGCCGCGATTCAACGCCTTCTCCGACGCGCAACCGACAGCAAACATTATCAACAATGCCGCAAGTGACCTGACTATCATTTCAAACTCCTTTTAGGTTTTCTTTATTGGTGAATATTATACCACATTCTGCGATTGTTCGACTACTTCCCAGTGGCCGTTCTTGCCGTCGCGAACGTGACGGCACCAAAGTTCGGACATGCCCCCGCCAAGCGAGAAGAGAGCCTCGACAGTCAGATTGGTCAGCGAGAGGCTGTTGCCGCGCGCATATTCGCGAAACTTCACGAAACCATCCCTGCCATAGTCTCCATCATTCGTGACGGCGAGTCTGTCAAACCAGTGTTCCATTTCCTCTGACGAAAGCACTCTTTCGCATACGTTTTCCCCTATGTCATCCGCTTGAGGCTTCGGCGGACACAGGCACTTCCACGTAAACGCCGCACCAAGAAGAACGACAGGGACAACATACACCCACGACCACTTCCGCACCCACGACAAGTCCACGCCCTTAGGCGGCGGACCATAGGCGTTCTCCCCCTTTGAACCTGGCATCAGTACAGGAAGCAGGAAACCCGCAAGTTCAAACAGCCAGCTGACCACCCTGACAAACGGAATGCCGCGCAGAATGTTCTGCACGATACAGTACAGCACCACCCACCAGCCGCTTCGCCAGAAATCATGGAGGCGCCGAGTGAGCGATGGGATATAAAAGCAAAGCGTCACGCCGAGGCAATAGCAGAAGAACAGCAAACCATAAACCATCTCGACCGGAGACTCTGTGCCAAGACGAACGCGGCCGCCGTCCCTCCTGCCGCCGATCAGCAAGCCCCCCAGGGCCAGCAGCAAAGTCGAGCCAATATAGACCAATGTCTTGATGAGATAGGTACGCCGGCTTTCGCGTCCTTCGAACCATACGCCGCGCGCCGCTTCGCACCGCGTGTCGGCTTCGTTTCTTTCTTCGTCGCCCTTCATGCCTGACATTATACCAAATCCGCGGCAGATGCGCCGCGGAGGCTACTTGCCGGAATCGAGAAATTCGGACATTTTGCGGCCGCGGTGCGTGCGGGCATCGGGATAGAACTTCAGTATCTCGTCGCGGAGCTTCTTCGCCTCGTCCTTCTTGCCCTTGGACTCAAGATAGCCGGCAAGATACAGCCTTGCATAGGCCCCGACCTGCACACCGTCACCGTACATGCAGTCGGCATACTTCTCCATAGCGAGGCGGAACCACTTGCCGTCGTCCGATCCCTGCGCGCGCTGTCCAGCATACATCACGGCGCAGCCAGTGCGGTTGGCCTTCGGATACTTCTCTATCAGCGTCCTAAGATATTCGTTGTCCACGTCCTTGCTTCTGGAATATGCGCGGTACGCCATCTCGATGGCGCGCACGCCGTCGCGTCCGTACTCGTCAACGTCGGCCTTCGCTCGCGCCGCAACCTTCGCACGAAGCGCGGTGATTTCAGCATCCTCCGGCTTCTCCGCGGAGGTTTCCGTTTTCTGCGGAGCATCCTCCGATTTCGTTGGCTCCTCCGCACGAATCACATTCGCCGCGGCAAGCGTGGCGAATGCAGCTGTCACCATTACAATCTTCTTCATATTATTCTCCTTGTTGATCCGTTCATTTCATCCTACGACCTCCCAGTGGCCGTTCTTGTCGGCGCCGACGCGGCGGATTTCGCCCGCCGACTGAAGGTCCTTCATCTTGCGGGCAATGCTGCTTTCGGATACTTGCAGAAGCTCTGCAAGCTCTACATACGTCATAAAAGGATCTGCCCTTAGATTAGACTTGATTTGCAATGCAAGCGACCCGTCGGCAACATGATTTACACTGTCAGAAACAGCCTCTATCTTTAGCAAATCATCTGAACGATCGCCAAATTCAAGAATTTCAGAGGCTCGTTTCTGCAAGAAATCTTCAATTGCATGTAGACGATCAACTGGCAGATTGTAATACTTGTGATGTTTAAACCGAAATCCCCTTAGACGCTCAAGGCACGCACGCATCCCTGCATTTATGCCGCCTGGGAACCCCAGCCACTTGTCATACAAGGCAGGAGCTACGCGGTTGACAAACTTGCGTAAGTCATTGAACTCGTCATGCCTCTGGCCCGGGCAAAACATTGCAAGCGAGAAAAGTCCGTAGCCGTTGTCGAATATGGGTGCGGCTCCGACAATCTCGTTTGTATCATTGTCAACGAGATAGCCAAAGTTGCCCATATGCCGGTCAGTGTTGAAAATTACGGCATCAAAGAAGAAGATATCCGCAAACCGAGGGTCGGCAAGAGCCTCGTCGCGCGACACGACACGTCCCGCCGGCACATAGCCGTACCTGTCGCTGGTGAAAAGCGGACAAGTGGAGCAAAGACGGCCTTTGAATTTCTCCAGCCCGTATGCAACATGGTCGAGCCCCATTGCCTCGGCGATCTGCGAGGCGTAGAATTCGGAATACGGCTCAAAGCCGGCATTGGCAGCACCTTCTGTTCCACCTTTGAACAGGAACACACCCTCGTCGCGTCTGCGCCAGCACTTGGCGAGCATTCCGTTCGTCGTGAACTCTGGGGACGTGGTCTCTTCCCTCGCAGGATTGAACTCACCGCGGAAGCCACCGGTAAACGCCATCACTGCAAGCGTCTTGGAGAATGGATTATCGTAAAGGTTGAAGTCCTTCCATGCTCCGGAAAAGCCGTCGGGAACAACCCAGTAGACATCATTTAGCGAAAGACCCTTGCACATCTCGATTATGGCGCGGGTATCCTTCTGCATGATGCCGAGATTGCCAAGCATCATCTGGATGTAGTGACGGTGTTTCGGCACCGTGCGCCGCGTGAGCCAGGTCCAGAGCGTCTCGTCGTTCGCGACGCCGTGCATTTCAAGCGGGAGGAACCTGCGCTCCGCCTCGTTTACGGAGACGACGCGAACGCCCTGCGGCTCGACCCATTCAAACCGCAGCAGTTCCCGATCTCTATGCCTTAGAACCATCGCCCGATCCCCTTGTGCGCGTATTATACCACATTCGCCGTAGTGAGATTACGGTGCGGACGAAATCCAATCCCTCGCGCAGAATCTACGCGAAGTAGTGGTTCTGGGCTTCGAGGCGGCGGCGGAGCTCGGCGTAGGGAACCGCCCCTACGTCGCCCTTGGTCGCGTCGAGCGCAAGTGCCGCGGCCGTACCCGCGACCTGGCCCGAAACGATGCAGTTCGGCATCATGCGGATGGTCTTGACGTAGTCCTCCTCAACGGAGATGCAGAGTCCGCAGGCAAGGACGTTCGAGAAATCGACCGGCACGAGCGCCCCGTAGGGGACGGCCCCGAGTCCGTCGAGTTCTCCGTGGACCTCGCCGCCGAAACCGTGCTTCATGCTCGCCGCGTGCTCGCCCCACTGGCGGACGAACGGCATCACCGGGTCGTCCGGCATGGCCGACGTCGTCACCAGCCGCTTGTCCACCGTCGCCCGGCCGACGATGTGGCGGCCGGAACGAGAGCCGATCTGGTGGATCGCCGTCTCAATGTAGGCGTCCTCGAAGCCCTTGAGTTCGCGCTTGTAGCAGGCGAGGAGCTCGAAGTTCCGCCGCCGCATCTCGGCGTCCATCCGCGTCATGTCGCGCGAGTCGCAGCTGTTGCCGTTGACATATCCGCTGCACAGCCCTATCGCCAGACCCGTCCAGATGTTTTCTGGCAGCCGCTCGCGGTGGTTGCGGTAGAGGTCGTTGTAGATGCGCTGGTTCTCCTTGTAGACCTCTGGCGTGTCGTGCGGCCCCGGCGAGAGCGTCGCCCAGATCGACTTGTGCATCGTCTTGTCCGGCGGCGCGAGGCGCGTCTTTCCGCCGGCGCGGTGGACGAGGTGCGCCGCGCCCGTCGCGTCGACAAACACCTTCGCACGGATGGCGCGCGGGCCTTCCAGGCAGTCGACAATCGCCGCCGTGATGCGCCCGCCGTCGCGCACAACACCGGTCAGGTGGGTGTAGAAAAGCTTCTCCACGCCCGCCTCGTCGAGAAAGTCGTGGTACGCGACGCGCATATCCTCGATCCGCGAGCGCACGCGGTCGAGAATCGGTCCGTCGCCGACAGGACGGCTGTAGTCGGGCTGGTAGCGTTCGTCGTGCGTCAGGAACCACGCCGCGCCGCGCTTCGCGAGGCGGCGGATGAACTCGTCCGCGATGCCGCGCAGATACTGAACACCCTTGTAAGGATCGAAGAAGAAAGTCGGCGAATTGCAGTTGGTCCCGGCGCCGCCCGGGTATCCGTAGTGCTCGACGAGAATCGTCCGCTTGCCTGCCCGCGCTGCGGCGACCGCCGCGCCGACACCGCCCGGCCCCGCGCCCACGACACAGACGTCGTAGTCGCCGAGCACCGGCACGTCCTGCGAAACGCGCACCGCGCCCGCGGGGGCCACGGCCGGAACCTCGGCGGCGCCCGCCGCCGCACCACCGCCCGCGATGGCCAGCATGCCGCCGGCCCGGATGAAGTCTCTTCTCTTGATGTTCATGTTCCCCCCGTTTCCTTTGTCAATTGACGACCCGCACTCCGGAGCCGTCGACCTCGATCGAAAACACGCGGCCGAAGGCGTGGACGTTCCTGAGCGACATCCGCTCTACGCCCTTGGGGAGGTGCGGCTTCAGCTCGAAGGTGCCGAACCCGGTCGGATCAATCCCGAAGATCCCCTCGGTCACGATCCGGCAGTAGAGGGCGCTCTCGGCCGAGAGGTGGCGCATGTTCTCCTCCGGCCACGCCTCGACCGGATACGGCACGTGCTCGCCGAGGAGCCGCGAACGCGAATACTCGCGCAGCTTGTCCGTGACGCCGTCGCCCAGCCCCGCGGCAAAGACGCCGCGGAACGCGTAGAGAAGGCTGCGGTCCCAGGTGACGCCCTTCTTGTCGCCCTCGGCGCTGAGCATGCCGCCGCCGGTCCACAGCGCCGGCGAGAAGAGCGCGGCGGTCGTGTCCTCGGCCCGGTCGTAGATGCCCATGCAGAGCGGGATGCCGATCCACGCACGCAGCACTTCGCAGCCCTTGTAGTAGCGGTAGGTCCTGAAGCCGCTTACCTCGCGGCCGAAGTGACGCTCGATCGCCGCCGCCATCTCCGCCGCGCGCGCCTCGCAGTCCGCCGCGGCGTCGGCGCTGCCGATCTCCCGCTCGACAATCGCGGCGTGGCGGAGCGCGTCGTAGTAGAGCGCCGAGGTGCAGAGGTTCGCGTCGCCGGCGGGAAGCCGCCGCTCCAGCTCGTCGCAGTTCGAGCGCACCACGCCGTCCTCGTTCAGCTGACGGCGGCAGTATTCAAGCGTCCAGCGGATCGCAGGCAGCAGTTCCTTCGCCCATTCGCGCCGCCCCGCCGCCAGCACGAACCGCGCCGCGCCGTAGGCGTACATCGCCGCGTCGCCGCGGTCGCGCTGTCCATTCCAGTAGTCGAGCCCCTCCGCCACCACCGAGCTCGGGATCGGATCGTAGCGCGGACCCATGAACGGGATGTAGTGGCGGTAGGCGTTCATCGAGGCCTCCAGCGCCAGCTCGTCGCCGGTGAAGGCGAACCAGGGACCAGCGTACTCCACCTGGTCGTTGCACCACGTCGCCGCGTAGAACGCCGAGCCGCCCGGCGAATGGAGGACGCCCGTGCGGGTGGAGAAGATGCTCTCGCCTGCTCGGATCTTCGCAAAGCGGAACTCCGCGTCGAGCTCGGGGATGCCGGTCTCCAGGACAACCGCAGATGTGAGCTCCTCCACGCGCCGCCTGCGCGAGGCGAGCTCCGCCGCGCCGTCGGCCGGGAAGTCCGGCTCGTTCACACGCCGCGCCGAAAGCCGCAGCGTCCACACGCCCTTCTCGCCCGTGGCAAGCGTGCGGACGCCGGACGGGAACGCCTGCGCGCGCGCCTCGTAGTAGCCGGTGCAGCCGAGCCGGTAGTCCGCGAAATCGTCCGAGAAGCCAACGCCGCGCGGAGCGCCGCCGGAGTTCTCCACCTCCACGAGCTCAAACGCGGCGGGGTTGTCTACGGACGGGAACACGCGCCGGACAATGCGCAGCGAGCCGTCCGCCGAATGCGACTCGGCGCACCACACGCCGTCAAACGAAATCGAGTCCACGACCTCGCCGCACGGCTTGCCGTCCGCCGTCAGGCGCGGCATCTTGTCCTCGGCGAAGTCGTAGATGAACGAGCCGTGGGTGTTGTTCGGCTGCACGCGCAGAGCCGGCCACACCACCCTGCGCCCGAGCGCCAGCGACCGGTCGGCCGCGACGGAGTAGGAAAAGATGAGCGATGCCCTAAGTCCGCTCATCTCGAAGCTGTCGGCGTGCGGCAGCCGCGCATCGTGCGCGACGTCCCAGACGATCCTCCGCCCGTTGTCCGCGAGGCTCCAGCGTGACGAAGCGCCGGACAGGGCCTCCGGCAGCACGGCCGCCGCCGGCGCGGAAAGCGCCGCGATCGCCGCCACTGCCGCAAGCACTGCCTTCATTTCGCCCTCCTCCGTTCCCCGTGATTAGAAGTAGCCGCCCTTGTCGATGATCTCCGAGATGGTGTCGCCCTGGCGCACCCACGAGAAGATGTCGACCTCGTTGCGCTCGATGCCCTCGGCGCGGAGCAGCACGTCGTATGCGATCTCGCGCGGGATGCAGATGACGCCGTCGATGTCGCCCATGATGATGTCGCCGGGCCTGACCGTCACCTTGCCGATCCTGACCGGCACCTGGTAGTGGGTGATCATGCAGCGGCCAAGCGAGCCGTTGGAGACGCGGTACTTGTAGAAAACCGGGAAGTTCTGCTCGAGGATCTGCTTGGTGTCGCGGATGCCGCCCGAGATCACCGCGCCGCGGATGCCCTTGGTGATGGCGGTCGCGGTCATAACGCCGCCCCAGAGACTGGCCTCGACATCGTCGGAGGTGTCCCAGACGACCACGCCGTTCGGCTTGAACTCGTCGAGCATCTGGGCGCGGAAGGTCATCTCGCCCTCGATCATGCAGTTCGGCGCCGACTTCACCGTGAACGCCTCGCCGCAGACGACCATCTCGTCGCGGAGCGGCATGATGTCGTGTGGCAGGTTCTGGTCGAGGAGCGTGAGCTCGCGCATCACGTCGTTGACGCAGCCGGTGTAGAGCTTCTCGAACCGCTCGCAGAGCTCCTTCACCGGGATCGGGAATTCGTTCGTGGGGATGTGCTGCCGCTTGGCGATGAGCTTGTCGAGCTTCATGAGCCCCGCCTCCTTCGCCTTGGTCTTCATGTCTGCCAGTGATGCCATAATGCTCCTTGGTTGGGTGGTTAGGTGGTAGTCTTTAGCCACAAAGGACACAAAGCGACACAGAGTGTCTCGGGGTCTGGGGCAAAGCCCCAGCTTCTTTGTGGACCTTTGTGTTCTATGTGGCAAAAAATCATAGCCGTTAGCCTGGAAGCGAAAGTCCGCCGTCGACCACGATCGTCGCGCCGGTGATGTAGCGGCCAGCGTCCGACGCGAGGAGCAGCGCCGTGCCGGCGGCGTCCTCGGGCATGGCGTATCGGTGCATCGGTATCGCCGCGGTCACCTTCGGGCCGTAGACCGGGTCGGCGAGCGCCTCGATGTTGCGGTCGGTGTAGAACACGCCCGGGCAGATGTTGTTCACGGTTATCCCTTCGGACGCGACCTGCCTGGCCACGCTGCGCACGAGGTTCTCCTGCGCGCCCTTGGAGGCGGAATAGCCGATCATCTCGGGATGCGGGCGACGCTCCTGCACCGAGCCGACGACGATGAGCCGGCCCCACTTCTGCGCCTTCATCTTCGGATAGCAGCGCTGGAACATCCTGACGGTAGCGAAGAAGTTGACCTGCATCTCCTTCCGCGCCACGTCGAGCGGAAACTCCGGCCAGGGGAACTTGTCCTGGATGGACGCGTTGGCGACGAGGATGTCGGGCATCGACCCCTCCGCCTCGAGCCGGTTGAAGAACGCCTCGATCGCCTCGGGGTCTGCAAGGTCGCACACCTTCGTGTTGTGGCGGATCACCTTCGCGCCGTATTCCTCGAACGCGTCGCCAATCGCCTTGCCGATTCCGCGCGTCGAGCCGGTGACGAGGGCGACCTTGCCCTCAAGACTGAACTTCTCCTTCAGCATTACGACCACCTCCTGTCGTTGGACCACTCGCGGTCCCATTTCTTCGTGGGCGTCCACGGCGGCGGGAAGTCCTTGCAGGCCTGCTTCTTGATGAGCTTCTCGTTCAGCTCGTCGATGCCAAGCCCCGGCTTCGTCGGAACCTTGATGAACCCGCCCTTGTAGGAAAGCGCCGGCTTCACCAGGTCGCCCCACCACGGCACGTCGACCGAGTGGAGCTCCAGCGCCATGAAGTTCCGCGTCGCCGCCGCCGTGTGCACCGCCGCGAGGCAGGCGATGGGCGACTCAGCCATGTGGATGTTCATCTGGACGCCGTAGTCCTCGGCCATGTCGCCGACCTTCTTCGTCTCCATGATGCCGCCGCAGGTGAGGAGGTCGGGATGGACGACCGCGAGCGCGTGCGACTCGAGGAGCGGCTTGAAGTCCTCCTTCAGGTAGATGTCCTCGCCGGTACCGAGCGGAGTCGTTGTCGCGGCGTGAAGCTGGCGCCACTGCTCCACGTTGCGCCAAGGGAGAACGTCCTCCGCCCACGAAAGATGGTACTTCTCGAGGCGGCGGAGGAGCTGGACGCAGTCTTCATACGGGATGTGGCCAAGGTGGTCGATGGCGATGGGCACCTCCCAGCCGACTACCTCGCGCACGTCGGCCATGTACTGCTCAAGGTAGTCGAGGCCCTTCTCGGTGATGTGGATTCCCGTATGCCCGTGTGCCGTCGTAAAGAGCTCAAACGCCTCGCCGCGCATCGATCTGGGGTCTATAGAGCCGTGCGGCGTCTGGACCACGTGCTTCATCTTCCGCATGTACTCGAGGTAGCCGAGCGGCGCGATAAGCGCATCCTTGACGTTCGTAAGGAGCTCGATTCCGAGGTCCATCTTGAGGAAGGTGAATCCCATCTTCATGCGCTCCTTCAGCGCCGCGCCCATGTCGCGCCCGCCGCCATCCGAGTCGGTGTCGCAGTAGCAGCGGATCTCGTCGCGCCACTTGCCGCCGAGAAGCTGCCAGACCGGGACGCCCCACGCCTTGCCGCATAGGTCCATGCACGCCAGCTCCACCGCGCAGACGCCGCCGGCCTGCCGCGAGTCGCCGCCGAACTGCTTGATGCGGCGGAATATCTTCTCGACGTTGCACGGGTTCTCGCCGAGGATGCGGCTCTTGAGCATCGCCGCGTAGGTGCGGGAACTCGCGTCGCGCACCTCGCCGTAGCCGACGAGCCCCTGGTTGGTGAAGAGCTTCATCAGCGTGCACCGCTTGGGTGCTCCGTCGATGTCGGCGAAGCGCATGTCGGTGATCTTCAGCGTCGCCGGATTGATCTTGTTGATGTTCATAAGGTTGGCAAATAAATGGTGGTAGGTGTTGGCATTCAGTTATCGTACCTCGACGAGCTTCGAGCGCTCCTTGCCGTCGGCGTCCTTCCACGCGAGGCGGTAGCGGCCGCGGAAGCCGCGGAACGAGACCTTGCCGCCAGTGGCCTTGACGGAGGTCTTCGTCCTCCACTCGCGGTTGATGAGGTCGTCGAGCGCGTCGTAGGCTGGCTTGTGCCTCAAGTCGGTGGTGAACAGACCGGAGACGAGCGGCTCGCCCTTCACTCCGCCGCCGTCGACGGTGTTCCACCAGGTGATGCCCATCGTCTTCGGATGCGAGAACCACGCGCGGTAGATGTTGCGCGTCAGGACCGCCTGGATCATGCGGCTGCGGTCGTCGGAACCAGGCGAGGTGATCGTCACCTCGGAGACGTGCAGCGGGCGGCCGGTCTTCGCCATCATGTCGAGGCGGTTGCGGATGTCGGCCGGCGTGGAGATCCAACTGATGCCGGTATCGCCGAGCGCGAGGCGCATGCAGTCGTTGGTGTTAAAAAGGTGCATCTGGCAGCCGACGATGTCGATCTTCGCGCCTTCGTCATCGAGATCCTTCACCTGCGCGAGGAAATCGGAGCTGATGTTGTAGTCGTTGATGGCGAGGTTGGCCTTGGCAGGGAAGGCCGCCTTCGCGTCGAGAAGCGCGTTGAGCGGATAGTCGCCCGGCATGAGCCCGTAGTGCGACTTCCAGACCGGAAGCCCCGTCCGCGACTTGCGGTATGTCCGCCAGTCGATGGACGACTCGTTGACGACATCCCAGCTGTCGACAACCTCACCGAATTCGCGTGCAACGTCGAAGACGCGCTTGCGGAAGATCTCCGGCATGCGGCGGACGAAAGTCGGCGCCATGGCCGCTATCTCCGCTTCGGAAACCGACGGGTAGGCGCGCGACCAGCAGGCGCGCCAGTACTTGTTGTAGCCACCATCCCAGTTGTCGGTCTTCGGAAAGTCCTTGGTGTCGCTACGCGGAATGCCAATGGCGTCGAACGCGCGCTTCTCGCCTTCGGGACAGTACCAGTCGTAGATCCAGTTCGGCTTGGCCGAGCCCCAGATGAGGATGTGGCCGTGGATCGCCACTCCGCGCGACTTGAGGTAGTTGATGGCGGGCGCAGGCGCGGGACGGCGCCAGTACGGATGCTCCATTGCCTCGGCGCGCGAAAGCGAATTCCAGAACCGCGCGGTGTCCTCGTAGTCGCCAAAGGCGCGGAAGCGCCCGGGCACGGGCTCGTACTCGCGCCAGTAGAACGCGACGGTCGCCTGGTTGAAGATGCCACCTTCGCCGTAGCTCGCCTTGTAGGCGGCGTTCCACTCGTCGCGTCCGAGCTGGTCGTAGTTGAAGATGTGCGCGCCGAAGCGGAAGGCGTGGCCGATCTGCTCGACCTTCACCTCCGCGCCGTCAGGCGCGGCGACTTCGAACGTTGCGTCGGCCTTGCGGTTCGCCTCGATTTCGGCGTCGATCTTCGCCAGTTCGGCGTCGTTCCAGACCTGCCAGTACTTGTCGGACATGGCGGACTTGTCCACCCTGAACTCCGCCGCCGCGGAAAGCGCCGCCGCCGCAACTGTAAGAAATACTATGCTTCTCATTCTCCCCATCCCGGTTGCCGTTCACCATTCCCGGCAAACAGTTGGGTGTATTATACCATAATCACGACCCGACCAGCCGTAACATCCGTCAGTGGATATAGACCGCCAGACCGGTTCTGCCCTCGCTTGGAAACAGCGACTTGTCGTAGTAATGCCCTTCCGGTCCCGCGGCAAACGTCCCGTAACGGGTCAGCGTCGCCGGATTGGCGCAGATATCGACCATGGTGGCGTTGTCCGACGAATCCTTGCACGGCACGAAATAGTGGATGAGTTCGCCCGACCGCCAGACCTTGAAGGAATAAAGTTTGTGGCTGCCATAGTTGTTGAGGTTGTTGCCGATGCCGCTTTGATACGACGCGAACAGCGAGACCGGCCCGCCGGCGAGAAGGCCTGCGGCGTTTTGATAGCTGTAGCCTTCGCCGCCGGACCACGTGAACGACGAGCCGTCGGCCGTGACGGTGTACTTCTCTCCTGGCGTGACAGCCGGAGTGAGATAGCCGTTGCTCGCGGACGCATTGTAATCGCCGCGCAGCTTGTAGCCGCCGGAATTGTACAAAAGCATCGAATAGGTCTCGTCAGTCGTGGAGCCGCCTCGCGCGCACCACACGAACATGGTCTTGTCCGCCTTGGGAAACTCGACAACCGCCTCGATCTTGTCCGTTTTGGGCGACGGCGTGTAGTCGGTGGCAATCCATGCGCTTGTTCCATCGCCCTGGATGTATTCGACTTCGGCATAGCCGGCGGGCAGAGAACCTCCGGGCGCCTTCACAAGACATCCGAAGCTCCCGCCCGTGCCGGCGTTGGCATAGAACGCTTCGCCCTTGATATCGTAAAGCCCGGCCACGCCGTCGACATTGCGCCGGCACGGCACGAAATCCATCTGGAGGACGCCCTCTTCGAGTATCTTGAACGAGTAGAGTCTAAGTCCGACGCGGGCATCGACATTCACGGTTCCGTTGTCATTCAGGCGGAAGATGTATATCGACCGCCCGGGAGGATCTGAGTGAGTCGCTGCGAAATCCTTGGTCTGGCCGTTGATCGAGAACCGGTTGCAGACCCCTTCCTTGTACTCAGTTGCCAGCTGGATGTCGGTCGAGGAGATGGATTCATCCAATGTCAATGTTTCCGTAGAGGACGTGGACATTCTGTAGGCGCGAACCTGCTTTCTCTTGTTTTGTCCAGATTTAGCCTGAATGATGAAGCCGTAAGGCTTCTGTGAACCGGAGGCGCGCGTCCAGTAGAGCACATTCTGGCTGGCAAAGTCCGGCACCTCAAAGTGCGCCTGGATGTCTGTCGTAAGCTGCGGCAGATACCCCGTGTCGATGTATTGCGCCTTGTTGGTAACGGAAATCCATGTGCATTCCGTGTAGTCGGCAGGCAACCGACTCGCCGCCTCCGCGCTCGCCGCGCCCAGCGCGACTGCGGCGCAAACAGCACCATACGCCAGCTTTCCAACCTCGTGCATCTTCATCCCGTTCCTCCTGTTGTAATTTGAATCTGCCCGTAGTATAGCATAGTTTCAGCCCCGCCCTCAATCCCACAACAAGCAAGAATTACACCAAATCAGGCAAATGGATTATGGTATACTATACGCCATGGACAACGAGACGAAACGAATCGTGGTGGCATTCCGGCTAGCGGGCGAGCCGGGACGGAGAAAACTGAACGGATTCTTCCGCTACATGGCAGACCACCAGCTCGACTGGCAGCTTCAGTTCGTGAGCATCCGCGAGGACTTCAATGCCGAATTCGTGAGATCCTTCGCCGAGCGCGGCATCGATGGCGTCGCATTCTCCCTGCCGGCGGCGCGCGACGGAGCGGCCGTTTTGAGGGAGTCGGACATACCGACCGTGGCGCTGGACACTTTCGACGACAGCCTCTTCGCCGGCAGGGAGCGCAACCTCGTGACAATCTCGAGTTCATGCGAGGAGATTGGACGAGCTGCCGCGCGGCACTTCCTCTCGCAGGGGCTATATCGGTCGTATGCTTTCGTCCCCGATCTCGCCGGCCACACCTGGAGTCGGCTGAGAGGCGAGGCGTTCTCCGACGAACTCAATCGCAACGGGTTCAGGACCGCTATATACAAGACGCGCGGCAAGGGATATGATCTGCCAAAACTGCGCGCATGGATCGAAAAACTGCCGCGTCCCGTCGGAATCTTCGCCGCATGCGACGACCGCGCGGTACAGGTTCTGGAAGCGTGCCGCGACGCGGGGCTCGAGGTGCCGCTCGAAGTGGCGATCATCGGTGTCGACAACGACGAGATGATCTGCCCGCGCACGACTCCGCCGCTGACATCCGTGCAGCCAGACCACGCGCGGATCGGCGAGCTCGCCGCGGAGAAGCTTCGGGAAATGATGGATGGACGGTGCCTTTCGCGTCCGAGACACATCGCAGTCGGGGTGAAACGCATAGAGGTTCGCGAATCGACAAGTCCAGTCTCGCAGTCCGGCAGGCTTGTCCAGCGCGCGCTTGCGTTCATCACTGCGCACTATGCCGAACCCATACGCCCGCGCGACGTCGTCAGGGAACTGAAGTGCTCGCGCCGCCTCGCCGACCTGCGCTTCTCGGAACTACAGGGCGAATCGATCGGCAGGTCGATCCTGCACACTCGCCTCGAAGCCGTGCGCAGAATGCTCGTCGCCACGAACGACACCATGGAGAACATCGCCGCCGCCTGCGTTTTCAGCAAGGTCGAGCGCCTGCGCGCGGCTTTCAGAGACCGCTACGGCGTTCCTCCGGCGGAATTCCGGAAGACCGTCCGCGGGCAGCATGCCGTCAACAGCCCTCCAAACGCCAGCAAAACCGGCGCTGGCGGCCGTTGCGGATCTGGCGGGCGGCGGCGGCGGCCTTGAAGCGCACTTCGCCGTCGGTGGCGTCGCGCAGCGCGTCAAGAAGCGCGAGCGCCTCCTTCGTCCGCCCGAGGTTGGCGAGCGCATAGCCGAGGCAGAGCCGCGTATTGAGGTCGGAATGGGCGCGCGCCGGGACCTTGAGCGCCGCGGCAAACCTGCGCGCGGCGGATTCGTCGTCCCCTTCCACAAGATCGACAAGACCCAGCGCCTCGAGCATGAAGCCGGTGCGGTCGAGCGCCGCGTTCGCCGCCACCGCCGCGCCGAGCCGCCGCACCTCCGCCACGTCGCCGGGCGCGCAGCGGAGCGCGAGCACGTACGC
>JAFQYM010000023.1 GCA_017406465.1 Kiritimatiellia bacterium | reverse complement strand
AACGACGCCGGCGTGGAGAGGAAATGAACCGTCACTCCGGGAAGACAAATCTTGCGTGTGTACTTGTAGGCGAGAAACACATGTCCATTGTGCGGGGCGTACTCGAATGCCGTCCTATGGCTCAGCCGAGCCCCAGGCCATAGATTGCCCGCTATCGTCCACAGATTGCGACGTATGATATTTTCGGCGGAATCCGTGAGGTTTGTCGTATAGATACGGGGTGCAAGGCGTTTTACCCGACCTTCATGCTTCAAACGCAGCAACAATTTTGCCACATCGGAACGCGATGATCCGATTATGACTTCATTAAGTGATTGAAGATTTTTTTCCAACATGGCTGCCTCTCCGCTCTTTTCTGGAAATATTTTTCCAACATTATACCACATTTCGGTGGTAATATTCAATCTTCAGCCCTATATTATGATGATTACCACGCAAGTCGGCAACCATTACAATCTATTACAGGGATAAGGGCAGCTACACGTTTCTAAGTTCAATCCAAAGGTGTGCCGACGGCGATTGGCGCGGACGAAGCGATGACAACAACGAATCCAATAATGGCCTCTTTGTCGGGGTCGCTCTCGCTGCCCTTCGAGACAACATCAACGCGGAGTCGGCAAATCGTCTCGCGCTCGCGGTTGCGCGCTTCATAGACAAGGAAGCGCCCAGTCGCAGTCGTTGTCGGAACTGTCAGCACCTGATCTAGCCCGATGGGATTGAACGTCGGCATGTTGCCGCAATACCAATAGAGGTTGGTGTCAGAGACATTCACGGGGACAAGCGTGTACTTGAGCTTGCGTGTCTCGCCCGGATACATCTTGATTTCGTAGCGACTGTACTGGTCGTTCCATGTGAGCCCCTTGTTCGAGAGCGTCGCGGAAGTCGTCTTGACATAACTTGCCTTCTCCGCGTCGATCTGCGCCTGCGTCTTGTAGTCCGCGGGAACATGGCCCGCTTGGAGGAGGCCGTGGCCCCAGACCTTCGAGGGTCCGTCGGAAAGCTTTACACAGCTCGCCTTGAGAATCTCGTAGAGCTCGTCGCGCGTGAGGGCCGGGTTTTGCTGCAGGTAGAGCGCGCAGATCGCCGTCGCCATCGGCGCGGCGAAGGAGGAGCCGCTATTCATGCCCGTCGCGCCCGTGGCGCTCGTGTAGAGCGGGATGTCGGCGCCGAACGCCGCGAAGTCCTTCGCCCAGTTGTCGTTGAGCCCGGCGGACGTGCGGTCCCGCGTGATGCCGGCGATGTCGATCACGCCGTCGATGTCCTGCGGGAAGGACAGCGTCTCGTTCGGTGCGTTGCCGCCGGCCGCCACGAGGATCAGACCCTGCGCGAGCATCGTGCGGATCTGCTCCGTCGCCCAGGCAAGCTGCTCCGTCGTGTAGTCGAACGGCGTGTAGCCGCCGCTGAAGTTGACGACGCGGCAGCCGTTCGTGAAACACCACCAAAGCCCGTTGATGTCATCGACGAATCCGCTACCGTTGTAGGCGTAGAGCGCGCACTCGGGCGCGATGCCGAACTTGTCGGACTTGATGATCGAGGCGACGCCGATGCCGTGCGGCGCATTCTGCGACGTGTCGCCGCCCCAGACATCGATCGCCATGTTTGTGACGCTGCCGGAAACGATCGGACGGATGCCCGTGTCGACCATGCCGACCTTGACGCCCTTCCCGGTGATGCCAGCGTTGAGGAGGTTCGTGACGCCGAGCTCGCCCATATACCACGCCGAGGCGTCGTAGGTTGGAGCACCCGCCGCAAGCGCTGCTGACATACCGAAAACAATCACTGCAAGTGCTGCAATCAATGTACGAAAAACTGTCATTTCATCTTCTCGTCGTTCATGTCTTGATGAGGATTACCTCTCGGCGGCAGAAATTATATTTTAAATTCCGTACGTGCCACGGCCAATAGCGACATGTGTTTCACAGAGTGATTGTCAGATCCGGTAGATCAGCTTGTCTGGAAGCGCGTCAGGCACAATGAACATCGACATATAGACTGGCATGTATGTTATCTTGCCGTCGCGTTCAAGATTCTCGTTGTTCAGAACAAACGCCTCGCCTATTCGATAGTTCGTGTCCGCAAGCACGTTCCCAAGCGCGTTGTGGCGCTTGTAGTCCTTGCCGCTTTTGACCTCTATCGGCATGGCATGGCCCGCATTCTCGACGACAAAATCAAGCTCGCCCCTTTTCTTGGAGTGATAGTAGTACGGACTGAAGCCGTGTGCGACGAGTTCTTGCGCAACGGCATTCTCGTACACCGCGCCGATGTTGAGCGCGCTTTCCCCCGCGATAATCCTGAGCTGTATACCCTCCGCATACATCGCCGCGAGGAGTCCGACGTCGTTGGAGAAGAGCTTGAAGAGGTTGCGCTTCTCGGAAAGCCGGAGCGGCGACTTGGGCTCTTCCACGCAATAAGCGGGAATCGCGACCCCCGCGTTCTTGAGCCACAGAAATCCATCCTCGACACGCGAAAACCGGCTGTCAGGAACAACCCCGGTCATTTTGAAGCGCTTGTTTTCCGAAGCGAGTTCGGATGGCAGGAGATCGTATATCTCTCGAATGCGCAGGGCATGGTCTGGATCATATTTCGATATGTCGCGTCTGTAGGCGCGAATGACAAATCGCTGCTCGGCGGCGACTGCGGCAAGGTCGTTTGTGTCGACATATTTCTGCACGGCTGCGGGCATTCCACCTACGACCAGATACAGCTTGAAATAGCGCATAAGGCGATCGTGGATGAAAGCGTCCACGGCGCGCCTCTCTTCAAATGCCGCCTTCGCCTCCGAAACAACGTCCGCACTCTCTCCATTCGCCATCAGGAACTCCTCGAAATCGAGCGGATACATCTCCTCTTCGTCCATGTAGCCCACGGGAACAGATCTGACATTCTTAAGTTCAACACCAAGCAACGATCCACTGTAGATGTAATGGCATCCACCTTTATCGACAAGGAACTTCGCATAGGTAACGGCTTCTGGGCATTCCTGAACTTCGTCAAAGAGAACAAGAGTCTCGCCAGGGATCACCTTGCCTTGTGCATATGCCGTGATGCGACGTAGAACATCCTTTTCATCGGCAACATCGTGAAAGATGGCCTTGGCAGCTGCATCTTCCACGAAGTTGATTTCAACAAACGACTTATACCTTGCCTTGGCAAACTGCTCGACTATATATGTCTTGCCAACCTGACGCGCACCTGTAAGCAGAAGTGTCTTCTTGTTTGCATTGGCCTTGAAATCTTCCAATTTTGACCATATTTTCCGTTTAAGCATGGTTTTCTCCTCTAGTTGCGCATATTATACCATACCCGACTACAATTCCGCAACCCAGAAATCGTGGTTGCAGAACAATTCCGCAACTACAAAATGCCACTTTGAAACAATTCCGCAACAATAAAGACGCAAGACAGAACTCAAGGAGACGCGGCACATTTGCCGCGCCGCGCAAGGCCGCCCGGAGGGCTACTTGTTGAACCCCTTGTGGTTCATGAACTCCCAGATGCGGCCGAGCCAGGTGTAGCTGCCCGTGCCCGGCGCGGCCTTGGCCTGGAAGCAGTGCCCGCGGCGGCAGAGCGTGTGCAGGTCGCCCGCGACGCCCATCGCGCGCATCTTCTCCCACGCCTTCACGGAGTTCATCGCGGCCCAGCCGTCCGAGTCGCCGTGGATGAAGAGCGTCGGGCACGTGGCGGAATCGAACGCAAACTCGGGGACGGGCACTGCGGAGTCGTCGTTGCCGCCCGTCGCGTTCTCCCGGTCGACGCCGTCGGTGAGCGAGTAGGCGGGATAGATCGCGACGCCCCACTGCACGTTGCACGGGACCTTGTCGATGTCGTCGACCGGCTCGTAGGCGGGGGTCTGCGAGCTAGTGACGCCCAGGAGCGTGAGGTGACCGCCGGCGGACGAGCCCATGATGCCGATCCGGTCCGGGTCGAGTCCCTTCGACGCGGCCTCCGAGCGGACCAGGCGGATGCAGCGCTGCAGGTCCTGCCAGGCCGTGACGTGCTTCGCGAGGCCCTTCGGGCGCGGCGTGCGGTACTTCATCGTCACGACCGCCATGCCCTTCTCGTTGAGGAACCGCCGCGCCGGCGCGACCTCGAAGCCGCCCACGTCGTTGAACTGGTACGCGCCGCCGGAGTAGACGATCTGGATCGTCCGAGTCGTCAGGTTGGAGGGGATGTACCACTCGAGGTACGGGACGCACTGATAGTTCTGGAAGTCGGGCGTCTTCCCCTCCGGCCAGAGGTTCTCCCGGGCGTACTTGGCCGGGTCGTGGAAGTCCGCCGGGTAGCGGGCCATCAGCGACTCCTCGTGCGGGAGCGGCCCCAGGAACCAGCCCAGCTGCCGGAGGAACTCCATCGCGCGGTCGAACCAGTTGTCGTAGGCGCAGGCCTTGTCGCCCCGGCCGTCCCGGCCCCAGAAGCCGTGCGGCCTGTCGGCGAAGAGGTGCAGCTCGGCCGGGATCCGCCGCTTGCGCAGCTCGCGGTAGACCTGCGTCGAGGCGAGCGGCGAATACGGGTCGGCGCTGCCGTGGAACATGCACATGGGGGCGGTCTTCTTGTCGAACTGGAAGACGGGGTCGAGCTTCGCGCCCTCGCCGCCACGCGCGTTCGCGACCCCAAGCCCGTCGTCGAGCGCGTAGCCGATCGCGCCAGTGATCGCCCAGTTGAGGTGGCAGGGAATGTCGTCGATCTTGTCGACCTTTTCGTAGGCGGGCGTCAGTGCGCTCGTCGCGAGGAGCGTCGCAAGGTGGGAGCCGGCGGACATCGAGATCGTGCCGATCCGATCGGCGTGAAACCCGCGCTTCACCGCCTGCGAGCGGACGAGCCGCACCGCGCGCTGACCGTCCTCCCACGCGCTCTGGTAGAACGGGAGGCCCTTCGGGCGCGGCGTGCGGTAGACGAGGTTCACGCACTGGAAGCCGGCCGCGGTGAACTTCTTCCCCCACATGTCCACAAGCCCGACGTCGCAGCAGTTTTTGTAGGCGCCGCCCGAGATCAGGATCATGCAGCAGCCGTTCGGCTTCTCGGGCGCGGGAAGCCAGTCGATGTAGGGTGCGGCATTGTCCCCTTTCTCGTTTGTCATTTTGGCGACCTGATGCGGCTGGGCGTCGGGCATCTTGCCCTCCGGCCAGAGGTTCTCACGCTCGGCGGACGCGGTAAGCGCCGCGAAAAGGAACGGTATGAGAATTCGCTTCATTCTATTCCGCCTCCTCCAAACGGAAATTGCGGAAGGCAAGACCCGAGTGCTCGGCCGGCATCATCTGGAACTGCACGGCAATCGAGATGATCTTGCGGAAATGCTCCGGGACAGTCCCCTTGTCGATGCCGATCCAGACGGTCTCCCATGTCTCGGGGGCGTTGTCGGCGCGATACGCCCAGCCGCCGCGCTTGTGCATCGGAACACGCCAGCCGCCGAAGGCGAGCTTGCCGTTCTCGTCGCGTCCGTTCAGCTTGAGCTGGGGCGTCGCGTGGTCGTGGTAGTTTCCGTCCGCGTCGGGGAGGCGGTTCATCTCGAAGTAGAGGCGGCAGTACTTGCCGGGCTCGACAGGGATGCCCTCGGCAAGATCGGCGTTCCCGCAGCACCAGCTCCCGGCCGTCTCGTCAAGCGCCACGTTCCAAGTCCTTGTTGCCTCGTCGTAACTCGCATGGACGCCCTTCCCGCCGCCGGTGTGGCCGAACTTCGGGAACTCCACCACCTTCGGCTCCGGTTTCTGCACGGTAATCGCCGCAACGTAAGACGTCGTGCCGCGCCGCGGCGCAATCTCGACGGACGCAATCTTCTTCTCGGGCTTCGGGTTCGGCCACTGACGGATCATGTACTTGTGTCCTTCGCCGTCCTTCCAGCCGACAACTTCCTGCCCGCTCTTCGCGTCCACTTCTACGGATGTCTTGTCATCGTAGACTACGCGGTATACAGGCGCGGCAGTATGTGCGAAGTAGAGGAATGCCGCGCGCGAATCGACTGCAATCCCCTTCACGGGCTTCTCGACCTTGATCACGTCCTTAAACTGATTCTGGTCGAAACGGATGAAGTCGAAGCGCATGCCGCGCCAGTCGGTCACGCCCCACGGAATCTTGAAATCCGGGTTCTGGACGTTGGCAAATTCGTTGAGCCGCACGAAGACCATGCGGTTCGGGTCGACGTCGAAAACGGGCTGGCGAGCCGCGCGCTCCGCTTTCTCGCGGGCGATTTCCGCCTTGCCGAGCTCAAGCGCCTTCTCCGCGGTAAGCCCCTGATCCCACACGACATCCGACGAGCGCGGATATTTCGCAAGGACATCGGAAACATCGCCGTACACGTAGAAATGCGAGCCGCCCGAAAGAACGAGCGTGTAGTAGCCGTTTGCGTCGGGCCTTAGCGGCTGGCGATGGGAGACGAGATTGCGGACACGCGGATCCGCGCCAGCGACCGACTTGTCGTCGGGGCGCGTGAAGAGGCGCACAAGTATCGGCTTCTTCGCGCCACCAGGAAGAGGCGCGGGCTTAAAGCGCACGACCGGCAGCGTCGGCGCACGCGAAGTGATCATGTACGCATCAAGTTTGCCGCGGCGGGCGGGCGTCACTTCGATCGAGGCCGCGGCGCTTCCGTCGTCCTTGATCGCGTCCAGCATTTCGCAGCACGGCTTCACGCCCTTCTTCGCGGCCGCCGCGAGAACGGCGGAAACCATTTCAGCCGTCGGCACCTTCTCCTTGAACTCGACGAGCGAACCGCCCTTCGCAGCCCATTCGTCGATGCGGCTGCGCGTGACGGGATCCATCGCCGCAATTCCGGCAAACGTCAGCACGTCGTAGCGGTTGAGGCGGTCCGTCTCGTTGATCTGCGGCTCGAAGATGACGTCTATCGGGAGATGCGCGTATTCAAGCGCCTGCAAGAGCGCGTCGAAAAGACGATGGTTGCCGCCGCCGTTCGCGAACGCGTGGCGCTCGTTCGTCTGCGAGAAAAGAACGGCCACCTTGCGCGGAACGCCGCGGTCGCGCGGCGTGAAGAACTCGTTCACGTCCTGTATCTCGCGCTTGGCGAGGCGTATTCCGAGCAGCTGGTCGGTGTTGACCTTGTAGGGGCAAAGGAAGTTATAGGCGCTCACTTTGCCGACTTTTTTTAGCGACTCCTCGGGCCACATCCGCCAGAACTTCGTGCCCTTCCACTTGCCCTCGGTCTCGACTACTTCGTGCGCCACACGCCAGTCGCTCGGACGGCGCGACCACTTGAACATGTAGGAGACGTTGTATCCGCGCTGGTACTGGTCGAGGAAGCTCTGGCGGATTGAGTTCGTGGAAGAGCCGACGTACATCTCGCTGTCGACGATTGGCTTCCCGTCCGCAAGCGCCCTTAAAAGATGCGCCTCAACGGACCCGCCGTGCCCGCCCGTCGGCGCGCATACGACGCCGAGCGGCTTGTTAGCCGTATAGAGGTCGATGCCGCGCGTACGCATGGTAGTCGGCTGGAAGCACGCGAGCGCGTTCGGGTCGACCCTCCTAATCGCCTCCTGGCCCTCGGCCAAGAGAGATGCGAACTTCTCCTCTATCGCCTTGATACGGTCCGCGCCCTTGAGCGACTGGTCGACACGTCCCTCCTCGGAGCACGCCGGCTCGTTGAGGAGCTCGTAGCACCACGGCTTCCAGCCAATCTCGCGCGTGAGGCGCGCGCCTTCCTCCCACATCGTGAGCCACACCTTGCGTCCTTCGTCCGTCAGAATTGAATACGGCATAAAGTGGTGCCCGCCAGGCGCGCGCGCCTTCTCGTCGCACGAAAGGCACCCGTGGCCCCAGTTCGCCGCCGTGAAATCCACGTAGACAGGAAGAGTGCTCGCTATCGCCGCCGCATACTTCTTGTCGTCGCGTCTACGCATGCGCTGTTTTGGGTTCAGTTTCAGCATCCACTCCATCGGCGCCTCGTAGCCAATGCCGTCGAGCCCGAGCCGCTGCAGGTTGTCGTAGCCAGGCATCTCCTGGTAGAGCCACTTCAGCTCCGGAACGTATCCGGGAGTGTCCTCGTTGCACTCGAGTTCCGTCGCACCGTACCAGATCGTCGCCGGGAAGTAGTGCGGCTGACCATTTACAAGAAGATGCCCTTCCTTCGAGACGGAGAACGCCGCGTTCTGCGGATAGAGCTCGCCCTTTGGAAGAGCGTCAAACGGGACGAACGGATCGAAGCCAAGACCCTTGGGATCGAGGTATTCGTCGGCCGGAGCAACGGCAGCGGCCAAAACAACGGAAAGAGCAATCGACAGATGTTTCATGACGCGAGCCCCCTCAGTCAATCATGTCGTGGTATTTGCCGTCCTTGAAGCCGCGGCAGGTGCCGAGCGGAAGCCCCGCGCCATTCACGACGTTCCAGCCGCAGTCGAGGTCGAACCAGGCGTAGCGGAACGAGAACGCCTCCTTGATGTCAGGGTGCGTGAGCTCAATCGTGTCGCCGATGATCTTCGCGTTGGCAAAGCGAAGCCTGACGCCTTCCTTGTCCTTGCCTTTCTTGTCTTTACCCGTCTCAACGGGACCGGAGAGCTCGAAGCCCTTCACGGCCTTTCCGTCGCGAGTCTTGAGACCCTTCGCGTTCTTGAGGTGGATCACGCACTTCGGCCCCTTCCACTCGACGGAATCAACCTGTGGGCAGCGTCCCTCGACATTCTTGCCGTAGACGTTCTGGAGCGCCCAGTTTGCGTAACGCTCGCCGACCTCCTCCTTGTGGATAGGATGGATGTCGGGCTCACCGAGGTCGAGTAGCGAAATCGTGTCGCAATCGGGGAGCAGCGTCGCGAGTTCGTTAAGCTGGCGGCGCATGTCGGCGTTCACCGACCACGTCGGGGCGTTCGTCTCGCCGTTCGCCATGCGCTGCGTGGAGTTCGGCTTGGTGTCGAGCTGGTGCGGGCATATCTCCGTGATGATCACGGGGAGTTTGTCCTTGTAGGTGAACTGCGCGCGCCATCCCTCGACAAGAGTCTTGAAGAAGTCGGCGTACTTGCCGTTCCCGAGGTCGCTGCAGCCCTGGTACCAGACCGCGCCCTTGATCGCCATCGGATAGAGCGGATGGACGAGTCCCGCGTCCATGGTCGTCGCGCTGAACAAGTTGATTGCGCGCGCATCGTTCGGCTTGCGGCACTCGGGGTGATTCCAGATGTCCTTCGGCATCTGCTCGCCGATGCATGCCTTAAACTTCATTTCGTGCGACTCTGCGCGCGACGGCCAGAGCGCGATCGAGACCGGCTTGAGCATGCCGCCCGGCTTGCCGTCCTTGCCGCCCCAGACCTTGTAGCGCACCGAAAGGACGTTCTTGCCGACGCGTCCATGTTCCTTGATGGGGACGCCGTAGCCGTGGTTAGGGTTGCCCGAGCCGCCGAAAGCATGGCCGTTCAGATAGTTCATGTCCTGCCCGTACGACTCACTGTAGCCAATGGACCAGTTCTTCTTGAGGTCGGCTTCCGTAAGCTCGAATGTCGCGCGCATCCAGACCTCGCCGGTGAAGCCCTCGGGGAAAGGATCGCACTGGAAGCCGCGCCCGTCGATCGTAAGCTCCTTCCAGCTCTCGTCCTCGACGAAATCCGGGTCGTGGAGCGACGGCTTGGTGTTGACGAAGTTGGAAGCGGGGTCGAAGCGCTTGTTCCACTCGAAGATCTTCTTCTCGTATACCTCGGGTCCGCCGGCCTTCATGAAGTCGGTCCAGCGGTTGTACCAGAAGCCGGCAACGCCCTTCGCGTGGCCCGTGCCGTGGTCCTTCGCCCAGGCCTGGTCTATCCAGCCGTCGATCTTCGTGGCGCCCCACGAGGCGTTCACGAGGCCGATCGGAATGTCGAGCACCTTGTTGAGCTTCCAGCCCATCCAGTAGAGTGCCGCACCGTTCTTGCGCATCGACTTGTAGGTCGAGGTCTCCCACTTGATTCCAATCGCGTCCTCGCGAGGAAACGGCGAGTTTCGGTTGTCGCCGTCGTTCATGAGGAGTGTGCGGATGTTGGGGTTGCCCTCCGCCTTCTTGAGGAACTCCTCGCCGCCGATCGGGAGGCGTCCGTAGCCCGCGAACGTGTAGGCCATGTTCGACTGGCCGCATCCGAACCACACGTCGCCGAAAAGGACGTTGGTGATCGAGTGCGTCTCCTTGCCGCACTTGGCGGTGATCGTCGACGGCTTCTTGTTCGCCTTCTGCGGCGGGAGCTTCACGGTCCAGCGGCCCTTCTCGTCCGCCGTCGCCTCGCCAACGGTCTTTCCGTTGAGCGCGACCGACACCTTCGCGCCTGGCTCGGCGAAGCCCCACACGGGAGATGCGACATCGCGCTGAATGACCATGTCGTCCGAGCAGACGGACGCGAACTTGAATTCCGCCGCACTGGATGTCAGCGTAATAAGGAGCGCAATCACGGAGATTGCAATTGCCGCAATTGACGACGCCTCTACAAACGTTTCACGGGACTTTATGGAGTTTTGCGTTTTCATGCCCAAGATTATATATCAAAATACGACACCGTGATTTCAATTTCATCTATGATTTATTTCAAATTTAGATTTACCCGTTGCGCGTCGCCAAAAACTGTTGTAGACTATGAGGCGTCATGAAAAAGCCAGCAGACATAAAGGACGTCTGGTTCATCCTCCCGGACGGGACAAATATCTTCGACTCTGAGTTCCGCGCGGGCGCGCTTTCAGTCGCACGCGAACTCGCCCTACCAAAGGTGCGACTTTCCAACGAGACGCTCTTGCTGAAGAAGTTCAGCATCGAGAAAAGCGGCAAGAACAGCGCGATGGCAGTAATCGCACACGTCCGCAAGCCCGCACTCCTAAAGGCGTTCGGAAAATCAGGCATACCGCTCGTCCTTCTCGGCGAGGAAGCGGTGGAGGACTGGCGCAAGGCCTTCGGAGGACCCATCACCGTATGCTCGGTCGACAACGAGTCCATTGGCCAAATGGCAGCGGACTATCTCCACGAGCAAGGTCGTTTCGCGTCGTACATCTACGCAGACGGATCGTCGGACCAGTTCTACCAATGGTGGACTTCGAGGCGTTACGAATCCTTCGTCGACACCTTGCGCGAACACGGCTACACTGGCGAGGTCCTGCGCGTTCCAGTGCTGAACTCCTCGGCCCACACCGACGCCGAGCATTTCCTCAAGGCGATGGAGAAGATCCCGCGTCCAATCGCCGTATTCGCATGTAACGACCGCGCCGCGCGCGAGATTGTCTCGTTCTGCCACTTGGCAAACCTCCACATCCCAGATGACATAGCGGTTCTCGGCGTAGACGACGAGAAAGACCTCTGCGAATCATGCCCCGTTCCGCTTTCGTCCATCAAGATCGAGCACTACCGCCTCGGGCGCACTGCGATGCACCTGATACTCAGGATGCTAGAAGGCGGCCCGCGTCGTGACAAGGTGATCCTGTGCCCGCCCGTGCGCGTAATAGAGCGCGCGTCAACGAAGAGAAGCACCCCGAGCGACAAGTTCGTCGCGAGCGCCGTCAACTTCATCCGCACCGCGCGCCTGGACACGCTCGACGTCATGGCAGTCGTAAAGGCGTGCGGCGCCTCGCGCAGCTATCTCGAGAAGCGCTTCAGAGCCGAGACGGGGCGGACGATTCTCGATGCCATTCACCGCCGCACCATGGAAGACGTGAAGCATCTACTTCTCGACACCGACAAGTCGGTTGCGGTCATAGCCCAGGAAACGGGATTCCCTTCCGCCTCGGGGCTCTGCTCGATGTTCCGTCGACTGACAGGACAGTCAACATCAGAATTCCGCGCCTCCCGCCAACCGCGCTAAGGCAGATTCATAAATCGAGGCTCTCGCCGCCTGTCGGCGTTACACGATAGACGCGACGGGCTGGCCCTTGGTCACGGGCTTGCCATGCTCGACGAGGAACGTGATCTTCCCCGCCGTCGGCGCCTTGATCGGGTTGAACAGCTTCATCGCCTCGACGACGCAGACCGCCTGCCCCGTCTTGACCGCCGCGCCGTCACCAGCCATCTCGCTCTTTCCGGGGGCGTCGCTCCTGTAGAACGTGCCGTTGAGCGGAGCGAGGACGGGCGTGCCCTTGGTGAGTTGGAGATTAGAGTTGGAGTTTGGTAGGGGCGCCTCTCCGAGGCGCCCGCGGTCCGCTCGGAGAGCGGACCCTACCGATTCCGCGCTTCCTGCCGTAGCCTCCTCATCCGCGGGAATCGGGCCGCCCTCCTTGCGCCACTTGAAGTAGCCGAGCGCGACTTCGGGGAAGAGCGCATAGGAGAGAATGTCCTCCTCGGCCTTGATCGTGTTTGGCGGAAGCTCCTCCGCCGCCTTGACGAGACCGGGCTTCAGCAAGTCAGCCGGACGGCAGGTGATCGGCTTTAGCCCGCCGCAGAGCTGCTTCCTGAGCTTCGGCGCGATGGGCGCAGGCGTGCGGCCGTAGTAGCCAGCCGCGTACCGCTTAGTCTCGTCCGTCACCATCGAGTAGCGTTTGCCGGAGAGGACGTTGAGCACCGACTGCACGCCGACGATCTGCGACGTCGGCGTGACGAGCGGCGGGAACCCCAAGTCGGCGCGCGTCTTCGGCAGCTCCTCGAGCACCTCGGGAAGACGATCGAGCGCATCCTGCTGGGCAAGCTGCGAGCGGAGGTTCGATATCATGCCGCCAGGGATCGCGTGGACGAGAACCCCGGCGTCGACAGGCTCGACCTTGGCAGTAGACGCCGGCTGGCGCTTCGCCTTCAGGCCCTTGAAGTAGCCGTTGATCTTCGTGAGCGCGGACGTGTCGAGCCCAGTCTTGAAGCCGCAGCTTTCGAGAATCACCTTGACCGACTCGACCGGCGGCTGGGAGGAGAACGAGGAGAGCGTGGAAATCGCGCAGTCGAAGCAGCCGGCGCCGGCCTCGGCGGCCGCGAGGTACATCGCCGCGGCCATGCCGCTCGTCATGTGGGAGTGGATCTGGATCGGCATCTTCGGCAGCGCCTTCCTGAGCGCGGCGACGAGTTCGCGCGCGGCGCCCGGGGTGAGGATGCCGGCCATGTCCTTGATGGCGAGCGAATCGATCCCCATCGCCTCCTGCTGCTTGGCGAGCTCGATGTACTTTGCCACCGTGTGGACAGGAGACGTCGTGTAGCAGAGAGTTCCCTGCGCGTGGCCGCCGTACTTCTTCACGCTCGCGATGGCCGTCTCGAGGTTGCGGGGGTCGTTGAGCGCGTCGAACACGCGGAAGATGTCCATCCCGTTCTCGCAGGCAAGCGCGACGAAGCGGTCGACGACGTCGTCTGGATAGTGCTTGTAGCCGAGGATGTTCTGGCCCCTGAGGAGCATCTGGAGCGGCGTCTTCCTGCAGACTTTCTTGATGCGGCGAAGACGCTCCCACGGATTCTCCCTAAGGAAGCGCATGCAGACGTCGAACGTAGCGCCGCCCCAGCACTCGAGGGAGTAGTAGCCGGCATTGTCGATCGTCTCGGCGATCTTGAGTATGTCGTCGGTGCGCATGCGCGTCGCCCACAGCGACTGGTGGGCGTCGCGGAGAGTCGTGTCCGTGATTCTGACGAAGGGCTTCTTCTTGTTTGCTGCCATTTTACACTGTCCTTTGTATGATCAACCGTAAAATTATCTTAGGCCCGTTACCCGTTACCCATTACCACCCCTCTAGCGACCGCTTGCGCGGCTCGCTTCGCTCGGGGGATACGTTCCCCGTTTCCCGAACAAGTATATCTTGCTCTCGGTTCCCGAAAGGAGCCGCCCGATGTTGGCGCGGTGCTTGAAGATGACGAATGCCGCGATCAGGGTGACGAGAATGCACTGCGGGAGGTTGCGATAGCCCTCCGTGCCGAGGATCGGGAACCACACGGCGACCATGAGAAACGCCGCCGCAGAGCAGCTACCGAGCGAGATGTAGTGCGACAGGGCAAAGACGAGCGCGAAGAGCGCAAACGCCGTTCCGACGAGCGCGGGCGCAAGGCCGATAAGCATGCCAAACGCCGTCGCAACGCCCTTCCCGCCCTTGAACTTCATGTAAGGAGTAAGCATGTGGCCGACGACGCACATGACGCCAACGGAGAGCGGCAACCACGATGGCTCTGCGGCAAAATGCCGCGCGGCGAGCGTCGGAAGGAGCCCCTTCAAAACGTCGCAGACGAAAGCGATGAGCCCCCACTTCTTTCCGACCGTGCGAAAGACGTTCGTCGCGCCGATGTTCTTCGACCCGACAGTGCGAACGTCGACGCCACGCGCCTTGCCGATGAGAAAGCCAAACGGAATCCCCCCGACGAGATAGGCGACGACAAGCCAGATGGCTACGATGATACTGGTCTGCATAGGCAAATATTATACCACATCTCAGTCGAAGCCGAGGACATGGCGCATGTTATAGGCACCTGGACGCTTGCCGGCCGCCCAGACTACGGCCTTCAAGGCGCCCGCGGCAAATGCCTCTCGGCTCTGCGCTCGATGCGTGAGCTCGACACGCTCTACATCGCCCGCAAACATGACCGTGTGATCGCCCACAACGGATCCGCCGCGGAGCGCGTGGATCGCAATCTCACCGCGAGGCCGCTCGCCGACCTCACCCTGCCGCCCGTAGATCGCCGCCTTGTCAAAGTCTGCGCCACGGCCAGCCGCGGCGGACTTCGCAAGCATGAGCGCTGTTCCTGACGGCGCATCCTTCTTGTGGCGGTGGTGCATCTCCGTCACCTCGACGTCGTATTCCGGGCCAAGGACTTCCGCGGCCTTCCTGACGAGCTCGAGAAGCAGGTTCACGCCAAGCGAGTAGTTGCCGCTCTGCACGACGGGAATCTTCTTCGCCGCCGCATCGACGGTCTTTTGCTCGTCGGCGGTGAGACCGGTCGTTCCGATGACGTAGGGAATCCCTTCCTCGGCGGCCTTGGAAATCGCCGCAGGAACCGCCGCGTGGAAAGAGAAGTCAACTACGCCCTCGGTGCCCTTCGGCCATTCGCGATCGTATCCGTCCGCGATATCGACCTTGGCGACAACCTCGCAGCCCGCTCCCTCGGCGAGGGAGCAAAGCATCTTGCCCATTCGACCAGCCGCACCCAGTATTGCAATTTTCATGAGATGTAAAAGTTGAAAGGTTGAAAAGTTAAAAAGTTGAAAGGTTGAAAAGTTAAACCGTGCAGAACATGCAGATCGTGTAGAGATTCTACATGTTCTGCATGTTCTACATGGCTACCTCTCTTGCTGCGATTATTTTGTGAAGTGAACGACAAAGCCGCCGCCGGAAGCCATGTGGAAGGAGAGCTCATCGCCTGCCTTGACAGTCTTCGTCTCATGGATATACTTCGTCGGATTCTCGTCGGCATCGCCAGCATCGCGGAAGATTTCGGCCTTCCACTCGCCACCGCCGAGGAAACAGGTCTTGAACGCGAAGTCGCGCGATTCCTTGTTGCTGATTGCAGCCGCGTACCACGAGCCATCCTTGGCCTTCCTTGCAGCCGCCGCGAACGATTCAGGGCAACCGCCCAAGCCAATAGTATCGTCCCAGACAACGGGCGTCTTCGCCATGAACGCGAAGCACTCCATGTTCTTCTCGTACTTCGTGGGCGAGTCGCTGAGCATCTGGAGCGGCGCCTCGTAGAGCGCCATGAGCGCCATCTGGTGGCAGCGCGTGCCGACCGAGCCGGGGTTGGTGCCATTGCCCCTGTAGTCGCCGATCTTGTAGTTGTCCATCGCGGCAGGCGTGTAGTCCATGGGACCAGCTGTCATGCGGAGGAAGAAGCAGGCGACATCGTTGTAGCACATGTCCTTGTCCTTCTTGCCCCACTTCATCTGCTCAAGCCCGTGGATACCCTCGTAGTTGAGGAGGTTGGGGTAGGTGCGCTGGAGCCCGACAGGGCGATACGCGCCATGGTAGTCGACGAGCATCTTGTGCTTTGCACACGCCGCCGCGAACTTCTCGAGGAAGCTCGCAACCTCGGCGTCGCCGCGGTCCATGAAGTCGACCTTGAAGCCCTTCGCTCCGAGCTTAGAGAAGTGCTCCGCGACCTTCTCCTCCTCGCCGTAGACCTGCGCCCACGCCATCCAGAGGATGATGCCTACACCCTTCTTGTTCGCGTAGTCGATAAGGTAGGGAACGTCGACTTTCGGGCTATACTCCCAAATGTTGAGCTTCGCGCTCCAGCCCTCGTCGAAGATGACATATTCGACGCCGGTCTTCGCGGCGAAATCGATGAATCGGACATAGGTCTCGGTCGTGCAGCCCTGGGGATCGCCCTTGTTGTCAAAGGCGTTCCACCAGTCCCACGCGACCTTGCCGGGCTTCACCCAGGAGAAATCGGCGCCCTTCGCGGCAGGGGTCGCGAGCGCGTAGAAGATGTCTGCCTCGCAAAGCTTGGAAGGAGAATCGGCGAGCGCGAAGGCGCGCCAGGGAAACGCGCGCGGCGCATCTGCCTTGGCGAGAAAAGCCTCCGTCTCCTTGACCTTAACCCAACGGCCGCCCTTCTGAAGCCCAGCTTCATTGCCCCAGCCGCCGACGCGCTCGGTCGTCTTCGGATACTTCGCGAAGAGCGACTTGAGTTTCGTGCCGCCCTCGGTTTGCTCGACGTCGCCAAAGTTCCAGATCGGATAGTCGTGGAGACCGGCATCAACGACCGCGACGGTCTTGCCATTGACCCCGGTGGAATAGACGAACGGGAGATAGATCGCCTTGCCGGCATCGGTCTTGAAAGCGGACGCATCAGCAAACTCGGGAACCGTCTCCTCACAGCCGAGCGAGCCGCGACTAGTGCGGTTAAACCAGCAGCGAGCACCCTTGGGAAGCGTTATATCGGCCTTCTCGCAGTCGACGATGCCAGGCTTCTTCGTCTCGAAACGGTAGGCGACGCCGTCATTGCGTGCGGCGAGCCGAACGCCAAAGTCGCCGAAGTCAATCAAAGTCTCATTCCTCGAGAGATCGACCTTGCCCTTCTTGTAGACCGATGCCGGCGCGACTCCGTCAAGCGTCACCTGGCGCACGTCACAGGGCTTCTCTACGCCTTCCTTGACACACTTGCCGTTCATCTTGAGCCCAATCTCGGTCTTGGCGACAACGACAACGCCGTCGCGCACTACCTCATAGGCGAGGGGATTTGAATAGAGCCGTATCTCGTTCTTCCCGTCAGGAGAGACGGCAGAGTTCACATCGGGATTGAATGTGCGACCAAGCAGGCAGCCAGCCAGTGTCAAAGCCGCCGCAGGCGCAACAAGAGTAGACATCTTCATAATTTTTCCTTTGTTAATCAGGCTCGCGGCGCCGCTCGTTCCGCTCAGGCTTCGCCCTCGCTCACTTGCTTTGCCGCTAAAGTGTTAAGCTATTATACCAAAAATCACGGCCGCATTACGAGCAGGAAGAGATTATACGCAATCTTCAAATCCCGTGGCGCGGCTACTCGTCGTCGCCGTAGTGTCGGCGATAGTACTGGTTGAAAGCGTAGAACATGACGTTCACGCCGAGCTTGTACGCCTGGTCGGCGACTTCCGCGGAAGCGCCCGAGTGGCCATCCTTCCAAGCGTCGTTCACGTCGCCCGGATGGTAGTAGACAAGCCAGCGTCCGTCGTCGCGTATTCCCTTCGCGCGGTATCCAGCGTGGTGCCAGAACGGCGGCGCGCCGTCGGGGAACGCATAGGGGCGCTGGTTGATCGGGTCGTCGTTCGGCACGTCGACGAGCGGCATCCCCGGAAACACCTTGCGGAGCATGTTCTTTACGGCCGAGTCGAAGCTGCCGCCGCCGTTGTCGATGAAGAGCATGCCGCCCTCACGCTGGCAATATTCGCGAAGGACCTTCGCCTCGGAGTCTGAGATCGAGATGCCGCGCATGCCGGTCATGAAGACGAACGGCGGCGCCTTCTTCTTCGGAAAGAACTTGAGCCGGGAGATTTCGCGGAACTCCGTCTCGCGGGCGATCTTCATGCCTGTCCATTCGTGGAACTTGATAAGAAGGTTGTAGTCCGCGCCCCTACCCATGTCCTGGTCCCAGTCTCCACCGGAGTACTTGAGCCGTATGAAGCGTATCGCGGAATCGGCCATGCCCTTCGGCCAGCCGCCGCTGCCCTTACCCTTGCCGCCTTTCGAGGCGTTCTGCTGGGCTACGTAAGTGTCCATCGTCTCCTGCTCGAGCTCCTTCAACGTGACGACGTCGTCAATGTCCATGCGCTCGAGAATGTAGGGGCTCCACGGATTGACAGTCATCTTCTTCGGTTTTTTCTTCGGCTTCTCGCGCTTGACCTTGACGACCTCGAAGACCTGTTCGCCGCCGCCCTTCGGAAGCGTGTACGCCTTCTCCCATCCCCAGAGCGAGAAGAGATACGGAAGGAAAAGAACCGCGAGGAAAAGCGTCACCGCGCAGTAGATAGACGAACGCCAGCGACGGTCGCGGCCGCCTGTCTTGATCGAGCGCATCATGTCGTCGCCCCAGCGCACGGAAGCGACGCCATAGCGTTCCCGCACCGACTTCTGGACGAGCCCGAGGAAGAGGAGCGCGATCCAGAGGAGCGCGGGGGCGGCGCAGACGAGCGCGGACGTCCAGAGGTCGTTGCGCGACATCGCGTCGAACGTCTTGCGATCTGCGGCGAAGAGAATCGCAGGGACTCGCAATATCCACGCAAATGCACACGCGGCGACAGCCGTCGCCGCCGCGAAGGCGGCCTCAGCGACGCGGAAGACGAACGGCTTTTTCAGCGGCAAAAGCGCCGCAGTGAGGGCGCAAAGCCCCGCGACCGCCGCACAGACGAACGCCAGCCGCACACCTCCCGAGAGATGGCCCGCCACCTCGAGATAGCGCACGAGCGCTGCGTCAAAGCCGCAAAGCGAGACGTAATGGCCGGAGACAAGCGAGGCGCTGGCAACAAGCAAAAGCGCCATGCCGCACATTCCGACCGAAAGGCGCAATGTCGCGGAGAACCGGGACTGGAGACGCCATACGAACGACAGAACCGTCTGCGCTGCGCCGGCAACCGCCGCGTAGCAACGCTCCACTGTCGTCAATATGGCCTCGGGAAGGTTCATCCTGCCTTGTCTCAGTCGAGCGAAAGGTCCTCGCCGTACTCAAAGCCCTTTTTGGGAGGAAGCGGCTTTATTTCGGGCGGCTGCTTCACCTCCTTGGCCTCGGTCTTCGCAGCCTCGGCGGGAGCCGCCTGCGCGGGCTCTGCGGCCTTTGCGGACGCCTTCGCCGTCTCGTTAGACGCGGCCGCGCGCATCTCCGCCGCCTTCGCCTCCTCTGCCGCGGCCTTCTTCTCGGCCTCCTCGCGGCGACGGGTCTCCTCCGCCTCCTTGCGCGCCTTGGTCTTTTCGGCGTTGATCCACGAGGGCGAGTGGACGCCGTATTCCGTCCAGTCCTTGAAAAGGGATATGGACGTGGCGCCTATCAGCACCGCGTGCAGAATGATCGACACGACGAGCGCACGCCCGAATACGGAACGCTCTATGTCCGTCAGAAGTTCATCTGGTCTTGCCATGGCTTAGTCCTCCGGTTCTCCTGTCAAAACTATCTTTGCCCCGCTTTCGCTTACGGCCTCGACGACGGGCATGAATTCGTCGCGCTTCAAGTCCTTGTGCACCGAAACGTGCACTGCAAGTTCACGGTCCCGCTCGACGAGCGGCTTGATGATCGAGGCAAGCTCGGCGGCCGAAACCTGCGCGCCGTCGCACCACACTACGCCGTCCCTATCGACCATCACCGAGCATTTTGCGGGCTCCTGCTGCTCGAGAGTCGGCGCCCCGGGGCGCTGGAGGTCGACGTTTCCCGTCTTCATGAAGTTGGACGCAAGCATGAAGAAGATGATGAGAAGGAACGCGATGTCTCCCATTGAAGAGAGCGGCAGCACGAGGTTCGGCTTCTTTCTGCGTCTTATCGCCATCTTCTCACTCCGTCATGAGAGCCACGACGCCGCCCGCCGCCGCAATTGCCGTGACTACGTTGTAATAGCGCTCGTAGGTGACCTCGGGGGCCGTCTCGACGACTACGGCGCGCTCGGTCTCCTTGCGGCTCGGGAAGTTCCTACGCCAGAGGTCGGCCCTCAGCTCGTTCATCGTCACCTCGCGCTCGTTGCCCTCGCCCTCGGAAAGCATCAGCCGGTCGGCGGTGACGCGCACCGTCGGGGTATTGTCCTGCTGGCGCGTCTCCGGCGGTTTCGCCGAGGCCGGCATGTCCATGCGGCGGCCAAAGGGCCTGACGAGCGAAGTCGTCAGGATGAAGAAGATGATCAGCAGGTTCGCGATGTCCGAGAAGGACGTCAAGTCCGGGCTGATCCCGCCTTCGGAAGCTCTCTTCTTTGATTTCACGCGCCCACCGCCGCGACGATTCCAGCTATGGAGGCCTCAAGCTCCATGTTCCACTCTTCGACCTTCTTCTGGAAGAAGTTGTAGGCGACGACGCCCGGTATCGCTATGATGAGGCCGGCCGCCGTCGTGATGAGCGCCTCGGAAATGCCTCCCGCGACCGCCCCCGGATCGAGGCCCGCCGCCTCGGCCATAGCGGAGAACGAGTTGATCATGCCCGTCACCGTTCCGCACATTCCGATAAGAGGCGAGATCGACGCTATGAGCACCATCGCGCCCATGCGCTTTTCAAGCCCGTTCATCGCCTTTGGCGCGTAGTCCTCCATCGACTTCGAGACTCCGAGTTCTATCTCGGACTCGCCCTTGCCCTTCTCCTTCATGTGGCGCAGGCGCTCGATGCCGCAGAGCATTACCGCCGCAGCAGGTCCCTCGCTCGACGAGCACGCCTCGGCGGCTCCCGCGAGGTCGCCCGACGCGACGGCCGCGCATACTCGTTCCCTAAGCGAAACCGGGTCTACGCGCGACGCAGCGCGAAACGCGCGGGCGCGGTCGATTATGACCGCGACCATCGCAATCGAGCACAGGAGAAGTGGAAGCATCATCCATCCTCCGTCCATCAGATATCCCATCATGTCGTTTTTCTCCCTTCTTTGGTTTTAGATCTTTCGTGCGTCACTCTTCGCCGAGCTTCGCAAGGAAATCGGACGCCGTCTTCGCGGCCTTCCCGCCAGGATACTCGTCGAGAAGCTGGTGGAACTTCTCCTTCGCGCCCTCCGTGTCGCCCATTCTGTGGCGCACAACGCCCCACTTGAGCATCATCTCGTCGAGCCACGGCGCGTCGGGATAGTCCTGGAAGACGCGTTCGAGGGTCTCCTGCGCGGCGGCGTAGTTCTTGATCGAGATGTCGTAGTCTACGATGCGCTTGAACGACTCGCCGGCGAACGAGCTCGATGGATATGTCTCCGCGCAGAGGCGGTAGGCCGCGATAGCCGCCGAGAAGTCGGCCTTGCGCCCGCTGCCTTCGGCTGCCTGCGCGCGCGCCTCGGCCTCGCGCACCTCGCCTATGCGGAACTGCGCCTCGGCCTTCAGGGGGGAGCTAGGCAGGGTTATGATCGCGGAAAGGACGCCGAGCGCCGAGGCGCGCGATTCCTTCGTGTCTTCCTGGATGCGGGCGTTGGCGATCTGCAGGAACGCCCTGTCCGCAAGCACCGTGTCGGGATAGCGCTTGACGAGTGCATTGCACGTCTCGATCGCCTGACGAAGCGCGTCCTTGACGATGAGAAGACTCCAGCGGGCCTCGTAGGCCTCCTCGACGATGGACCTGTCGAGCGAGTTGCGGGACGCGAGGTCGAAGATCTCGGAGACCCGCATCAAACCCTCGTCCGCCTTTGCGTTCGCGTTCTCCTGGAGCCCGACGTCCTTGAAGATGAGCCCCCACTTGCAGAGAAGCCGCGCCTCGATCAGGAGCTTCTTCGCCTGCACTGCGGCGACGGAAGAATGCGAAACGGTAGACTGTGGCTCGGTAGAGCCGCCGACGAGGACAAACGCCTCGGCGCCCCTCGCCACGGGCTTGAAGCCCTCGATGTGGCGCGCGTCCATGTACTCGACGGCGATCTTCTCGTCGGGACGGACGTACACCTCCCCCGCCGCCGCGGCAGGCGGCGCGTTCGTCCCGTCGGGCATCAAGACGGGAACGACCCTGCACGAGAAGACTCCCGTCCGAGGGCCGGTCTCCGTGACGGTCATCTCGGTCTCGGTGCGGGTCAGCCACGGCGCGTCAGGGGCGGGCGGCGGCGGCTGGGTCTCGCCCGGGGCGCACTCGGGGCGCTCGCGGTAGAGGGTCTTGACGATGATCTTCGCGGTGTCCGGAGTGCCAGAGACGTCGAGGTCGAAGTCCCTCAGCTGCACAAAGGTGGGCTGTCCGACAAAGACGCCGTGGATGCTCTCTCGCTGGGCGCCGTCGAGAAACGCTATCGACGCCGACGACACGACGGACGACTCGGCGAGGACCTTCCTGTTCACGTCGCCGCTCTCGGTGTTGGCGTCGACATAGACGGCCTGGACCGGCTCGGAACCGTGCACCGTAAGCACTCCGTCGCCCTTCGGCGTATCGGAAGGCGAAATCTGCACGGACGCCAGGAATTCGCCCTCTGCACGCCCGAAGCGGACGAGCTCGGCCTTCTCCGCGTCGCCGGACTTGCTCGAAAGCTCGACATAGGACTTCTCGCCGAGCGAGTCGAGGATCGTCAGGTCCTTGTCTCGCACATGTACGAACACGCGCTGCCCCGCCTCGACGAGAACCGTCTCGTTCGACTTTGACGAGCTCTCGGGAACGGCGGTTCCGACCATCTCGAACGCCTCTGCGGCGCGCGACCAGCGGCCGGACTCGAAGTGCAGCTGGCCGAGCATGAAGTAGGCGTCGTTCGCGAACGGGCTCGACGGATGGTCCTGCACGAGGCGCCTGAGCGCCATCGCCGCCTCCGAAGCCGAGCCCTTCGCCGCATACATGCGGCCGAGCAGGAGCAGCGACTCGGCGCGGACTTCAGGGTCCGCGGCGCCGCCAGCCCGCGTAAGCTCGGAGAGAGCGCGGTCGAAGACCCGCTTTTCGAGGAAGTGGCGTCCAAGCTCGAGCGCGGCGGAAAAGCGCATCTGCGAATCTGGATACAGCCTCGACACGGCTTCGAGCATGCCGACGGCGCGATCCTCCTCGTTCGAGGAAAAGAGCGCGATGGCGCTCTTGACCATCCTTGCCGCGCGGGCCTCGACGAGCCGCTCGTTCGAGGCGGCCTGCACGGGTGCGGTCCCCTCCTGCGGCTGATCCTGAGCCACGGCGCACACGGACGCAAGCGCGACACTCGCCACGGCGACGGCCGCAGCGAACGGATTTGCAGAATGTTTCAGGTTTTGCTTCATGACTCGACATCCCTCCGTCGTACTATCTCACTTCGTTCACCACGGCTCCGCCAGTCGCGACGCCATGCCGCTCGAGCGCCTGGTGCGCCCACGACGACTCGGCCGTCTTTTTCCATTCCGGCTGCGACAGAAGCCGCCTGTAGATCGCTATCGCCTGCTTGACGTTGCCGTCTTCCTCAAGCCGCTGCGCATGGGTGTAAAACGCACGAGGCGCCTCGGGCGGGAACATCGACTCGAGTTCGACGAGCATCGAGTACGCTTCCTTCTTCTTGCCGGCTTTCCAATACGTCGAGTAGAGCTCCCAGAGCGTGCGCGGCGGGTCGTTCAACTCCTGGAAGATCGCGATTGCCTTGTCGTACTTTCCGAGGTTGTCGCGGTATATCTGCGCAAGCGTCATCTTCGCGTTCTTCTCGGCGTCGGGCGGCGGCTTGTGGCCGAGATACTCCTCGAGGCACATTGCGGCGGCGGCATGCTTGCCGGCGGCGAGCTCGATCTGGTGGCGCATCATCGACGAGGAAAGCGGGTTCTTCACGAGATCGGGGATCCGGCGGGCGAGGTCGTACTTCTGCACCGTGCAGAGAATGTCCTTTGCGGCCCACGCGGCCTTCGACGCGGCGGACTCGTCCTTCTGGGCGCGAATCGCGTTTTCCACGGCCTTGAGCCGCGCCGACACCACGTCGTTCTTGTCGACAAGCGTCGCCGCGCGCAGGCAGTCAAGGGCGTAGTCCATCTGCCTCCCGAGAGAGGCATAGAGCGAGCTCTTCCCCTCGAACCACGCGAGGAACGAGGCCTTCGAGGCATCAAGCTTCTTCTTGCGGGCCGATTCGCCGGGATAGAGCTTCTCCATGCGCGAGCCAAAGTCGTTCCATCCCAAGTTGCGGAGCCACACGTAGCACACGGTGTCGAACATGCGGCGGACCGCGTCGAGGCGAGGGGCGTCGCCGTTCTGTACGCCGAAAAACGCGAGCTCGTCGAAATCGGAATAGTCGCCCCGCGCGAGCGCGATGGCCACAAGGCGGTCGCGGGCGGCGTTTCTGCGCGATTCGCCAGCGATCTCCGTCCCCATGACCTCCCTGAAACATGCGATCGCGTCGTCGAACTTCCCGGCGTTCCACAGCCGGTCCCCCATGATTCGCTGCGCAATCGCCCTCGCGACGGTCTTCTGCGACGCAGGGTCGTCGAGCAGTTCCATGAGCGTCGCCTCGCCCTTGCGGACGTCGCCCATGGACATCTGGAGGCAGCCGAGCCGCAGTTTGGCGGGGACGGACACCCAGGTGATGTCGGAATAGAGTTCGATGACCTCGGAGTAGAGGCGCAACGCCTCGTTCGAGTCCTTCGCGCGCTCGCGGGCGCAGCCCTGCATGAAAAGCGCGTAGGAGAGGATCTTCTCGTCGAAGTCGCCTGTCTCGGACTGCACCTGCACCTTGCGCCATTCGGCGGCCGCGGCGCGGAAGCTGGCAATGCGGTCCTGTTCGGACTGCCCGCCCCTGAACTCGTCGGTCACGGCCTTGTCGAACGCCTTGGACGCGCGGTCGATGCCGCCGCGCACGGTGAAGTCGAACGTGCGGTAGATGTCGCCGCGCATCCGCCAGTCGGTGCGCCAGTCCCAGGCGTGCACCGCCGGAACAATCGCCGCAAAGGCGACAAATATCAAGCTTCTTGCGTCCATCGCCGTCACTCCATATCCTTGAACATGTCGGACTCCTGCAGCAGGAGCCCGCGCGCGCGGCGCGCCCACTCGGTCTCGGGATACTCCAGGACCGTGCGCTTCAGGAAGAGATACGCGCTACGGGCCAAACGAGCCCTGAGAGCCGCGTCGCCCGCCCAGTAGAGCGCCTGCGCCCGCATCTCCGGCTTGTCTGTGCGATAGATCTCTGCCATCGACTCGAACGCCTTCATCGCCTTAGTGTACATCTTCTCGGCCTTCGGCGAGAGGGAGCCGGAACCCTGCTCCTCCATTTCCGCCTGTATCCGATCGCCCTCCTTCACGTAGCAGCTGCCGCACATGAAGAGAGCGCGAGACGCCTTGGAGTGGTTGGGGAACCGCTTCTGGAAGTTCTCGTAGATGCGCGCCGACACGTCGTAGCGCTTCTCGTTCTTGTAGTAGTGCGTGGCGAGGCGCACGGTCGCGTCGCCGACAAGGTCGGAGTCGGGATAGAGATACGTCATCTTGACGTATTCCTCGCCGGCGCGCCTGAAGTCGCCCAGCATCTCGAGGCAGAGCGCCTTGTGGTACTGCGCCCGCGCGGCGTATTCGCCGCGTGGAGAGGCGGCGAGCATGGACGAAAAGCGCGAAAGCGCCTCGGTGTAGAGCTGGCGCGCCTTCTCCTCGTTACCCGCCTCCCTGCTCTCGGCGGCGAGCTCCTGGGAGAGGTTCGCAAGCAGGAACTCTCCCTGCGCCGCATGGACCGTGCCCGGGTAGTTCTTCAAGGCCTCCTCGAGTATGAACCTGCCGCGCGCAATCGCCTCGGAGCTCTTCTCTGTCTGCTTCCTGCGGCGATGCTCCTTCGCCTGCTCGAAGAGGCACTCCGCGAGGCGGAACTGCACGAGCACCGCCTGATCGACGTCGCGGAAGCGCTTCGAGAAGACGCGGAGCGAGCCGTCGGAACCCTTGCTGACGTTGCCGGTCGCAGTGAGAGTCCGCGCGGGGCCTGGCGAGAAGTGCTTCCCGTCCTCGTAGGCGAACTCCACGCTGTCGCCGTAGCTGACGGGGAGCCGGTCGTCCGCGGCATCGGCAGCGGCCGTGGCGACGCCGCCGGTCACTACCGAGGGAATCTCCTCGCCCTTCGGGAAGATGACGGGCCGGACGACGCCGGTGAAGACGCCGGAGTGCGGCATCGTCTCGACGAGCTCGATCTTGCGGGCGACGCCCATGCCTGACCCCTTGACGGAGACTTCGACCTTGTCGGCCTCGTCTGTCGTGTCGCAGTCCGCGTCCCTGACGCGGACGTAGAAGCGCTCGCCGCAGTGGACTGAAGTCCTCTCGGCGGAGAAGGTGGAGTCCATCAGGTCAAGCGTCGCGTCGGCCGCAAACGAGACGGTGCGCTCGGCTATGACCTCGTCGCCGTCCTTCACCCTGAGACGCACGGTATCGTTGCCGACGATCGGGAGTATGGCGCGGTATTCGCCGGCGCCGCCGTCTTTCTCGGTGGCGGCCATCTCCGCAGCCGCGGCGGCCGCGGCTTCAGCCGTGCCTACCAGGACGCGAATCATCCCGTTGAAGCTGCCCGCCTGGCGCGCGACGCGCGGCGTCTCGCCGCCGGACTTCAGCATCACTCCTTCGAAGGCCCCGCCGAGCCGCATGAACGCGCAGACAGACTCCGGCTCCATGCCCTCCTCCTCGGCGAGCTCGACTTCGGACGTGGCGACGGCCTCGAGCGTGAGGAACGACGCCGCATGGCGCGCGCGCGACAGGTCGTTTACGCGCACGAGGATCGGAGCGTCGACATTGATCACGATGGCATTCGTCGTGTCGGTCGCGACAGCGTCCATCGGTTCGGCGAACACATTGTCGCGGTAGATGGTGTCGACGGACTCGTTGCCGGGACGGCGGCGTATCGAGTCGATGCGCAGCTTCGCGGCCGGGGACTCGTCCACTACGCGCTCCGTCCCGGCGCGGAAGAGGGTCACGACCGGCTTTGTGCGGCGCGTGGCGCTAATGGAAGCGGTACGGACGACGGGAACTCCCGGGTTGGTGTTCTCGCGGTCGAGGTGCTCAAGCGTCAGGACGTCGTTGTCGACCGTCTCGATCGTGTCTTTTCCGCCTCCGCCGCCCGCCGGCGCCGTCTTGAGGAGCCCGAGGAACTTGCCGGTGTGGACGCCGTCTGCGTTTTGGCTCAATTCCTGCTCCACAAGCTTCAGGACGACACTCTTCCCAGAACGCGCCACGATCTTGGCTTCTATCGTGTCGGCCTCGTCGGACGCGTCGAGGTCGCTGTCCGACACGGACACGACGATGGAATCGCCGGGGACAAAGCGGTAGGCCTCGTGGAAGCGCGAATTTCCACTGCCGGGCACGTAGTCGTCGCTTTCGAAGAAGAAACCGACCGAGGCGTTGTTGAAGCTGGAGAGCATCGTCTTCTCGACCTTCCTCCTGGCGCCGTGCGTCGTGCGCTCGTCGGAGTACGACACCGAAATGCGGTCGCCCGGCGCGACCTCGAGCATGTCGTTGCGCTGCGCGTCGGAGAAGTCGCTTTCGACGGGAAGGATCTGCCCGCCCTCCGCATCCACTGCGGACATGGAGTCGACCGAGACGTACGGCCCGCGCCGGCCGAGGAACTCCCAGCGCAGGGCGCGAAGGCGGACGGGCTCGGGGAACGTGGCCGAGAAGCCGTCGGCGTCGCGGACGATCGTCGCGCGGTCGGCTACGAAGGCGAGGATCTCGGGGTGCTTCTCCGCGTCAAACCACTCGGTCGGGATGGGCACCGGGCTTTCGCCTTCGGTCTTTTCCCACAGCAGGCTGAAAGAGTCGCGAGCGCTGGAACTCTGCCCCTGGCCCGCGCCTGTCGCGAACACCTCGAGGCGGTGGACGCCAACGGAGATCTCAAAGGCGGCGAGAGCGCCGGCAAGCTGCATCCCCGAGCCCGAGAACACCGTCTCCCCGTCGAGGGCAATCGAAAGCCACACGCCCTTGAGGGCGTCGGCGCCCTTGCTCTGCTGGACGATCCTGAACCGCATGAAGTCAAGCTTTTCGGGAGTCACGAAGACGCCAGAGAAAAGGCCCGCGGTCGCGGGACCGTGCAACATCGGCGCGAACACTATGTTCGTGGCGGTCTCGCTCTTCGGCGCCTTGGAGCTTTCCATGAAGTCCCTGAGAGACTGCTCTCCGCGGAAGCCGCCCTGCTCAGCGACCTGACGGCGGAGGCCGACGCGGGTCTTGGGATCGACCGCTGGGAAAGTGCCGAGACTGAATCTCTTCCCCGCGAGGGATCCGACAAGACGGATTTTCGTTATGTCGTCGGGATTCTCCATGCGGACGACGGCATTGGAGAAAAGATGCGACCCCATCGTGTCGACCTCGAACCACTTGACTGGCTGGCCGTCCGCAAGCGAACGCCAGGAGCCGCTGCGCGTCGAGTTTATCACGTCGCCCGGATTGAACCCGACGGCCGTGTCGCTAGCAAAGGCGCGCGGCGGGGGAAGTGCCGTGCGCACGGAACCGCGGAAGACGCCCGAGAACGGGCGAACCTCCTTCAGCTCAACGCCGGGCAGGCGGTCGCCGGACGTCGTCGACACCACGACCTGTACCGACCCGCCGTCCTTGCCGATGGAGCGGTCCTTGTCGGAGACTGCGATGTGCAGTGGATTGCCGGGGCGGAGCGACTTGATGCCCTGCGAATCGTCTGCAACGCTGTCGTCCACCAGGGCCTCTACCTGCGCGGCCGACTCGGCCTCGTCTACGCGCGGAGAACCCGCGCCTATCGCAAGCCGGGCGTCGTCCACGACGGACACCAGCTTGGGACGGCCTGCGGGAAGCCCGCGCGCCGCGAGGAAGGCGGGGTCGATCGCATACGAAATTGTATCGGCGCCCGTCACCTCGAGAACGAGGTTGGTCGGAACGGCAGAGGCGAGGCGCACGTCGATCGCGCCCTTGAAAAGCCCGGGATCGCGCGACGAGGGGGTGAGCTGGATCGTCTCGAAATCGCCGCCAGGCACGGCCTTTATGACGACGGGAATCGTGTTGCCGCCGCCCGCCACCGAGAGGTTGCGGTCCTGGACGGTGATCGAAAGCTGCTGGCCGGGACGCACGGCCGTGCGATCTGCGACGCTGCCGACCATGACCTCGGTCTCGTCGACTTCACTGTTCGTCGCGAGCTTCCACTGGCCGTGGAGGAACCGCGCCTCGGTGTGCGTGAAGTCGATCGCGAACACCTCCCTGAGGCGCTTGGCGCATTCCTCGTAGTCTTTCCTCTCGAAGGCGATGCGGGCGAGGAAGTAGTGCGCCTGGGCCTGGATTTCCGTGTCGGGCTGGCTGAGCCAGTATTCGAGCGTCGATTCCGCGGACGCGGCGTTCCCGGACTCGATCATCAGGTCGACGGCGCGGAACATGGCGCGGCGCGCGGCCTTGGTCTTGGCGTACGCCGGGTTGTTGCGGATGGTCTGGTACTCGAGCTTCGCCGCCTCGAAGTTCTGCTGGTCGCGGAACGACTCGGCACGGACGAGGATCATCGCGGCGGCCACCTCGGGGGTCAGCTTCGACTCGTCGTCGAGGAGCCTGGTGGCGAGCGCGCGGGCGCGTATCAGCATCGCATCCTTCTCGCCGCGCATGAGGCGCATCTGGTCGACCGCCCAGGCGGTGAAGGCCGGCGGCAGCTTCGCGGCGTCGCGCTCGAACTCCCGCAAATGCGAGGTCAGGAGCTCGGTCGCACGCTCGAAGTTGTTGCGCACGAACTCGTCGGCGGCAACGTAGAGCGGATAGAGGGGATCGTTCTCGGGAACGGGATAGACGCCCGGCAGGTGGGCCGACGCCTCGGCGCGGAAGCGCGCCGCCATGTCGAAGACCTCCTTGTTGTTGTCGCCCGCAACCGCGCATACGAAAAGGTAGATCGGCTCCCACATCTCCTCGGAGCGCGACCGATCGAGGATGTCCATGACGGTATTGTCACTGATCGCATGGCGGGTGATGGCGCGGCCGAACGAATGGGCGACCTGTGCAAGGAGAACGGCGTTTGTCGACGCAAGCCCCTGGCTGTAGACATGTTTGTAATAGGGAACCCTGCCGCGGCCGGCCCAGTCGTTCCAGCCCTCGCCGCCGGCGTTCTTGAGGCGCACCATCTCGCGGAAGAACTCGTCGACGATTGACTTTGTCGCCGGCTTGTCGCTGCGAACGGCCGAAGAGGCCCATTCTTTGACGCGCTTCGCAAGCGTCCCGTCGTCGTCGCCAAGCCATGTCCATGCGGCAGACTTCGCCTTGACCGCCCTTAGCGTCGGCATGAGCTGCGTCACGAAAATGCCGTCGAAGCGGTCGATCGTCCCCTTTTCCGCATTACCGAACGTTGCGATGTCTGGATTCTCGCAGATGGCGACGAGACTTCCAAGACGGGTAGGCGGGTCGACTTTCGAAAGCGCCGACATGTACTTGTTTAGATATGCGTCAGTCCTGCCACATGCGGCGGCCAGCGCAAGAAAGGCCTGCGCCGGACGCCCTGCCTCGAGAGCCGGGTCTAGCACTTCGCCGGCGACCTTGTCGAGGGGGAAGGCGGACGCGAGCTGCGGAGACGTGCGCACGATGCTCATGGCCACGGGGAAAAGCTTGCCATGTGCCTTGCCGGGACCAAGCTTCCCGCAGTCGAAGTTCTTCATCACCACGGCGACGAGCGACGCCGCGAGTTCCGGCGTCAGGCGCCGTTCGTCTGGATTGTCCTTGTGCCAGTTTCGGTCGATGAAGCCGATCACCGCGCCAGGATCGACCTTTGCGAACGCCTCTACTGGAACCGGCAGCTTGTCCGTCCCCTTGTCGAGACGGACTTCCGTGATGTAGTCCGCCTTTTGCCTTATGCGCGCCACGTCGAGAAGCGCGTTGCGCTCGCCTATGCTGCTGGTGACGAGATCAAAGACGTTGGCCTCCCGCCAGGCATTGTCGTCTTTGGGGTCGAGCTTGTCCGCGATCGCCTTTATCGCAATCGGCGCGGCGGTGCCGTCGTGCTGGCATAGCTCGGCATACTTGCGAACGATCGAGCGGAACACCCTGCTCTCCCACTTGTTCTGCTGAGGCCACTGGCCCTTGAACTCGCGGCAGGCCTCGTCAAAGAGCTTGTGCGCGACTTCTGGCGCCTTGTTCCCGCTTCCTCGCTTCAGGGCCTTAATCTCGCGCCGTATCTCGACAAGCCGGACGTTCGACTTCGCGCCATTCTTCACCTTTGAAAGGAAGGCCTTCGCGAGCTGATTGGTGAGGACCGGATTCTTCGCCGCCCTTCTGTCCTCTACGCACCACTTCCAGAAGGAATTGGCGCCAGACTTGGCATACGCGGCCTCAAAGAGGGCGACCTTCTCCCTGTCGGACATCTTGCTCGCCGCGATCGACGAAAGCACGTGGTTGGGATCAGGGTCGCCGAACAGCATCTGCTCGACAAACGCCTTCCGCAGCTCCTTATCGTCCCCCAGCTTCGCAAACGTGGGCATCATCGCATAGCGCACCAACGACTCGTCGCTGCAGCGCGGCAGGATGTCGTGGTAGGGCTTCGTGGAATTGGCCTTTTCGCACGCTTCGGCGAGGCGGAACAAGCCCGGCATGTCGCGCGGAAAGACGAATGCGGCGTACTTCTCCCTCATCTTTGCGACATCGGCGGGCGTCAATGCGGAACTGGCGCAATACTGCATCAGGTTCGCCACTTCGTTCGTAACTATGCCATCGCTTGCCACGACCTTGTCGATGTCGGCGCATATCGCGGCTGAAACGGCCTCCGCCCCGGCGGGAAGGAGCTCGGGGGCCAGCTCGACGTGCATCTTCGTCATGACGCACGCATGGCGCCCGTGCCTGCCGTCGAACACGAGCGGCTCGAACTTCCTGAAGAGTCGCACGGCGTCGGCGCGTTCCGCCTTGTTGGTGCCGACCTTCGCCAGCCATGTGAGCGTCTCGGGCGAAAGAAGCGCGCCGGTGGAACAGGAGAGGTCTATTCTCCACGACTTCGGGAAGGCATCACCGCGCGAGTTGAACACCGGGTTCAGCACGGAAAGATCGCGGCAGACGTTGCGCCCGAAGAAACCGCGCAAGTCCTCGTCGGAAAGGCCAAGCCCCACCTCTGTCTCCATCGCCACGACACGCGCAAGGATCTCGGTGCGGTCCTCGTCCGCCTTGAACGCCGCGAGCGCGGCGTCGGCCACCTTGAGGAAGTCGGCGGCACGCTTCTGCTTGCGGAAGCCTTCGAGAAGCCGCATGGCGTTGTCGTAGACCCTGCGCGAACCAGCCGACTTCTCGGCGAGGAGCACGAACGCGTCGGGATCGTCAGAATTGAGGCACAGCTCCCACGCCGCCTGCTCCACGGCGTCGTTCCACGCCTTGGAGACCTTGATAAAGTGGGATAGCCGGGTGCGCCTGTCGACGTCATTGCCAAGCTCGCGCGAAACCTCGGCCGCCTCGAAGTAGCGGTTGGGCGAGAGGTCGCGGCGTTCTTCGGAAAGCTTCTTAAAGGCGCGTTCGGCAGCAAGAGGATGGCCCGACTTGACGGCCTCGTCGAACTCCTTCTCAAGATCCGCATCGGCGAAGGCGACGGCCGCGGTTCCCGCAAAGGCGACAAGCAAAAAAACTTTTTTCATATTGTGCATAGTTTACCAAATTCTAATTAACCTGACAAGCATCCTATTGATTCCTCACGCAAATTATACATCTTTCCCGGACAAAAACCAACCCCCCACCGCGCACAAGGACGACAAATCAGCGACGGCGCTCCGACATTCCCGGGATGCCCAGAATGGCGCGGTACTTCGCTACCGTCCTGCGTGCGACCGGGAACCCCTCTTTTTTCAGCATCTCAGAAAGCCGGTCGTCTGACAGGGGATGCGCCTTGTCCTCTTCCGCAATCATCGCGGCAAGTCGGTCGCGAAGCGCGTCTTTCGTGACCTGCTCTCCCGAGTCGGTCGTAATTCCGGAAGTGAAGAACTTCCTGAGCTCGACAGTCCCCTTCGGCGTGGAGGCGTATTTGTCGCGCACGGTACGCGAGACGGTCGCGTGGTGAACGCCCGTCTTCTCGGCAATCTCCTGCATCGTGAGCGGTCTTAAGCCCTTGAGCCCCTTCTCGAAAAATCCTGGCTGGGCGTCGAAGATCGCCTGCGCGATGTCGGTGATAGTCTGCTGGCGGCGCTCAACCGCCTCGACGAGGGAGTTCGCCGCCGCTATGCGCTGGCGTATGTAGCTCTTCGTTTCCTTGTCGACATTTGGATCCGCAAGCATTTTCAGGTACTTCGGCGAGATATGCACCTCGGGCAGACTCCTGTCGTCCACTCTCGCCTTCCATCCCTCGTTGGTCTTTACAACATGCACTTCGGGATGGACATAGCTTATCGACTTCCCCGCGAGGTCATACGCACGCCCAGGGCGCGGCTCGAGCGTGCGAAGCGCCCTCAGGACGTCGGCGTAGCGTTCATGCGAAATCCCGAGGTCGCGCTCAATGGCCGCGATGCGCCCTTCCGCCATATCCTCGAAGTGGCGCTCGATGAGCGCGCGCACTTCTTCCTGGTATGGCGAGCCGTCAAGCTTGTCTATCTGGGCAAGCAGGCATTCCTGCGGAGTCCTCGCGCCGCATCCCGGAGGGTCGAGCTGCATTATCTCCTTGAGAACGGCGACGATCTTCTCCTCGCTTTCGCCAGAAACCATCACGATGTCCGGGATCGACCCCACGAAACGCCCGTCGGCGTTCAGCTCGCCAATCAGCACCTCCGCGAGCGGCAGGTCACTTTCGTCTATGTCCGACATCTTGAGCTGTGCGAGAAGATGCTCCTCAAGCGTCTCTTCCTTCGTCTGCCTGTCGAAAAAACGCTGGCGTCGCTCGTCCGCCTCCTCGTCCCGCGTAATCGCCGCGGCAGCCCCAAACTCCGGCTCGTAGTCCTCGTCTGAAGAATCGGAATCGTCGACGCTCTCGTCGCGCTCCATTTCGCGCACCTTCTCGGAAACGGTGGTCTTCTCAAGCGTCGCCTCTATGTCCTCGATGCAGGGATTGCGGCTCATCTCATCGTAAAGCCGCTGGCGGAGCTCGGGGAGACTCATCGCAAGAAGCTCAAGCCCCTGCCGCATCTGCGGCGCAAGAGTCTGGCTCTGCGTAAGTTTCTGACGTAGCTCGCCTGAAAGACCTGGCATCACTGATCTTCCGTGACGCGCAAGATTTCCTTGACGCTCGTGACGCCTGCAAACACCTTGGCCCAGCCGTCCTCGCGCAGAGTCTTCATGCCCTTCGAGAGCGAGATGTTGCGTATCTGAGTCGCGTTCTCGCGGCGGACAATCGCGCCTTCGATGTCCTCGTCGACTTCCAGCACCTCAAAGAGAGCGCGGCGACCCTTGTAGCCGGTCCTGGTGCAGACGTCGCAGCCGGCGGGCTCGAACACCGTGTTCCTCTCTGGCGGCGTATCGAGCGAGTAGTACTTCATGTCGAGCGGGACTTCCTTCTTGCACTGCGGGCAGAGGCGGCGGCAAAGGCGCTGGCCCATCACGCCCGCGACAGCAGAGGCAATAAGGAACGGCTCAACGCCCATATCGATAAGACGCGGGAACGCGCCTGCTGCATCGTTGGTGTGCAGCGTCGAAAACACCATGTGGCCCGTGAGCGACGCGTTGATCGCGATCTCGGCCGTCTCGCGGTCGCGGATTTCGCCGACCATGATGATGTCGGGGTCCTGACGCAGAAACGCGCGGAGCGCCCTCGCGAACGTCATGCCGATCTCCGACTGCATCTGCACCTGGTTGATGCCGGCCATATGGTATTCTATCGGGTCCTCGGCCGTCATGATGCGGACGTCGATCTTGTTGACTTCCGAAAGGAACGAGTAGAGCGACGTCGACTTGCCGGAGCCCGTAGGCCCCGTCACGAGGAAGATGCCGTTCGGACGGTGGATGATCTTGCTGACTACCGCGTAGTCGCGCTCGTTGAAGCCGAGGTCGTCCATCTTTACGAAGTTGCCGCTTTTCGCGAGAAGTCGGAGCGAGATCGACTCGCCGTACGCCGCGGGCATCGTCGATACGCGGATGTCGATGTCCTGTCCCGCGATGCGGATGCCGATACGGCCGTCCATCGGGAGGCGCTTCTCGGCGATATCGAGGTTCGCCATGACCTTGATACGAGAGATGATCGCGCTCTTGAGGCGGTTCAGCTGGGGCGGAACGTCGACCTTGTGGAGCATGCCGTCGATGCGGTAGCGGATGCGGAGCTCCGTCTCCTGCGGCTCGATGTGGATATCGGTCGCGCCCTGGCGGTCTGCTTCGGCGATGATCTGGTTTACGAACTTGACGATCGACGCCTCTTCGCCCATCTCGTTGACGTCGATCTTCGTCATTGCGCCGATGTCTTCGTCGACGGAATAGCGGCCGTCCTCGATCATCTTCTCGATCGCGTCCGCGCCTACGCCGTAGTATTTCTTTACGGCATTCTCGACTTCTTCCTTCGGGGCGAGCGCCGTCTTTATCGGGCAGCCCGCGACGAGCCGGAGACCGTCAGCCGCGGAGGTGTCGAACGGGTCGGAGGTGACGATCGTAAGCGAAGTGCCGTCGGCCTTGAAAGGGAGGACGTTGTACTGGTAGACTGCCGACGCGGGGAGTTTAGTAAGCGCGTCCGGGTTCGGCTGCTGGCGCTCTAGGTCGACCGTCTCAAGGCCAAGTGACTTCCCGACCGCCGAAAGAAACTCGATTTCCTTCGCGCCGCCGAACTTGACGGCGGCCTCCGCGAGCCCCATTCCGGGGTTCGCCGCGCGGTTTTCGGCAATGCGCTGAAGTTGTTCGTCGGAGTAGATTCCGGCGGACTTCAGTATCATGTTTGCAAGAGAGTTCTCGCTCATGTGCTATATTTTACCAAAAAACACCGTGGTCTGTGTTGCGTTTTAACTGTGTCTCAAAGTTACGACAGATGCTTCTTTGGTTGAAATTGGTGGCTTTGTGCTTGTGTGCGCGTGTGCTTGCCTTCCAACGTGCGGTCACGGTCGAAGATTGCTCCGGTGAGCTGCGCGAAGGCTCGCCTAACCCGTCGGGCCTTGTCGTCGCGACGGCTCTCACACATCAGATAATGAGCCGAGTTTAGCCATAACCGCCGCGCAAGCGGGGCTCGCGTTTTGTAGCGAGCCAAGCCGAGCGAAGCGAGTGCCGAGCCGTGCCTCGGCGTCTATCACTGGTTGCGTACGCAAGCGCCTCTTACGCCTGCGAGACAAGACCGCTCCTCTTACGCGACCTTCGCCTCCGCCCACCTACGCCATGGTGCCCTCGCTTCGCTCGGGAATATTGATCGCTCCCCCGTGCGCTGCATCCACCGTCTGCAGCGCGATACTTCGTCGGCGGAATACCGCCTTCTTGCCTTGCGACGCATACCACCGCGCATCCGCCGAACCAAGCCGTCGCGTGTCGCTCAGCTCGCCACTCGGCACACCGCTCCACTTCCTCATTACATGTTAAACCCCTTCAAGCCATCACAACAGATACTAACTGACATCTAACACGCAAATAGGCCCTTTACGATTTTTTTGCTGAGTTCCCGACCTTCCGCTAGGCGCGTTTTTCTTCGTAGCTTTTGCGCTCTCCGACTTATCGTCGGCTCGCTTAACTACTTGCACCCGCAATCACACTTCTATCCGACGCAAATCCGACACTAGACGACTCTAACTGGGAGAGCACCACGCTAGCGCCCGCTTCGCGGCTCGGCCTACGGCCTCGGTGGATATGGCGTCTCGCCGGCGCCATGGTCGCATATAAATAACTCCGCGGCAAATCTGACGCACGAGCCGGCAACAACGCGCAAACAGGCCTTTTACAAGGGTTCCGTGGTCTCAAGTGCCGTCGGCTGAGGGCGGCTTGCGCGCTTCCTTGATTCGCCCAGTGTGATAGGGCTTCTTTATGCTATGGTCAAGTTGCGGTTCGAGATAGCGAAGCGTGCCGCCCTTCGCCTTGCTCCAGTCGCACTGACCGCCTTTTGCTCGCACGGCCTCGCATTGTCTGCGGACTGCCTCACGCTCCCGCCTAAGTCTCTCATCCCTCGCATGCGCGACTAACAAAAATGGAACGACAATAACTAGACAAAGCAAAACGACACCCAGCACTTCGGGGATTCTCAGCTCATTCACAACTCCATAGAAAATACCAAGTGCGACGACAATAACAGCCACGATGATTCTGATCATCTCTTTGCCATCAAGGTCGCCATCCTGTCGCATAGTTACCTCATTCCTATAGAACGGCGGCGGCGTTTTCCGGCATGAACTCGGGAATTAGCTTCTTGATTCTCGACCACACACCGCCGGAAGCAACCCCGAGGTCGTAATTGGCCTGAAGATTGAGCCAGAACTGCGGCTCCATCTTGAAATACTGGCCGAGGCGAAGCGCGGTGTCGGCGGTTATCGCCCGCTTGCCGCGCACAATCGCGTTGATGCGAGGTGCCGGCACATGCAAATCCAGCGCTAGACGCGTCTGGCTAATGCCCAGCGGCACAAGAAACTCCTCTTGAAGTATCTCGCCTGGGTGAATCAGATTTTTTGTGCGCATAACTTTCTCCTCAATGATAGTCCACGATTTCGACATCGCAGGCGTTCGTTCCGATCCAGCGGAAGCAAATGCGCCATTGATCGTTGACACGAATGCTCCACTGCCCTTTTCTGTTGCCACGTAGATGCTCCAGAGGATCCCCAGGAGGAACACGAAGCGTATCAACCATCGTTGCTGCAGCAAGCATGTCAAGCTTACGCAATGCAACTCGGGCGATGGGAGCAAACCGTCGGTTGTCGCCAGTCCCGTATAGCTCCTGCGTGTCCTTGCACTTGAACGATGAAATCATGCGTATAGTATATTACGCGCTGCGTAATATGTCAATGGGGAAAATACGAAATCATAAATCCAATGCGCAAGCCGTCGGCACCGCGCAAACATGGCATTTACAACGGTTCCGTGGGGGCTGTCCCCGGCTGTTCCGGCGCACTTTCCGCAGAACCGCGCCGCGACACATAAAACTGGCGACTTCTGTACTCTCGCCGCGTTATACTTACCTCGTCACCGGTGCCGCAATGCGTTTCAGAACTCCCCGCGCAACTCGAAATAACGAAATCGAACGCGTCAGATTTTCCCTTCACAACCAGAAACGTCGCGGTCTCATCATTGTCATCCCAGCAGAATGTAGCCCCATAGACTCTTTCCATTTCAGCCGCAATCTCCACCGCCCATTTCTTCTCTGACGGAAAGTCAAACACCACCCCGTCATCCTCTCGCAAGAACTCCAGACTGTCAACCGGTCCATCGTACGTCTCGTCACCGATTCGCTCAACCTCACCACAGCCTATAAGCTTGACGGTCGTGAACCCATGGAACGGCCGCCCAAGTCCAACGGCGATTTCGCAGTGTGAGACCCACACGCAATCCGACATGCCGATAACTTCACAGAGAGAACACAGTTCTTTGTCATAGACAATTGAACTATCCATGTCAAACCCCATGAAGGACAACCCCTTCGCCTTGTCGCCACCCGCAGCAAAGACGATGTTTGTCGGGCCAAAGCAGACAACTTCATTGCACCTGTCTCCGTCGCAAAAGCCCTCAATCAAATCCCCATAGAGCAGCGACCAAATGCGCGGGAAATGCCGAAGCACGGCATCGCGATCCGCGGACCTTATGCCTGTACGCCGAAGCTCGACAATGCGGACGTTCGGAAAAACGCCGAAGTCGTCAAACGACGCAATCGGACAAAAGTCGATGCTTATCTTCTTCAACGGGCACTTCTCAAGCCCCTTTACCTCATGCACAAGACATGACGTGAGTTTCAACTCCTTGATCGGAAGGCCATTGAGAACAGACAGGTCAAGCGGACGAAACTCGCAAAATGCAATCTCAAGGTTTTCAAGCGACTTGCACTCGCGGAGCACACCAAGATTACCCAATTCGTACCCGCCATTAAGGACAAGGCGCTTCAGCTTCTTCATGGCACGAATGTCATCCTCGTCGATGTATTGATCCTTTCGAAATATGGTGTCCATCTCCAGCTCTTCAAGATTGACGAGATTTGTAAAGCATCCATAGTAATCACCTTCTGGGGAATGCGACATATCGAGCGAAACAAGACTGGTCGGTAGTTTTTCTATTGCCCGAAAGTCTTTCCACGCACTGAAAGATTTTAGCGATTTCAGCAAGCCGAGACTGTCCTCGTCAGCGAGCGAGACGCTCGACTCAAAGTAGTAGCGGCCATCCAACCGCTCCAGCGGCAGGTGCGCAATCTTGCGGAAAGAGCCAATATGCAAATTGCCGCCGAGACAGAGTTCCGTCATGTTTGTCTGAGACGAAAGGAAGGACAAATCGAGCGGGACTTTGCTTTCTGCGTGAACATTGAGCGAGAGATCCTTGAGCCGCGTCATTTTCGAGATGCGCTCCAGGACATTCGTAAACTCGGCGCGCGAGACTTTCTCCCAATATGGGTTTGCATTGGTTGGGAACGCTCCCGCCGCATCAGGAAGCACAAGATCCAGCGAAAGGCGCACCTGATCCAACGCAAACGCGGTGTCATCAGCCATAGTCGGCATCACCACCACAGCGGCAGCAAGACAGAACGCAAGCTTCAACAATCTCTCGCGCAGTTTCATCATGCACTGTATTATATCACAAATCCCTCAAAACAGCGCGCGACTGACGGACAAGGCTAAGCGAGTCGACGGAACGTCGGCGAGCGCAAAAGCCACGAAGAAAAACGCGCCATAGTGGAAGGTCGGGGCAATGGCGCATGTGTGAGGAGCGAGCGCAGGGGAACGGCGCGACGACAGTTCGCGTGATGCGCCACAGGACGCGCGCGAGACGAGGAGCCGGTATTCCGGCGACGAAGTATCGCGCTGCGGACTGTGGATGCAGCGCGCGGGAGGAGTCGCGCTTTTCCCCGAAGCGAGAGACGAACACTTGCGCCATTAGCCCAGCACCCGAGGGTGCCAAGCGCGGTCACGGTCGGGGTCTTGCCGAGCGGACCGAAGCAGGGTGAGGCGAGTTGTGCAGGACTCGCCCCCGACGGCGTATATGTATACGCCGAGCGGGGCGAAGGACGCACAAATCGCCCGCCCTGCACAGGGAGCACGGTTGCCCCGACCGTGACCGCACACTGGAAGGCAAACCAGCACGAGGCGACCACAGCACACCATCGTATAATCCATACGAAACGGTGCGACAATAGATTAGATATGAATTGGGGGAAGGTGGTGCGACTGACTGGGATCGAACCAGCAACCTTCGGCTTCGGAGGCCAACGCTCTATCCAATTGAGCTACAGTCGCGTTGATGACGTATTATACCAAATATCACTGCATCGCGTTGCCGATTTTTTGCGCGCGCTCCTCCATGATCCGGTCGTATTCATCGTCATCGTCAAAATCGGAAAGTTCCTCGGGCATGTCCGGCGGAATCATGAGATAGCGAAGAAGCCCCGTCGCGATGCGCCTGAACACAGGGCCTGAAGAATTGCCGCCCTGGTGAAACTTGCGCTTCTCGTCGAAGTCAAGCGTAACGAGGATGACAAGCTTCGGATCGGACGCGGGAACCATGCCGCAGAACGTCGCGCGGAAAAGCGAATCCGAATAATGGCCGTTGACCACCTTCTGCGCAGTGCCCGTCTTGCCCGCGACGGAATAGCCGCGAATTGCCGCCCTTCTCGCAGTTCCAGCGGGCGATGCGACGCCAAGCATGATCTTCCTCATCTCGCGGGCGGTAGACTCCTTTATGGGGCGGCCCGCCGGAGTCGGCGTATGCCTATACACTTCCTCGCCCTTGTGGTTCAGGATCTTCTCGACGATGTAGGGCTTCATCCTGAGCCCGTCGTTCGCGATCGCCTGGTATGCGGAGCAAAGCTGAATGGCGGTCACCGACACGCCCTGCCCAATCGGCGCGCGTGACCACTTCACCTTGTCCCACTTCTGCCAGGGGGGAAGGATGCCGAACTCCTCACCGGGGAGCTCGATGCCTGTCTTCGCGCCGAAGCCGAAGCGCACCATGTACGTCCAGAGGTTCTTTGGCCCCATGTCGCTGCCAATCTTGCCGACGACGATGTTCGAGGAGTGGACCACGGCGTCGCCAACGGTCATCATCGGCTCCCAGACATGGCTACCGTCGCCGGGAAGCCGGTAGTAACGCTCGTCGTTCCTGTTTGTGGTATACTTCGTGTCCGCGCGGACAAGCCCCATGTCTATGGCACCGGCGACGGTAATGACCTTCATGACGGAACCTGGCTCGTAAGTGAAGTTCGTCACGCGGTTCACCTTCGCCGCATCGGAAGCGCGGCCGAAGGCGAGAGGATCGAAATCAGGGCGCGAGGCAAGAGCGAGTATCGCCCCTGTCGCAGGGTTCATCACGACGCACCACCCCGACGCAGCGCCGAATTCCTCAAGTCCCCACTTGAGCGCAGATTCGACTTCGTACTGGACATTGTGGTCTATGGTCAGGTATATGTCCGCGCCCGGCAAAGGCGCTATCGTCTCGATGCGCCTGTCATATATCTCGTGGCGCCGCGCGTCCTTCATGCCACGTATCTTGCCGGGGACGCCGGTGAGCTCGCGGTTGTAGCGAAGCTCTATCCCCGCAGAACCAACGCTTTCGGCATTCACCGAGCCGAGGACGTGGGACAGGAGGCGCCCCTGCAGATACTGCCTGACCTGCGTGTCCTCGATTTTCACGCCGGCGACGAGATGGGAATCGCACAGCGTCTTGTGCGCCACCGGATCGGACGACATTGCGAGGAATTGGTATCGGTTCGCCGTGTTGTACACCATCTTGCGCACTTTTACGCGGTCAAGGCCAAGGGCCTCGGCTATCGTGTCGGAAATCTCCCCGCGAGTTCGCGGCGGCGCGCCCTTCGGCTTTACAACGCAATTCGTGAGCGCAACGGGGTCAAGACGGTATTCCCACAGCGGCACGGACTTCGCAAGCGGATAGGACTTGCCGAGCGAGCCGTATATGGACCCGCGGCAGCCAGGCAGGTCGCGCTCGAACGTGTAGTCGATGTCGTCGACATTGGGATTGACATGAGCCCTGACAAGCTTCTGAGACGAATAGCCCGCGAAAAGGAGAAGCAGGACTACCGGAAACCAGAATCGCCAGTTCTCGCCGCGCATCGGATCACCTGCGCGTACGGGGCGCGGCCATGCGTCTCACAGGGTTAGCGACTGGCGTGTACTTCGCCGACTGCGCGGCCTTGTTGCGCTGGGTCGCCCTCGCCACCGAACGCTGGCCGGGATACGGACGACCGGCCGCGTCCATGCGCACGACCTGCTCAGTCTTCGGAAATTTCATCGCAAGCCCGTGCCTGAGCAGCGCCTGCTCAAGATTCGCAGGGGTCAGCATCTTCTCCCAATTCGCCTTTTCGCGCTTATAGGAGTCCTCAAGACTATCAATCTGGCGCTTCTTCTCGCCTATCGTATTTTCAAGCTGTTTGCAGCTCGACGATGCAAGCATGTTGAGAATGACCATAGCGAAGCATGTGATGATCAAGGCTCCGATCTGCACGGAACGTCCGGCCATCACAGACATCTTCTTTGGCATCTTGCGATTTTTTCTCATCGTCGAACTACTCCTTTTCTGCAGCCCGGAGCTTTGCGCTCCGCGACCGCGGGTTTAAATCTGCTTCTTCCTTCGTCGCGACGACCACCTTTCCGGTCACCGCTCTCATTTTGGGCTCTTCGCCCTCCCAACGCTCGCCGCCCTGCTGCAGCGAAACCATCTTGCCTACGTGTCTTGCGAAGAACCTCTTGACTGCCCTGTCTGTCAGCGACTCGAACGTTATGACCGCGAAGCGCCCTCCGCTTTTCAGCAACTCGAGCCCGCCTTCAAGCGCGCGCTCAAGTTCGCCCATCTCGTCGTTCACTTCCATCCGAAGCGCCTGGAAGACGCGCGTCGCAGGATGATGGGCGCACCTTCTCCCTACGACTCTCTCAATGAAGTCCGCGAACTCAATCGTCGTCTCGAACTTGCTCTTCTCGCGTTCCTTCACGATGGCCTTCGCGATGCGCCTTGCCTGCGGCTCCTCGCCCCATTCGCGGAAGATCTCTTCCAACCTCTCCGCGCTCTCCGTATTCACGATGTCGGCGGCACTCAGACCGCTCGACCTATCCATGCGCATGTCAAGGGGTCCCTCGCGCAGAAAGCTGAACCCGCGTCCGGCTTCATCAAGCTGAGGACTCGAAACACCCAAGTCCAGCAAGATCCCATCGACTTCATCCCATCCCTTTTCATCTGCAATCTCCTTCAAGTCTCCATGTCGGCCTCGTACAGCCGTCAACCCCGCGACTTCTCCGATTTCGCGGATGGCCTGTTCGTCGCGGTCTATGCCGAGGACCATCCCGCCCCGGGCGATTATCTCCTTCGTGTGCCCGGCTCGCCCGAGTGTGCCGTCCACATATCTCCCACCAGGTCGCACGGCCAGCGCATCCATCACCTCTTTCAGCAGAACTGGTATGTGGCCGCCCATCTTCACATCGCCCGTTCGTCAGAATCCGGCAGCCATAAGCGCCTCGCCGAATTCGGTCTGGTCGACCTTGTCCTCCGGCGGAAGCGCCTCTGGCCTCCAGAGTTCGATTTTTCGAACCGCACCCACCATCGCGACCGTCGTCGTCAAGTTCGCGAACTGAAGGAGCTTGTCGCTGATGCGGATGCGGCCTTGAACGTCAAGGGCGAGTTGTTCAGAGTTTGCACCGATAATGCGAAGCGCGTTCGAAAGCCTCGGATCAAATAAGGCCTTCTCGCGGAGCTTCTCAAGCCGTGCCTCCATCTCTTCCTGCGGGATGATGTTGAGACACTTCTTAGCATTGTCGGGCATCACGAAGACATACTGCGGATCGCCGAGAATCTGCCGCCATCCAGCAGGGATGGTAAAGCGCTTCTTCGGATCCAGCGCGTGGTCGTAGCGTCCGAGAAGGAAGCCCTTTCCACCGCCAGTCGACTCTGCGACACTCTGTTTGCCTACCTTTGACATTTTCTGACACCATTATACACTTTCTGACACCGCTATGCAATAGGAAATTTAAAAAAAATTTTCGCCCTTCAAAAAAGGCGAAGAATTGGCGGAAAAACCTTGAAAATATGGGGTATTGTTATATCAGGCGTTTGTAGCGCCGAAGCTCAGGCGTCGATTCGACAAGTTCGAATCCGAAAGAATCGAATAAATTTTCGACAGGATTGTTCTTGGCAGTCCTCTTCCATGTTGCGGAGATTTCTTTCACTCCGCGCGATGCAAGAGCGCGTTCGACTTCGTCTTCCATCGAAAACTCGATGCGTCGGTTCATCGCGCGGCAGCTCATAACCCAGTCGACGATTTCGGCAGCATCGCCTTCGGTCGTTGCATGGACGAACGCGACGAGACCGAAATCGCCAAAGCGGTCGGAGGAATGAAGCGTGAAGATCAGGTGACGAGAATCGGATGCGAACGAGCGCACGTCGTCTTCCGTCCAGCGGTTTGTGCAGACGTTGAACTGGTTCGTCTTCTGCGCGAGCTGCGCGACGCGCGCGAACTCTTCTTCACGAATGAGATGTATTTCGTTCTTGATGTCTAGCGAATGCAGATAGTCGTCGAGCGAAAGACGCGAGGCCTCTTCGCGGCGCAGCGACTCCGCCTTGTAGTGTGCGGTTCGCATGCGGTCTTCGTCAGTCACCGCGGCAGAATGGAAATAGAGAGAGAGGTCCGGAGGGAACGGAGTGATTGCAACCTCGGGAAGAGACGCGCGCATCTCCGCACGGTTGCCGGGATTGTCGTCGACGAACACGAACGAGTCGACGCCGACGTTAAGCTCGCGCGCGACATCGGAGAGATTGAGCGACTTCGCATCCCAGTTGACGCGCATCGCGGCAAAGTCGTCTTCGTGAAGAAGCATACGCGCATCGCGCAGCGCAGGCGCGACGTCTTCTGGATTGTTCTTCGATAGCGCGACGAGAACAACGCCGCGCTCCTTGAGCAAAAGCGCTTCGCGCTGAAGCGACTCGTTTGGCACGATGGCATCTAAACCGTCTTCGCTGACGACGCCCTTCCATAGCGTGTTGTCGAGATCGAGCGCGAGAACTTTCTTCACCGGCGTGAATAGCTTCTTGATTTCGAGAAGCGCATCCATCGACCACGGCATCTTCGCGAGCTCCCACATTCTCTCGTCGTATGCAGTGTCGCCAAGATCTGAAAGAATTGCCTTGAGATCTGGCACGACGACTTTCGTCTTCGGGAATGTTGCGGCAAGCAAAGCGACGGCATCGTCAATGCGGCTTCTTGCATCGTCTTTTGAAAATCTCTCGTCGAAAAGAATCGCGATGATGTCGGGGGAGAACGAAATCAAGTCTGCTGGCGGTGCAAGGGCGATCTCCATCCACGCGCCGAAGCCAGGCGCAGTCCACACGGCGTGTTCGCCGCCGAGCATCCGCGCCAGCATCTCTACAGTCGCATTGGAAAGTATCGCAATCTTCACGCGGCGTATTATACCAAAAAAGCCGGCGACGTCCTACTCTCGCACGTCCGCCGCCGCTGCGCGGCAAATCCGTCGCGTATTTATCGCAGTCCGCTCGACCGCCCGACTCTAACCGACCCTAATCGACTCTAATTGACTCTATGCGACTTTAATCGACCCTATCTCTTCCACGCGCCGCGCCCGTGGGGGCGCAACTGGCTTGGACAACTTGGGGACGATTTGCGCACGACTCCCCACGAGCGCGGGTGGAGGTCCATTTGCCTTGCGTTTTAGAGTCGCGTAGCGCAGGGCAACGCGCCCTTGCGCCGCCCACGGACGGACATCCGTCCGACTTTCGGACAATTCAAACATTGCACAACCATTTCCCCAACCATCCACCAACCGCTTTCAACCCCGCGCCAACCATCGGGAACCTCAACACCGACTTCCCGTCACATAAGTGACGGGGCGTGAAATGAAATCTTACACTCGCATACCACTGTGCCCTACATGAGCGCCGAACAGATCCTTCTTTGATCTTCTTCGGTAAGAGTTTGACGCGCCGCCACCTTTGGGATAATCGTTCCGAGTGTCATACCCATACATCAGAAGGTATCTCATTGTCAGATTATGCAGCGTGCCTTAATTTGTGTGCGATATCTCATCAAGATAATTCGTAATACTAATGCGTGCTTCGCCGTCATCGGCGCAAGCTACCACGACGCAAGCCAAAATGAAAACGCTCGCTATCAATTTCTTCATAAGAGTCTACTCCTCAAACACCAACCTATCATAAGACGCAACAGTCACTCTGGTATATACAATATGCCGGCATCGATGTATTCCTGTACCTGCTCCTGAGCATTTGTTGACATTATTGACATCCAGACATGGGTTGTTCAGCGCGTTCTCGATGGCATTTGTCACACCAATAAAATAGGCGTTCTGCTCCGACCAGGAGTTGGTACACGATAAAACATATAGCGCGGCAGCAAGACGATTCGTGCTGAACTCATAGCCCGGCATGGAGGCGACAAGTAGCTCGTCTACTGGAATTGCCCTTGAACAGTCTGAAAGGCGGTTCGCGTATAGCCCAGCGACTCCACGCTGCCGAACATTGCTCCCAGGCGGCAAGGAATGGAGGCGCGACGTATATTCGCCGACAATATCCCCACGCTCCTCGAACGTCATCTGCACGGCATTCGTCTCTACGTCAAGGCAAAAATCCGTCATAAAGTCATCAAGTGGCCCGTATTGTTCGTAAAGCTCTCCGGCATAGCCGCGATACGGCGCACTCGAATTCAGCGCGATACCCTTCAAAGACTGCCAGGCATTCGTGTATTTCAAATCCCTGCATTCATTCAAGGCGATACGCACATAATTTGTCTGATCGTCAGAGAAATTAGCGCAGCAGTTTGTCGCAAGGTGCCCAAGATACCAGTCGAACGACGCCTTCTTGGCGGCACGCGTGACACCATTCGTCTCGTCTTCACCAAGGAACCCCTCCCATGTCCATGTCGGAATGACCAACTGTGTCGTATATTCTACGCCGTTCTCATCCACAGAGTCAAAGTAATCCACGACTGCACCCCATGCCCTGAAAAGCAGCGCCTCAGCAACGCGGTTTGTGACCTCTTCCGATCCCGGCAGCGTCGGTCGTTCATACGGCTCGTTCACTGGCTCGGGGTCATCCGGCGGACGCGTAGGAACGACAGTAGGCGGTTCTTCACGAGGAGCGTCAAGATCCAGAACCTCCACATTAAGAACGTCCGCAGAAGCCGACAGTGCGGCGACAGTTATTATTGCAGAAAATATCGAACGTGATTTCATTGGCTGTACACCTCGTTGTTGTTTTGCTTTATAATAGAAGCCCCCACAGGGACATGGTATGCAGAACTAACAGATATTGCCTTGTTTGAAATGCTCAAAACGGCTCCGTCTGGAATGTCGACCGACGTCTTACCATCTCTTCCATACATGAGGAATGATTGCTGCACCAAGGCATACTTGTTCGACCTTGCATAGAAACCTCTTCCCAGCGCGCTACCCCAATCGCGCGCCCGTGATGCAAAGCAAGCCCATGAAATGTCGATTTTCGAGAAATCCTCCGTCGTGTTAGAATCAGCTTCAGAATAGTTATAACAATCTGACAGCCCAAGGGCGTGACCGATTTCATGGGCGACAACATGCAAGGTTGCCTGCTGCGATATGGCAATGCCCCGCCTCGACATAAAAGCCGCAGCATTGTTGTTAGTAATCACACCGACAAAATACAATTCGAGGCAGTCATGGTTTGTATAGGAGTTCATCAGCCTAATGGCCTGAACGGATATCTGATTCCGATTTGTCGCACCTGTCATTGGGTCAACATCGTATTCGGCAAGCACCCAGTCGTTGGTCGTCCCCACATCGCGGCTTATTGAAAGAAGGTTGAAGCGTATTCCAACCTGATCGTAGATCCTGTTTGCATATTCGACCATGCCGACAACTCTAGAGTTTGGTACCTGAGTCTCGCCAGGTGGTGCCTTGACTACGAACGCACGAACGGGTATCGTTCTCTGCTGCACGATCGGCATTTCGAACCTCGGCTGGTGGGGATCGGAGTTGAACCTGGCCTCGACCACCACCGTCCCACTCGACGCAATGGGCTCGACCTTCACCATATAGCCCCGCCGCTCGATTATCCGCCCCGTCTGCGGCGTTATCGCCCACCTGACGTCGTTCGGGGAGAAGTTCCCGTTGACTGACACCGAAAGCCATGCATTCGTCCCGTACACGAGTCGCGACGGATTGACATATCTTCCATCCGGTCCCTCTTCGTTTGTAACGAGTCTGCACAACGGCTCTATCACGTTGTAGGTCACATTCGTGGACAACATGCCTCCGTCGGCAAGCCGACAGTTTGCGGAAAAGCAACCACCGCCGATATGCCTCGAAATCACGTAAAACCGATTTGACGCACACTTGGTCAACCCATGGGCGCCGAAAGTCATGGTGAAGTTCTTGAGGGATCCAGTCAAAGCCGTGTTCGTGTAAATCAAGTGGTCGTCGTCGCCTGTATGCGTGACTGTTACGACGCCGCTCGTTGGCACGTCGGAAGTAACCACGACATCAAGCGGATAGACTCTGTCGGACCTGTAGTCGTCGTTGAGGAACGTGACCGAGGGATAGCAGACGGAAAGTCCGACCGACGGAAAACTGTTCGTCCCATACGACACGCCAAGCAGACTGGATGTCAAAGTCCGATTCCTTATCGTCGCAGACACGGAAAGCCCACCCGTCGCATAGTTTGGCATTGACCTGGGGCTCACCACCGTCGTGGCCTGATGCGGCGTCGCAATATCCCAGGCATCGCCATCGGACGCCCACTCATACGTGACCGACTCGGGGCTGGCGCAATCGGACAGGACCGCAGTGAATGTCGCGGGGAAGTCCTCGGGCCAGAGGTGCGCGACATCAGGGGTTCCCTGCAGGACAGGCATCATCAGAACGACGCCGTTGAAGAGCCCTGTCGGTTCTTGAAGGATGCTCCACCCGCCGTCCACGGTCCATGTACAAGGTGCGGCAGAACCGCCGTTAGACCGAAGCATTCTCAACGGCTCTGACGGAACATCGTCAGCTATGTCGTACTCGACACCTGGAACAGGGAAGCCTGTTCCAAACGAATATTCGATTCCTTTCTCCAAAAGAAAAACGTATTCGCCAGCATTGGTGACCGCGACCGACAAGTCGCCGACGACAAGCTGAACCGTCTCTGGGGGATCGTCATATATCGTCGCCGTGAATTTGTATAGCCCGTTCGTGAGGCCAACGCCGACTTGCTGATCGACCCACTGCGGGTAGCCGACGGCAAGAATCTCGGTCGCGTTCGTGAAGTTCGCCGTCACCCATTCATCGTCCTGCCCGAAGCCATCGTGTTGAAACGGAAGCTCGCGCGGCAAATACGCCGCGACGCCGTTTGTCGTGACCGAGACGTCGCCGTTGCGGAAGAACTCAAGCTCGGCAGAGACGAGATTGTTTGTGTCGCGGTTGATCGCTACGTCATCCCAGGCGAAGCGATACGAGTTGGACGGCGTTAGCTCGTAGGCGAACGACGACAGCCCTGGCACAAGGGAAGCTGGCTCGCCTATCGACGCAACGGCACTTGCGCCGAACGGCACCGTCCAGAGCTGCCCGAAGGAAACGACCTCTACGCCGGAGAGGTGGTTTGAGCCGTGCGGGAAGACCCAGCCCTCCGCGAACGTCAGCCATAACGAGTCCTGCCAGGCTCCGCGAGCGTTCCAGTTGGCGAATCTTCGTTCTGTGCGAGTTGTCTGTGGCTGAACGAGATGCATTTCATCGGCAAGATTACCATTCGCCGGCAACCCTGTCAAGCGGGGGTCGCTCCCCTGCCGCACCACCGGAGCCATCATCTGCTGCGGCGGGAGACTGCCGACGCTGTTAGTCTTGTCGCCGCCGACAAGAATTCCGACAAGCAGGAACGAACAGACCGCTAAGCGTCCGAACGCCGTAAGCCCGCGCCAGATCTCGAGCATCCGCGCGAAGGCGTCACGAACCGGCCGCGAGCGCAGCGCCATCGCCGCAAGCGACACGCCAAGCCCGCACACCGCCAGCCGCATTACGCCATTCTGAAACGCCTCAACCATGTCAGCTCATTCTTCCACCGCACATCCCCTGCCCTACAACAACTCCTCCACGGAGATCTGGTGGGGACAGCCCCCAAGAAGCCCTTATTTTTCGGCCCTTTCGCGGGAGTTGTCCCCAAAATTTCTCGACGGAATATCCTACCTGTCCGTCCTCCACCTGCGGCTTGATTCCCTCTACGAAATCCTCGTAGTCCATCGATTGGTGGAACGTCGTGAAGAAAATGCGCTTTTGTCCGCGCAGCTCCTCATACTTCCGCATCACCGCCGCATGATCATTGAAATCGACATCCGTTACACCGAGGACGGACAGGGCAAGCGTCGCCGTCGCGTAGGTCTTGCCGGTTCCCGGCGCCCCCTGCAGAATGACATTCTTCTTGCTCTTCAGCAACTTCGTGGTCTGTGTGATCATCTTGGCCTTCTCCCTCGCGGTTAAAATGCTTTCAACCTTCTCACGAATCTCAGCGTTGTTAATCCTGCAAATCCCCTGCTGCAGCTGATACTGGGATCGTTCCGAGTCCGTCAGCTCGTAGAACTCTGCGGCATTCGCCACGAACTTCGTCTCGTCGTAGGTTATCAGCAATCTCGCGAAGTCCGCCTGTAAATCGACCCGCACCGTACTTAGGACCGGCACCGACCCAATCTTCGCCAAGGCAACTGCATCGTGTCCTTGGCAAATCAGCACCAATCGCCTTTCGCCATTGGCGAATCACCACATATCACAATCCGATTCTCCTTGAGCAATGGATAAAAGTCAGGAGCTCCATGCCCCCAATTGCATCCCAGTTTCCAGTAGTTCATTGCCATTCCTCCTAGATTCTCCCGTTACAAATCACCCTTGCTTCATTAACTCTCAAAATTTGCACCCAAGTTCATCCCTGTGCCTCAGCCGCATTACCTTCCACCGGTTTCTGATTAACTTTTTCACGAAGAACATCAGGGTCGTAAGCGTATGTCCTTGCGATTTCAGCAACATCTTCCTTATGTTCCTCTGATCCATTCTGTAACGCAAGGGCCAAAGGTTCCTCCACTAGTATTTTATCCTCGTCACTTGGATCCCACGCATCCGCTTCTACGCATTTTTGATGCACGACCAACAACCACCCCACCAACTTGTCAAATTTGGACGAAAGAATGCAGTCCTTATATCGTCGCATGCATTTCCCAGAATCTATCGCTGTTGGAGTTAAAGCCAATTTTGCATAATCTAAATAATGGCTATCCGCCTCGTCTGCCCAAGACACGTCCATCATCTTAGCCGTCATTCTTTCTCCAAATTCAAATGCAAATCGCGGTTCCAACATTCCCAGAATGCACTCAAAAGACCCTTCCCCTACATTATCTCTCAACAATTCAAAATATTCAGTTCTTGCTTCGAGCATTATTTTTTCTAGTGCGCGCAGCATCTCAACTCCCAACTTAAAATCAGGCACCAAGTCTACAAGTCGTTTCAAAACTCTGACACCGTTTACCTTGGTGGTCAACAACTCAACAAACTCATCACAGTTCATTTTCTCCACTATTGCAACGACAACCACAGCTTCATTATGATATTCACATTCATTATCAAGTAAAGCCTCCAGCTCTGACCAATACTTTACAAATGATCCATCAATCTTTAACACATCCGTCAACGCAACATTAGCTACTTTTGCCTTATTCAACAACTCTACCATCGTCTTTCTAAAGGTCTCAACATCGTCACCGCAAATAGCCCGGTAAAGTGCCATATGCGACAACAAATCCTTACGCGGACAAATATAATCGTCCCAATCATCCGCCCTCAAAATCTTAGGCACCAACGTCAGCAAAATTTTATTGTCCCTGCAAACCGCAAGATCCCAGAACCGATCACTAAGACAATGCTCATCAAATATGTTGATAAACACATCATCGCAAGAACCATCTTTGACCGACAGGGCATTACGAACTAATTGCAATCCACTTCCAGCATTAAGTGCATCTTGCTGAATTCGTTTTGCTACAACCGATCCAGGTTCCACAAACTCCATCACCATCGCAACGCGACAAATAATCTCTGGACGCGCATTTCTTCCTATATAAGAATATATTTCGTATGATGCCAACAACTCTTTTAACTTTTCAACGGCCGATCCTCCTACGTATGCAATCTCCATCATTATCATAACCAACTGAGCGGTGTTGGGCTGGGTGATTCGAACGTTGTTTCGAATGTTTTGTCGCAACCAACTCAATATGGTTTCAACAACAATCGACCAATCCTGCTTTACATTCCTCTCTGACAAATAATGGGCGACCGAAAAGACTTCTTGAGGGATGTCATTATTTGGTACAATCGTCTTTGCTAGTGTAGCTATCGCATTCGCTGGCGGACGAACCCACTGATAGTAAGATCCGAACAAATGTCCATTAATCAACGTGACAAAGCGAAAAAGAGCACTACCATCCAATGCATTGAGAACAACTTTTAATTTTACTTCATTAGATGTACTGTCGAGAATTGCCGCAAAATCAGCAACCATCTCATCCGTCAGTTCACCCTGCCCCTTGTTTACGTCATTTAATTGTGAATTTAACACATTATACAAAACCCGCACTACCTTCCTCGCCCGCTCCACATCGCCCATTGTTGACAAAACATCTAACAGCCCGACAACTTGCTGCATTTCAACGTGATTAGAAACCGAAGGCAGAGCCAATCCCCCTTTTTCTGCAAACCACCATACGTTCAGGACCTTAACCAACTTTTGATAAAGCGCCTGCAAATGCACTTTGCTGACTTTTGCCTTCGACATTATATTTGCAAAGCGCAAACACTCTAACGACAATTGAGGATTCTGTCGATCAAACCAACTTTCTCGTTGATTGATAATGTAATCCACAACATGCCAAAAGCCATCCCCATAACCTTTCTGCAACTTTATAAACTCTTCAACATTCTCATTGCTAACTGTCGTTTCTATTGGATCAACCAATAATAGCTCCCGTCCTAGTTTCGGACCAACCCCATACGTAAGCCCAGCAATATCGTCTTTAACATGTTCCGGCAACCCTGCTGCAACTGTTACCGGAGGCCAACCTGCGTCTATCAATTTCTTTCTGACACCTTCGACAGTATTAGAATCCAGAAAGCGTAACAGCACATAATAACACACACTTCGCAGATCTACATCCGAATCCGCAAGCAAGCACGCAACTGCAACCTGATTGAGATAAGTCTTTATCTCTCTCGGAGTCGGAGAATCCGTTAATGAATCATGTACAAGGCACAGAATATCTACAACCTGCGATATTTTTTCATTTGTCCATCCAGCAAATATCTTCTCAGCCTGATCTCTGGCATATTGAACCCACGTGGACATAACTGGCGTCGGCACCTCAATTCGCAACTGAAAACACTTCTCAAAAAATGACTTGGCAACTGAGATATCTGGCGCATCCCCATTTCCATTAGAAACCTTCCACAGGCGTTTTAACCCCGACTCATCATACGGAACAATAATCCATAACTGCTTATACAAATCTCCGGGCATTCCGCTACAATTGTTTCGATTCTGCAAGAATGTCTGAAGTGTCGACCAAATTTTCAATGCGTCTTTTGGATTAATTCGATCTAGATTATCTATGGCAATTATAAACTTCTTATCCTTATTGACCTCAAGCATTGATAGCACATAAGTCGTAAATAAATTCTCAAATTCAATTGAAGTGCGTTCCGTCTCTCGGGTGATTTTCTCATCTTCTGTGGAAGTACCACTAGTCTCAAGAAACGACCACTGCTCTGGATCTCGGATATCCTTCCCAGACTTTATAATACGCCATATATTATAAATGACAACAGCAAACGGCAACGAAACTAACGCGCCGCCAAAAATCAGCGCCACCCACGACAGGCAAGTCGTCATTGGCCGACAACAAGAAAGCAGACCAACACCCAACGTCGACCCTAACACCGAAACGAATGCCCATATGCCAAGTCCTGTCGGTTCCCCTTTTAACTCAGTTGTCGTAACTCTTCTTTGGTTTGCAACTTCCTTACTTACATTCGCAAGTTCAGTTGCATCCCCCTTAAGTAGACCGTTGTTAATTTGGCAAACATAATGTCTCAGCAATGATTCCAAAAACGATCGTCTTAAAGCGTCGCCCTCATGTGCCCATGCATCAAACAAAAACAAATCCGCTTCTTTGTCAAGTTCCTGTTGCAATAACTTAATTGCGGTTGACTTTCCACTACCCCATTCCCCCTCAAGCCCAATTGTCATTCCCGTATCCGATGACCGAATGACCTCCGCCAATGCTACAGCAACTCGTTTGTGTGGCTGATTGTCAAACAAATCCTCAGTGGCAGCAGACTCCTTTAAGAATACATATCCCATGTCTATCCCTCCTTTACTCAAATTATTTTCCAATGATTTTCAACTCTACCTTCCGCTTTACCACATCAAGTGCAGCGGTTGCGTCGGCTTTCAGCTTGCGGGCTTCGGCGCGGATGGATGATGCTATGGATGCAATGCGATCCTGCACGGGGCGCGGCGGAAAAAGACATCTTGCCGTTGAAAAATCTATCGAATCAAAGTAATGATCCGGGAGACCGAAAGGGGCAGCGGTTATTGAAACAGAGGAATTGAGATAATAGCTCATACCAGCTTGACTCCTGCTTAGGCGATCTCGGATTGTATGGATAGGTTCTTGCGGCAAGCCACTTCTACTTCGAGCAGCTCGCCTTTGTAATCATCGACTATCAGCTTTGCTTTACGTACCATTGTTCAATCCTCCGCTTATGATTTGACTAAAATCTTGCAACCGCACTCGCAGTCACGCGGGGAAGTATAGAAAAGAATTCCTACAAATTTCCTACAAAATTCCTACAATTTTGTAGGAAATGGGGGATAACTGTCAATAAATCGCAGAACTGCGACAAAATGGGGCATTAAATTTTCGGAAAATAAGCAATAAACCAGCTTGACAAGTTCATTTTGCTATGGCACCCCTACCTATTGGCTCGTTCAGGGGTCACCACCTGGCGGAAAGCCGGCAAAGGATGCCCAAACAAATGGTGTCAACTGGGCCGACATCAGGAAAGCACTGAAAAATCAGGCTTTCTTGGGGTCTGTCCCCGCAGTTTTTGTCTTTGCCGATCTTCACTTTCTATTTCCTCCACCTTATATCATTCGAATTGACGCCAGCACGACCGACTTCCCCATCCCGCCCTCGCCCGACACATAGAAGTCCCCCTCCTGCGCCACGGCGAAGTCAATCGCTGATGTCTGCTTCGGATTAAGTTTTCCTCTTTTTGACAACCAGCTCATAACATACTTTTTTAAAACAGCCAATGATTTTTTATCGCAAGCATAATCAACCCAGCAATCACACTTGCAATCACAGAAGACAAAATTGGCCAAAACAGTTTATCCGCAATTGACGACTTTACGCCTCGCACTTGATTCTTTTCAACTGTTTTTGTTTGATGCTGAGACGAACCGGGGCTACCGATTTGCATGTTCCCATTGCTGCCAATCTGCATATTCCCATTGTTAATGATTTTAACACCTGAATTCGTTGCATTTTTCTCTTTCATATCGTTACCATCGTGTATGTCAATTTTACCTGCTTTCCTCTCATCCTGATTTCCATAGTCACTCAAAGAGGCGTTTTCTATCCTCTCACGGGCATCAGCGCTTCGTCTCACCTCATTATAATATCGAGGATGCATTGCCTCGCGAAGCCCCTGAAGGACATCTTCAATTGGCTCCGGGTCATAAACGATCTTGCCAGATACTGCTTGCCGCTCAAATAGATACACGATAGGATCTTGCCTGTTTTTGAACCCGTACAAATCCCAAATCACACAATCTTCTTCATAATCCGCCATAATTGTTATATGCAAGCACTCAACCCATTGATCAAATGCTTTCAGCACAGAAGCAAATGCACGCGCCATTTTGCGATCATCATTATCCTTCAACACTATCGGGGTTTCTGTTAATCCATAGAGAGCCCGAAAGAACCAATTATAACGCGGAAGGTTACGATCATTCTTCCGTGTCAAATCACCAATTGCCTTCTTTAAAAAAGCACAAATTAAAATATATCGCGCAGGAGAAGGCGAATCGGCCAATATCCTCTCAATATCATCACTTAGCTTTTTATAAGGATTCGTTTTTGAAAATACATCTTCATCGAGCAACTCTGCCTCTTTACGCAATTGCGCGTCGCGGCATTGAAAATATTCCGTCTTCGTCTCTTCAATGCTATCTCTAATACCTTCTATGAACTCTCCGCTAAAATGCCAGCCGTCACCATCTTCATCCTTTTCAATAAATATCTTTTGACATTCTTCCTCCAAATCTTTTTTCGGAACATTGCCAAAACGCTCTATCAGCAAATCAATGACAGGTTTTACATTGACCGACGTTTCTTTAAGTTGTGCCGTTGCCCACGTAAGGCTCCGCTCAACAAGCACAGCCATCACTTTAGCCGTGCGGATGCGATCGTACTCCGTCTGAATGTCTTCACGACAACAAATTTCTTCAAGCGCCGCCTTCATCCAATCATACGAAAACACCAATGGATCCAATATATTCGTAGCGCGTTCAAGCCCACGTTTTATGACTTCGCAGACATCAAAGAAATTACCCGCATATTGCATTGCCTCAATCAAATCATCCACAATATCCTCATACCACTCGTCCAATGCTAATTCATCATCCATTTGCAATCCTGTTTCATGTTTATTTTCGGATCGAGCTTTCGCATCCAATTCATCTTCATACTCTCGCATACATCTTGCCAATTCAATCATCTTTTCGCGATATGTTTTATAGGCCGAAACTATTTCAGGCACGAGCGCAATCCGACTCTCCTCCCCCATCAATGGATTTCCAAAGGCCCTAACCCAATCAGAGAAAGCTCCCTCCGCATCCCAAACGAGTAACTTAGGGTTAATCTTTCCAATCACATCAAAGAAAATTCGCCCGACATTGGAAATATCCACCCCTGAAGGATTATGCTTAGGGGAGCATTTGATAGGCAATTTCACCTTTTCCGCATTGATGTGCATTATGTCAAACAGATCCTCGCCACAACGCGGATATCTTGGATTAAGGCGATCAGATAAACGACGCATTGATTCCGTCAAAGGAAACCCATCAAAATAAAACGCAGCCGAGCTCTTGATGCCGGACAACGTCACAACCATCTCATACCCATGCCAACAAATCCCCACCTCGTCCAACTCTACGACCTGCGATTTCCTTGGCCCAAATATGTGCCGAATCAATTTTCCCGCAGCTTCATTAATGGTGTCAAATTCAGCTTGCGTCAGTAGCCCACGCGTTAACAAGAACAATAAACCGCCAGAGAGCCGATTATACTCCTTGGCCCAATCTATAACATTTCCTTTGTTATCTGTCATAATGAATTATTGTTTTTGTAAACAGGATGACTAGTCATCTTCTACACGGCAAAGTCAACGACCGATGACTGCTTCAGATCAAGTTTTTCTCTTTTCGGCAAACAGATCATGTTATACCAATCTCTCTTGTATCCGCATCCTTGTGTGGCAATTTACAGTGACAATCATGTCTGAACCTTAGCGATACCCAGAATCTTATCCGCCCCTTAATCATATCACGCCGTGCTCGGCAAAACTAAAATAGTCATTTCTGCTAAAGATAATGTGATCAAGTAGCAAAACACCGACAATCTCCCCCGCCTTCTGTATGCGGAACGTCATTTCGCGATCAGTACCCGACGGCTTCAAGTCCCCTTCTGGATGATTATGCGCAAGAATAATTCCAGAGGCTTTTTCAGCAACCGCCCGCGAAAAAACTTCTCGCGGGTCAAAGGACACATTGTCCATAGCACCCACGGCGACCGTATGCGTGTTGATTACCTCGTTCGCGCCATTGACCGTCACACACAGGACATGTTCTTGACGCTGAAAGGCAAAATGCTGTATCAACGGCAACACATCTTTTGTTTCCAGAATCTTAACGCCGGCCGGCTTGATTCGCCGCCTGGCAAACTCCAAGGCCGCCAAAACCTTAGCCGCTTTCGCTTCGCCGACACCCGGCATGATCAGATCTCCGAGTTTGATGTCTAGCCCTTTCCCGTCAATATGTTTCACGAACTCGCGGGACATCGTCATTACATCCATTTGCGCGTTTCCGCTGCCGAGGAGAACAGCCATCAATTCGTCATCGCGCAACGCCGCCGCGCCTAAACGCACAAGTTTCTCGCGCGGACGATCTGCCTCGGCCATGTCCATTACCCTTTTCGCCATATTATGCCGCCCTTATCGTTTGAATGACAACCGTTGCCATGCTGTCGAATATTCCGCCGTTGCCCGAATACTTGTCGTCAGCGATTTCCTCGTAATGTCCACTCTCTTGATAGATGTCGCTGATCTGCACATGAACTTGCTGGCGATATGGCCCGAACAAATATTCATCGTCATCACGATTCCTCGCTACGGCGTCTTTCACGTCAGGATCTTGCAGCTTCTGTTCGGTGACCTCGCGGATGAAAAGCGCCTCTTCGTCTGTTATCTGGAATTTCTCGCGTATCTCGTCGATCATTTCTTGCACGGAGACTTTCTTCTGCGGAACACCGAGACCATGCCCTTTTCGACTGGGCTTTAACGCGACAATTCCGTTGCCCGAACGGACGCCTTGGAACTTGACGCTCGCCTTGACGACTTCAGTGTGGCGCATAGCCTGCATCAGCTCGCTCATCGAGCCCTGCTTGATCAACTGACGACCGACGACATCTGCAAAGACATACGCATCCAGCATATCGTTTCCGAAATCGTAATCCTTCTTGAAGAAGTCCACTTGCTTGACGTATTTCGCGAGAAGCTGAACATAGTCCTTCCTCGATCCAATGTCACTCACGCGCGTCTGGAAGACCTGCCGTAACGCACCGACTCGATACTGAATCTGCGCATCTGTTGATGTGCGAGCCAACGCTGCAAATTGAGTAAAGTCACTCTGCGTGAATATCGCCGCATCCAAAATCTGCCGATATATCTCCCTTGCCCGCTCAGGATCGGGTGGATCTGGCTCATAGGGCGTCCCTTTGCGATACTTGGCAAACGCCCTGAGTATCGCGTCAGCGTTATTCGTGAAATCCACCACAACGACACGATCCTTACCCGGACACTTACGATTGAGTCGCGAGACGGTCTGGACTGCATTGCGATCCACAATCGGCTTGTCAATGAACATCCCCGCCAACAACGGTTGGTTAAATCCCGTCTGAAACTTATTGGCGACAATCATCAAACGATAATCGTCCGTGTCAAACCGGTCTTCGATCTTCTCGCCGTCCTTCAATCCATTGACCGCATGCTCCGTGATCGTCTCGTTCGTTTCGGGATGGACGAAATCCGCGAAAGCGTACAACAGTTTGTAAGCCGCTCCGCGCTGCTCCAACTTCGCCTTGAGAATCGTGTAGTACAACAGCCCTGTGGGACGTGACGGTGCAACAATCATCGCCTTGGCTCGTCCGCCAATCAGGTCTTTGACCTCGCGTTCGAAATACCGCAACATGACTTCGGCCTTGTATTGCACAATACCGTAATCGCTATAGGCGATATTCTTAAGTGCTTTGGCAACAAGCCCTTTCGGGAACTCCTTCTCCTCATTCCCAGTCGGCACATAAGAGCAATGCAAGTTGTAGAGGGTCTTGTAGGAGACGATGCTCGACGCAACATCGACGATATAGCCCTCCTGAATCGCCTCGGCCTCGGTGTAGATATCGCACGGCGAGCCAAAAAGGTCAACCGTCGATTGCGACGGCGTAGCCGTGAACGCGACAAACATCTGGTTTCCGGCATGAGCACGGATAATTTCATCGCGCATCCGCTCTTCGTCCTCGTCTTCCTCGATCTCGCGGAACGGGATACGCATCTCGGCTGCCCGCTTGCCGTCCTGGTCCCGGTGGGCTTCATCAATCAGGAACGCCACACGTCGTGTGCGGAGCGTCGGATCCTCCTTCAGCTTGTCTAGAATGTAAGCGAGCTTCTGCTGCGTCGTCACAATGATGGACTTTGGAGCGATCTTCTTCTTGAGATTCCCATGAATGAAACTATCCACATCCTCCGACTTCGCCGACAATCCAACCTTATCTTTCAGATGAACGAATTTCGCAATGTCATCCTTAATGTTCTTGTCCAGCGACTTCGCCGCCGTGACAATAAACACCGTCTCGACCAACTTCTCGTTCGTCCCCGGCTTGAACAGCGCATCAAGTTTCGCCGCCAGCCAGCAAATAGTCAACGTCTTGCCGCTGCCGGGAGCATGCTGGGCCAGATATTTCTTGCCGATATCGCCCCTCTCTGTGAAATACGCCGAAATGTCCGCCGCAATCTTCTTCACACAGCGCGACTGATGGAAACGTGGATAAATGGTGAATGCAGGACGTGCAGGATCCTTGTCTGTCTCGGGCTTTTCCGGAACGCGCACAAGGAAAAAAGCAATGTCTTCAAGCAGATTCTCCGGCGCCAGCACCTCGTCATAGAGAAACTCCACCGGATATTCGTCCTCGCTACGCGCCTCGTTGACCAACCCCTGGTTATGCCATCTGAAATTATCCGGATGCCTCGGATCTGTCGCCAGCTTCACTTCGCTCGTATCGGCGGCAATGTAGGCGAACGGATGCTGGAAGATTTTCGTCGTGTGATCACGCTCGGCGAATTGCTGAACGGCCGCATCCACAGTCTGGTTCTTCTCGTGCTTCAGCTCAAGTGCAACAATCGGCAATCCGTTCAGGAAGAAAACAAAGTCGATCTCCTTGTTCGTTTCACCATAATAGAAATGATGACGGAACGAAAAGCGATTCTGACGATAGGCCGCCCATGTTGCGCTCTGCTCTGAACGCGGCCTTGCGAAATACAGTTTGAACTCCACTCCACGCGCCCGAAAGCCATCCCGCATCACCATCCACATCGGTTTGCGGCACAGCTCCGAGCGTAATGCCTTGAAGAACTCATCCCGCGTGTCCGTGCCGTAATTGCGCTCCAATTTCGCAACATCCTCCGGCTGCGAAGCCGTCACAAACGCCCATAGCACGTCCTCGGCGATAAAGTTAACCGTGTCCGTAATATCGCCCTGCTCCAGCGCCGAATATTTCAACGTGTCGTGCTTGAATCGCCGCAGAAGCTCATCGCGGATGTGGTTTTGGAACGCAATTTCAGGTGGAACACCTTTGCTCATACAACCCTCCTCACGCCCGTCACATATTCATGGATCAGACTTTTGCGATACTGCTCAAGAGTATCAATCTGCCTTTGAAGATTTACCGCGAGGGATTCGAGTTCGTTATGCCTTGCATCAAGATATTTGACTATCAGCTTTTGTTCGCCGTGTGGAGGAAGAACAACCTTCACGTTGCTCAACAATCGTTGCGTAAGACTAAAGACTTTAATACCACAAGCCCGTTTCCGAAGTTGCTCACGCCAACAATCTGTCTGGAACAGATACGACAGATACTTGGAGTTGCGCGGATCCTTTGCCCTCGCAATGAGCGTATGATACCCAGCATACACCCCATCGCCAACATCGTTTATGACACAATTTCCGATGCCGTCTAAATCTTCGGACGTATCAGCAAAAACAATATCCCCAATTTTCAACTTCGCTCCAGAATTGCTTTGCGCCAAATCATCCGGCACATAACGCAACAGTTCATCTTTCAAGTGCGTTCCATCATTCTGCTTCGCATGAATCTGCCCATAACTAATAACCGGCGTTCCATCCTCCACCAAGTCAATCTTGGTGATATTTAGCCCCTTACCATAGGAAAAGCAATCCTTAAGCCTGGCATATCGCCAACCCGATGGTAGGGGCATGCGTCCCGTGTGACCGCCGCCGGCAAGACCATGCGGACGCGCGTCCCTACCAATTCCTTCGACCCCCTGCGTTGTCGCCCGGCAGAGCAAATTCTTCCAAATTGCATCAACCGACTCCTGCTGCTTCCGCTTGACCTCTATCGCCTTGTCAACCGCTGCGCACTTCTCGTCCAGAAACGCCGCGATCCGCTCCTGCTCAGGACGAGGAGGAAGAGGAATTGCTACAGCACCAAACTCCTTATCCCCAATTGCAGGATATCCAACCCCCTTAGCCGTAGAGACAAAATACTGCTTGGCTCCATCTGATATCAAACAATAATACAGATACTTGGGGATAAGTTTCTCGACATCTGGATCGACTACGTTAAATCCCGTCGAACATATCAATCCATCATCATGCTCATCAATATATGCTGCAGCTTGAAGATTTGGACGAACCGATGAAATAATCGTTGAACCTTCCACAACCTGTCTACGTGCGCGAGAAGGAGCATCCTCAAACCGCAAGTGCTCAATCAATGATCGATCAACAATACCATTTCCATCAACATTGGAAATCTCAAGATAATCCAATTCATAATCAACATCGGTGGAGGAACCGAGCGCATTTTGATTAATCTTGGCGACATCCTTAAGTCGGTCATGTCGCCAATCGTCAGGCAAGGATTTTACGTAGTCATCCATTAGCGTACAGCCTCCTCTGGAACCATTGGGAATCCTTCGCGCTGGAGCCATTGTGCATTTCTTCACCCCATTTCCCCCAGACACCCCATCTCACGCAAGAACCGCGAAGGCTTTTTCCTCCAGCCCCACAAGGCATTGGAATATGTCATTGTCAAACTCTGTTGCGCCCTCGTGATAGCGACAAAGCAATCTCGCCGCTCCTCTTGAATCTCCGGGGATGACGGGCCCTTCTTTACCGCGCCCCATGATGGCAGTTGATCTTCCACCATCCCGATTAGATAGACATGCCCAAACTCCATACCCTTGGACGTATGAATAGTAAAGCAAGGAATCGCGCCGTCTCTTTTAGGCGAAACCTTTGAATGCAGATCCAAAGCATGCATGAACTGATACAATCCCAGCTGTTCTCCTGTATGTTGCTTTGCAATGTCTATGCAAATATCATTCCAAGTCTGCTTCTCCTCATTATACACATTAATCTCATCTGGATTAATCGATCCAACCAGTCCCTCATACCAGGCAAATAAAGCACGCGCAAGGCTTTCATAGGACGAAGGATTTTGCACAAACGCCACTACCGTATCCTTGACAAACGCCCGTGTTGACGAATCTCCCGAAGTCGTGTCCGCAACATCTTCCATCCAAACCCATATTGCGTCCTTATTACCAGCCGTCGCCCTTGCATCAAGTTGCGTAACATCAATTACAACCCCAGATATTTCCTGAAAAGCCTTGCACAAGTTTGACAATGCTGATTTGTCCGAGCTTGAATTCACAAGGCGAAGGATGGCATATAACATCCTCAGTGGTGCACTTACAAATTCGTCCTTCCGCGCACCAACATAAACCTCCAGACCACGCTTAGCCATACACGAACTAACCTCGTCTAACATCCGCTTCGTTCGTGCCAACACAACACATTTGGCTTGTTCATGTTTGGGCCGTCCTAAGACGTCTTGGGCCACCCAATCGACTTCTTCTTCAAAATCACTAAAACCTTGCACACGCACAACGTTCTCGTCGTCAGTCTCAGATTTCATTGCTCGCAACGGCGCCTTCTCCGCGCGATCCTGATTGTGCTGGATCAACTGATTGGCCAATTCAATAACGCGAGGCGGGCATCGATAGTTTTCAGGCAACTGCCTCACGCTCATATTAAAATCGGCCCTGAGCGAACGCAACCGCTCAGGACTGGCCCCATTCCACTGATAAATTATCTGGTCATCATCTGCGACAACAAATAACGTTTCCGGATTAGGTGTGACGATTTTTTTCAGCAATTTATACTGCGATAAATTTGTATCCTGAAATTCATCAATCAAAACATGCGTATACACCCTACGAATGAATGTCGCCAGTTTTGGAAATTTATCCAAAAGCTCCAACGCCTCAATAATAAGCGACGGGAAATCCAAAGAATTCCTTTCCCTAAGTTCCCCACGATATCCGCAGTATAGTTCTGCAATCAATTCAGCATTCTCGACTCCTGTCGCTTTCAATGTCTGCAACACAGACTCGCAGGAGACGCATCGTTCCAGCAACTGATCAATCAAAGGCAACAGTCGATCTGCTGTAAAATATTCCGGCACAGCCCCAAACGACTCCTTGTTAACAGCGAGCAACACATCTTGCAGTAATGCCTTGCGATCCGACTCATTAGTCAGAATCTGAAAGTCCGGACGGATTCCGGCATTGCTTCCGTACTGCTGTAAAATCTCGGCAGCATACGAGTGGAAAGTAGTCAACCTGACTCGTGACATTTCATCCGGCACTTTGGTCTCAACCCGAGATCGCATCTCGCCAGCTGCCTTGTTCGTGAATGTCAGCGCAAGGATTCTAAAATTCTGACCTTGAGATTTCTCTAAGAGTCTGACAACCCTCGTCGTAAGGACTTTGGTTTTTCCCGATCCAGGTCCCGCCAACACTAAGAGAGGTCCGTTCTGCCACTCCACGGCCTCTCGCTGACTGTCATTTAAAATAGAGAGATCAACCATACATCATCCCTTCGCCAGTTGAACAACCCGATCAATCACCGCCCTTACCGAAGTCGGGATAGATGATTCCCCACGTCTTCCAATTTCTGCCACAATTCCATCTGCCAACGCAGGCTTGCCCCAATGTTCTGCAGACTTAATCTTCAGTCGCTTCTCTTTTTGCAAGTCCCCGCCCGCCTCGGAAGCGATCCGAGATCTCTGTGATCCTGCCACCAACGAATCGATAAATCCATCAAATCCATTGTCCCAGAATTCCTCCTCTATATCTACAGCCCATTGCTTTGTGCGCTGTGACAACGTTTCACCATCACACAAATGTGTTTTTGCCATTTGAATATACCTCGTTCCAGTCCCATCCTTGTCTGTATCTGCCACCAAAAACCATTCAATCCCCAGCATCTTCGCCAACTTTATAAAAAACTCCCCCTTCCCCTTGCGTTGGCTAAATTCCAATATCGACACATTAACATCATCCTCAGACAACTTTAAATGCTCCATTAGTTGCTTAAAGACATGAAAATCCGTCTCTCCTTCAACCAAAAGCCAACACCTTGAAAACAAATACCGCCCCCGATCTTCACGTAAGCTATATTCAATGGCCCTTAATTCCGTTTCATCAAATTTTGAGACATCCACACTACCGACTTTTGTCTCCCCTCCAATTTTATAGCAACGTCGTATCGCCCCCAAAGGAACTTTCGCAATCAAATCCCCTGAATGACTCGTTACGACAATCTGATTCGGCGTCTCACAGATGAATTTTCCGAGAGAACGAATAGCCGACGGGTGTAAATGTGATTCCGGCTCTTCCAACAACAAGAGCGGCGAGGATTCCGGCGCATAGACTTCTTTCAGGAGTGTCGCAACAAAAGCCTTGAACAACATTAAAACGGACACGCTCCGAGTTCCTTCGCCATGCAATGACAACGGAAGCTTCACCCCTGACTTGGATTTCAAACTCACTTGAATCCTACTAGTCAAGTCAAATGCCTTTGTGGGAACTGCCTCTAAGACAACAGGTGAATCACTCGAGATCGAGACAAGATCCTTTGCACGTTCAAGTTGCTCGACAACGGTCTGCAAGCCCGCGTTGGCCCTTATAACACGATCATTCACCTCCCGCAATGCCGCCTCTACGTGTTGCTGATCTTCCTCAGACATTTGAATGGACTTCAAGAACCCGCTCCAGAACTGTCCCTTTCTGCCAAATTCATTAGCGGCATCACGTATGGATGAGAGGAAAAAGACCGGCAGGTACTTTGTCAAATTATTATGGCATTGTGAACTCTTGCAGTTTTTCGCTGTTCGATCCGCATTCAAGAAAGCACATTCCGTGACATAATTTCCGCTCGTAACATCGAAACGACCTGTAGCCTGCAACCAAATATGGTTAAGGCCTGTCGTTGGGTCTGGTGAAATGATTTCCTGTAAATACTGAATCACCGCCTCGGGCCATTCGTTTTCCGATTCCTCCGCAAAATGAAGCACAAGAGAAATCGGATCGGCGTTTTGAGGTGTCGCTCGTTCGTCGCTCAAATGGAAATCATAGTCACTGAAACTACAATCCCGTCGCGAAGCAAGACCTCGTGACAATGCGATCTTCAATGCCGACAGGACAGTTGATTTACCAGTGTTGTTCTCACCGATAAGAACGGTTATCTTATCCAAAGGGATGGACAACGAGTCTATCCCTCTGAAGTTCTTGATATCAATTGACTTTAACAACATCAACACACCACCTTTGCAATCATGCGTCCAACTCCTTCAGCAATTCATCCGCTTCGCGCTCAAGCAAACGAAAGTTCTTCATCAGTTCCTTTGTGGAGACCGGCGGTTCGTACTTGTAAAAATACTTGTTCGGCAGGATCTCGTAACCAAGCTGCGGCAACTCCGCCCAACGAATCAACGGAGTGGTGATCTCGCGCTTCAAGAAGGTCTCAATGTCATCCTCAAACGGGATGTACTCGGAGTCCTCGACATATTCGGGATGCTCGACAACGACAGATGACACCGCAGCATGCTCGTGCAAAAACTTTTTAAGCGCCTTGGTGACGTCTGTTGTCGGCACAATTTTGAATTCATCTTCCGTGCCGTCGGCAAACTTGACCGTGTAGATCAATGTTTCCGGCGCATAGAACGCCTGATCCTTCTTCAGCTCTGTTACCGTGAACTTGCGTTCGAACGGCTCTTCTTTCCAGAGTGGACGCTCTTCGGCGTCCGTTTGCCAGAAGACGACTTCGACCTTGTGATACGCAAAAGCCGATGTCGGGAAAACCTTGACCTTGGGATCCTCATATCCCGCCTTCCAACCCTCACGATAACGTTTGATTGTCCACGCGCGATGCGTCTCGGTAATCCGATTGCGCTTGTTGCCGAAACTCTTAGGCTCCTTTTCGTAAACCTCGCGGGCATCGATCACCATCACCTTGCCCTGATGCGACTTCGGCTTGTTGTTCGTCAGGATCCAAATATAGGTGTATATGCCGGTGTTGTAGAACAGCTGATCGGGCAGCATGACAATCGCATCCAGCCAGTCATTTTCCAGCACCCAACGCCGGATCTCGCTCTCGCCCGAACCACAGTCACCGTTCGAAAGCGGCGACCCGTTGAAAATAACGGCGATGCGACTGCCGCCATCCTCGACCGATTTTACCTTTGCCAACATCGTCTCAAGGAACAAGAGCGCCCCATCGTTCACACGTGGGATACCGGCCTTATAGCGCGTCTTCGCCAGTTTCCGGACATCTGTCTCGTAGCCGTCCTTACCACCCCATGTCACACCAAACGGCGGATTGGACAGCATATAGTCAAACTTCCACTTCGGCTCTTGCCAGCGGTCACCGAGATCATCATTATCGTCGCCTTTCTCTCGCTCAAACGGAACAAGCGAATTGCCGAACGTGATTTTGGCCTGAGGATCGTTCTTGATCAGCAAATCAGACAAGCAGATGGCGAAGTTTGACGGATCAAGCTCCTGTCCATGCACCGTTACGAACTTCTCCACGGATGAACGCTCTGCATCCGTCTTCGCCTTGTTTCGCAGATGCTCCTTGGCAACGGACAGCATACCTCCCGTACCACAAGCAGGATCATAAATTGAGACATGCTTTTTCGGCACATCAATGCCCAGCAATTCAACCATCAACCGGATTACCTCGCGCGGCGTGAAGTGCTCTCCAGCCTCTTCTCCGCTCTGTTCGGAAAAGCGCCGCAGAAGCTCCTCATACACATAGCCCATCTCAAGCGGAGAAAGCGCATCCGGCCCAAGGGCCAAATTCATATACTGCCCAATAATCGGCGCCAGTCGTTTATACTTGGCCATCAAGCCAATGGTGTTGCGATAGTCAAACTTGTCGATGATCTGCTGAACCTTATCCGAGAACCCTTTGATGTACGCCCGAAAATTCTTCTCAAGACAGGCCGAGTCATCCTCATACACCCTCTTCAGCGTCCAATCGGTACTGTTGTAGAACGCCAGCGACCGATCTTTCATCTCCAGCTTCTTAACCAACTCGTCAAGTTTGGCCTCTGTAATCGCCGGACGCTTCGCCCGAATATCCGCCTTCTTCTGCTCCCGCCAATCAATCAACACACACTCCAACCGCCGCAAAACAATCATTGGCAGCACGACTTTCTGGTACTCGTACTGCTTGAATTTACCACGAAGCCGCTCCGCCGACTTCCAAATCTCATTCGTGAGATTGTCCAGCTGCGGTTTATCTAAGACACTATTAACAACATTCACCATATGATGAATCTCCTCGCAACATTATATCAAAACTCTCATCAGCTGGCGATTATCGGGCGCCTTCTTCGGCGACTTGAGGGACGTGTCCCAGACCTTGAGAAGCCCCGTGTGATCCCCCGATTCGGGAATCGCATGCAGCCCCTCTTCAAAATTCGTATCAATGTTTTCGAATATCTTTGACATCTCAGCCCTCAATTACGATATAATTCGGAACTTCCAATGCAACATAGCCGCAAGTTTGTCGTTCGGTCGATAGACAACAATCTTGTTCTCGTTTATGCTCATTTGTTTTCTATGCGCATATTATACCAAACATCTCGCCTTTCGCCCATTACAAACGCCGTCTCCAGCGCGGCGGATTTGCCGCGGGGAGATGGCAGGGTCGGATTGGGGTCGGATAGCGTCAGTAGTGTCAAGGTCGGATAGGGCTGCGGCGGATTTGCACCCCGCATTGAGCTCGCCTTCGGCGACTCCGCTTCGCTCCGGGGGATACGCGGGAAAGCGGGCGCCTCGGAGATGCGCCCCTACCAAGGCGGCGCGACGGATTTGCCGCGCCGCCGCAGATGCTACGAAGAAAAACGCGCCTATGGGAAGGTGAGGCAAGGGACGAGGGGGCGAGTGCCGAACTGAGCGACATGCGGCGACGCGGTTCGTCGGATGCGCGGTGAGACACGTCGCAAGGCGAGGAGGTGTATTCACCGACGAAGCATTGCGGCGCGTATCGCCGCGAAGACGACGGGAGCGGCGGCGCAGGGAGCGGGAGGGAGGCCGAGACCCCGAGCACCGCGCCGAACTCCCGAGGGTGCCATGCGCGGCCACGGTCGGGGTCGTAGCCGAGCGGAACCTTTCTGGGCGCGGTGGATTCGACAGGACCGCGGCCCGACGGCGTATATGTATACGCCGAGCGGCCGCGTGGACGGAGAAGCCGCCCGCCCAGAAAGGCGAGCACGGTTACCCCGACCGTGGCCGCACGTTGGAAGGCAAACCAACACGTCACGCCTTTTCATACGCCGAGAGATTGCGCGGGGGAGGGAAGAGGATATCAAAGGTGGTGCCGGCGTTGGGGGTGGAGCGGCAGTCGATGTCACCATTGTAGAACTCGACGATCGAGCGAACCATCGAAAGCCCGAGACCGGTGCCGGGCAGCGTACGCGCCTCGGCGCAGCGGTAGAAGCGCTCGTAGATGCTGCTGATTTCATTTTCGGGGATGCCGATCCCTGTGTCGGAAACGGAAAGCCGGATGCCATCGGCGGCGGCGGAAAGCCCGACGCAAATGGAGCCGCCAACGGGCGTAAACTTTATCGCGTTGTCGACAAGATTGCCCACAAGCCGCTGCAGCTTGTCGGCATGTCCCATCATGAAAACCGCCTCGTCCGGCATCTCCACCTTGAGGCAGACGCCTTTCTCCTCCGCCACCGCCGCATACACGTCAACCGCGTCGCGGACGATGGCCGACATGTCCTGCGAGGACGCGGGCGCATCTGCACACCCGCTGTAGTTTCGTGAAATCTCCGCATTCGTGTCGATGATGCGCAGCACCGAGCGGCTCGCGGACATTATCGCGGCGGACGCCTCGTCTGCGCCGACGAGCGAATGGGCGAGCCGGTCCGCCTCGTTGTAGATGTTCGTTATCGGCGCGCGCAAGTCGTGCAGCACGTTCCTTGCAAGGTTGCGTATCTCGTCGGACTGGCGAGCGCGGACAGACTGGAGGCGGTTGAACGCAGCGGCCAGGGCGTCGATCTCGGCGATTCGCGTGTCGGCGTCCACGGGATCCGACTTGTCGCAGCGCACGAGCGCGTCGACGTCTCTCGCAAACTTCTCTATCGGGCGCGTAAGCCGCCGCGACAGCATCCTGAACACCACAACGCCGACGACGGCAAAGACCGCAAACGCCATGACGACCCACAGCGTTACCCAGACGTATTCCGCGATGACATACATGTAGCCCTCAACGCCGGTGCGCCGCAGGAGCAGACCCGCGCCAAGGCAGAGCGCCACGCCCGAGGAGAGCGCCATTGCCGCGAGAAGAAGCGGCACACCCGCCGCGTTGATCATCCGGCGGATGCTCAGTTTTCTACTTGAAGACATAGCCAACGTCCCTTACTGTGTGAATCACCTCTTCCGCCCCGCCCGCGGCGAGCTTCTTGCGGAGGCGGCTGACATTCGCGGAAACTACGCTGCCGACGGAGTCGATGGGCCCCCACACGTGGTCGGCAATCGTGTCGTACGTGAGGCATCTGCCCTTGTTGCGCATCAGGAGCACAAGGAGCTTCATCTCGCGCGGAGATAGGTCTATCGGCTGTCCATAGCGCCTCACAGTATGTGTGCTGATGTTGACGACAAGTCCCTTCGCCGACAGCACCTCTGGCTCGGAATCGGGCACAAGCCGCCGCGCAATCGCCTGCAGACGCAGCGAAAGCTCGTCGATGGATATCGGCTTGACGAGATAGTCGTCGGCGCCCATCTTGAGCCCGGCGATGCGCTCGGCGTCGCTCGCATGCGAGCTGAGGACGGCAAGATAAGTCCTGGCGCCGTGATTCCTCGCCGTCCGTATCACGTCAAGGCCGCCAAGTCCGGGCATTTCAATGTCCACAAGCGCAATGTCGTAGTCGCCTTTCAGCAACAGCGACAGGCCTTCTCTCCCGTTGCGGGCGAAGTCGCATTCAAACCCGCACATCCCAACGGCTGCGGCAGCGTGCTCAGCCGACATCTTGTCGTCCTCTATCACAAGAACCTTCATTTCCCTGTCTCCTCTTTTTTCCATGTCTTTCGCTCTATGAGCTTTCCCGTCGCAAACTCCAGCTCATAGCGCTTGCCCTTAAGCGTCTCTAAATACAGCCTGTCCTTGCCTTCATCCCAGCATGCCACGTCATCCAACAAGACGCGGCCATCAAAACGATGCGACCAAAAGTCGTAATTCGCCCATTCGTCGGCGAGCTGGTAGTATTCTGGTCCCTTATCGCCGCCCTCACGAGATATTCTGTAGTGGCCGTTGGCGAACGTCCACATCATCCGCCGCAGATGGGGAATCTTCTTTCTCTCGTATGTTTTCTTCCCTAAGCGCTCCGCCTCTTTCTTCCGCTCAATATTCTCACGCGCGATCTCTGTATGCCCAATGTCGGCAAGGAGAATAAGGACGAGGATCACAACGTAAAGCACGAAGCCGATTGGCAGTGCGCAAATCGAAGCAGCAAGCATCCGTCTGCCTGCCGGGCGCGCGAATCTAAAGAACAGCAAAACAACAGGCAGGACAAACATCTCCACCGCAAAGCCAGGGGCAATAAAAACGGCAAGCCACCCGCCCGTGTTGCTAAGTGCCACGATCAGCTCGTCGGGGAATTCCGGCAGAAAACGATAAGGTGAATCGCTGACGTTCGCAAGAAGCAGAACCCCTGATACAAGCGCCAGCAGCAGCGGCGCGAGGAACGCCGCCGCAGGAAGCCACGGACGTCGTATCAGCAATTCAACAAAGGACGATACCAAGCGCTTGACCTTCATCGTTTCCACCTCCCGCTCTCCTTGAAATGGACCTCCCACTTAAAGGGCTTTATGAAGCCCAGATACTGGGAAAGACATGCAACGTCAACTCCAGCGACAACGCCTAACGACTTGGCCATGTCATTTGCGCTAATGTGCGAAAGTCCCCACCACTCAAAATCGTATGTATCCGACACAGTAACGTTGAGGGCGACGCGGTCTGCACCGGAAATTGGCCTACAGACATAGCCGTCATACGATATTTCCGCACTATGCGCGGCGGCGAAAAGATCTCCTGTCAGGAACTCTATTGGCGTCGATTCGTTGACTCTGCTCATCCCGGCGGGCAGCGATTTTATCAGTCGACGCAAATCTTTCTTGTATTCGGCGGATTCACGAATTTCCGCGATGACGGCATTTCCAATTTTGCCGCCCTCCCTGAATATCACCGGATATGGATGATCTAACCCCAACACTGACTCTTCAAGGAGCGTTGCCGCAAAATTCCAATGCTCCATAGACCTGAAATACAGCACGGAAAACGCAAACCAGCACGCCCTTGGATTTGGCAGCATGTCGAGGGGATACATTGAGAGCCCCAGGTAGTCGCAGCTGTCGAGCGGGTCGTTTTCGCAGAACGCGTACAAGTTGACGCCGCCGTCCTCCCCAATCGGATCACGCGTCATCCAGCGGCCGAGCGCAGGCGAATAGCATCTGTACTCGTAGAGCAGAAGCCCGGTCGCCTCGTCCTGGTATTTCGTCGAGAACCCGAAGCGGAAGTCGCCCGCCTGTTCGCCAGAGGACGAAACCACGTTGCCAAAGCAATCGTAGGCGTAGCGGGCGACAAGCGAGCCCGACGCATCGACATATGCGGTTATGTTTCCGTTCGCGTCGTAGAGCGGCACATACGCCGCACCGTCGCGGACGAGACACACGAGGCCGCCTACGCCGCCCGCCCCATCGAGGGAAGAAGAGACATCGCGTCCCCAGAAGTATTCGTCGACGCCGACATTCTCGCCGCTAGTCGTCCGCAACTCGCGCACGAGGTTCCATCCGTCGTAGAAGAAGAACGAAGTCGATTCGCCGGAAGTCCTTGTGACGCGGCGGCCTAACGCATCGTATGCGAAGGCGGCGAGCTCTTCGTTTGTAGTCGAAACCGAGTCGAGCCGAAGCGCGGAGTCGTAGCCGAAGGACTTGCCGTCAAATTCGGCGACGCAACCGTCGGCGTCCGTCACAACAGTTTCGCCGCCGAACGAGACGCATTGGTTCAGGGCGTTCGCAGCGCAGGACACGACATTCGTGCCCTGCGCGAGCGAAACGAAGTTGCCCGCATTGTCGTAGGAGTAGGCAAACGATGCTGCGGGGCTTCCGCTCTCGCAGATCTCGGCGGCAACCGTCCGGCCAAGCGAGTCGTGGGCAAAGACGCTGTCGTTGCATCCGACGATTCTTCCCGACGCGTCGCGAGAGTAGTCAAAGCCCTCGACGGCAATGCCGTTGACGAAGTTAGTGACTGCAACGACAATGTCGCGGCGGAAAGCGTCGCGCACAACCTGGCGTCTCACGACCGTGCCGCCCGCAAGTGTCGTGACACACCCTTCTTCCTGTCCGTCCTCGGAATACGAATAGACAATCGACGCCACGTCATTTGAAAGCGATGCTACCCTTCCGCGTCCGTCGTACGAAATAGTCTGCCAGCGTGCGCCGGGGATTCCTCGTCCGCACACCCTGCCAAACTCGTCGACTGCACGGGCGTAGGCGAATACATTTGTGCCGACAGTCGCAGTTTCGCCTGTGGCGATTCCTCCGTTGTTTCTGATGTAGGCGTAGGCCGCAGCCGAGTTTGACGCCGAAGACATGCGTCCGAACTCGTCATAGCCGAAGGCGGCGTCTCCCTTGCCGTCGCTTGATGTCACGCCTACGAGACGGCGCGACGCGTCGTAGGCAGAACTCGACCAGGAGCCGGAGGGATTCACCTCCTGGAGGACGGCTCCGTCGCCGGCGTAAGAGTATGTCGCCTGGGAGTCGTCGGCATAGCGCTTTGCAAGGCACTTGCCGGTGTACGGATCATAGCTCCAAGTTGTCACATCCCATATTATACCATCTCTTGTAGTCGACAGTGATGTGCGCCGTCCGGCGGTGTCGTATGCGAATCTGAGCGGCTGCGTCGCGCCAGAGCGCTCGATGACGTTCCCCACGGCGTCGTAGCGCGTCGTGACAGCGCCACCAAGCGCGTCAACCGATAAAACGCGGTGACCAAAGGCATCGTATCCATAGCGCTCAGTCGCAAAGGAGTCGGCGTTCGTGTATGTATGCTCCGCCACGAGGTCGCCGGACGCGCCGTATTCATACGCACTCACGACCTGCGCGTCGCCCCTCGAAACGAGGACATTGCGCCCAAGCGCGTCGTAGGAGAAGAACCGCGTTCCGTCAGCCCCCAAGGTTTCAGTCGGAAGACCGCCGAGCGTTGTGCGCGAACTGACGCCGTAGACGGAATTGCTCATCACCGACACGCGCACTCCCGGCTCTGCGCCCGCAAACTCGCGCACATCGTCGACTATTCCCGACGACGACAGGGTGACGACGTGGGAGACAAGGCCGTCTTCGCCAAGTCCCGTAAGCTGTGTGCGCGACTCGGAGACGGAATTGGTGACGCTGCCGACGACAACGTTCCTTTCGACACGCCACCATACGCCAGTGCTGTCGACGCAGTATTCAGAATCCCTTGTTGTCGTCACGCCATCGCAGACGCCGCCGATGCGCTCGCCAAACGCGTTGTAGCTTGCGGTAGTCGTGCGGGAAACGCCGTCTGCCGAGAACACTGTCGCGCCGACGCGACCGCTGGAACCGATGTATGTCGTCGCCGTGTTGCCAAGCGGCGTCTCTACGAGAACCGTTCGCCCGAGGAAGTCGGAGCGGACGATCCTATTTGTCACCGCGCCGCAGTCGGAGGACTCGGATATCTCGTACCTGACCGCGCATCCGTCCGCACCGTAATCTTCTTTTGCAAATTCGCGTGTCCACTTCCCATCCCAGCGGCGCTCCACAACCGGCGAGCCGCCGCGCACGCGCGTCGTGACTGTTTCCAGGACGGGCAACTGCGCGTCGCAGTCATACACGCGCTCAAGAGTCCTCGTCCTGTCTTCGTATTCGGACATCTCGACGACAGTCCTCTTGCCGCGCTCGTCCACCGACACCATGTAGTCGGAACTGCCGTAGGGATAGGCCGATGTCGTCTGGCTGACGACGCACCCTGCCGACGCCGCGCTGTTCGTCGCCTCGCCAGCCGTCTCCGCAACGTAGAAGACAGTGTTTGTCTCGCGGCCAAGACCGTCCATGAAGTGCTGCGTTACACGGTGATGTCCATTCGTCGAAATGTCGCGTAGCCAGACATCTTCCTCGGCGTAGTAGAGCCGATCCTGTCCGGTGACTGCCGAACGGAGTTTCCTGCGGCCATTACGGTCCTCGCTCCAAAGGAGTCGGCAGCACGAATATGCGTTGGTGAGAGATGTTCCGTCGGAAAACGCCTTTGACCGCAGGCGGTTCTTTTCGTCGTATGTCGAGATAGTCTCGTCGACAATCACATCTCCATCCTCAAGACACTTCGCTTCGCTCAGGACATTGCCAAACGCCGTGTCACGCACCGTTCGGCTGTAGAGAGGAAGAGCCACGCCGCCAAAGGAAGTATGCGCCTCGTCCACTACCGTTCCATCCGAAACGGTGAAATCGTGGCTGCAAAGTGCTCCGTTTTCGTCCTGGCTCGCTGCGACGCTTCCGCGAAGGACAAGGGGAACCCCCTGCGCGGTCTCGCTGAATGTCGTGACCCAGGAATAGGCGTTGGACGCATCGCCTCTGGCCGAGGTCGGCCCCGCAGCGCGCCATGTCTCGTGCTTGACCGCAGGAAGTCCGCCATGCACAATGTGAGTGTAGCGGTGCCAGGTGCGCCCTATGCAGACCGCCGCGCCGCCGCGAACTACATAGCGCGTCTCGCAGCGCGGCTTGCCGGCATCCTCAACTTCCCCATCGTCGCCGTCAAACGGCTCGTAGCTGCGAACCGTCGCCCAAGCATCTGTCAGGCCGCCCGCTTCGGAAAGGCCGTTGTCAGAGACCGTCGGGAATGCCTGTGGCCGGGGCGAACCGTTGCGCTGTTCGACGAGCAATGTCTCGAACCCGTTTTCGTCATAGTCGTGGTAAGACCACGAAAGACTGTTGCCGTAAAGGAGCCTGACCTTGGCATGCCGCGCCGAATGCGCCGCGTCATCCCAATATTCGGCACGCCGCCAGATGGAGCGCCTTGCAGACGTCTCGCACCAATACGTCTGGCGCAGCACCGCGTTGACGCCGATTCCGATTCTCGACGACTCCACGACCGTGGAACTTACGAGACCGCCAGTGGCACTTGAGACCGTCCTCGTCTCGACAAGACGGCCGTCCTGCGGGTCGTTCAAGCCGTCAGACCGCGAAAGCGACTCGACAATGCCCGATATGTGATCTGTCGAAGACCATACGCCCTCGCTAAAGGCATACGTCTCGTCTCTCATCACGTTTCCTATGCGGCTTATCTGGCGAATGCGTATCTGCGAGGCAGCGCCATTTTCATTTACAAGCTCCCATGTGTACTCAAGGGTGCCCGTGGCATGCGTTCGCGCGACTACGCGAGCGCCGTTAGGCATCGGCTCCACTGTCACGTCGCGCCCTCGGTCGTCCAAGCAGGAGTATGTCACGGATGTGCCGTTCGTGACGACATACACCTGCGCGTCGCTCCTCGCCTGGAAAGCAAAGCAACTGGGCGACACCAATACCGGTGCGTCGGACCTGAAATAGACGAAGCCGCTGTGCTGCCCGAGGCGCGGCGAGCCAAGCGAGACGCGGAACTTGACCGAGCCAAGCTCCGCCCCGTCTGCGGAGTCACACTGTCCGTCGGCGCAGTCGTCCTCGCAACTCTCGCATTCGCCAAGCTCGGTAAGGAGTTCGGCATCCGACACAACAAGGCCGTCATCAAGTCCAAGGATCTGGCGAAGCGCAGTGCCAGTCCACACAACTTGCCCGAACACTCTCACAAAGCCTGTCGCCGCTTCGTCCGTCTCCGTGCAGGACGTGCTGACGCATTCCAGATCGTCCGCGCCGGAAGTCACGACGGGATCGCTTTCAAACGACACGCCCCCGTCGGCCGACATGAACCAGTTTCTCCACAGGCACCTGCTGTCTACCGGATATCTGTTGGTCACGGCATAAACCTCGGCGGTCGAGTCGTAGACAAGACCTAACGTAGAATATATGCGGCTCGTGTCGAAGAACACCGACGGATCGAGCGCAATGAACTTTCTTCCTCGGCTACTGCTCCTCAAGAGCCCTGAAGACGGAGCCCCCGAGCTTGGCCACGTCTGCGGCAGATAGCACTCCCCTGTCTTCAGGATTTCAAGCGTACCGCCAGAGCTGTTTCCCACAAAGCGCAGCTTGCCGCCTGAAATCGTTTCTATCTCATCAAGCCCCGGAAGATTCGCCTCGGCTTCGTAAAGAGGCGCAGAGGACGGACGCGCAGACCTGTCGAATGTCACGCGTATGGGATTTGCCGCGTCTCTGATTGCGACGAGGGCCAATTCTGTGCCGTTTGTCGGATCATATACCGAAGTGCAACCCAAGAAGTCGACTACCGGGGCGTATGAGAGGAGATAAATCGGAGTCGCCGACCTTATGCTCGTCTCGGTTGCGCGAAGCCGTATCGTGACGGAACTGGCGCCATTAGTCAGCGGAAGGTAAAGACTGTCGCCAACCTGCGATAGAGACGCCGTGCCGGAGGAGCCGCAGCCATCATCCCATTCAAGTGTCAAGCCGCGAAGAAGCCAGTCGCCAGCGGCGTCAGGAAGCGACGAAAGGAAGAAATGACGCCAGCCGTTCATCGCATTGACGTCGAGAGTTCGCTCATACACAAGATTCGTTTCGCTAAAATCCCAGTCGGCCGCGAAACCGTCCCACAGCTTTATTGCGGAAAGAGACTTCGCCGCCGTTTCGACCTCAACTTGATATTGCTCGTTCGTCGCAGATCCAGCCACGCGGTCTAGTATCTCGCCATCCGGAACGCTGCACGCATTCGGATCGGTTCCCTGCAGCACTTCGTCGCCGTCAGATATTCCGTCGCCGTCGGAATCGGCGAGACCGGGGTCCGTGTGGTAGACGTTGACTTCATCCCACGAGGAAAGACCGTCGCCGTCGCGGTCAAGGCAGGTCAAGTCGCCAGGCCGCAGCCGGTAGAACGAAACGGAAGTAACGTTGGTCGAAAGCCTGGCAAAGACAGTGCGTCCGCAGCGCGACACGGAAGCCGTGCAATTGGCGGCGCAATCTCCGACGCGCAAGAGATCGTACTTAAACGACACGTCGCCGTCGCGCGACAATTCTGCCGCGACGGAAACAGGCGTGTTGGTCGAACGGTTGAAGAGAGCGTTTATCCACGCGCAGGCGAATGACTCCCAAGCGGTCGACATTCTCCATGAGAGGCAATCCGAAGTACCGTCTGGCAGCATGAAGCAATTTGCCGCCGGAACAATGGACATCTGCGTGCCAATCGACGAGAAAAGAGTATCTCCGACGACGATGTCGCCAGAAGACGTCATGTAGGCGCGATCGCCTTCCTCCGCAAATGGGATGTCGGACCGCCCGATGCAGATCCAGTCGTCTGCCGCGCCGCGCTTTCGCCATTCGGACACTTCAAGCGCACCGACGGGCGATTCAGCCGCCCACGACTCGTTCGTACCAATGCGCCAGAGGACATAGCCGACGGATATCTCGTCCTCGGTAAAGCCGCTGACGAAGGAGTGATCTTGAAATGGCCGCACGATGCCAAGCAAGTTGTTTGTAGGATTCTTAACGGAACCGAACAAGATCATCTGCGCGGCAAAAAGCACGACGACGATGCGTCCCGGCCACGGCAGCCGACGGAAGCCGGCGAGGAGCCGTGCAAGCGGATGGACATCAAGCTGATTGAACCACAGCGCAATGCATACCGGGACGGAAACGGCGATTCCGGCAAGACACACATACATCAGTATGTTAGAAAACATGCCACACCTCCTTCAGCGAATGCGAATCTTCATTGCGTCGACAGTCACCGCCGCGCGGAAAGAGTCGCACGAGCCCTCCGCGCCACGCACCACAAGGCGCACAATGTTCCAGCTGGGGACGAACATCCACGCGGGAAGAGCCCCTTCCATTTCCCATTCAAGCTGGACGTCGTTTTCCGTGGCGGCAAGTCTTTTCGCACGGAATCCAGATACGTGCATGGCGAAGTCAAGCCGCTTCTCCTCGTTTGTCGTCGCTGCATCGCAGAGAAACGGCTCTTCGCCGAGACTGCGGATGAACCACTCGCCGCAATCCCACCCGACGGAAAGACCTCGCTCGGAAACGTCAAGGACGCCGTTGGTGTTTGCGTCAAGGCCGAAAGCAACCTCGACGTTGTTGCTTTCGCAGCTCAGGAACTCAAGCGAGAACCTAAGGTCCTCCGCAGGATTTCTTGCGAGGCGGAGAGGGAAATTTGTCGAGACCTCCGTGTCTGCATAGACCCAATGCGGCATTGCACCAATGTCAATGGCCGCAAAGCAAATTTCTGCAGCCACAGCGCAAGCTGCGAAAACACCATATTTTAAACTGCTTTTCTTCATCGCGTTTTCCCTTTTGGTGCAGTAACGCGATGATTATAGAAAAGATTTCCTACAAATTTCCTACAAAATTCCTACAATTTTGTAGGAAATGACCCTTAAGTGATAGAAAATTGCGATATCCAGCGAAAAAGCAGCATTAAAAATGTCTATCTCAAGAACTACACGGTTACGACACGAAGGATGGTTGGAGCGTGGTTGTTGGATGGTTGGGGAAATGGTTATGCAATGTTTGAATTGTCCGAAAGTCGGGCGGATGTCCGTCCGTGGGCTGAGCAAGAGTGCGTTGCTCTGCACGTCGCGATCTAAAACGCAAGGCAAAGGGCATAAAAAAAGCCGGCGAACTACTTCTCTTCGGAAAGCTTCAAAAAGTAGGCGCGGACAAGATCGCGATATTCCTCAGGGACATCTTTGAGATTACCGTCGCCAAGGCCGTCTTTTGCCGCTCCCTTGATGCGGAACCATCCCTGGCTCTCAAGAATCCTGCTCAACGCCGCAGGATCGGCCTTGGACGACTGCTCGCGTATAAGCCGTGCGATTTCCGCAGAAAGGCCGCCCCCGCCCTGAGACTCCGTCTTTCCCTTCCCCTCTCCCGACTTACCCTCTCCCGAGTTGGGCTCTCCAGAATTTTGTTCTCCAGAGTTGGGCTCTCCGGGATTTGACTCTCCTTGCTGCTCCGAAGGATTCGATTCTCCCGACTGGCTCTGCCCCTCTCCCTGACCATCTGGGATTCCAAGCGAGTTTGCCTGCCGCTCCGCCTCCTTCCGCATCGCTTCCGCCGCCTCCGCAGATTTCTCGCTTGCACTGGGACGCCCCTGCGACTCCCCTGCCGCCTCTTGATCGGACTGTGCTTGTCCACCCTTTCCCTGTTCTCCTTCGCCCTGTTTTCCATCGCCTTGCTCACCCATGCCCTGCGAAGAGCTCGTCTGCTGCGCCGCTGCTTCCGCGCCCGCGGCATCCGCACGCGTAGCATTCTCTGCCAACTGTCCGGCCTGTTCGGCCGCCGCGGCAGCTTCTTCGATCTTGCGAGCGGCGTCTTCCCGCGCCGCAGTAGCCGCTTCGCGCATCTCGCTGGCGGCTTGGCCAGGAGACGGGTCAGATTTTTTCAGGCGCTCCAATCCCTGGAGAACATCTTCCGGCAGATTGCTTTCGCGCTCCAGACTTTCCGAGAGTTCCTTGGCCGCCGCCGCGGACTCGAGCTGCTCCGCCTTGTCCACAGCTGCGAGCGCATCGGCCGTCTTGCGTTGTACATCTTCGGCGACTTTGCCAGCGGACGGCTCTTCCACTGCCGCCTGCGCCACTGCGAGCGATTTCTCCTGCGCATCTGCGAGAGTGGGGTCGACGCCGCTCTTCTCGAGTTGCCGCGCCGCTTCGCGCACCGCGTCTGCCGCCTGCTGCCGCAACTGCCGACTGCGGTTCTCGTCCTCGCTCTTTGCCGCCTCTTCAAATGCGGAAAGCGCCTTGTTCTGCGCTTTCATGGCGGCCATGCGCGCCTCGTGGTGCTGCGCCTCGCGACGTTCGTCCGCGCTCTGCGCCGCAAGCGAACGCCTCGCCACATCGTCGCGCTCCTTGCGAGCTTGCAATCCTTCCTGGCGGGCCTTTTCACGCGCGGCAAGCTCCGCCTCTGCTGCCGCCAGCGCCTCACCCTGCCGGGGAAGAGACTCCCCGAGCGCCTGTTCCGCCGTCTCGGGATTATCGTTCCTCAGCCGTGCCTCGCGTTGCGCGTCCTTAACCTCTTTTGTCGCCTCGGCCTGCTCCAGCAGGTCTTCCGCGCGGGACTGCGCGGCAACGGCATCGCGCATGAGCGCCTCGCGCGCCCTCTTGTCGCCGTTCGCGCGCGCCTGCTCCAGCTTCTTCCTGGCGTCCTTCTCGGCATTGACGGCCTGGCGAAGCGCTTCGTCGCGCCGACGGGAAAGCTCCTCTTCATATTGATCGCGGGCCTGCGCCTTGCGAATGTCGTTGCGGTTCCTGTCCGCCGCAATGTCCAGCTGGCGCTTGAGTTCGTCCATCAGTTCCGCCGCCTTGGACATCTTCCGCCGCGCAACGTCCATGTCGCCGCCCTTTGTCCGCCACTCTAGTTCGCGCGCCTTGTTCGCCGCCTCTTCCTGCATGCGCCTCCAGGCATCGAGCTTGCGCGTGTCGACCGGCCTTTCGCGCAGGATAGCCTCGGCCTCCCGCGCAAGGGCGTCCTGCCGGGCCGCAAGATCCTTCGTCTTCTCGTAGTTCTCGAGCTTCTGCACGCGGTCGCGTATGGGCTCGTCCATCTTCTTCAATGCTTCCAGCGCATCGCGCATCTCGGGCAGCGCCGCCTCCAACGCGTCGGCGCGGCGTTCGGGCGCGTCAAACTGCGCGGACTCGAGCTTGGCCAGCACAGGGTCGATCTTCTGCTCACGCACGGACTTGAGCATGTCGGCAATCGGCTCGAAACGCCGGTCTTCCCTGAAATGCCGTTCAAGCTCGTCGACGCGCTTGCGCGCTTCGGATGTCTCGTGTACCGCGCGCTCTACGTTCTTGTCGGCCCATTCGCTCACCTTCTGCTCGCGGCGGATCTGGTCTTTCGCCTGCGCCGCAGGGTGCCGCGCGTCGTCCAGGCGCCGACGCGCCTCCTCCAGCAGCTTGCGCGCAGTCTCTGTCGCCTTGGAAAGACTCTGTTCGCCGATGCTTGCGGCCCTTGTCTCGAGCTGCACGACTACCGGCGTAGAAGTCGCCGCATGTGGTCCGCCGCGCTCGGCGGGAAACCGGTCGCGCACCACGATGTCGAAGGAGACCGAGCGCACCCCGTCAAGATCGAACGTCGAAAGGTCGATCTCGTCCCTCCCCTTCCAAAGCGACGCGCCGCTTTTCGCAAACGACGCCACCGTTCGTAGGTCCTGCCACGGCCCTCCGTCACGCGCATAGCGGAGCGACGGCGTCTCTACGCCGATGTCGTCGCTCGCTGAGAATACAATCGGAAACTTCGCGTGCGGCGCGAGGCGAAGAGACTTCACAGCCGGCTCTTCGATGACCACGGTAGGCGGCGCGTCGAGAAAGCTCTTGAGAAGTCCTCCGCGGCGCGGCGCGGCAAAGCCCTCTGGACTCACGAGGTCAAGCGTCCAGTTTGCCACTCGGTTCGAGACCATTTCATGTCGGGTTGCCGCGCGGCCGTTCACGAGCAGCGCGGCATTCACCGCGCGGTCTCCGAGGTCGAGCGAGAAGGATACGCGCGATCCATCGACCGCCTCCAGCGTCGAAACCTCGTCGTTCGAGACGACGCTTGGCGAAAAACCGGTGTAGTCAGGATAGTCGATCCGCGCCGAAAAAGACTTGTACCTAGGCATTTCGCAGACCCGTACCGTATAGTATCGGGAGACTGCGGGTCCTGCGCACACGCGGTATCTCCATTCGGGCTCGGCGAGATCGGCCGTTGCCTCGTATACTCCACCGTCCATTGGCTCAACGTATTCTTCACCCCAGCCAAGCGCGCCTTTGCGCGAGATGCGTATGCTTGGCGCATACGGGAACCCCTCGGCGACCGTCGCCTCGATGCGCACGACCATTCCTCCAAGAACGGCGACGTCACCCGGCTTTACGGTGATGTCGCTTGAATAGAGATTCCCGACGTCCGCCCACGGCGCCACCGCCCGCACAAAAAGCCGACCGGCCAGATGCGGAACAATTACAAAAGAAAGGGCGAGCAGCGCCACGATGGCGAGCAGCGCCTTAAGCCGACGGAGGATCGTCCGCGACGTGAACTCGCGCTCGGCGTCGACCGACAGGGCGGCGGCCGCGGCCTTCTTGGAAAGAAGTTCGAGCAACTCAGCGGAAAAATTGGCCCGCCCGGGATTCCGCTCCGCCGTCTCCACGAGCTCTACGAGCGTCGTCAGGCATTCCTCGTTTTCGGGATGACGCGCGTCGAGGATCTTCGCCATGCGCCGCGCGTCGAGGCGTCGCGCCAGCGGGCGCACAAGCGAAAGATAGCCAGCGAGAAGTATGCAGCCGTACAGGAGAGACGAAAGGAGCCAACGCGCCGCATCGGAGAAGAGCGTAAAGCATGCGTCGACGGCCATCACCACGAGCGTCGCGGTAATCGCCACGAAAAGCGTCGCCACAAGACCGCGAAGGAGATAGATGCGCCGTACGCGCCAAATGGACGCGTCGAGAATGGCCTTGACCGATTCCGGCATTCCAATCATGCAAGCCCCCTTCTCTTTCGGAGAATCCAGACCAAGACAAGCGAAAGCGCCAGCAGTACGAACACAAGCGGATGGTTCCAGATCGCGTCCTCGACGTGCTCGGTTATCTCGCTCCGCCCTGCGCCGAAGGCCTCGGCGAGCGAATCAAAGTCGTCCTGCGCCACAAACACAGCGCCACCTGTAAGACGCGCCATTTCCTTCGGCAAGGCGATGTCGGCCGAAGGATGCACGTATTCGACTGGCGCGACGCCCTGGTCTACGGCAAATCGCGTTACGAGCGGTTTCGGCCATTCGCTACCGAGCACCTGTTCGACCTCGGGCGCGTCGATCGTGACTTCGTAGGCGCCTTCGCGAGCCGTAGCGTCGAACACGGCCTCGTAGAAGCCATTTGCGCCAGAACGCTTTAGAAGGTCGACCGTGCGAAGCGTGCCGTCGGGAAGCTTCACCTCGGCCTTCGCCCGTGCCGACGCGATCGGAAGGAAGTCCTTGTCGGAAAAACGCACGAGCAGCTTCACCGGCTCCCCGGGAAGATAGCGGAGCGCGTCCGTCCCGGCCCTCGCATGCAGATTGCCGTCGCGCAGCTTCTCGCCCGCACCCCAGCGGAGCACGCCACCCCAGAAACGATGATGGTACGTGTCGCCCATGCGATAGCGCAAATGCCACGTCTCGTCCGTCGAGAAGAAGACTACCTTCCCCCGCCCTGTTTCGCGCACGGTCATGAGCGGCGAAACGAGGGCCGTCGAGTCTCCGGCGAAAAGCAGCACCTCCGCTCCGGTCTTTACGGCCACGCCTTCCACGCGTCCACGCGCAGGCGGCAGCGAATTCCAGATGCGTTCGTTCTCCGAAGGCGACGATGCAACGGCTGCGGCCGGATGCCCGCGGCCGGACGGCGTCAGGGCAAACGGCGTCTTCGCCGCGCGCCAACGGGCGACGACGCTTCCCGTCTCGTTTGTCACGGCGATCGGAAGAAGGTCAGCCATCGGACCCGAAGCAAAGTCGTACGGCATGTTTCTCTCGCCCGCAGTCAGGACGAGCAGGGCGCCGCGCTCCTCGACGCAGTAGCGGATGTCCGCACAGACCTCGTCGGTCAGCACATCGCGCCCGAGATCGCCAAGGACGATGACGTCGAACTTGCGCCAGTCGTCGCGAGTCTTTGGAAGCGTCCCCGCCTCGGCCTCGCCAAAGGGCCGCGTCGCGTCAGCAGGACGCGTCGAGACGCCTTCGCCTCCCGCCAGCCGGTCCGGCTCGACCAGCACATACTGGAGATGCACGGACTTGTCGCGCCCGAAGAAGAGGTTGCGAAGGTATCGGAACTCCCAGCGCGGCCGCCGGTCCGCGACGAGAACGTTCGTGCGATCGTCAGAAACCGATACCTCGAACGGCCATTCGTCGTTCCTGGGCTCCGAATCCCCTTCCGGCGGCTCGATCACGACGCGATAGCCCTTGACTCCCTTCTCTCCAGGATCGTGGGCGAATCGAACGTCTTTCGTCCAGGAATCGGCGTCCACGTCGAACTCCCGGCGGTCGAGCGTCGTCTCGCCTTCGGTCAGTTTCACGGCAATGCGCCTTCCCTTGAAACCATCCGCACGGACATGCGCCACGGGACGGATCTTGTCGCCGAGAAAGACGTTTGAACTTGCGCGCACAGACTCGATCGCCACATCTGCCCTGTTCGTTGTATCGCCGACGACGATGCTGCAGACCTTTGCGCCGAGACGCGCAAACCGCCGGGCCGCCGCCTCCGGCATGACGCCAGTCGTGTCCCGTCCGTCTGTTACAAACACCGCGCCTGCAAGCTCCTCGGACGGAATCCGTTCCAGCACAAGCTCGAGCGCCGCCGAAAAGTCCGTCGTCCGTCCGCCGAACTCGTACGGCTCGACGTCATACCTGGAGCCAAGCATCGATTCGACCTGCGCCGCACAGTTCGTCGCTACGGAAAGACGGGTTTGCCGCACCCCGTCGTCCGCGCCAGCGTCTCCCGGCGCGCCGTCCGCGCGCTGCATTGAAAGCGAGCGGTCCAGAACAACTGCCACGCGGCGGTGGAGACTGCGAGTCACGTCATGGGTCCACGAGAAGTGTGCGAGCAGCCACAAAAGGGAGAGAACCGCAACCGCCCTTAGAACGGTACGCACACGCGAAGGCACTCGTCCTCCGCGCTCTCCGTCGAGCCGCCGGCAGAACAGAATCTCCGCAAGAAGCAGGAGGAGCGCAAGAACGGCAAACGGCCGCCAGATCTCGACGCCGAAACTGCGGCCGACGACCGCCGCCATGAGGTCGTCGAGACTGCGCGCGAAGCCGAGGTCTATCGAGACAGCAAGAGAGTCTGCCTCTTCCTGCGTCAGCGGGGAAAGGTCTCCCTCCCGTGCGCGCCAGCGCGTGTCGCAGAATGCGCGGACTGAATTAGTGGCCGCGACCGAATAGAAGAGTTCGTGGACAAACGGCACGAAGTCCGGCCTCGCCGGGAACGTCGTACTCTTAAGGTCAAACGGCATTGCGGAAATTGCGATGCGCCCCTTGCCGGACGGCGCGGTGACGACGGCTGCGGCACCGTCAGAGAAGCGCGAGACGACGTCGGTTCCATTCGTCAGGCGCGACTCGTCGAACTCCACGCGGCTCACGACTGGAGCGCGCGAGAACGTGACATCAGAGAGACTCGCGTTCCAGTTCGTCCAGGCGACTGTAAAAAGTTCGTTGGTGTAGAACGAGGTCTGCGCGCGCGCTCCTGGCACGACGATGAGCCCGCCGCCACCGTTCACCCACTTTGCCAGGTTCTGCGTCGCCCGGGGCGAAAGAAAGGGAACGTCGCAAAGCGCCACGGCCTCGACGCCGGAAAAGACCCGCGGCTCCTCCAGTTCGGTTGCGCGAACAGTTTTCGGCTTTACGAGGAAAACGGCGTTCGTGCCCTTCAGCTCCGGCCGCAATGCCGCTTCGAGAAACGCCGTCGGGCGGTCAAACCCGCGTTCCGAAGGCCTTCCGTTGACCAGCAGGACGTCGAGGGAATCGACGATTTCGACGGAGTTGGAGACAACGGAATCCGACGCAATGTCGTCGTCGGCTGTAAGCGACGTCACGACATCGTGGTGCCCGGCTTTCGAGAAGCCATGCGAAAACTCGAACGTGCGCGAAAGCCCGGGAAGGATCTGCCCGACCGGCGCGCGCGCAGTCTCTACGCCGTCCACGCGCATCACCGCGTCGCCGGGCGAAAACGGCACGGAACCCGCGTTTAGGACAGTGACGGAGAACATCGCCGGCCTGTCCGTCCCGATTACGCGACGACTCGGCGCAACGGCGACGATGGCGGCGTTCCTGACGTCCGTGGGGCGCTCGAAAGCCCTCCACACGACTGGCGGACGGCGCGGAAAGCGCGCATAAATGCGCTCGACGCGCTTCCATTCCGCTTCGTCGTCGCAACGCCAGCCGTAGGCCTGGCCGTCTCCGAAGACGACGACTTCCTTCGCAGGATTGTTGCCGCCTGCAAGGACCTCGCCCGCCGCGGCCAGCGACCGCGGCGCATCCATCGCGTCGTCGCCTGGTTCAAGGCGATCGAGCATCTCGAGGACTTCGCGCTTGGCGGAGATGGGCGAAGGCGTAAGGATCCCAGGCGTGCCCTCTCCTATGACAATGCCGAACGCCGTGCCCCTCGGCGACTCCTTGACGAGAGACCGCGCCTCTTCGAGCGCCTTTGCGAACGCAGTCGTTCCCGAGGGATCGCGAAGCTTCATCGAAGCCGAGGCGTCGATGACAAGCACCACGTCCTTGTCCATCCCCGCGCCGCCGAAAAAGCGCAGTTCCGGGAGAAACGGACGGGCAAACGCGAGGGCCGCGAAGACAAGCGTCAGCGTCCTGAGCACGAGAAGCACTATGTCCTCGAGCATCAGCTTGCGCCGCTTGAAGCGCAGCGAGTCGGCGAGAAACATCCACGCGCCCCACAGTATGCGCTCTGCGGTGCGCTTTCTCAGAAGGTGCAGGATGATCGGGGCCGTGGCCGCGACGAGTCCAAGGAGCATCCAGGGGGAGAAGAACGACATCATCTTCCACCTCCCGCCGTGCGGCGATAGCGCACCAGGATGTCGGACAGCGTCTCGTGGAAAGGCCGCGACGTATCGGCCCGCTCGTGCGTGATGCGCATTTCGCCGCAGCCGCGCGCAAGCTCGGCGAAATGGGCGTTGAGCCGCGCGAGGTAGTCGGCCCTCAGCGCGCGCGCGTCTACGTCGAACGTCTGCCGCGTCTCAAGGTCCTCGAAACGGCTTATGCGCTCGAACGGAAACGTCAGCTCGTCGTGGTCGCAGACCTGGATCGCAATTACCTCGTGGTGCCGGAAACGCAAATGGTGGAGCGCCTTCAGAAGCGATTGCCCGTCCGAGAAGAAATCGCTGACGAGAAAGACGACGCTTCGCCGCGGGATGCGTTCGGCGACTTCATGGAGCACGCCGGCCATGTCGGTCTCGCCGCCGGGCTTCAGCGCGTCGAGCCGCTCAAGGATGCAGCGCACCTGAGACGGTTCGGCCTTCGCGGGGACGAGATCGCGTATCTCCGTGTCATACGACACGAAGCCGACGGCATCCTGCTGGTTGACGAGAAGATACGCAAGCGAAGCGGCGATGTACTGCCCGTACTCGAGCTTCGAAAGCCGGTCCGCCGCCGAGCGTCCGCGGTAGGCCATCGAGCCAGAAGCGTCGAGGACGACGGTCGCCCGCAGGTTCGTCTCGTCGACATACTGCTTGACGTAGAGCCGTTGGCGGCGCGCGACGAGCTTCCAGTCGAGATTGCGGAGGTCGTCGCCGGGCACATACGCACGATGTTCGGCGAACTCGGCGCTGGCGCCTTTGCGCGCGCTCTTGTGGCGGCCGGCGATGAAACCGTCGACGGTGCCGTGCGCGAGGAACTCGATTCTCCCGAGCTTCTTCAACGCCGCATCCGGCAGCCACCTCATGTATCCCGGCAACGCCATTTTCGACAGTCCAACCCCGTCAGACGTCAAGTTCCTCGTGGCCCTGCACGTGGTCGAGCAGGCGCATGACGACGTCGTCCGTCGTGACGCCTGCGGCTTCGGCGTTGAAAGTCGTGGCTATGCGATGCCGCATCACCGGCAAGGCCGCCCACTTGACGTCGGCGGTCGTCGCATAGGCGCGCCCCTGCAGGACGGCGCGGGCCTTCGCGGCCGTGACGAGGGCCATGCCCGCGCGCGGACCCGCGCCCCAGCTTACAAGCTCCTTCACGAACTCCGGCGCCTCGGGTGTCTTCGGTCGCGTCGCACGCACGAAATCGGCGGCGTATTCGACTACATGGTCTGCCGCAGGGACGCGGCGCACAACCGACTGGAGCTCGATGATCTCCGCAGCCGAGAGGACCTTTGCAAGCGCTGCATCTTCCTCGCCAGTCGTCTGGTGTATGATTTCGCACTCCTCTCCGCGCGAAGGATAGTCTACCTTGATGTTGAAGAAGAAACGGTCAAGCTGCGCCTCGGGAAGCGGATACGTACCCTCCTGTTCAATCGGATTCTGCGTAGCGAGCACGAAGAACGGCTCGGCCAGCTGATATGTCTCGCCGCCAACGGTGACGCTGTGCTCCTGCATCGCCTCCAGGAGCGCGGCCTGGGTCTTTGGCGGCGTACGGTTGATTTCGTCCGCAAGCAGCAGATTCGTGAAGACGGGCCCTTTCACGAAGCGAAAGACATGCTTTCCTGTAGTGCGGTCTTCGTCCAGCACTTCAGTGCCGGTGACATCGGCAGGCATCAGGTCGGGCGTGAACTGTACGCGCTTGAACCCGAGGTCCATTACTTCCGCGAGAGTGCGGACGAGCAGCGTCTTCGCGAGCCCCGGCACGCCGGTCAGCAGCGCGTGGCCGCGCGCGAACACCGCCGTCAGGACCTGGTCGACCATCTCGTCCTGGCCCACGACGCGCTTCGCAAGCTCCTTCTTCATTTCGGCGCATTTCGCGTGCAGCATTTCGACGCGCTTCACGTCGCCCTCGTTGAGTTTAGCGTTCATTTTCCCGTTTCCTCTCCTTTTTCGTTGACGTCGACAGTTTCGTCGCGCTGGTAGATCGGCAGCATTCGATACGGCACCGCGAAGGCAAGCACCGCCATGGACGTACAGTAGACCGATCCGTTCTCGCCATTCCAGCAGCCATCGGGCTGTTGCTTTTTCATGTATGTCGCGTACATCCACGATTCAAACTCACGCCATTGCTCGCCACCAAGCTGAAAAAGCCCCTGGGCCGTGTAGTAGAGCCCGTAGTAGGGATTGCCGCCGCCCAAGAGCGAACGCTGATACGTCTTGCGGACGAACTGCGCGCCTTTGAGCGCATCGGGGTCGAGGTGGCGCCCGCAAAGCTCAAGGCAAAGTATCGCCGCGCCAGTCAGCGTCTCTGCATGCTGCCCGTTATCGCCTTGATAGCCGAACGCGCCGTCGTTCGCGCGTTGCGCGCGCTTGATATACAGCACCGCCTTCTCTATCGCGTCGTCTGGAAGAACAGCGCCGTTGAGCCGCGCACTGCGAAGCGCCATCAGCGCCCATCCGCTGCAAGAAAGGTCGCTGTCGCCCGCATCCGGAGTGTAGCGCCAGCCGCCAAGATGGGATGGATGGTTCTTGCGCCTGTTCTGCGCGTCGAGAATCACCTTAACTGCGTGAGGCAACGTTTCGTCGATGCGCGCCTGACGATCGCGGTCGACCATTCCGCTAACCTCGGACAGGAACAGCGTCGCAATCGAATGGGCGTACATGCGCCCGTTGCCCTTCTCTCCCATGTAGCCCTTGAAGGGCGCGTTCGGACGCATGTCCATACAGTCGAGGACATAGTCCACGCAACGGTCTATCGTCTCGCCATAGGGCTCGCTTCCCGGCAGATGGCCCTTTGACAGAAACGCCATGCCCGCAAGCGCCGGAATCGCGGCAGAATCGCCGTAATCCCCATGAAACGACCCATCGGGACGCTGTTTTGAAACAAGGAACTGAAGCCCGCGCTCGATCGCCTTGTCGATTTCGTCGGCCTCGGGAGAAAAGGTCGACCCGCCGCCGACCATGCGCCAAAGACCGCTTTCACCAGAAACGACAACCGCGCCAATGTCGGCCGAAGACGGTGCTTCGCCGGACTTGAGCACGGCTGCAGTCCCCGCGGCGATCGTGGCGAGCGAGAACAGCATGGCAAGACCGGCGATCCAACTGTGCCGGAAAAGCCAGGACTTTCGCGGACGCGTTGCGCGAATGAGCCGCTCCGTGAAATCAGGCGAAAGCTCCGTGTCGTGGAGCATCGCATAAAGCGCATCTTTCGCATAATGCAGGCGACTGCGGACAGTCCCTTCTGGGAGGCCAGTTATCTTGGCAATTTCTGGCGTCGTGAGTTCCTCGAAGTAGCGCAGGACCACGACTTCCCGATAGCTCTCGGGCAATTTGTTCACCGCCGTGCGCACCGCCTCGGCGCTTCCTCGGAAAGCAAACGCCTCGAAGGGATTTTGCGCAGACTCGTCCTCAACCTCGGGCATATCCTCCTGCGCGACAACTACTTCATTCCTTGCAGTCGGCTTGCGGACATCCATCCGGTGCAAATTAAGGAGAATCGTATATATCCAGTAGTAGAACGAGCCCGTAGGACGGAATTCGTCAATTCGAAAGATGGCGCGTTCAAAAGCGCGGAAGACAAGATCCTCGGCTTTATGGGGATCAGCGCAAAGAAGACGGGCGGCAGTTTCCAGGCGCGGTCGATACTCCGCCACCAGGCGACGTGCGCCCATTTCACGGTCAGCCCTAATTTCTTCGTAGATCTCCATCTCCTAAAAGGTAAATGCGCGAAAGAGAAATTATGTTCAAGAAAAATTTAGGGTCAGACTACTCTGATCCTGAAAACAAAAAAAGCTGGCGACGTCCTACTCTCGCACGTCCGGGAGACGCACTACCCTCGGCGATGGAGCCCTTGACTTCCGTGTTCGGAATGGGAACGGGTATGACAGCTCCTCCATGGTCACCAGCAAAAGAGGCAAGTTGGGAGTGAAAGGGAGTTGCAGCCCACTACGAGACGCGAGTCGTCTCGAGGTGAAGAAAAATAAGCTAAGCCACACGTCTTATTAGTACCGATCGGCTCAACGGATCGCTCCGCTTGCACCCTCGGCCTATCGAGGTCGTGGTCTACGACCTGACTTAAGGGGCATTGCTGCCCGGGAGAGCTTGTCTCGGGGGAGGCTTGGCGCTTAGATGCTTTCAGCGCTTATCCGTTCCGAACGTGGCTACCCGGCCTGCCGCTGGCGCGACAGCCGGAACACCATTGGTTCGTGATTCCCGGTCCTCTCGTACTAGGGAATCTTCCCCTCAACTCTCCTGCGCCCACAGAGGATAAGGACCAAACT
>JAFQYM010000096.1 GCA_017406465.1 Kiritimatiellia bacterium | reverse complement strand
GGCCGCAGCCTATGCATAGTTCCTGGTCAACATACGCTCTCATCTTGATTCTCCTTTTGTTTGTCAATCCAATGTTAGCAGCAAAGCCATCTTGAACGGCTTTTCGGCGCGGACCCAATGTGCGCCGTTCTTGGCGAACGCGAAGTTCTCCCCCGCCTTGATGGTGTGTTCCCTGCCCTCGAGGCCGTGCAGCCGTCGACCGGTGCATTTTCCGCCGCTATCGAGAAGACTTGACCTTTTACATCGTTCATGATGGCGCATATTATACCATTTCCGTTCGCGGAAATATGTTGGCGCGCCAACATTCAGGCAATTTTATTCTTGTCGCACCAGCATTGACTTTTGAACCCGAAAATGCGATAATACTGCCGTCTTTTGCTTAGGTTTATTATGCCATGAAACGGCGTGGTGCACTGAGGCGGAAGGCGTCGTTCTTTACCATTCATGGAAATCGCGTAACTGCGTGTTGTGCTTCAAACGAAAGACGACCAATCAAACGGCGAGGCAGAATATGTGGTATCGCAGAGTGTATACAGGCACTTTGCGTACCCTATTCTGTATTTCGCCAAATGGTACTTGGTCGTGCCTCGTTTGAGATACAGTCTGGGGTACGCTTTTTTCATGTTGGTAGGACGATGAACAAGGAGCATGTATGAAGAAGAACGAAGCGCGAAAGAAAAGCACGGCTCCTGTGAAGAGCGACGGGAACGGCGTGGAGAAATCCTACGCCGCGTGGATTGCTGCCCTTAAGCGCCGCTACCGCGCAACCCAGATCAAGGCGGCGGTCGCCGTCAATTCCGCGCTGATTGAGTTCTATTGGAATCTCGGAAAGGATGTGCGCGAAAAGTATGTCGGTACCAAAATCTATGGTACGGGCTTCTTCCCACGGTTGAGCATCGACCTCAAGGGATCCATTCCAGACGCCGAAGGGTTCTCCACGCAAAACCTCCGCTATTGTCTGCATTTCTATGAACTCTACAGTATGCAACCAAATTTCCAACAACTTGTTGGAAAATTGGTGAACGTTCCTTGGGGGCATCATTGCACCATCATCGACAAATGTAAGAATGACCCAGAAAAGGCCCTGTTTTACGTGTTGAGAACGCTTAAGAACGGGTGGAGCCGCAATTCGCTTTTGAACTGGCTTTCGACCGACCTCTACGAGCGCGAGGGCAAGGCGCAGACGAACTTTGAACTGACGATGCCGTCCGACGACTGCGACCTGGCGCGGCAGATTGTGAAGGATCCGCAGAACTTCGAGGTGTTCGGATTGAAAGAGAAGTATTCCGAGACCGAATTGAAAGCCGCCATCGTCGCCAACATCGAATCCACGTTGCTGTCGTTTGGCAAGGGCGTCGCGTTTCTTGGGAGAGAATACCCAGTTGAAATAGGCGGCGAGACAAAGAACATCGATCTGCTCTTCTACATCGTACCTCTTCACCGCTACCTTGTTGTCGAAGTCAAGACAGGGAAGTACGAACCCGCCGACCTCGGCCAATTGAGCGGCTACATGGCGATGGCGAAACACGTCTTGAACACGTCAGTCGACAATCAGCCCGTCGGACTTCTCATCTGCAAGGAACACAACCGCATCCTTGCCAAGTACCATCTTGAGGAACTTGGCCTGCCAATGGGCATCACGGATTACGAACTCAAGAAGGTTCTTCCCTCCAAGGCGCAGTTGGCAAAGTGCGTGGCCGACGCGGAGCGGCAGATTGCGGTGACGAGTAAGGAATAGGAAATCCGTTATGAAAACGATTGTTCTACTCTGTGTTGTAATAGTCTCGTGCAGATCCTTTGCGCAATTTAAGCCATACGACCCTAACAACCCAAATCCTTCCGAAGTAGATGTATTCAAAGCACGCAGATTTGCAGATGAAGAACGGCGAGAGGCATTTAACGTAGGAGACGCCACTTCTCTTGACGCGCAACGGCATCAACAGAATGCTATGGAGGCAGAGCGAGATGCTCACGTTCTTGAAGACCGTATGCGCGCGAATGAACAACGTCTTTGGGTGGAAGAACAACAACGTCGTCGGGTGGAAGAGGAACAACTTCGGGCGGAGGCGGCAGAACAACGTCGTCGGGCGGAAGAACAACAACGTCGTCGGGTGGAAGAGGAACAACGTTGGGCGGAGGCGGCGGAGATCACGAAGAACCTCATGGCGGACGAGACGAAAGAACTCGACCGCCTCCTCGTCAAGGTCATTTCACAGCCAACAAAGGAAACCAGCAAATGAAAATCACGATCCTCACCGGAAGTGCCCACCCCAAAGGCACGACGAACACCCTCGCCACGGCCTTCGCCGAAGGTGCCCAGACCGCGGGACACGAGGTGTTCCGCTTCAACTGCGCGACCGCGAAAGTCCGCCCCTGCATCGGCTGCAACCAGTGCGGCTGCGGTCAGCGCGAATGCGTATTCAAGGACGATTTCGTCTCCGCCCTCGTGCCGAGGCTGCTGGAGGCGGATGTCGTCGTCCTCTGCGCCCCGACCTACTACTTCGCGCTCTCGCCGCAGCTCGCGACGGTTGTGAGCCGCTGGTACAGCGTCAACCCGCAGATGACCGGCGGCAAGCGCAGCCTGCTGATTGCCGCCTGTGAAGGTCCCGCAAAGGACGTCATGGTCGGCATTGAGGCGACCTACGAACGCATCCTCAACTGGATGCATTGGCAGGATGCGGGCCGCATCATAGCCGGCGAATGTCCGACCGCCGCCGCCCTCGAGGACACCGACCTCGTCCAGCGCGCCCACGATCTCGGGTTCAGCATGAAATAAGGAAGGATGATGCCATGTGCACCTACAAGAAGATCAACATTGTCGATGCGCCGCGCACGGAGCTGCACGACGCCCTGGAACTGACCGGTTGCGAAGTCTCGATCAACGAGCTTCTGGCGGGCGGAGCTGTTCCCTTCGTCCACGAGCACAAGGCCAACGAGGAGCTGTACGGCATCCTCGACGGCAATGGCGAACTCTACATCGACGGCGAAGTCGTGCCGCTCGTGGCGGGCGACTGGTTCCGCATCGACCCCGCCGGCCACCGCGCCATCCGCGCGGCGGCGGACTGCGGCATCAAGTACCTCTGCATCCAGACGAAGCGCGGCTCGCTCGAGGCCTTCACGGCGAACGACGGCGCCCTCTGCCCCGACAAGGCCCCCTGGCACAAGTAGGGCGTACGCCCGATCCACGTCGGCATGATCCACGCATTTGATTACCATGAGCTTGACGCGGGGATTCACCCTCCGCCGCGCCGCCTGACCGCCCACGCCCGCACCTCGCGCGAAAAACCCGCCACGTCGCCCCGTGACGGGCTTTTCGCGTCTGGTCAGTGGCAGCGTCCGTTTGCGCGGCGCGGACAGTTCGACTTGGCCGCCCCGCCCGTGCCGAGGCATCGGTAGCAAATCTCATTGGCGAGCGGTGCGCCGGAGAAGTAGTCGTCAAGGTTCTTGAGCGTCGTCTCGGCAATGTTGGCAAGCGCCTCATGCGTGAGAAACGCCTGGTGCGAGGTGACGATCACGTTCGGCATCGAGACAAGCAGCGAGAGCGTCTTGTTCTGGCGCGCCACATCAGAACGATCCTCGTAGAACCATTCGCTTTCCTCTTCATAGACGTCAAGCCCCGCGCCTCCGACCGTTCCGCCGCGCAACGCCGCCAACAACGCCTCCGAATCGACAAGTCCGCCGCGCGACGTGTTGATGAGCGTGAAGCCGCGCTTCGCCTTGGCGAGCGTATCGGCGTTGATGAGGTGTTTCGTATCGGGCAAAAGCGGACAATGCAGCGAAACGACATCCGATTCCGCGAGGAGCTTGTCGAGCGTCACGTATTCGAGTCCGCTCGTCGGATTCGGAAATGCGTCGTAGGCGAGCACGCGCATACCGAAACCCTTGCAGATGTCTGCGAAGATGCGACCGATCTTGCCTGTGCCTATTACGCCTACCGTCTTTCCGTGGAGGTCGAAGCCGGTGAGACCAGCCAGCGAGAAGTTGAAGTCGCGCGTCCTTGCCGCCGCCTTGTGGATGTGGCGATTGAGCGACAGAAGCAACGCGGCGGCGTGTTCAGCGACGGCATAAGGCGAGTACGCCGGAACGCGCACGACCGTAAGCCCGGCTTCGTATGCCGCCTTGAAATCGACGTTGTTGTAGCCCGCGCACCGCATGGCGAGAACCCTGATGCCACGCTTCACAAGCCCCTCGATCACGGCACGGTCTATCTCGGCATTAACGAACGCGCATGCCGCGTCGCATCCGTCGGCGAGGGGCAGAGCCGCCGCCGTCAGCCGCGTCTCGAAATACTTGATCTCGTACCGCCCGTTGTTCAGCTTGTCGAACGACTCCTTGTCATACGGCTTCGTGTCGAAAAACGCAATCTTCTTCATAGTGCAATGCTCCTTGTTATTTTGTCTCCAACGCCTCTTCCGCCGCGAGGACAGCGTTGCGGACGCAGTTCTCGCAACTGCACAGGATCTTGCCTGTTCCGATGCCCTTGAGGTCGCGGCAGATCGTCGCGCCGCAGAGTTCCTTAAAGCGTGGCAGTATCTTGCGCGACAACGACATAGTGTCATTCCCGCCAGTACGGAGTCCCGCGACCACGATCGCCCCAGCAAGCGCACCGCAGGTTCCCTCCATCGTCCCCATGCCGGAGCCGAATCCAGCGGAAAGCTGCATGAGTTTGTCCGCCGGCATGTCCAGCGTATCGGCGAAGGCTCGCACGACCGCCTGGCAGCAGTTCATCTCGCGCTTCAGCTGCGCGGCGTATTCCTGTCTTTCATGTGTCGTCATTTCAGCTCCTTTCAGCCGACGAGGAGTTTCATGTCGTCGTCCACCGATCCGATGCCGGCGATGCCGAAGTTCTCGACGAGCACCTTGGCGACGTTCGAAGAGAGGAACGCCGGGAGGGTAGGGCCAAGATGGATGTTCTTCACGCCAAGGTAAAGGAGCGCCAGCAGGACGATGACGGCCTTCTGCTCGTACCATGCGATGTTGAAGGCGAGCGGCAGCTTGTTGATGTCGTCAAGGCCGAAAACCTCCTTGAGCCTCAGTGCGATGAGCGCTAGCGAATAAGAGTCGTTGCACTGTCCGGCATCGAGGACGCGCGGAATGCCGCCGATGTCGCCCAGATCCAGCTTGTTGTACTTGTACTTTGCGCATCCCGCCGTGAGAATCACCACATCCTTCGGCAATGCCTTGGCGAACTCGGCATAG
>JAFQYM010000095.1 GCA_017406465.1 Kiritimatiellia bacterium | reverse complement strand
CCCGAGTTTGCCACTTCATTTTTTGAAAAGCGCGGTTTGAGCCAATGTTCACGCGGGTCGCGTGAAACATCAGTCATAATTTATGTGCTTACGTCTCAGAACACCTTGACCTTCGCTTTGAGAGCCGAGACGTCTCCTTTCGTGTAGATGACCGGGCGAAGATTCACGCCGAGCGCCGCGAGGACGCGGCATATGTCCTCTCCAGACGAGTTCACCATCTGGTATTGGTCGCCCGGATGCCGCAGAACCTGCCATTCGCGCAACGCCCTTGACAGCCGCTCGCCCGACATGCCGTACGACCATTTGAGGTCTCCTCCCGCGTCGCTCTTCGGCTCCGCCGCCGCGATCCTGCGCTGCACGAGCCGCATCATCGTGAGCGCGACGAAGCAGACAAGGAGGTGTGCGCGGATGTGCTCCGGGGTGTTGACGAACACGGGCCTTGCCTCCAGCGTCCCCTTCATCTCGCGGAACTGGTCCTCGATCTGCGTGAGGCCGTGGTACTTGTCTATTATCTCCTGGTCTGGCGTGTCCAGCTCCGACGTGGCGATCATGTAGTAGCCCATGAGCTCGTTGAACTCGTCGAGCTTCTTGTCGTCTATCATCGCCACGAGCTTTCTCCCGTCCACGACTTCGTTGGTCTTCTTGTTGAGGTACTCGTCCTTGAGGAACCTCTTCAGGCTTTTCGACTGGGCCGCCGAGACCCTGAAGCCCGCGGGGTTGGCCCTGAGCCTTTCGACGAAGTCCAGGAACGACTTGTGCTCGTGCATCTCGCGCTTGTAGAACGCCTCGCTCCAGTAGACGACCTCCTTCTCCGTGAACTTGCGCCTTTCGCGCGTCTCCTTTCCGTTCTTGTCCTTCTTGACGAGCGTGACCTCGCGCTGGACGATCCTGGACTTGCGCCGGAACTTGTCGCTGACGACCGTGTACCCCTCGGGCGAGACCGCCCACCTGCGCGTCGCCGCCGTGCTCTTCCTGAGGCTCTTCGAGACGATGTAGCCGTTGCCCGCGTCGGTGACGTGGCACATGTTCGGGGCCGAGTACATCCCCCTGTCCGCGACGAGGACGAACCTGCCGAGCCCGAAGCCGTCCACCGTCCGCTCCATGGCGGGCCTGAGCGTGTGGTGGTCGAGCGTGTTGCCGGGGAACATCTCGAACGACACGGGGATGCCGTTGTCGTCCATGAAGAGCCCTATCTGGACGATGGGCTGCTTCCTGTTCTCCTTGCTCACGCCGAACTTCCTCAGGCCCTTCTCCACCACGCCGCCCGACTCGTCCAGGACGTCGTCGTCCGCCTCCGCGATCTCGAAGTAGAAGTTGGTCACGTCGTAGAACACCAGCGACGGGTTGCGCCCGATCCCGCGCTTGATGCAAGTGTTCATCCTCCTGAATATCCTTTCCGCGTTCTCGTCGATGACCGTGAGCGCGTCGTACACGTTGTCGGGGTTGTCGCTGGAGACCAGTGGCTCGTGGTACTTCCCGTTCTGCTCCATCGTCGCGCACTTCGACGCGGGCTCGAGTATCCTGCCGTACACGAGGAGCCTGACGAGCCCCTGGAGGTCGTACCTGATTTTCGAGGCGTGCTTGACGCTCGCGAAGAGCTGGTCGAGGCCGAGCGCGGAGAACACCGGGTCGAGGACGATGGCGGCAAGCCGCTTCGGCTCGCCGTTGCATGCCGGATCGCCGTCCTTGTACCTGATGACATGCACCGCCTCGGACGCCTTTCCGACATATGGCATCAGCGATTCGATCAGGGGTGCTCCCGCCGCGAACGACGCCTTGAGCCTTTCAAGGTAGTCCGCCTTTCCGTCGCTGAACCGCGACAGCGGCCCGATGTTCAGCACGATGTCCTTCAGGATCGT
>JAFQYM010000022.1 GCA_017406465.1 Kiritimatiellia bacterium | reverse complement strand
ATTGCCAAAGTAAACGCAAGTCCCTCCCTAGGGAGGGTAGGAGGATGGGGAATCCTCTATCCACTTCAATCAATCCCTCAACCTTCACCTTTGACCAACTAAACAAAATCTAAAATTGCGTTTACTCTGGCAAAGCACAATAAAATTCGCACTTGAAAGCAGAGGCACATTTTCGCTATAATATATGCTCATTTTGCAAATGAAAGGTAAAGAAAGAAATGGCTAAGCGCGACATTCCGCTCGATCACGTGAGGAACTTCGGCATCATGGCGCACATTGACGGTGGCAAGACCACTACGTCGGAGCGCATCCTCTACTATTCCGGCAAGAACTACAAGATCGGCGAGGTGCATGATGGCGCCGCGACGATGGACTTCATGGTCCAGGAGCAGGAGCGCGGCATCACGATCCAGTCCGCCGCTACGTGCGTTCAGTGGGGCGACTACCGCCTCTCGCTGATCGACACTCCCGGACACGTGGACTTCACGGCCGAAGTCGAACGCTCGCTTCGCGTCCTTGACGGCGCGGTCGCTCTCTACTGCGCGGTCGGCGGCGTTCAGCCCCAGTCCGAGCAGGTTTGGCGCCAGTCTGAGAAGTACAAAGTGCCGAAGATCGCGTTCGTCAACAAGATGGACCGCGTTGGCGCGAACTTCTACAGCGTCATGGAGCAGATGAAGAAGCAGCTCGGCGCGAACCCCGTTCCGGTCGTCATTCCGATTGGCGCAGCTGAGACGTTTGAGGGCGTTATCGACCTCATCAAGATGAAAGCGCTCTACTTCGACATGAAGTCGCTTGGCAAGACGGTCATCGAGAAGGACATCCCAGAGGAATATGTCGAGAAGGCTAAGGAGTGGCGCCAGAAGATGGTCGAGTCCGCTGCTGAGCAGGACGACGCTCTCATGGAGAAGTTCTTCGCGGGCGAGGAGCTCACCGAGACCGAGATCGAGGGAGCGCTCCGCAAGGGCTGCCTCACGCGCGCCATCACCCCCGCTTTCTGCGGCACCGCGTTCAAGGACAAGGGCATTCAGCCTCTCCTCGACGGCGTCTGCAAGTACCTTCCCTCCCCGCTCGACACGGGCGCGGCTGTCAGCCAGGACAACCCCGACGAGAAGCGCGAGGTCAGCGACGACGAGCCTTTCTGCGGTCTTGCGTTCAAGATCATGAACGACCCCCGCTCCGGCGGCAAGATCACGTTCGTCCGCGTCTACTCGGGCACGATGAAGCTCGGCGCCGAGATGCTCGACTCCACGATCAACAAGGAGCAGCGCATTTCCCGCCTCTTCCGCATGCACGCCGCCAAGCAGGAGCCTCTTGACGAGGCCCACGCCGGCGACATCGTCGCGTGCGTCGGCCTTACCGAGACGCGCACGGGCGACACGCTTTGCGACCCCGAGCACCCGATCACGCTCGAGTCGATCGACTTCCCCGCGCCCGTCATCTCGGTCGCCGTCAAGCCGAAGAGCCGCGGCGACAACGAGAAGCTCGGCGTCGCGCTCCACGCGCTCGCGATGGAAGACCCGACCTTCGTCGTCAGCTTCGACCAGGAGACTTCCGAGACGATCATCGCCGGCATGGGCGAGCTCTACCTCGAAGTCATCGTCGACCGTCTGAAACGCGAGTTCAACGTCGAGTGCGACGTTGGCGCTCCCCAGGTTGCGTACCGCGAGACGATCACCGTTCCCGTCGACAACGAGTACAAGCACGTCAAGCAGTCCGGTGGCCGCGGCCAGTACGCGCACGTCTGCCTCAAGCTCGCCCCGCAGGAGCCCGGCAAGGGCTTCGAGTTCGTCAACGAAGTCAAGGGCGGCGTCATTCCGACGGAGTACATCCCGGCGGTCGAGAAGGGCGTCAAGAAGGCGCTCGAGTCCGGCCCGCTCGCCGGCTTCCCTGTCGTGGACGTCAAGGCGACGGTCTACTTCGGTTCCTACCACGAAGTCGACTCGAATGAATTCGCGTTCATCACCTGCGCGATGCAGTGCTTCAAGCAGGCGTTCATGAAGGCGAAGCCCCAGCTTCTCGAGCCGATGATGGACGTCGAGGTTGTCGTTCCCGAGCAGTACATGGGCGCGGCGAACGGCTCGATCAACCAGCGTCGTGGCCGCATCGAGGGCATGGAGGACCGCGCGGGAGTCAAGCTCCTCAAGGCGACGGTTCCGCTTGGCGAGATGTTCGGCTACTCGAACGCGATCCGTACGGTCACCCAGGGCCGCGGCTCCTTCACGATGATCTTCAAGCAGTACGAGCCTGTCCCGAAGAACATCGCCTCCGAGGTCGTCGAGAAGCGCATCAAGGAAGGCAAGGTCCGTCCGATGGCCGACTAACGGCCTTCCCCACGGATGAAAAACCGGCCGCGGCACATCTGCCGCGGTCGATTTTTTTATCTGCAAAGCGGTAGCGTGTCCGCAGAGGGGCGTGTTTCGGCTTAGGGCTCAAAATCGCCGCGCCGCCCGATGGTATGGCCTTCGCCAGACCTGCTCGCCCGACCCGCAGTTTGCAGGCGCCCCACCGGCATGATTTTGACGCGCGCGCGCACCCTCTTGCGACCTTGCTTCGCAAGGCTCCTCGCTGCGCTCGTCGGGGAACCTGACGGCTTCGCCGCAGGTGCATTTCACGCGCGCCCTTTACGCTGGCGGTCAAAATCACGCCGGGCCCGCAAACGTGCTCTCGTGCGCCAGTCGGCTCTCCGGCCTCTCCGCTTCGCTCCGACCATCGTTCGTCGCGGCGACTGCCTTGCGGCAGAAAAACACATGCCGCCGAAACACCCCCTCCGCGTCCGCGCAAATTGCCAGAATCTCATCGATCCACTATGGGTCGCTTTTTGATATAATATATTGACTTACCTATTACCGAAAGGGAGTGTGTTGGGCAATGAAGGCGGGTATTCGTAGAATAAATAATAGTAGTTGTGTTCAGGGTATTAGCTGGAAATATCCATTACTTGCTTTGTTCCCTGCGGTTTTGTCTTTGGTAGGATGTCGCATGTCTTCAACTCTGGTGGACGAACTTGCCATTGGGCATGACGGAAGTTCTCGGCTTTCTATCCATGAATTCGCATCGAATGAGGATGCTAGCGATGCCTCGGTGAAATGGCGGGTGAACTGGCCAGAGTCGCTCTCGGGTTTAAATACCGATGGGCTTAGATCTGTAAGGCGGGAAATTCTGCAGATGACCTTTGGCCCTGCGTGGAGCGACCTGAACAATGACGACAAGACATGGGTTCCTCCACCGACCATAGAGGAGGCAGAGGAGGAGATCAAACGCAAACTTAAAGAGCCAGACATCGCATGGGATTTCTCGGGAGATGTCAAACTAGATTGGCCATTTGGAATATCGCCGCAGGACGGCGCAGAATGGTATGCACGGCCTGTGATTGTCGCTAAGAACGACGGGAACTCAAGTTTTAGGTGGGAATGCGGTTGCACCTACTATACGGTTGCAAGGACATTCAGTATCCCGGATGGCAGGGAGATGACAGTTGATGACTATTTCGACAGGGGCAAGATGAAGGAACTGTCCGCTCTTGTGTGGCACCGTCTTCTTGAGAGCGTGTTTCCGTCTGACGATGAGGCCCGCAAGGACATGGGAGAGAGGGACATCAATTTGCGAGACAGGGATTCAGTCTTCATGCGCGTCATGAGTGGTGGCATTTGCTTCTATTTCGCGCCGTACTCCATTTTCTCTGGGGCAGAAGGTGTTACGAAGGCATTTCTGAAATGGGAAGAACTCTCTAGATTCAAAAAAGAGTGATTCCCTTTGCGAATGGTCGCTTGATTAGTGCCGATTAGGGTCGGGATAGTGTCGCGGCAGATATGCCGCGGCTGCCGTGTCGAAGGGCTGATGAGCACCGAGCCATCGGGCGGCGCATTGAAAATAGCGCTGTTGGGTCAAGCTCTGACCCCATTTTTTGGTATAATATCAGCCAATGGAGACAAAACTGACAATAAATCAATTGGGGACAGTCCCCGCGAAACCCTTGCAAAAGGCCTATTTGCTCGTTGCTGGCGGCTTGAGCGTCTCTTTTCTGCACGATCTACACGTTCTACACGGCCAAAATCCACCCCGAAAATCTCTGCTACTCTTGGCACTCGCGTTCGCTCGGCCTGCCGACTTCCCCATGGGTCGTCGGCGCCCGCAGGGGGCGGTTACGCGTCTCTGCGTTAAAAATAAGCTTGTCGCAGAGTGAGGCGAAATTGGGTTGTCAGAAAAGGCGGGTGGGTGTTCCTAACTGGATGAAAGCGCAAGAATGGGCTTGCGCCAACAGAAAGGAACACGACAATGAACAACCTCAAACTTCTCGCGGCTTTTGCTGCAGTCGCACTCGCAGGGGGCGCAATGGCCGCCCCGATGCATGGAGCGAAACCCGCGCCGCCGACCGCCAAGGTCGAGCTGAGAGGCCCCGGTGGACACATGACGGCTGGGCCTGTTGGCCATCACCACCACCATCACCATAACCACGGCTGGCATCGTCTGCTTCCGCCGCCCCCGCCTCCTCCACCTCCGCCTCCACCTCCACCTCCGCCTCCGCCGCCGAGGCGCTGGCATTGATGGCAGCATCCAGCGGTTGGCGATGTCGCGCCAGCCGCTGGATAGCAAAAACACGCAGAAGGTTTTCTCTAAAAGTCCGCATTGCGCGGGACGCGTGCTTGTGGTAAAATAGTACCATAATGTACAAGCGCCGTGCTAACTCATTTTTGCCGTTGTTCTCAGTCGCTGTCGCCACAGGACACCGCGGCGATGCATCGCTGGACCTTGGCGGTAATGTATACGACCGCCTGTCGCCAGCGACGGCAATCTACGGGGGCTGCCAAGAGGTACGAATGGAGGGACAATGAAAAGGGCGACAATAGTATTGACATCCGTTTTACTTGCGGCACGGTTTTTTGCCGAAGGATCCGCTTTGCCGCGACCGACATCTGCGAGTTTTGACAAGGGCGCGATGTTTATCGTTGATGGTTATACAGGATCGTCGCCGTTGTACAATTTCCCGGTTCTCGTTCGGATTGGCGACAACTTGCCGCGGGGTTTCTCCTATGCCGATCTGCATTCGCCGTCTAATGGAAGCGATATCGCCTTTGTAGACATGGATGGTAGCGGTCTTCCCTACGAAATCGACACTTGGAACACAAATGACACCTCGCTCATCTGGGTGCGCCTTTCGACGATGACGAATGGCACACGGTTCGTGATGTGCTGGGGCTCCGATTCAAGCGGTCGCGCCGTCTGTCCCGACAAGCCTTGGGCCGACTACACTGGTGTTTGGCACATGGGCGAGACGGGGACGCCATCCGATTCCGCCCCCGTCACCATCCACGACTCGACGGCCAACGGTCTCGACGGCTCCACGCCGGTCGGTGAGGCAGTTGTCTGTGGTGCGGTTGGCGGCGCCTGGCGCATCGCGCCGGACAATGAGCACGCGCCAGCCATTCGCGTCCCCGCCTCAGAAGGAGCGGCGAAGGACGCTGCCGATGCTCTCGGCACCGATTTCCACGCCTCGTTTTGGTTCCGCGCGAAGGGCGATGTCCCGTGGTCCTACCTTGTCGACCGCCGCAAGGGCGAGCAAGGCACAGGATGGGGCTTCCTGTTCCACAGTGGAACCCCGCCTGCGTTGATGCGTGTTCACGCCGTGTCCGCGACTTACAAAAACTCGTCCGACACCTATAACCTCGGCACCACGCTCAGCGCGACGAACAACGTATGGAAGAAGCTGGATATCGTCTGGAAGTATGGGACAGCCAGCGACGTGCAGGTTGCCGACATCTATCTCAACGGCGACTATCTCGAAACTGTGACCTGCAACGAGAAGGTTTTGCAGCAGGTTGCTGACATCGGCATCGGATGTTCGACGCAGGACTCTTATTCGTCATCCGGCGCGGGAAAGGGCCGCCGCGTCAACGGCGAAATGGACGAGGTTCGTCTCGGTGCGTTTGTGCCGTCTGCTGACTGGATCTTTGCTGACTTTGCAACGCAGTCGAGCGCATCCTTCCTGACGGCTGGGAAGGCGGAGCCATACGGGGAAACGCCCGAGCCGGTGGCGGGCGTTTTGGTGACTGATGTCGGCTACACGAATGCGACGGTGGTAGTTGACATCTCATCGTTTGGAACCAACGCCGTGTCGGCGAATGGCACGGTGCAGGTTTCAACGGTGCCAGATTTTGCTTCTACCTTCTTCTCGACGAATTACGAGGCTTTGGTGCTTGGGGAGTGCGGTATTCCGCTGACAGGTCTTGAGACTGGCACTAAGTATTACGCAAGAGCAATCGTAGTGAACAACAGGGATGTATCCCTGACGACCTCGGTATCCAGCTTTACGACCTATATTCCCAGCTCTCCGAAGGCAACGGCGGAGTTTTCTGAGCGTGGGCTGAGGTCTCTTTCTGCAATTGCGACGGTGACTGAATCCGGCGCTGGCCCGACTGGTTCGTCCGTCCGTCTTGAAGCTTCGACCAATGGATTTGAGACAATTGTCGCCTCGGCGGAATCCGCTGCGGCACTTGGAGCGCCGACGAATCTAATTGTCCTGGGCTTGCTTCCTATGACGGAATATTCGCTTCGTGTCAGGGTGCGCAACGGATTCGGTTTCGACACATATGTTGATGTTCCGGCCCAATCGACATGTTCCACACCGTTCATAGCGTCTGGCATAGGGTGGGAATTCTCGCCGGACGGGTCTGCTCTTGACGTCTATATCGACATAACTGGGCTTCGAGAGCCAGCCACCGGCACAGCCACGCTCGTATATAGTGGCGAGACCGTTGGGGTGAAGGCAATAGCCGACGCAGGACGGATCGCCTGGAGAGGGATCGCTGCCAAGAGCTTTGCCGTAGCCAGGATTGTCATTTCCGCGACGTTGGATGGCATGGAATGCTCGGAGGCATTTTCGGCCGAGATCGGGTCAGGCACATCTGGCATATACCTCGCTGACATACCGTCGCATTGCTCTGCCGACCGTGTATTGCATGTATGGCCAGGCGATGCCATCGTGCTTCCCCTGCTTGAAGAAGGGGAGAGCTATAAAGTGTTGAACGATTCTTTCGCCTCCATCTCAGGAAACGTACTTAATGCGCTTGAACCTGGTATTCTCGGCGTCCAGTGCATTGATTCGGCGAACGTCACGAACGTACTCCCTGTACTTATTCTCCCAAAGAAGATAGACAATGGAACGATATATGTTTTTGACCAGACGTCGGCTTTGGAGTCGACTGGCGGAGGCTTCCAGTGGTCGGACGTGTCATCATGGAAGCGTATTGACGGCATCGAGAATACATCGTATCCGCATACTGCGGAGGACACGGCAATCATAGCCATTTACGGAAATGCCAAGTCACCCACTTTCCTGTTTGGGTCTGGCATGGAGACGTTTGTCGGTTCGGTATATATGGGCAGGTTTGATGACACGAATCCAGGTGGTATCGCCAATTTCACGATCGGCACTGAAGGAGACGAGTTCATCTATAGGCGCGTCGACGGCGGCATGCCCGTTGTACGGCATTGCCAGAACTCCGCATACAGCGGTATGCTGCTCCTTAACGGAACGCATAAATTCGAGAATGCCGACGTGAATGTGTCCGTAGGCGCGCCGTTCTCTGATCTTAGAATCGGTTCTGACGGCATAGGGAAAGCCGTTTTCCGCGATTGCTCCTGTGATATCGATTCCTTTGACATCGGAAGAGGCGCAAGCACCGGGCGGGTTGACGTTGTTGGAGGGACGGTTGCCGCAGGACGCATTATTCTGGCGCAAGACGCAAGCTCTGTTGGGTCGATCGCGATTTCCAACGGCGCGGTGGTTGCGTCTGCCGGGAGCGTGACCGTCGGGCACAGTGGTAGCTCTGTCCTTGAGGTGGGGGAGAGTGGGACTCTCACGATAAATGGCGGCGAGGGGCTTCTGCTTTCGACCGACAAGTCGGCTTCGTATACCACGAACACGGTCCTCCAGACCGGTGGACTGATTGAGGTCAAGCCCAACTTCTCCAACGGCACGCTGCGTGACGTGACGCTGCTGCAGGAAGGCGACATCGGGTGTTGCGCTCGGCTTCAATTGAATGGCGGCATCATGCGGGTCCTTCGCGTGAAAGGCGGAGATGGAAGTCATGCGAAGAATCCGTCGAAAGACGGCGTCGCAAGCATCTCTGCGAATGGCGGAACGTTGGAGGCCATAAAGGAAGGGAGGTTCCTGTACGATCTTGAGCATGTCGAGTGCGGCCCCTCGGGTTTGACGATTGTCAGCGACTACGACATTACAAATGCGGTTGACTTCGTCGACATGGAGGGCATCCCTGGAGTCTTGACGATGAAGGGCTCTGGCGTGAAGACGCTTACGGGAGGCAACACGACGGTGTCGCGCATAGTTGTCTCGGGCGGCAAGGTGGTGTTCGCCGCCGGAGCAAGGACGGTGTCGGAGCTTGTCCTTGTAGACGGCGCAGAGGTGGTTTTCGAGGATGCGCCAGCCGAGTCTGGAATCAAGAAACTCGTCTTAGGTTCGCATGGCTCCTTCGGCACAATCCGTTGCACGGCGGATTCGACGCTTGAACTTGCGTGCCCGGTCGAAATTGTTTCTGCCGGCATTGCCCTCGGCGGCACTTTTGAGACGAGGCGGTCATACACGCTCATGACTACGACCGGTGCGGTGGATTCCGAATCCATGTCCGCATGGTCTGTTCCTTCGTCTGCAACGGGGCTTGACGATTCCCTTGTCTACGATTTCTCCGCGGTTAAGTCTGGCGATGTGACTGTGTTTTCAGTAGGCGTGGCGCTCGTAGAAGATAGAATTGAGTGGAACGGTGATGGCGAGACGACGGATAAGACCATTTCCGACACCTATGTTCTCGGAAATTACGGAGTGCTCCCCGTGGAAGTCGGCGAAGGTGCGACACTTCGCCTCGCCTCGACCGTCACGGGTGGCGGGATAGTCAAGACGGGCAAAGGCAGGCTCGTCTTGGCCGGGAGCGGAAGCACAATGCCGCGAGGCGTCACAGTCAAGGACGGTACGCTTGTCCTTGAAGAAGCCTTAGCGCTTGGAGAGCCCGTCTCGGCCATGAGCGGAATCCACATGGCAGGCGGCAGGTTCCTGTTCGTCGGCGATGGCTCAGGCCAAGGGCAGACGTTGCCTGGCGGGCTTTTCGGTGAAACGCCGTCTACGAACGACCTCATCGACCTCAAGATCGATGCGCCGCTTGTCGTGACCAATGCGCATGTCGCCAACGGCTGCATATTCAAGCGCGGCGTTGGGACGCTGACATTCTTGCCGGGGGCGGGCGATACAATGACGCTCTCCTGCTGCGACGGGTTCATAGATGGAAACAAGAACGTTGCCAACCCTGGCGTGGGAGACATCTCTCCCGTCGAATGGGTTCCGGAGAAAAGGGGATACAACGGCTTCAACGTGGCTGAAGGCGAGGTGGTGTTCAGCGGCGGAGAGGGTGCGCTTATCGACATTCGCCATTGCATGAGCGTCGGAATCTGTGCGAGTGGCATAGGAAAAGCGCCAACTCTCGTCGTAGACGGAGTGGCGGCCAACCTTTCGAGCGGAGGGCAGCTGAATTTCTGCAGTCGCATGGGGAATCTTTCGACGTTGGCGCAGTTTGCGCGGCTTGAAATCGTTAATGGCGCATATGTGGCGTCGTCTTGCATGCGCAGTGGAGTGGAAATGGGGGAGACTACAGGTTGCCAGACAGTCATCGTGGAGCGTGCGACATGGAAAGTAGCGAAATATATTCTACCATACTACGGTCATACTGCGCTTGTTATGCGCGATGGTGGTGCAATCTACGTCGGTGACGGTGCCCAGAACAGAAACTTTCGTCTTGAAAACTATGGTAGCACCTCCCACAAGATCCTAATCGACGGCGAGGGGTCTGCATTGGCGTACAATCCCGCTCTTGACGGATTGCAGATATTTGCGTCGGGTTGCTCTTTGAAAGTCTCAGGTGGCGGTGTGCTCTCGACTTGGAGGATGTACGAAAAAGAGACGAATCCATCTTGCTTTCTCGACATTGCATTTGACGGCGGGACGTGGATGACGGCGCCAGGGAAATGGCAGCCCCTTAAATTCTGGTATGCCGACCGTGTTTCGATAAGAACCGAGTCCGATCGTGGTTTGACGTTTCCAGTCGCCGGCGGCCAGGCCGTCGAGGCGACACAGCCGATCACCGGTGTCGGCGGCATGGTGAAAACTGGCTCTGGAGCGCTAAAGTTCCACAAAGCCGCCAATTGGACTGGCGATAAAATAGGGGATCAGTCCGCATGGATGCATACGGCGCTGGCCGATCCCGTTTCTCTCGCTTTTGAGGGTACGCTTGACGTGCAAGGCGGCGATGTATTTGTGGAGAGCGGTGCGTGTCGCGTTGGCGGCGCCTACAATGCGGCCTCGGGCGCGGCCGTTGACTTCGGCGGCAATGATCTCGGCGAGGGCGTGACCTTCTCCGGTGGTGGAAAGTTCTCGAATCTCACGGCAACGGCGCCGACGATAAGTGTTCCGCTGTCGGAGTCCCTTGTCGCGACAAATGGTGCGCCGTGGTTTTTGTCGGCGGCGATTTCCGGTCCTGTCCTTGTTGACTTTGGAAGCCCAGTTGCCAACGCTCGCGGAGGGCAAGTCACGGTTGCGACATTCACCGACTCCATTCCGTCTGCATCGTCCTGGCTTATGACTGGTGTTCCGAAAGGATATGCGGCATCGCTAATGGTGTCTGGTTCGGCTGTCGTCGCCGACATTCACCGCACTGGTTTCACCATAAGACTTAAATGACAAAGGGAGGGATAGTTAAATGAAAACAATAGCCGTCGCGGCGGTCGCCGCGGGAATCGCGTTTTGCGCGGGTGCAGGGCAGAAAACGGCATTTGCTCTGAAGGACGCCGCAATCGTGAAGTGCAAGGTGGAGAAATCTGGCGCGCTGTTCAACGTTCATAGGACCGCTGAGGATCTCGTGACGGTGATTTCCAACGTCACCGGACGGGCTCCCGCCGTCTATCCGCAGGGGAAGGAGCCCGCGCAGGGAACGTTCATCTACCTCGGCGACTGCCCTGCGGCGGCGGAGGCCGGCGTGACCGCGAAAGGGCTGCGCCTCTGCGACTGGCGCGTCAAATGCGCGCCCGGCAGGGCATTTCTCTTCGGGCGCACCGGCTACGCGGTGTCGGCGGCCGCGTGGGAGTTCGCAGAGAAGTGCCTCGGTTACCGAGTCCTCTTTCCTGACGACGGGCCTGACGACTTCAAGGCCGACCCCGAGGCGAAGGTCCCGGTCCGCGAATGGACTACCAAACCTGCGTTCTACAACCGCGAGATATACTCAGCGCGGTTCAACCGCAGGAAGTTCCCGTACATGACGCAGTTCTGGGAGCGGTACGGGCGCGCACTGTCGTGCGAACCTGGCTCTGACCAGATAGAGGGCCGCTACCGGGTCTCCGGGCAGACGAAGCACTGCCATTCGTCGTTCGACTACCTGCCGCCAGAGAAGTACGGGAACGAGCATCCCGAATACTACTCCATGGGGCCCGACGGCAAGAGGCGCTTTGTCCGAAACTCCAAGTGCCAGCTCTGCTACACTAACCCCGACACCTACCGCATCGTCCTCGAGTCCTTGCTGGGCTTCATCGCCGCAGACCGCGCGAAGTTCCCCGACGACCCTCCGCTCGTCTACGACTTCACGCAAATGGACAACTCCGACTTCATCTGCCTCTGCCCGGAGTGCAAAAAGGTCATCGCGAAGTACGACCGCGTCGAGGGCGGGCACAAGGACGGAGGCGACGCAGGGCTCGTGCTGGAGTTCGCGAACCGTCTCGCACGCGACGTGCGCGAGAAGTATCCCGACGTGCAGATTCGCATTTTTGCATACGTATCGACCGAACGAGCGCCCGAGAAGGGGAAGATCAAGGTCGAGCCGAACGTCCGCATCTGGTGGTGCAACGTCTACTCGCGGTGCGACGCGACCATCCCGCTCCTCACTAAGGGGCACTTCAACGAGAACAACGCCCGCGAAATTCGCGAATGGGCCGCGCTCACGAAGAACATCGAGCTGTGGGACTACCTCTACCGCGGCGACGAGCCGTCTCCCGCAGTCGACGCAATCGCCTCGAACATCAGGTACTTCTCGTCGCTCGGCATCGACTCTGTCTTCATGGAGAACGAGTTCTGGTCTGGCTCGGGGTCGTGGGACGAGCTGAACCGCTATGTTCTCGCGAAACTGTACATAGATCCTTCCCTCGACGTGGACGGTCTCGTACGCACGTTTTGCCGCGCCTACGGCGAAGGTGCGGGCGACATGTACGAGGCATACCGCTACCTGAGGGAGCAGGTGCTGACGCGCTACAGCAAGGACCACTTCGAGCAGCGCACTGGAATCGACACCTGGAAGGCCGATCCCGCGGTCCTGAGGAAGTTCGGTTCGTTCGTCGCGCAGGCGTACAAGAAGGAGACGCGCGAGAAATACCGCGCGCGCATGGCGCCGATCATGGAGAGGCTTTCCGAGAAGCTTTTGACCATCTACCGCAAGGACCCCAAGGCAAAGGACGAGTTTGCAAAGGCGATCGAGACGTACCGCAAGTGGGCGACGGAAAGCGAGAAGATCAAATTCTCCGAGCCGAAATGGCGCATCGTCGCGGAAAAGAAGATCGAAGAGAGAATCGACCTCCTTGCGATGAAGTTCGACGACCTTCCCGAAGAGCTGAAGTCCGTTCCCGACGAAGATCTCGTGCTTGTTGACTGGCATGTGGGCGGCGGTAAACGGATCGACGACCCCAAGTCCCCGCGAGGCAAGGCTGTGATGAAGAAGACCGGCTCCAATATAATCTGGGGCGTCTACGACCGTCCGTCGAAGAAGAGCTACAGCCAGCGCGTCGTCAAGGCTGTCGAGGAGCTGAACGCCGAGGCCTACACATGGGTGAAGCTGAATACGCTCCACGTCGGGTTTGAGACGATCTTCTGGTTCGACGGATCCTGGGATTGCGACTTCAACCTCAAGGACTTCCACATCCTCGACGACGGCATGGACGTCGATCCGAACTGGTACGATCTATGGGTCTCGGCTCGCTACGAGGACGGAACGCTCTACGTCGACCGACTCGCCCTCCGCCGCATCGCGCCACCGTCAGACGGGAAGAAGAAATGACGAGGTGCATTTTTGCAGGCGCGGCGCTCGCGTTCGCCGCACTTGCCCCAGCATTGGCTGTTGCCGCGCCGTCGGGCGTTACGCTTGAAAACTCGAGGTTCTCGCTTGCCATATCGGCCGACGGGAAGGTTCGCTCGCTCAAGGTCAAATCCACAGGCGAGGAGTGCATTGCGGGGGACGAGGGCGTGTCTTTCTGCCAGGCCGTGCAGGACAGACCCTTCGGAAACGAGGTCAAGCTCATCTGGCCGAACAAGAGATCGGTGTACGGGTCCAACTCCGTCGAGGAGAGGGACGGCGCTCTTGTCTTTGGCTTCGATACTGTATCCGACTCGCCGGGCTATTCCTACAAGGCGATAGTCGACGTCAAGGTGACGGACGACTACATGGCGTTCACATTGAGGGGATTCGAGCCGGACAGCATGGATGAATTCATGGACTGGCCGGCGGTGGCGGAGTTCCGCGTCGTCCAGCTTCCGCTCAGGCCGCGCAAGAACTTCGGCGTAGTCATGAACTGCGCATGGGACGAGAAGGCGGCCGTCGCATTGATGGCGGCGGCGCCGGAGGCGGAGGTCGACAGCGAAGTCCGTGCACGATGCAGGCTGACGTGGGCCGCAACCTACGATGCCGTCAAGCTGCGCAGTGTCCCTGTCGTGATTGCCGCCGACGCGGGAGAGGCGATTCTCGACCGCGTTGACGCAATGGAACGCGACTTCGGCCTGCCGCGCGGCGTAAGGAGCCGGCGTTCCGCCGTCATCAACCGCTCGCAGATGGACTTGAAGGACTTCTCCCCGGAGACCGTCGACGACACGATCGCAATGGCGAAGAAGTGCGGGATAAAGCTTCTCCATGCGTACTACAAGCGCTTTTTCGAGGAGGAGGGCTCCTACCTGCACTGCGGCGACTACGACATAAGGCACGACAAGTGGCCGAACGGCGTCGCCGACGTCAAGGCGGCCGTCGCGAAGTGCAGGGCCGCAGGGCTCGAGGTTGGGCTTCATATCCTGCAGACGCACATCGGCATGAAGAGTAGATACGTGAAGGGCGCCGCAGACCCTCGTCTTGGCATAAAGCGCAAGTTCTCGCTCGCCCGTCCTGTCCCCACGCAAGGCGACGTTTCCGAAATCGAAGTCCTCGAGAATCCGCAGGGTGCCGTCCTGGCCGCAAAGGCTCGCGTCCTCAAGTTCGGGACTGAGCTTTTCAGCTATGAGGCGTACACGCGGGAGCGCCCCTGGAAATTCACTGGCGTGAGGCGCTGCGCGTGGGAGACAGATGCCGTCGCGCATCCGCGCGGCGAGGTCGGCGGCATCCTCGACATGTCTGAGTTCGGCTGCAACAGCTGCTACATTGACCAGACGACGGACCTTCAGGACGAGATAGCAGGCAAGATTGCGGCGTTCTACAACGAGTGCGGCTTTTCGTTCATCTATTTCGACGGCAGCGAGGGCGTTCTACCGTCGGCCGGCGTAAACGTGCCGCTTGCCCAGTACAGGGTCTACAGGAAGCTCGTCCCCGAGCCGCTTTTCGCCGAGGGTGCCGCGAAGGGACATTTCGGCTGGCACATGCTTTCCGGGGCGAACGCCTTCGATGTGTTCGAGCCGAACGTGTTCAAGGAAGAGCTCAGGAAATGGCAGCTCAGGGAGGCGCCGATAATGCGCGAAGACTTCACGCGGATCAACTTCGGCTGGTTCTGGTTCGGCGAACCCGGGCGCATCCGTCCCGGCGACATCGGGATGCAGTCCGACATGTACGAGTTCGGGACATCGACTGCTGCGGCCTGGGACTGCCCGATCCAGTTCGCCTATGACAAGGAGGCGTTCGAGCGCCACCCGCGTGCCAAAGACGTCATCGAGACGATCCGCAGATGGGAGGACGTGCGCGCGAAGGGGTGGCTGACGGAGTCGCAGAAGGAGGCGATGCGCGACGGCAAGGTCGAGCACCATCTCTACCTGCGCGAGGACGGCGAATATGAACTGCATCCTATCGAGATGCTGCCGGAGCCGGAGAAGGCGAAGAACGTGCGGGCGTTTGTGTTCGTTCGCGGCGGGCGCACGGTCCTTGCCTACTGGAACGCCCGAGAGCGCGAGAGCCGCTTTTCCGCGCCGCTCGGCGAGGATGGCGCATCCGTGACGCTTCGCGCCGCCGACCGCGCCTATTTTGAAACCGGTCTTTCCGTTCCGCGATTGAAGGCGGCCTTTGCCGCCGCAGAGGACATTCGGTAGGCAATTGAAGGGCTATTGGTTTTTAGGTATAATATCTTCAAATGGCAGGTGGGCTTTCTCCAGTTGACTATGGCGTTGTCGCCGTCTTTTTCGCCGCGATGGTGGGGATTGGCGTCTACTATGGCCGCAAGTCCACTTCTTCTGCGCAGTTCTTCGGCAACGACAAGACTGTTCCGTGGTGGCTTTCCGGCGTCTCGTTCTACATGAACAGCTTCTCGGCGCTCGCGTTCGTGATGTATTCCGCCCTCGCCTACAAGTTCGGTTGGGTGCCTGTGACGGTGAGCTGGCTTTCGGTTCCAGCGGTCCTCCTTGGCGCATGGTTTCTCGCCGTCCGCTGGCGGCGTGCGGCGCAGGGTAGCCCCATCGACTTTGTGGCGACTCGCTACACGCCGTCGATGTGCTCGACTCTGGCGGTTCTTGGGCTTCCCATGCAGCTTCTCGACAACGCCCTCAAGCTTCTCGCGATAGGTACGGTCGTAGGTGTCGGGATGGGCTTCCCGCTTTTCTGGTCCATCTGCCTGTCTGGACTCATCATCGTCCTCTACACTTTCCTCGGCGGGCTTAAGGCGACGCTTGCGTGCGACTTCATCCAGTTCTTCGTCATTCTCGCCGTGGTGTTCGCGCTCCCGCCGCTATGCCTTGGACGGCTTGCCGCGCTCGATGGCAGCTTCTCGCTTGCGCATGGACTTTCCGTGTTCATCGACCGCGCTCCGGAGGGTTTCTTCTCGTTTACTGCCGGCAAGTATACGTGGGTGTACATGCTCGTGTTTTTCTGCTGCGTCGGCTCTACGCTCTCCACCAACTGGTCGCTCGTCCAGCGCTACTATTCTACGCGCAGCGATCGCGACGCGAAGAAGATGGCGTATCTCGTCGCCGCGCTGTTGTTTCTCGGCCCGCCGCTCTTTTTCTTCCCGGCGATGGCGGCGCGCATATTCCTGCCGGATCTGCCTGAGTCTGAGATGAACGGCGTCTACGCGATTCTTTGCCGCGAGGTCCTTCCTGCCGGCATGATGGGACTCGTCGTCGCCGCGATGTTCTCCGCTACGATGAGTTCCCTCGCCGGGAACTTCAACGCCGCCGCCGCGGTCGCGGTGAACGAGCTCTACATTCGTTTCGCGAAGTCGCCGTCGCCGCGCGCGAAGATGGTCGCCGCCCGTACCGCGACCGTTCTCGTCGGCGGTCTTGTGGTCGCATTGACTTTCGTTATGCAGTATGCCCAGGGCGCGGACGATCTCTTCAACCTTTCCAACAAGGTTTTCGGAGTGCTTCTCCCTCCAATCGCGCTGCCGATGCTCGGCGGGCTTCTTGTCCGCCGCCTTTCGCGCCGCGCCGGAATGTCCGGCCTTGTAGGAGGCGCCGCCTTCGGTCTCGTGCTGTTCGCGGCGGGCGCACGTTGGCCGTTTCTGCGCGAGATGACCTGGTCTTTCCCGCTGACTGCGGCGGCGACCGTCGTCTTTCTGGCGCTCGGCACACTTGCATTTCGCGACGGGCCGGACGAGCGCGCCGCGGTGGAGGCGTTTTTCTCAAGACTGGAGAAGGAAAATGACAAGACGTGAATTCATGGCCGGCGCGGCTTCTTGTGCGGCGCTCGGCGGGTGCGCGGCACTCTTGCCGCGCGGCGGCAGGACCAAGTTCAAGCTTGCTATGGCTGGCTATACGCTCAACAAATTCAAGACGGACGACGCGCTTGCTTTCTGCGAGGCCCACGGCTTTGCGCATCTTTGCGTGAAGAACTTCCATTTGCCGTTCGACGCGACGCCTGCCGACATCGCGGAGTTCCGCCGCAAATGCCGTGACCACGGCGTCGAGCCGTATGCCGTCGGCCCGATTGCCTTCAACTCGCCTGACGAGGCCCGCAGGCGCTTCGACTATGCGGCGGCGCTCGGCGTGCCGCTGATAGTCGGCGTTCCCGGCAGGCAGGACGGCCCCAAATGGACGGATTGCCATAGCGACCGCGCGATGTGCGAACTCTGTTCGCGCCTTGCCGACGAATACAAGATGAAGTTTGCGATCCACAACCACGGGCGTAATCCAAAGACTGGCAACCCGAACCTCTATCCAGCCGTGCCCGAGACGTTCGAGATCATCGGCGACCTTTCTCCGCGCATGGGATTTTGCGTAGACTGGGCGTACACGTATGCGGACGGGCTCGACTGCGTCGAGATTGCGCGTAAGTACGCCTCGCGTATCTTTGACGGGCACGTCCGCTGCCTGTCCGACGCGAAGAACGGCTCGTCGGGAGTGAACCCCGCGGGGCGCGTCTTCGACTACGACGGGATTTTCGCTGCGCTCAGGGAGACCGGCTACGACGGCTGCCTCGGGCTTGAGCTTGCGAACGCGTTCCCCGACAATCCGCAGTGGATCGACGAGTCTCGCGACTACTTCAGGGGGTTGATGTGAAGGGCTGGGTAGATCTTCAGGTGAACGGCTATGCAGGCGTCGACTTCAACGCGCCGGGCCTGACCGTCGAAGCTGTGAAGTCCGTCACGGACAGACTCGTTGCCGACGGCACAGAGGCGTTTCTGCCGACGCTCGTGACCGGCGACCCCGATACGGTCGTTGCGACGATGCGCGTTGTCGTGGAGGCACGGAAGAGCTATGCGGAGTGCGAGCGTGCGATTCTCGGGTTCTTCCTCGAGGGGCCTTTCATCTCGCCAGGACCTGGCGCCGTCGGAACGCATCCTGTAGAATGGGTGCATGCGCCGGACCTCGCGCTTTTCGGGCGCTTCCAGGACGCGGCGGAAGGGCTTGTCAGGATGGTCAACGTCGCGGCGGAGATTCCCGGTATGCCCGATTTCGTGCGCGCGCTTTCTTCACAGGGCGTCGTCGTGTCGCTCGGGCACCAGCTCGCGACGTCTCCGGCGCAGCTCGAGCCCTGCCTCGCGGCGGGAGCGAAGGCGTTCACCCATCTCGGCAACGGCATCCCGAACACCGTCAACAGGCATGACCAGATCGTGTTCTCGGCGCTCGTCGAGGATCGTGCGTCGGTCATGTTCATTCCCGACGGCCACCATCTTCCGGACACGATGCTGAAGCTCTATTGCCGCGCCGTGCCGCTCAGGCGCCTTATCGCCGTCTCGGACGCGCAGTATCCGGCCGGAATGCCGCCCGGGGAGTACGATGTCTGCGGTGCGCGCGCCCGGCTCGAGCCGAACGGGCTTCTTTGGAACCCTGCGCGCAACTGCCTCGTCGGCGCAACCACGCCGATGGCGAAGATGATGGCTCTCCTCGCCGAGCGCGTGGGACTTTCTGGCGACGAACTTCGCGCGATAGGGCGCGACAATCCGCTTGAACTAATAGGAGGACACGAATGAACATAGTTGTTGGCAAGGACAAGCTTGACATGGCCCGCCGTGCGGCTGACGCCGCCGCCGGGAAGATACGCGAGGCGATAGCCGCCCGCGGCGAGGCGCGCATAATTGTCGCGACTGGCGCGAGCCAGTTCGAGTTTCTCGCGGCGCTCGTAGCGGAACCGGGCATCGACTGGTCGAAGGTGACGGGCTTCCATCTTGACGAATACCTGGGGCTCTCCGTAACGCACAAGGCGTCGTTCCGCGGCTACATGCGCGAGCGGCTCGTCTCGAAGACGCCGCAGCCGATGAAGGCGTTCGTAGAGGTCAACGGAGAGGCCGAAGACGTCGGCGCGGAGCTCGCGCGGCTCGAGACGCTTGTGAGGGAATCGCCTGTTGACGTCGCCTGCATCGGCATTGGCGAGAATGGGCACATCGCGTTCAATGATCCGCCCGCGGACTTTGACGCGAAGGCGGCCTATGCAGTCGTGGACCTTGACGAGAAGTGCCGCATGCAGCAAGTCGGCGAGGGCTGGTTCGCGTCGCTTGACGACGTGCCGAGGCAGGCGTTCTCGATGACCGTGCCGCAGATAATGTCGGCGCGCGCCATCGTCTGCACGGTTCCTGATTCGCGCAAGGCCGACGCCGTCGCAGGCGCGGTCAATGGGCCGCTCACGAACATGTGCCCGGCGTCGATTCTGCGTCAGCATTCCGACTGCACGATGTTCCTCGATCCGCCAGCCGCGGCGAAGCTCAAGGAGGCCGAATGAGGGCGTCGTCAGCTGGCGGGTGCGTGCGTGGCAAGGCCGTGGTCATGTCTGCCGCGGCGTTTCTCGCCGTTTTCGGCGCGGTCGCGGAGACGCGCATCGAGGAGGGCTTCGTACCGATGTTCAACGGCCGCGACCTTGCTGGCTGGGAGGGTGCGACCAACACGTATTGCGTCACGCCCGAGGGCTACTTGACGTGCACGCAGTCCGACGGAATCGGGGAATCCGGCGTCAAGAACCTGTGGACGACGCGCGACTACACCAACTTCACAATCAGGTTCGACGTAAAGCTTCCGCCGAACGCGAACAACGGGCTCGGCATACGCACGCCCCCCAACGGATGGTGCTCTCGCGAGGGGATGGAGCTACAGCTCCTCGACGACTGGGGCGACATGTACAATGGCTCCAACCGTCTTGCCGACGTGCACTACACGGGTGCGATATACGGAGTGGTCGCGCCAGCGCGCAAGGTAAACGGAGACAGCTACCTGAAAAAGCCAGGAGAGTGGAACAGCGTCGAGGTCACGGCCGACGGGCCGCGGGTCAAGTTCGTCTTGAACGGAGCGACGCTTGTCGACGCCGACGTTTCGCAGTATTCGACCGACGGCACCGTGCCTGCCGACGGAATACGCCGGCCGGGACTGCACAACAAGTCCGGACGCATCCACTGGTGCGGACACGGGCACAACATCTTTTGGCGCAACATCAGAATAAAGGAAATACGTTAGGGGGGCTATGTACAGCAGAAGGCAGTTTCTTGGATATGGCTCGGCGGCGTTCATCGCGGCTTCGGGCAGGGTGTTCGGGGCAGAGGCCCCGTCAAACAGGGTTCGGCTTGCCATCGTGGGGTGCCACGAGCTTGGCCGCGGGCAGCAGGTGATGAAGTCGGCGCTTCGCGTGCCCGGCGTGGACATCGCCTGCGTATGCGACGTCGACTCGCGTGCGCGCGATTTCGCCGCGGCAGAGGTGGAGCGGCTTTCGGGCTTTGCGCCGCGCAAGGAGAAGGATTTGCGCAAAGTCCTCGAGGATCCGACGCTCGACGGCGTCATACTGGAGACGCCAGACCACTGGCATGCCTATGGCGCGGTTCTTGCGATGCAGGCGGGCAAGCATGTCTATGTCGAGAAGCCGTGCTGCTTCTGTCCGCGCGAAGGCGAGATTCTCGTCGATACGTGGAAGCGTACCGGCAGGGTGCTGCAGGTAGGTTCGCAGAGGCGCTCGTCGTCCAACTATCGCGCCGCGTTTGTCTGGCTCGCGGAGAACGGGAATCCCGTCGGGGAACTGCGCTTTGCGAAGTGCTGGTATGCGTCTAACCGCGCGTCGATCGGCCGTGGCAGGGTCGCGCCGGTTCCCGAATGGCTTGACTGGGACCTTTGGCAGGGGCCTGCGCCGCGCGTTGCCTACCGCGACAACGTCGTCCACTACAACTGGCACTGGTTTCGACGGTGGGGCACGGCCGAGACGGGCAACAACGCGCCGCACTTCGCCGATGTCGCGCGCTGGGCGCTCGGGGGCAAGTTCCCCGAGCGCGTCACGACGGCAGGCGGGCTCGTGTTTCCGAAGGGCGACGACTATGAATGGCCCGACACGTACAGTATGTCGTTCGAATATCCCGGCGGAAAATTCGCGACCTTTGAACTTGTAAGCCACCTTCGCGCGAGGACGTTCAAGAACGCCGGTTCCGGGGCGATCGTCTACGGCGACAGGGGGTCGGTGTATTTCGGTCCTTACGACGACGTGTGCGTGTTGGATGAGAAAGGAGTGGAGATAAAGCGCTGGGACAAGGATACTGCCGCGAAGGCAGGCAGTCTCACCGATCCAACTACAAGTCTCGACATCATCCACATGTCCAATTTCGTCGCGTGTATCCGCTCTGGAAGCCAGAAGACGGCGGCCCCTGCGGACGAGGGCTACATGTCGAGCTATATGCCGATCGTCGCAAACATCTCGCTCGACCTGCATGAGCCGATTAGGACGGATCCTGAAACCGGCCGCCCAATCGGCAACAAGGCGGCGGAGGCGCTGTGGCGGCGGGAGTACGAAAAGGGCTGGAATGTATTTCAAGTATAAAGGAGGTGCAATATGGCGAAAGACCAAGTGAACGGCGAGAAACGCACCGGAAAGCGGCTGTTGTCGCTCGACGCCCTTAGGGGCTTCGACATGTTCTTCATAACGGGAGGGGCTGCTGCCATTTCCGGGATATGCGCGGCGCTTGGCTGCCAGGATGGCTGGCTTGCGGCGCAGATGAAGCACGTCGAATGGACTGGACTCGCGCAGCACGACACGATCTTTCCACTCTTTCTTTTCCTCGCCGGCGTCTCATGGCCGTTCTCCCTCGGCTCGCAACTCGACCGCGGACGGTCTGTCTCGCGCATCCAGGTGAAGATCGTGGTCCGCACGGCGATACTGTTCCTCCTGGGGTTCTCGTTCGGCGGGGTGCTCAAGTTCAAGCCAGACTTCCGCCTTATGGGCGTCCTCCAGTACATCGGGCTTTCCTGGGGATTCGCGGCAACGGCATGGCTGCACATCAGGCGCAAGAGCGTCCTTGCCGTCTTGGCGGCTATTCTGCTTGTTGGCTACTACGCACTTCTTCATTTCTGCCTGGCGCCAGGGGCGCCGGAAGGCGCGTGGTCGTATTCGGTGGAAGGCAACATTGTCTCGTGGCTCGACAAGACGGTGTACGGTTCGCACATGGTCGCTGGCTGGGGCTATGAGCCGGAGTCGTTCTTTGCACTTCCGACAGGCATCGCACTTGCTCTCATGGGCATGTTCGCAGGGGCGCTTCTAAGGCGTGACGACACGCAGTGCACAGGTCGCAAGTGCGTGATTCTCGTGGCGTTCGCCGTGGCGAGCGGAATCGCCGCATGCGTTTCGATCCTCGTCCTTGGCGATCCGATCGTAAAGAAGCTATGGACTGTCTCGTTCGTGCTTTCGGCGGCGTCCTATTCACTTTTCATGCTTGCGCTTTTCGTGTTTGTCGTCGATGTCCTCGGCTTGCGGCGCTGGACGGTCGCGTTCGATCCTGTCGGCAAGAACTCGATACTCGCCTACATGCTGATGATGACGGGTGTCATGAGCGTTCTGCAGAGGTGGCTTTTCTCGGGGCTCTGCGGCTATGTCGATGCCTGGGGTGGTGCGCTTACCGGTCTCACATCCTATCTTGTCACATGGTCGATACTCTGGTATCTTGGACGCAAAGGAGTGTTTCTGAAGGTCTGAAGATCATGGGGAAGCCGCGCTCCTTTTTGCTGCCGCTTTTCGCGCTTGGCCTCGCCGTTGTCGCTTCGCCATGCGTCCACGCCGAGGAAAGATCGCCCGTGATGCTGTCGCTCTTTGACCCAGTGCAGTGGCCGTCGTCGCAAAGCGATGTCGGCGGATTCCGGCTTTCGCTTCTCTACGGGCAGTGCGACGATTTCGCAGGGCTCGACATCGGGCTCGTCGGTCGCGCGACCGGCGATTTCAACGGGCTCTCGATAGGCGGCGCGAACATCGTCTCGGATCGGCTTGTCGGCCTTCAGGTGGGGCTTGTCAACTGGAACTCTAACGGAGACGAGTCCTCGGCTCGTCGCTCGCTAGGCGTTCAGTATGGCTTTCTGAACTATGCCGATTCGTTCTTCGGTCTTCAGGACGGATGGATAAACGTGTCGGCGGGAAATGTGTCGGGGCTTCAGTACGGATTCTTGAACTGTGCCTGCGACGTGACGGGAGTCCAGTGCGGTTCGTTGATTGTCTTTGGCGTGAACGTCGCCGTCGGCAAGGTCGGAGGAAGCCAGATTGGCATAGTGAACTATGCTGGTGAGATGACTTCAGGAATCCAGATAGGAATAGTCAACGTCATCACGCGGAACGGCTTCTTACCAGTGCTACCGATTCTCAATGGCGGTTTTTGACTGACGTCGGTGGACGAAAGCGCTTCCTATGGCGCTGTGATGCGGTTGATGAAGTTGTGATATAATATCTGCATGAGAATGAAACGCCTCGTACTGCTATTACCTCTTCTTGCCGCAGGTTGCGTGACCGGCTCTCTCTCGAATGCGCCTGTCGTCCACGCGCACTATTCCAAAGAAGTACCGTCCGACATCGACATGTTCGGGCCGCACGGCGTGTTCGTTTCCGTCACGAACGGCGTCGTAGACGCGGAGACGCAGCCGCCCGCTGGCGATGACGACCTGAGCTTTTGGTTCAGCTGCACCTATGACGACGCCGGACTCGCGGTCAAGGTTGTCGTCCTTGACGACGATGCGCGTCGCGCAGACACCTGTCCCTCCAACGCGGTTTCGTGCGCCGCGTGGGACGACGATGCCGTCGAGATTTTCATCGATGCCGAGTTTGCGCGTCTGCCCGACAGCCGCGCGGACGGAGGCGTCCATCTGAGGCATGGCGGCGAGTTCGCCCTTGTCGCCAATGGCGCCGCAAATAGCGACTACTCCGGCTATCCGAACACGTTCTTCCGCGTCGACCGGAAGCATCTCGCCAAGAAGGGGACGGCTAACGTCTGGTGGTCGGGCTGCACGATGCCGTTCACAGTCGGGCTGCCGAACCAGGCCGAATCGTCCAAGCTCACGCTCTACACCTTCTATGTCCCCTGGACCGCGATGGGCAGGACGTCCCGACCCGACCGCATTGGCTTCAACATCAGTGTGCAGGATGACGACGGAGGAGGCCGTCGCGATCACGCCCTCTACTGGGTCGGCAACCCCAAGCGCCCCTACTCCGACGAAAGCGCTTTCGGAATCCTCGTCTTCGACCCGTAAAATGTTCGGATCCGGGTCGGGCATTGTTGGATTTGCCGCATCGCTGTGGGTTGTGGTATAATTCAAGCCATGAAGAAAATTGCCGTAATGCTGTCCGCGGCGCTTGCCGCGTCCGTAGTTTTCGCAAACGCCTGGGACGGAGTGCTCCTCAAGGGGCGCACCGACAAGGACAACCCGGTGGGGTACAAGTCCGGCGAGCAGATCGTATTCACGCTCGTCGCGTCCGAGGTCCCGGCCGAGCTCGAGAATGCCGGCTACATGGTCGACTGGAAGCGCACCGGCGACGACGGCAAGGTAGAGTCCGGCAAGGTGCCGTTCAAGTCGGGCGAACTCTGCAAGGTGACGACGAAGCTCTGCATCCCCGGCTTTGTGCGGCTTGAGGCGTATGTCGTCGATGCAAACGGCAAGAAGGTTGTGCGCGACAAGACCGCCCCCGGTGCGCCTAACTGGCAGAGCTACCTGAAGGACGTGTTTTTCGACGGCGGCGCTGGCGTGGACATCGACAAGATCGGCAGGTTTACGCCCGAGCCGAAGGACTTCGACGAGTGGTGGGCCAAGCAGAAGCAACTTCTCGCGGCCGTTCCGCTCAAGGCGACGCGCAAGGAAGTGAAGACCTCCCATGGCGTAGCGATATACGAGCTCTACATCGACTGCTACGGGCCGCGTCCTGTCTCGGGCTACCTTTTCATCCCCAAAGGGGCCGAGCCGAAGAGCTGCAGGGCGCGTTGCGGTTTCCAGGGCTACGGGTTCTACAAGCAGGGATGCCCCGAGTGGGCGGCCGCGACTTGCAAGGCGCGCAACGAGATATTCCTCGAGATCAACGCCCACGGCTATGAGCTTGGCCGCGAGCAGTCGTACTATGACGAGTTTGGCAAGGGCATTCACCCCGAGGGCTACACGTATGCCTTCTCGCCCGAAGAGAATGCAAAGCCCGAGACAGCCTATTTCCGCTTCATGGCGCTTCGCGTCCTGCGCGCGCTTGAGTACGTGAAGTCCTTGCCTGAATGGAACGGCAAAGATCTTGTCGCCGAAGGTGGCAGCCAGGGCGGGCTCCAGACTGTTTGGGCCGCGGGGCTCGATCCCGATGTGTCGCTTGCGCGTCCTTCTATCACCTGGGGGTGCAATTTCTCCGCGACGGAACCGGGCGGCCGTCTCCACGGCAACTGGTTCGTCAAGTATGCGCCGGGGCTCGAGTATTTCGACGCCATCTCGCACATCGCCCGCGCCAAATGCCCGGTTGAGATTCCGCGCGCAGGTCTCGGCGACTACGTCTGCCCGCCGTCTGGGCAGGCCGCGCTTTTCAACGCAATCAAGACTCCGAAGTCAATACTTTGGGTCCAGGGTTCGCAACATGGGCTCGTTCCGCCGCAGCCGAACCAGACCTACAAGATTGGCGATTTCGATTCCACGGGCGGCGAGTCAAAGTCTCAAAGCGCCTCCTCGGATGTGAAGTAGACATAGTGTTCCGCTGTCGTCCGCAGTGTCTCTCGCCGAAAGGCCCAAGGGCCAAAATTATGGTATAATTGTTTACCTATGGCGAAGCGGGAAAACTATGACGCCGCAAAGAAGCTTATTGAGGGCGCAAAGCGGATTCTCATTTCGGGGCACCTGAGCCCCGACGGGGATTCGCTTGGCTCGATGATCGCGCTCGCGCGGCTTTTGAGAGGCGCGGGGAAGGACGCGTGGGCGACGGCAGACCTCAACGCGCTCGGGAAGCCCGGCTTCCTCGAGGGCGTCGCCGATCTGATCCCGGTGCGGAAGCTGAAGACCGCGCGCCGGCGGCTCGGCGGACAGTTCGACCTCTTCATCGCCGTGGACTGCAGCTCGTTCAGCCGCATGCCGCCGGAGGTCGAGCCGGTCGCGAGGGGGCTGAAGTGCATCTGCATCGACCACCACGTCACGAACGACGGCTCCTTCGGCGACGTGCAGATCGTCGACCCCGCGGCGTCGAGCGCGGGCGAAATAGTCTGGCGCTTCGCGAAGTGGATGGAGTGGAAGCTCGACCGCGCATCCGCAGAGGCGCTGTGGGTCGCGATGATAACGGATTCGGGCCGCTTCGCCTACGATTCGACGAGCCAGCGCACCCTGCGCGCCGCCGGTGACCTCCTCAAGTACGGCGTGCGCACCGCCTTCATCAACGACATAATATACGGGACCTTCCCGCGCAAGGCGATCGAGCTCAAGCGCATCGCGTGGCGTTCTCTACACATCTGGAAGAACAGGAAGGTCGCCGAGGTTACGCTGACACGCGACGACTTCCGCGAAGTGCGCGGCACGAAGGCCGAGGCCGAGGACATAATCGAGATCCCGCGCTCCGTCGCGAAGAACGAAATCGCGCTCTTCTTCTACCAGATCCCCGACCGCACGAAGGAGGTCCGCTGCTCGATAAGGACGCGCGGCGACTGGGACGCGACCGTCCTTGCCGCGAAGTTCGGCGGAGGCGGGCACCGCAAGGCGGCGGGCTGCACGATAAAGGCGTCGATGGGCGCGGCAAAGCGGCAGATGCGCGCGGCCGTGAAGGAACTTCTAAAGAGCGCATGTCGCAAGACAATGCGCATTCCCGCGGGAATCGTATGACGAATAGCGCCAAAGCCATTGTACTTACCGACGGAAAGGCCGGGCACGAAAACCAGTCAAAGGCGTTCGCGCGCGCGCTTGGGCTTGACTTCCAGCTTGTGCCGGTGAAATTCAAGTCGCCGTTCCACAAGATGCTTAGCTATCTCTTCGACCGGCTTGGAATAAGGGCTGTGTGGCTTCTGCAGGGGCTGGAAGTTTTTAACGCAGAGACGCAGAGACGCAGAGAAAAAGGGGCGCGAGAGTCTTCCCAACCAGGTACGGTCGTTATAGGAACGGGCTCTGGCACTTTCTACGCGGCTAAGGCGCTTGCACGCAGGCTCGGCGCGAAGTGCGGCGTCGTCCTCTATCCGCGTGGCTACGATCTTTCCTCCTTCGACTGCATTCTCGCTCCGTCGTTCGACAACCCGGCGAAGCTTCCCAACGTGGTCGAGATACCCGCGAATCTCGTCGCGAACGACGCCGCATTCTACGAGAAGGGCGTTGCAGCGTTCAAGGAGCGCTATCATGGCGCGACCGACAACCTCGTCGGCGTAATCGTCGGCGGGCCGAACAAGTGTTCGACGATGACGGTCGAGTGGATGAAGGCGCGGCTTGACGAGATATTCGCGGCGAACAATGGCGCATCGCTCTGCGTCACGACTTCTCGCCGCACGCCAGCCGATGTCGAGGCGCTTGTCGACTCCTATCCGTGGGCCTACAAGCTCATCTACTCGAAGGACCATTTCAATCCGATCCCCGCGTTCGTGCAGCTTGCGAAAAAATTGTATGTCACCGCCGAATCCACTGGCATGCTTTCCGAGGCGTGCACGTTTGGAAAGGCAGAGGTCGTTGCCCTCGACAACCTTAAGCCCGGCCCCCACAAGTTCCGACGCTTTGTCGAGAACTTGCGGCGCGAGGGATATGTCGACGGCTGCCGCAAGGTCGACCTCTCCGCCGAGTTCGCCCGCGCAAGGGTGCTGATGGAGCCGACCGCAGATGCACACTTATGGTTGTCGGGCGCATGAAAAAAGAAGACAAGCACATGGACAATCTCATCCTGACCGGCTGGGGCTGGAAGGAGTATGCCGTCTCCGCCGCCGTGACGCTGCGGGCGTTGAACGGGCAGGCGGACGTGATGGGCATGAGCAAGCGGCGGCTTCCGGAGTTCCTTGAACTCGAAGGGCACGGCTGGAAGCACATCTACCTCATCGGACTATCGCTCGGTGGAGACGAGGAGCGACTTGCGTCGGCGTTGAAGTCCCTCAAGCGAACCAAGGTGACGTGGGTGAGCGCTCTCCCCATGAGCGACGAACAGGAGCGCTTGATCGCGCCGCTGCTCGATGTGCGTAAAGTTGATGGCGAACTGTTCAACGGCTCTCTCGTGAAGGCGGTTGGACATGTGTTCAATGTCGATGTCGCTGATATCTTGCCGTATACGGTCGAGGGCGGCACGGTTCCCAAGTCGGTACCGCAGTATCATGAACTGATCTGCGCCGCCATGTACGCCTATAGGAATTACCGTGACGAGGAGCCGTATGCGCAGGCGATTCGGTATCTTGCGAATGGCGTCCGAGAGGAGGCGTGGAGCGACAAGGCGCGAAAGCTTGTTGCACACTATCGGCGGTACGGCAACCGCGAACTGATTGGCAATAGCCAGCAGATGAAGAATCTGCGCGAGCGCATCAACTTCGTGGCGGCGAATCCAGATGCCCGCGTTCTCATCCTTGGCGAGAGCGGGACGGGCAAGGAGACGGTCGCCTTGCAGATTCACAACCGTTCTTCCCGTCGGACAGATCCGTTCTATGCCTTCAACTGCGCGAGCGTTGCACCGCAGCTTTTAGAGAGCTGCTTCTTCGGGCACGAGAAAGGCGCATTCACGGGCGCGGACAAGCAGAAGATCGGGCTTTTCGAGCTGGCGAACGGCGGTACGCTCTTTCTCGACGAGATCGGCGAACTGCCGTTAGAGGCGCAAGGCGTGTTGCTGCGCGTCTTGGAAGAGGGACGCTTCATGCGTGTTGGCGGCACGGAGGAGATCGAAACGGACGTGCGGCTCATCACGGCTACGAACAGAAACCTGCCTGCGCTTGTGCGCGAGGGGAAGTTCCGCGAAGACCTCTTCATGCGGCTCAACGTCGTGCCGCTCCGCATTCCGCCGCTCCGCGAACGCCCGGATGACATCGGCGCAATCGCCGACAACTGGTGGTTCAATCATTTCCGCAAGCACCTCTCTGACGAGCAGAAAGCCGCTCTTGAGGCATATTCCTATCCCGGCAATGTGCGCGAACTCCTGAATATCCTTGAGCGCGCCATCGTGTTCAAGGAGGACGATTTTGCAAAGCTCATCGCTGAGCATCAGGAGTTGAGTGGTGATCTTTCTTCGGGAGGGGTAGGCTCCGTGTCGGCCAAGGGGAAAGAGGCGCAAGATGCCGCCGACATTCCCGACGACCTCGATGACGCGATTCGACGGCACGTCCACCGCGTGTTCGAGAAGTACGCCCGCAACGTCTCGAAAGCGGCCACCGCGCTCAAGATTACGCGCACGACACTAAGAAAGTGGCTAACCGAAGGGACCTTGCCTCATGCCTGAGATTCCGCAAATTGTACTGCCGCATGGCGGCTATCGCAAGTTGACGGCCTTCCAGAAGAGCGAGGTCGTCTATCAGATGACGGTTGTTTTTTGTCGCCGCTTTTTGCCGGCACATGGCGACCGTACTGTCGACCAGATGACGCAAGCCGCGCGAAGTTGCAAGCAGAACATCGCCGAGGGAAGCGCCTCGTCCGGCACAAGCAAAGAGACCGAACTTAAGCTCACCAACGTGGCGAGGGCTTCGCTCGACGAACTGCTTGAAGACTATCTCGACTATCTGAAGGCACATGATTCGCCGCCATGGGCAATGAATGACGAGCGCGCCATCGCAGCAAAGAAACTCGGACGCGAACATTCCGACTGGGAATACTGGAAGCCGATCTTCGAGAGCCGTCCTGCGGAAACCTGCTGCAATCTGGCGATTACGATTATCCACCAGGCGCGCTCGTTGCTAGATTCGCTGATAAAGTATCTTGAGGCTGACTTCGTCAAACATGGCGGAATACGCGAGCGGATGCATGCCGCCCGCACCGCTGCTCGGGGCGAAGACTGGGACAAGTCGGTTTACAGCCGACTCGACGGCGCGGCAACCGCAGCCGAACTCGAAGCCCGCGCCGATGAAATCCGCCGCAAGGTCTCACAGACGGTATGGAGCATCAAGAAAAGAAAAGGCTGGCAGTAGGCGCGGCTGGGGCTGCTGAGACGGCTGAGACTGCTGAGACGGCTGAGACTACTGAGACGGTTGAGACTACTGAGTCGGTTGAGACCACTGAGACTACTGAGGCGGCTAAGTAATCTCAACAGGCACAGTCGTCTCAGCCGTCCTAGTTGTCTCAGTTGTCTTAGAGGTCTTAGTTGTCGCCGCAATCTTGCCTTATCGCCTTTGCCCTAGCTATTAATTAGCCACCCCTGGCTTATAAATGGCCACCGAACTCGCTCACGCCCCAGCTTTATCGACGTTTTCCATCTTGGCACACTTCTTGCTATTCAGTTGGCATGAGCATTGACGCCAAAGAACTTAACTCACGTCTGTGGACGGAGTGGAAGAACGGTATGAAGATCATGGCGGAATCGCTGTTGAAGGATTCCGTCGATATATCCGGTTCAGGATGCACGATTGTTCTGGGCAACGAAAACTTCATCCAACGGGCGGTGATGTATCTTCAGCGCAAGTCCTACATCGGCAAGTTCAAGGACTACAAGACTCGCATCTCCGCCTACGAGAAGTCCGTCATGGAACTTGTGGACGAGGTCAACAAAATGATCGCAAATCCAGAGTCGCAGCCGTGGCACAAGTTCGGCACGCCAGCACCGGCAAGAATCGAATATCGCAGTACCCTTGATGAGATTATCATTGACGGCGACGACCGTTTGGAGAATACCGACTGGGGCGATCATGCCATCGCCGCGTTCGAGAAACTGGGCGACTACCTGAACAACATCATGAACGTCCTCGAAGCGGCGCAGAAAGAGATCGGGAAATGAGCGGAATCTTAAAACTTGAATTTAAGGCGCTACTACTTTTGCTGAAAGACATCGGTAAGAGGATTCTTGCCCTTTGACACATAACCGAAAACACGAAAGGAACAATTCAATGAACGAGTTTCTATCAGACATGAAGACCTGGTTCTCGGACATGAAAGAGAATCCAGAAATCATCGGTTCCGAACTTGCCAATGTGGGCGGCAAGATAGGTCGCGGCGTTGCCGCCTTGGTTGGCGGGACGGTGGAGGCGGTTGGCGCGGTTGGTGCGGCGGCGGTTGACATCACCGCAAGCGGCGTAGGTGGAGCGGTGGACGGACTCTGCGGGCAAGGGAGCGGTGATGGGATCGCGAGGGCTGGCGAGACGGCGGCACATCTCATAAAGAAGCCTTTTGGCAAGGTCTCGGACTGTGTGCGGAGCGGCGCAGCCGTTGCGACGCTT
>JAFQYM010000094.1 GCA_017406465.1 Kiritimatiellia bacterium | reverse complement strand
CCGCGCATCTGCGGGAGGTCTGAGACACTCGGCTTATAGGATCGGAACGCCGCGTCCGCTTCGCCGTCAGAGGTGCCTGCGGCTCATTAGCCTGTAGCGCGGGACGAGCATGACGCATCCGAAGTGCCGGATGTACGTGCGTATCTCCTCGCACCAGAGGACCTGCGTCATTTTGCGGCATCCGATCTCGAGCCTCAGCAGGAAGCCGCGCTGGAACATCTGCCACAGCGTCCACGCGATCTGCATGAGGTAGTACCACACCTTGTTGGCGTTCGTGGCGTTCACGAACCTGTGCCTGAGCCCGAACCCGCTGTGCTTCTGCTCCCTGAACACGTTCTCGATGTTCCAGCGCCTGCGCCCCCAGCAGAATATCTCGTCGGCACTTTCCTTGTCGTCCACCGGAAGGTTCGTGGCGAACATGCCGACGTACGGCTTCCTCCGTTTTCCCTTCTTCGTCAGGTCGCCGAGGATGGAGACCCTGCCGTAGACGACGTTGATCCTGTACCTGTCTGGCGCGTTTGTCTCAATGCCGACGACCCACTTCATCGTCCCGAACCTCGGGCTGTCGTCTGCCTTGAGCAGCTCCCCGCTCTCGCACTCGCCGCACTCGAACCTCAGCCTGACGTTCTCGTACACGTCCGGCATGCGCCCTTCCTTGAAGGTCGTGATGTACTTCCAGCCGTACCCTTCGCAGATGCGCCACACGCTGTCGCACCCGTACAGGGCGTCGCCGACGAGGCAGAGCGGGTACTTCTTCATGAGCTTCCGCAGGACCGGGGCCATGCGCTTGAACGCGTTGATCTCGCAGTCCTGCTTCTCCCTCTTGTCGTCGTAGGGTTCCACGCACTCGCTGCACACCGCGACCGCCATGCCGGTCTTCGTTATGAGCTTCACCTCCAGCGCGATCGTCTTCTTCTCCTTCTTCGACAGGCTCTCGCCCCTGCCGTTGCGCCGCTCGTCGCGGTGCACCGCGTCCACCGCAAGCGCATAGTACTTCCCGAAGACCCTGTCCTTCTCGAAGAACTTGGCGTTTATGAGCCGCTTGACCAGGGATGCGTTCACGGCCTTCACCTTCTCGCAGTCCCAGCGCCTGGTGCGGTACACGAGCGTCCCCGTGCAGGCCGTCGTGAGCTTCTCGCCCTCGGGCCACCAGCCCTGGTCCGAGAGGTACAGCATCGACGCCGCCATCCCCTCGCTGTTCCGGCATCCGTCCGCCGCGTTGCGGGAGCGGCACTTGAGCATCGTGACCGCGAGGAACGTGCAGACGACCGTGTCGTTCATGTACAGGCACCGGCTTTCGTCGCGCCCCGCGTACACGTCCCTGAAGAGAGGGCCGAGGACCCTCCAGGCGCTCTTGATGAACTCCGCGAACTCGGCTACCGCCTCCGCGACGTCGGGCTCCGCCGCCGGGGGGACGCCGGGCCTGTGCTCCGGGTGGCCGCCGACTTCGACGCCCGCGAGGACTTCGCGCGCGGTTCGCTCGCGCCACCCCCTTTCGCGCACCTGCCTTTCGCGCTCCCGCTCCTCCCTCCGCCTCTCGGCTCGGCAAAGGCGTTCGCGTACGCCTCCCTCGCCGCCGCGGACAGTTCCTTCATGTCCTGCCGCACCTGCTTCCACAGCTCTATTGACCCCGTGACCTCTGCCGCGTGCCTGGCCGGGACGTACAGCGTGCGGCTCTTGCCGTCCACCTTGTCGGTCAGCTGCCAGTGTTCGGACCCGCCGCGCATCGACATGTTCAGGGACCCCTCCAGGAGCATTCCGCGCCCCAGCAGCCGCTTCAGGGCGCTCGCCTTCGCGGCGTAGGCCCTCTTCCACTTTTTTTGAATTTTCATGGAACGTAATTATACGCTCCATTTTGCGAAAAGTCAAGGGGGAATCCGCGGAAAAAGAAAGAAAATTTCAGGGGCCGCACCGCCAAAAGGCGGAGCGGCCCCGTCGAAACGCCCCTCCGGGCGTCATTTTACATAGAAGGATTCCCTAGTTTTGGAATCTCTGG
>JAFQYM010000093.1 GCA_017406465.1 Kiritimatiellia bacterium | reverse complement strand
GAGCGGAACCCTTTTAGGCGAGGCGGATTGCACAGGACTCGACCCCGAAGCCGTATATGTATACGGCGAGCGGGTCGAAGGACGGGCAAGGCGCCCGCCTCAAAGGGCGAGCACGGTTGCCCCGACCGTGACCGCACGATGGAAGGCAAATCGGCACTGAACATCACTAATTAGCTAAATCCAGCGCGAAGCACTCACACATAAAGCCAACAAAGTTGCGACAAATTGTCACAACTAATGTCGCAGGTGTGTCATGTGTCACAGCGTATTTTCCTTGAAAATTGGGGTTTGGGGCAATTTCGAGCCGTTTGGCACGGTCTTTGCTTAAATCTTGCGTCGCCCATGGTGGGCGAAAGAAAGTTGAGAAGAAGATTATGGCAAAAGTACTTGGAATTGACCTTGGAACGACGAACAGCTGCATGGCCGTCATGGAAGGCGGCGAGGCAACCGTAATTCCTAACAAAGAGGGTGCGCGCACGACTCCCTCGATCGTGGCTTTCACGAAGAACGGCGAGATTCTCGTCGGGCAGGCCGCGAAGCGTCAGGCGGTGACCAACCCCCAGTCGACGATATATTCGATTAAGCGCTTCATCGGGCGCCGCTTCAGCGAGATGGGCGACGAGATCAAGATGGTTCCCTACAAGGTCGTTGCGGCGCCGAACGGCGACGCGGCGGTCGAGGTGGCCGGAAAGGTCTACACGGCTCAGGAGATCTCCGCAATGGTGCTCCGCAAGCTGAAGGAGGACGCGGAGGCGTTCCTCGGCGAGAAGATCACCGAGGCGGTCATCACCGTCCCGGCCTACTTCAACGACCAGCAGCGCCAGGCGACGAAGGACGCGGGCAAGATCGCGGGCCTTGACGTGAAGCGCATCGTGAACGAGCCGACGGCGGCTTCGCTCGCGTACGGCCTCGACAAGAAGAAGAACGAGAAGATCGCGGTCTACGACTTCGGCGGCGGCACGTTCGATATCTCGATCCTCGACATCGGCGACGGCGTCTTCGAGGTGAAGGCGACGAACGGCGACACGCACCTCGGCGGCGACGATCTCGACCAGGCGATCATGACCTGGCTCGCCGACAACTTCAAGAAGGAGAACGGCGTCGACCTTCTCGCCGACACGATGGCGAAGCAGCGCCTGAAAGAGGAGGCCGAGAAGGCGAAGTGCGCGCTCTCGAGCGCGACGAGCTACGACATCAACCTGCCGTTCATCACGATGAACCAGTCTGGCCCTCTGCACCTCACCGCGACGCTTACGCGCCCGATCCTCGAGACGCTGACTATGGATCTTGTGAACCGCACGGCCGAGCCGTGCCGCAAGTGCATGTCCGACGCCGAGCTCTCGACCGTTGACGAGGTCGTTCTCGTCGGCGGCCAGACGCGCATGCCGCTCCTCCAGGAGAAGGCGAAGTCGCTCTTCGGCAAGGAGCCCCACAAGGGCGTGAACCCCGACGAGGTCGTTGCGATGGGCGCGGCGATTCAGGGCGGCATCCTGAAGGGCGAGGTCAAGGACGTGCTCCTCCTGGACGTGACGCCGCTCACGCTCGGCATCGAGACCCTTGGCGGCGTCCTCACTCCGCTCATCGAGCGCAACACCACGATCCCGACGAAGAAGTCGCAGGTCTTCTCTACGGCTGCGGACAACCAGCCGGCCGTGACGATCGCGATCTTCCAGGGCGACCGCAAGATGGCGCGCGACAACAAGGCGCTCGGCAACTTCAACCTCGACGGCATTCCGCCCGCCCCGCGCGGCGTTCCGCAGATCGAGGTTACGTTCGACATCGATGCTAACGGCATCCTGAACGTCTCCGCGAAGGACAAGGGCACCGGCAAGG
>JAFQYM010000092.1 GCA_017406465.1 Kiritimatiellia bacterium | reverse complement strand
TCCTTCCGTCCATCCGACAGAAAACCCCTCGTCCGCGCTATAACCGTCCTTGTCCTGTCCATCGTTCATCCCTCCTTCCAACCACGACTCAACCACGGCAAAAATGCTCCACAACCATTTTCCATCCATTCAACAACCACGCTCCAACCACGAGCCAACCATCCTTCGTGTCGAATCCATGAACGATTTCGACTAAACCTTCCTACATCTCTGATTCGCCAACTCCAACCGATACTCAAAAACAATTCAACCTCAACCACCAAACAAAAGTGGGGGGCGCGGCAGATTTACCGCGCCCCCGATTTTCGCATAACCGCGTGGTCGGCAGCCACACCGCTATGCGTACGGGTCGTAGAACGTCACCCAATGGCGAACTTCCTCCCCGCCGATGGTCGCGGTGAGCAGGACGCGGGGGATGGATTACGGCATGGGGTTGGCGAAGGTGAGCCAGCGTTTGACGGCGAAGCCGCCGATTGTCGCAGTCAGGAGGACGCGCTGTCCCCACCAGTCGCCGTCGGGGTGGCTGGACGAGTTGGTGTTGAGATGGAACGAAATTGACGTATCGGTTGCCGTCAAATCATCGAACTCCGTAAGTGTGGCGATTGGTTCGCCGTCCCTGTAGAGGTCGATTTTGAGCGCGGCGAGTTCGCCGAGTCCCTTGCCGGACGCGACAATCGGTCCGCCGAAGTAGATTGTGTCGTCGGGGAGATCGCGCATCTTGACGCGGGTTATCGAGCGCGGCGAATCCGCCGCGATGTTGAAGGTTAGTCTTGTCATTGTGTGTGGCCTTTTCTTCGAGACAGGATTTACATGATTGGCAGGATTGCAAGGGGATGGGGAACGGATTTTCGCGTTCCCCATCCCCCGGCTCCGTTTAGCCGATTACCGCCTTGGCTTCAGGCGAAACATAGGTTTCGCCGTCAACCGTGCGCTCGACGGTGAGCGAGATTTGCGTACCTGCCGCGAGGGTGTCCAGAGCGGACGGCCATGCGACGGTGACGAGTCCGCCAGACGCCGCGCTGACGACGCCGGAGATTTCCGCGCCGTCGGCATAGACGAACTTCACGGAAACTTCGTCGGGTTCCGCGCCGAAGTTTTCGCCCGCTACCTTGATCGGCGCGTCCTTGACGATCACTCCGCGCGGCGCATCCGCCGCGTCGCTCGCGATGTACTTCACGAACGGCACGACGTCGCTCGCGACATCCGCCTTGAGCGTGAGCGGCCAGAGCTTGTCGCCTCCGGCGCGGGTGACGAGCCTGAGCGCGTATTCGCCGGACGCGACCGGGCGCGGCAGGCTGCAGACGAACTGCACCTCCGACGGCGCGGGGTCGGGCGCAACCGCGACGTCGCACACCTTCGCGTCCGAAGCGGGGTCGATCAGCTCCAGCGTCTCGTCGGAGTGTCCGAACGTGAGGCCGACGCCTTCGAGGTAGAAGGCGCACGTGTCGACGATGTGCGCGGCGTTCGTCGCCTTGTCGCGGATGCGCTTCAGGGCCGCGGGACACGCACCGGTCGGGACGTACGTCTCGATGGCGGCGACGGTCTTGCGGAACGCCTCCGGGAGCGCGACGCCGAGCCATGCGTAGTTCGCGTCGGCGTCCGCCGCGTCCTGCGCGTTCGCGACGGAGCCGGCGACGAACGTCTCGACGGTGCCGAACGGCGTCTGCACAGTCACCGCGCCGTATTTCTCGGCGAGACGCGTCAGAACCGCCGCGACTGCGTTCACGACGAGACGCGCCTGCGGGAGCGTCCCCTGGTTGCCGTTCTCAAGCATGAGCTTGGCGAACTCGTCCGCATCGACCGTGCGGTTCGCGGCGATCGAGACGAGGACGGGGGCTTTCCCGGCGGTGTCCGTCTCGTTGCCGTAGGGCGAGACTTCGGCGGACGCGCCGAGGAGAAGGGTCGCCCTCTGCGTCGCGTCAAGGGTGGACGAAAGCTCGAGTGGTATTCTTGTGGACATGGTTATGTTCCTTTCTGTGTTTTTAGCTTACCCGAGGACGACCTGGACGCGGCGCGTGGCGCGGGCGACGGCGTATGCGTCGGCGCTCTCGCCGTTGCGTGTCGCGAGGACGAGCGTGTAGACGCCCGTCTCGGGCAGCGTCGCGAACTTCGCGTACACCGTCGAGGCGTCGGAGTACGTCACCTCGCCGACTGCGGCGACCGTGCCGTCGGCCTTCTCCAGCCACACGCCCTCGTCGGCGCGGCTGGGGTCGATGCGGCAGTTCTTGGCGTTGATGACGACGCGGGCGTTCGGCGTGTCGAGTGTGCCGGGGGCGTCCGCACCGTCCTGCATCAGCTCGTAGATGAAGACATCGACGGTCATCGTGTCGTTGATGACTTCGAGCGACTTCATCAGCTCCGCGAGCGAACCCTTGATCGTGATGTTGGCGACGACGGGATTCTCCTTCTTCGTGGGCTGGTCGCTCGCCGACTTCAGCGAGCCGCGCACGTAGAGCTTCGCGTAGGCGAAGCCGAGATCGACCGCGTTGTTCAGCATGAGCTGCTTGAAGAGGACGTCGCGGTAGTTGTCCGCCCAGAAGCGGGCCTCGGTCTCGCCCTGCTTTGCCTCCGCCGCGAGGAGAGCTATGAACTCCGCCTCCGTCACCGTCTTCGTCGATGTGGGCACGAGCCTGTATAGCTGCTGTGCGCCGACCTGCGGAAGCGAGCTCGCAACCGCCTTTACCTTGATTTCCGCCATGTTTTGGCTTCCTTTCTCGTTTGTGTTGTGTGTGTTTGTCGCTTGGACTTGCCCATGCATGGGCGTTCGTTTCCCTATGCATAAGCGTTTGATTCCCTATGCATAGGCAAGCGATTCCTTATGCATAGGCGTTTGCTTCCCCATGCATAGGCGTTTCGTCGCCAATGCACAGGCGTTTCGCTTGTCATGCTACGGCACCGCCGCTTGGACGGAGGGCACGGCGGATGTTCCGAAGAATGGGTACATCTTCATGTCCTCGCCCTTGAACTCTGCCTTGCCGATGTAGCAGCCCGCGAGCGCAGAAAGCGCGACGGCAGTCGCGGCGGCGATGAAAAACCTCTTCATCATTGTTTTCTCCTTACTTGTCTTGGATTAACTCCGATGGTTGACAAATTGGCCTCCGTTACCACTCCGGCTCGCTTCGCCCACTCCAACCATCAATCTTTGCAATGAGCGTATTTGA
>JAFQYM010000091.1 GCA_017406465.1 Kiritimatiellia bacterium | reverse complement strand
TCAAATACGCTCATTGCAAAGATTGATGGTTGGAGTGGGCGAAGCGAGCCGGAGTGGTAACGGAGGCCAATTTGTCAACCATCGGAGTTAATCCAAGACAAGTAAGGAGAAAACAATGATGAAGAGGTTTTTCATCGCCGCGGCGACCGGCCGCCCAGCCTCTTCGACGGCATCGAGATAGACAATTTTTCGATAGCCCTGCAATGTGTCACGCCAAAATACATGGCGGAGACTGCGGCGCGACGCGGCAAGGGACGGACGACATCCGTCTATGTCGCCGGAGGGAATCCATGCACGGGCACTGCGCATCCGCCGATAGACTGCGTATGGCTTGGGGCGTATCCTGGGGCAATGGATCTTGACGGATTTCTCAGGTGGGCCTACTGTAGCTGGCCCGCAAACCCCGACAGCGACACAACATACTCTCCGTGGTTCGACCATTGGGCGGCGGGCGGGACGTATCTCGTATACCCGAACGGGCCGTCTGTCCGCTTTCTTGCGCTCAGAAACGGATTGAACCTTTCCGAGAAGATCGGCGTTCTCAGGGCGGAAGAACGGATTGACTCGGATCTTTCCGCCATTCTCAAGGAATTCCAATACAACGGCCCGAAGAAGTATCCGTCGCCATCGGCAATATCCAATCTGCTCGACAGGACGGGGCGAGCCGTCCACCGTCTTTCAGAGGATGTGTCTCTCGCGGTAAATTCTGCGGGAACCCGCTAAATCGCTGTAAATTGGATTTGCAAATCTATTTAGATCTGCCGCCGATTCATCCCTGGCAAGAGCCTATAAATCGCAAAAAGGTGTGGTGATACAGCTTGTCTAATGCTCAAAAAAGTGTAGTTAGACTATTGATGCAATGCTCAAAAATGTGATATAATTCGCGCGTGGGAGGTATATGTCCATGAGAAGAAAAGCCTATGACAAGATGCTTGAGTGGAAGTCCAGGTATGCGGGCAGGTACGCGCTGATGCTGGATGGTGCCCGTCGCGTCGGCAAAAGCTGGCTTGCGGAGGAGTTTGCCAAGGCAGAATACGATTCGTATGTCATGATTGACTTCAGCAAGGTCAAAAAAGACGTCAAATCCCTGTTTGATGAGTATCTTGACGATCTGGACACTTTCTTCATGATGCTGGAGACGATGCTGAAAGTGCGACTTGTCAAGGGCAGGTCTCTTGTGATATTTGACGAAGTTCAGAGATTTCCCCGTGCGCGAGAGGCAATCAAGCATCTCGTCAAGGACGGACGCTTCCATTACATGGAGACGGGGTCGCTTATTTCGATCAAGAAAAACGTCGAAGGCATACTCATACCCTCGGAGGAGATGCACATCGACATTCATCCGATGGACTTCGAGGAGTTCCTGTGGGCCACGGGGAATATGTCGATGATGGATACGATTCGGTCGGTCGTCGCCTCTGGCAAATGTTTTGGCCCTGCCTTGCACCGCCAGATGATGGCTGCATTTCGCCAGTATCTTGTTGTGGGCGGAATGCCGCAGTCCGTAGCTGAGTTTACGTCCTCCCACGACTTGAAGATGGTGGATGGCGTGAAGCGGGAGATTCTGCGCATATACCGTCAGGACATACACAAGTTCGGCGGGCGTCTCAGGCATCGCATCGAGTCGATATGGGATGAAATCCCCGCCAGGCTCTCAAGGCATGAAAAGAGATTCAAGCCCGGCGATGTCGAGCCGGGACTTAAGATGCGCGACATAAAAGAGGCATTTCATTGGCTTCAGGAGGCGCGTACGGTGAATATTGCATACAACGTGACCGATCCCAACGTTGGGCTGAAGATGACAATGGACGGATTTGCTCTCAAGGGGTATCTTGCAGACACGGGGCTCTTGATTAGTCATGCCTTTGACGAAAACGAATTGGCGGTGGCAGAAATACATCGTCGGATACTGTTTGACAAGCTTGAACTGAACGAAGGAATGCTGATGGAGAATGTCGTGTGCCAGATGATTGTATCAGGGGGTCGGAAGGCGTATTTCTATTCTCGAATCGACCCGAACAGGGCGGACGAACGCATGGAGATTGACTTCCTTTTGTCGAAGACGAAGACTGGACGGCGCAAGAACATTGTGCCAATAGAAGTGAAGTCGGCAAAGAGATTTACGCAGGTTTCGCTTGACAAGTTCCGAAGGAAGTTCAGCTCCTACATTGACTTGCCTACCGTATTGGACGTCAAGGATCGCCGTACCAGCGATGGTGTCGGATATTTGCCGCTATACGCGACCCCGGCTCTGTTGGAGGTTGTATAGTCCGTTACCGCCGACGACCTCTTTGGCGAGTATCTTGTGCCTGCTGCCGGATAAGTCGCACAAAATAATAAACAAGGTCTTCAAGTCATGCTGATAAAGGGAGCGCATGTAATAACGCCTGGCAAGGATCTCGGGATTGCGTCAGTCCGCATTGCGGAAGATCGCATTGCCGAGGTCGGCGGCGGTCTTGTCGCAAAGTCAGGCGAAGAGTCGGTCGACGCGGGAGGACTTACTCTCCTTCCCGGTTTCGTTGACATTCATTCTCACGGACGCGGCGGCGCGGACTTTTGCGACGCGACGGACGGGGCATTCGATACAATCAGCTGCGCTCGCTCGGCATTGCGGATCGCGGCGAAATTGCCGCAGGCCAGATCGCCGATCTCGTTCTCGTCGATGATTCGCTGACGCCGCGCATGACTATTGTCGGTGGCAGGGTTCTTATGCGTTCCTGACGTTGCGTTCGCGCCATGCGGACGGCGAGAGCCCTGTCGTTGCGGCGAAGGCGCGCGAGAGGTACTCAAGTGATGAGAAGCCCGACATGGTCGCGATGTCCTTGACAGGTAGAGACGTAGAGACAAGCAGCTCTTTTGCCTTTTCTATTCTCGCCTCGGCAATCATGCGCTGAACTGAAGACGAAATGTTCTCGCGGAAGGTTCGTTCGACGAAAGTGCGCGAGAACCCGACATGATGGAATACATCAGACGCCGATATGCCCTTGGTCGCATTCTCGTGTATGAACGAAACTGCGTCCGTGAACCATCGCGGGGCGTTCGGATAGGTGTTGGTTGATTCTCGCGCCATCACGCCCTTGGGCGGAACGACGACCGCCGGAGGATGGCTGGACGAGTCCTTGTCTTCCATCATCTTTGAAAGCGTCTCTGCGGCAGCTCGGCCTATCGTGGTTGCATCTGGGTCGACGCTGGAGAGGCGCGGCGTCGAGAACATGCAGTAGATCGGATCGTTGTCAACGCCGAGAATCGCTACGTCAGCGGGGACCGCGAGCCCCAAGTTGCGGCATGCCGTAGCGAGATGGGATGCTCGAAGGTCGTCGCAGCAGAACACACCGACTGGTTTTGGAAGCCTCGCTATCCACTTTGCCAAGTCTTCCATGTCCGGCGGGGACTTCACGCTATCACCAAGCAGAAAGTCGCGGCCAAACCTGTTCTGTCGCCGGAGCGGCGGGCGGTAGATTGCAGGTCTCACGCCCAATCCCTCAAGATACGATGCGAAGGCGTTGCGGCGGCTGTCGGAGAATGCAACGCGGCGGTATCCGCAAAAGGCGAAGTTCGTGAAGTGGCGTTTGAGGAGATGGTTGGCGGCAAGGCGGCCAATCGCCTCGGCATCGGTCTTGACCGTTGCGAACTTCGGTTCTGCTACGGCACAGAGACAGTCCACGACGGGGCTTTTGCATTGGACGAGCGCCTTTGCCGAGCGTCCGTCTGCGACGCGGCATATCCAGCCGTCGAATCCGCAGTCTGCCATTGACGCAACATGCTGCGGGTCGATCAGCGCGAGGTTCCATTCCGGGTGCTGCTCGGCTACCTCTGCGACGCCGCGTATGAAGCTGCGCCCGTATGCGCTCGACCGTTCGGCTGCGACGGCAATTCTCTTCTGACATTTCATGTCGCGCATTATATCAAACTTTCGGCGCCTTGTGGCGTTTTGTGCAGACGAATTGTAAAAAGTACAGTTGATTTCCTCCGCTCGCCGCTATATAATTGTTGCGTAAAGGAAGGAAAGGTCTGTCATGACGCATAAAGAACGCAAAGAGGAAGTGCGCAAGATTCTTGCGCTGGACACTGACGAACTTGTAAAGCGCGCGAAAGGGCAGCTTGTGCTGTTCCCGACGCTCGACGAAGTTTACGACTATCTCGCCGAAGAGATGGTAAAGGAGTTTGCCAAGGCCGCGAAGGGCAAGAAGGTCGTCAACTTCATCATGCCTGTCGGCCCGACGCAGCCCTATCGCCTGATGGCCGAGAAGATCAACTACCGCCAGATAAACTTGAAGAACGTCCGCTTCTTCTTCATGGACGAGTACGTCGACGACGAGAAGGACGAGCTAATCCCGAAGACGAATCCGCTCTCGTTCCGCGGACAGATCGGCCCCTTGCTCTTCAACCGCATCCGCCCCGACCTCATGATGCCGAAGGATCAGATAATCTTCCCGACGCCGAAGAACATCAAGGACCTTCCGAAGATGATCAAGGACCTGGGCGGCATCGAGGTGTGCTATGGCGGAATCGGAATCCACGGCCATGTTGCGTTCAACGAGCCTGGCCCGGGCGTCGCCGAGTCGAATCCGCGCATTCTCGAGATCAACGAGTTCACGCGCACGATCGATTCGACGCGCCATTGCGGAGTTGGTGGCAACCTCGAGAACTTCCCGCGCCGCGCAATCACGATGGGCATGAAGCAGTGCCTTGAGGCGCGCAAGATGCTTCTCATGACGCGCAACGAGACGACGGCGTTCCTCTGGGCGAACACGATCCTACGCATCTCCGCCCTCGGCAAGCCCGGCGACGACTATCCCGTCACCCACGCGCGCTACCACAAGAACCTGCGCATCGTCTCGGACTACGGCACCGCCCAAAAGCCGAAGTTCAACATCTGAGGGCAATGGCATTTACACGAAAGGAAGAGCAAGCTATGGCGAACGTAACTTTATGGGGAAAGCCGGAGCGCGGGAGGGTCAGGTACGCCGAGCAAAACTCGGTTGAACTAGCAGAATGAAAGGAGTCTGCACTGTAAAGAAGTCAGCATACAGTTAGGACGGTGAGGCGTGCAGAGGGTGACCGATGTGCGCGAGTCTCGCCAGACAAACGAATAAGCGACAACGCAAGTGAACCTCTCTCGTGAAGTCTCGTTACTTAAATCCCGAGTGGCCAGTGTTCTGACATCATGAAGCCAACAGGATTCCGCCG
>JAFQYM010000090.1 GCA_017406465.1 Kiritimatiellia bacterium | reverse complement strand
CTACGGCCGACGCATCAAAACCCGATCCTTCCCCTTCGGGGTCCCTGGATCGTTTTTTAATGCGTTGGAAGTGTCTTAGTGCCCAGCGGCCGTATCCCCCGAGCCGAAGGCGAGCCGCGAAGCGGTGGCTACAGGGGTGCGTCCAGCAGCCAATCCGGGCGGTCGTGGCGCGTCGGACGCATCACCAAGGCCTCCCGGGGAATATCCATCGGACGCGCCCGATCATCTGCTTGTGCGTAGGCATCGAGCCGACGCTCCGAAGGCCTTGCCCTTCACGCAGTCGTTCGCCGAGAGGCCGTAGTCAACCGTCCGCTCGCCGAGCAGCCGCCTTGCCCCTGCCTCTTGCATCCTTCGCTTCCTTTTCTATTTCCGCAGCGCACTTCGCGGACATCTCGTCCACGAAGGCGTCGACGAGCGCCATGAACCTGCGGTACGCCTCGGTCGCCCTCTTGTAGGCGGGCGCCTTGTCGCGGGACACGTATCGCTGGTGGAGCTTCGTGTCCTTCCTGTACTGGAGGTGGTAGAACTCCCCTCCGCCCTTGGCGCGGGAGAGGACGCACAGGCGCCCCCGCGCCATGCGCTCCGCCCTCTCGACGGCCTTCAACAGCCTGGCTTGACTTTTCATGCGCGATATTATATACTATAGTAGTCGCTCTGTCAAGTGGGAAAGGAGAAAAAAAACGACATGGACCCGGCAACGCTCGCAAGGCATGCGCTCGAGGCGCTGAAAAGGCCGATCACGCTGAAGGAGGCGCTGTCCTCCGTCGTGGACTTCAGGATCGACAGGAGGAAGAAGTTCCCCCTCTGCGAGATCTTGATGATTGCGGTGTGCGCGATGATCGACGGGGCGAAGGGTCCGACGGACTTCGAGCGCTTCGGCAGGGCCAAGCTCAGGTTCCTCAAGAAGTTCCTGCCCCTCCGGAACGGCATCCCGAGCCACGACACGTTCCGCCGCGTCCTCGGGAAGATCGACCCGAAGCGCTTCAACGCCGCGACAGTGAAGTGGCTGGAGTCCGTCGCCGACGTCGACGGCGACGTCATATCGATAGACGGCAAGCTCCTCAGGCGCGCGCTCACGAAGGACGGGAAGATGCCCTGCATCGTCAGCGCCTACTCGAGCCGGACGAAGCTCGTCATCGGGCAGGTCAAGGCCGACGAGAAGTCCAACGAGATCACGGCGATACCATGCCTTCTCGACGTTCTGTACGTCAAGGGCGCAATCGTCACGATAGACGCAGCCGGATGCCAGAAGAAGATCGTCAGGAAGATACTGAAGCGCGGCGCGGGCTACGTCATATCGCTCAAGGGCAACCAGTCGACGATGCATGACGAGATACGCGCGTTCATGCAGGATCCGGCGTTCAGGAAGAAGTTCAGAAAGGCGAAGACAGTGGACAATGGCCACGGCCGCGTGGAGACGCGCACGTGCTGGCAGACGGACGACATCGACTGGTTCGAGGACAGGGACAAATGGGCGGGGCTGAGGAGCGTCTGCATGGTCGAGTCCGTCGTGTACGACAAGAGCACGAGGAAGACGACAAGCGAGACGCGGTTCTTCATCTCGTCGCTGCCGGTCGACCCGAAACGCGCGCTCGAGGCGATACGCGCGCACTGGGGTGTCGAGGCGATGCACTGGATACTCGACATGGACTTCGACGAGGACAGGTCCCGGGCGAGGCGGGAAGACCTCGCGGAGAATCTCGCGATGCTGCGGCACGTCGTCATAAACGTGCTGAGGCTCGACAAGTCGGTCTTCGGCGGAATCAGCGTGAAGCGAAAGGAACTCACATGGGACGACGACAAGCTGCTGAAGCTCATGCTCGCGGCGTAGAAGGACGGCAGGAAAGACAGGCGACGGACTCGAACCCGCGCGGGCTCGATGCCCGCGCGCTCACAAAAGAGGCGGGCGCGCTCGAAAATAGCGCCTGGAACACCTCCTGAAGCAAAAAGAACGCGCCTCGACCGCG
>JAFQYM010000089.1 GCA_017406465.1 Kiritimatiellia bacterium | reverse complement strand
GAAGAAAGTCGCGTTTTGTGCTGCTGCGGCAGCGATGTGCGGTGGACTGCTGGCCGTTGAATCGGCCAACATCGTCGGCTATATTAATGTTGAGAATGATGTATCGGGCTATATGCAGCGCGGTGGAACGTTTATCACCACCGGCGGCGGAACCGATACCTATGACATTCAGAGTATCATCCCTCAGAAGCCCACAAATGCGGCGACTGAGCTTGAGGACGGCGGTGCCATCATTCAGGAGATTGATGACTATGGTGAAGTGATTCAGACATATTCATACTTTCTCAAAGGGTCGACTGCCACTCCAGCTGGCAAGGCGGGATGGTATTATATGGATTCGACACTTGGCCAGAATGTCTATGCCGACAAGACCTTTGTCCGCGGCGAGGGCTTTCTCTATCAGGCACCTTACTTTGAGAATGCTGGTGGCGACGAAATCGGCTCGTCCTTCTCGACGTCTGGCGAAGTGAACACCAACAACACGAAGTCGGTTTACAGCGAAGTTTCTGGTTATTGCCATCGCTCTAACTTCCGCTTCTCTAATCTCTCGATTCAGAAGCTGACGCCCAAGGCGACTGCGGAAGCGGCGACAGAACTCGAGGACGGCGGTGCAATCATCCAGGAAATTGATGACTACGGTGAAGTGATTCAGACATATTCCTACTTCCTTGCGGGTTCAACCGCTACGCCCTCTGGCATAGCAGGTTGGTATTACATGGATTCAACTCTCGGACAGAATGTTTTTGCCGACAAGGAATTTGTTCCTGGCGAGGGTTTTCTCTATCAGGCGCCTTACTTCGAGGATGACAAGCAGGAAGAGATTGGCTCTTATCTTGAATTTGGAGAATAATTTCAGTGGACGGCAAAGGGTCGTTCGCAGAAGACAAAAACATATGGCGGATTGACCCCAATCCGCCAAACAAAAAGGAAAACAAAATGAAGAAACTGATAATTGCGGCGGCGGTTGCATGCGTTGCCGTGTTGACGCAGGCGGCATCGGTCTCCTGGTCGGTCAGCGGACTAAAAGGTAGTGATGGCAAAGACCTAACATCTGGCGCGGCATACGTGTTCTGCACAAAAGGAACGAGTGCCACGACAGTTGCGGCTGTCACATCAGCAATTGAAGGCCTTAACGCGGCAGACCTTCAGACCTACCTCACAGGCAACTCTCTGTCTGCGCTCAAGGGCACGGTTACTACAGCAGGATACATTGGAGTTTCCGGCGTTGACCTTGCCACTTCAGGTGTCCCTGAAAAGACATCCGCAACCACACTTTTTGCCGTAATCGTTGATGACGATTCTTTTGGTGATAGTGTGAAGTATGTCGTGACAGGTGTGTCAAACAGTGTCAAGACACCGGGTGCTACGACGACGAATATTGCAAACTTCAATATTCCAAACACCGCTACGCTTACTCCTGGGAACTGGACGGCGGCGGCTCCTGAACCGACGAGCGGGCTTCTGCTCCTCCTCGGCGTTGCGGGCCTCGCGCTCAAGCGCAAGCGTGCGTAAGAGCACAAGCAGTTGAAAGGTTGAAAAGTTGAAAGGTTGAAAAGCCAGATCGACTTGATACTGAAATCAGAAAAGCCCGTCCGCAATGCGCGGGCGGGCTTTTTGACAAAATCAAAGGGCAAATGGTAAACTACACGGCGTAAGGGAAATTGAGAATAGGGATGGAGACGATACACGATATTGTCGCTGCAAAGCCGCTTGACGGCTACAAGGTCGATGTCGAGTTCGACACCGGCGAGCGCGGCATTTTCGACTGTACGCGCTATCTCGACAAGCCCTACTGGAAGCGACTCAACGACAAGGATTTCTTCCGGCAGGTGTTTGTCGGCTACGGCACTCTCGTGTGGCCCGACGAGATCGACATCGGTCCTGAAGACATTTGGGAATTCGCCCAGCGCTATTGATTTCCCTTCCGCCGCTCGACTTCAAGGAGCGGCAAATGGCCTGGAACGGCAGCAGCGAAAAGAACACAAACGGCACTTCGGCGGCGAAGCGGCCTGTAGGCGGCGCGAAGAAGAGCCCGTCGATTATGCGCGGCGCATTTGCCGCGCTCGCCGTCGTCGCGCTTGCGGCGGGCGCGTGGTGGTGGCTGGCGCGGAGGGCGCCGGAGCCGGTCGCGCCAGAAAGACCGAAGCGACCCGCCAAGGCGCCGCTTCCGGCGGCGGAGAAGCCGACCCCACAGCCAAAGCCGAAAGACTATTCCGCGCTTGACAACATCCAGCTCCGCAGGCTTCCCGAGAGCGAGACGAACAACCTAACCGAAGCGCAGGTGAAGTATTGGCGCATGTTCCATCCGTGGCCGCCGCCGGACAAGGACCAGCCGAAGGCGAAGCACGGCAAGTATCACATCTTCGAGACCCGTGCGGACAACGAAATCGCGTTCGTCCTTGCGACGGAGCCGGGCACGATGGTAATCGGGAACAGGTCGGTCGGCCCCGACTTCGAGAGCCGCTTCCTGAAGTCGCTTGAAAAGCCGATCATCGTCAGCAAGGACGATTCGGAATACGAGCAGAACCTCAAGCGGGCGGTAATCGAGGCGAAGCTGAACCTCAAGGACGCGCTCGACCGCGGCGAAGACATCGGTAAGATAATGGACGAGGCGCGGGCAGAACTGCAGAAGCTGGCGCGATACCGCGCCCAGCTGGAGAAGGAGGCGACGGTTATGCTCCACAGGGGCGAGATAGGCGCGGCAGACGCGGAGGACGTGATCAAGGCCGTCAACAAGATGCTCGAGGAAAAAGGCATCGCCCCGATCGAGCTCAATTCGATGTCGCGACTTGCAATGAAATACCAGAACATCGTCAAAAAGGAGAGTGAACAATGAAGAGGATAGTGCTTTCGGCGGCAGTTGCCGTCGCAGTGTCAGTTGCGGCGCGTGCCGAAGTCCAGGAGACGGCAGTGGCGGCAAAGCCGGAGACCGTCGCCTCAATCGCGGAACGCGAGACCGGGGGGAAGATCATCGCGCTCTACAAGAACACAAAGAAGATCTTCTTTGTCAACGCCCAGAGCCGGGTGTCTGCGGAGATTGTCGAGGCGGCGAGGAAGAAAATGCAGGATGTGCTGCGCACGCCGGTCGACATCACCGAGGGGAAGTTCGATTTCGCCGCGCCAAAGATAGAGGGCGAACTGTCGCTCTATGTCATTGACGACGACAAGATGCCGATATCGCTCGTCGCGCCCGAGGGTAGATGGGCGTTCGTCAACGTGGCACGCCTCGCCGAGGGGCGCGGGGAGAAGGCGCAGTTCCTCGAGGCGCGGGTCAAGAAGGAGTGCGCCCGCATTGGGTGCATGCTTTTTGGCGGAATATCGTCGACATACAAGCAGAACCTGCTCTCGTTTGCCGGGTCTGCCGAGGACCTCGACAAGTTCGAGACGGACAATCTCCCTGTCGACGGGCCGATGCGCTGCCAGCGGTATCTTCTGTCGCTCGGCGTGAAACCATACCGCCTGACGACCTACCGCAAGGCATGCGAAGAAGGATGGGCGAATCCTCCGACGAACGACGTGCAAAAGGCGATCTGGGACAAGGTTCACGCGCTCCCCACCGCGCCCATCAAGATCAAGCCCGAGGAAAAGAAGACGGAGAAGTGATTGGCTTCTACAAAATGGGTCTGGCTTTCTGAGTTGAGGCGATGAGAATGGCGCAGAAAGAGACGAGGCCTTCACTTCCACGCCGGAGGACGATGGATTTTGCTGCCGTTCGCAAGCGTAACCGTTTCGGGAAGCTGGCACTTTGCAGGCAAGTCGCGGGGGATGCTCTTGTAGTAGGAGGTAAATCGGCGAAGTTCTTCGCACACATTCTCATGCGGATTAAACACCAGTGTGCGCAAGCCCATTTCATGGCGAATGAAGCAAAGTGGCGCGGCAAAGTCCACATCCCCGCTGACAACTACAAAAGTGTCAGCAGACTTGCGCATGACGTCTGCCATCATCTCTGTGGCAAGATTGACGTCGGAGCGCTTCTCGACTGTCCTGTAAACAATGCCATAGGGAGCTTTCTCGCAGCTTTTGCAAGGTTCTTTTGCGAATGGGAGTTTTACCTGAAATCGCTTGTAGAATCCTTCTACGATCTTGACCTTCGCGAGAGAGCCAAGGGCATCAAGATATCGATCTTGGTTGAATGCGGCATGAGGATCTGCCGGATTGTATCTTATTCTGGCCGTGAAATATTTGACGGCAACTATCTCATGCTCGTCCGGTCTTGGAAGAAGCGCAGTGGCAAATCGTTCGAGATCGAGCCATTGATAGGGAGTATCTTTCAGCAACCCATGATGGAGATTGAATCCATCGACATAAAAAATCGTCTTCTTCATCTGCGTTATTATGGTCTTCAAAGGCAAGGGCCGGACTTTCGTCCGGCCCCGCACCGCATTGCCGTAGCTCAGCGGGTGGTTAGCAACCCATCAAGGGGTTCGTCGGTATTGTACCAAATTCGCGATGCGGCGTAAAGGGGGCGGCGAAAAATCTTAAAAAAATCATCGTGATGAAATACACCTACGCATACAAGACGAGCGACGGGGCGCGGCACGAGGCGGCGATGGAGGCCGCTACGCGCGAAGCTGTGTTTTCGGCGCTGCGGGCGAAGGGGATAAAGGCGATCAAGGTCGTCGCTGCGGACGGTAGCAAAGCGAACGGCGAGGCGAGGCCCGCAAAGACCGCGATTATAATCGGCTGGAGCACTACAGTCGCATCGCTTCTCGTCCTCTCCGTTGCGCTCTATGCGTTC
>JAFQYM010000070.1 GCA_017406465.1 Kiritimatiellia bacterium | reverse complement strand
TTACCTTGCCCGCGACGCCCCGCCCCGTACCCTCGAAGAAAAGACAGAGATTCATCCTATGTAATTCCTATCGCGGCGGATTTGCCGCGACGCCACTCACCGTATCTCGAAAACAAATGTTCATCCCTGTCCATGCCAAGCGCGGCGGATTTGTCGCGCCTGCTCAAGCGCCCACCCGGAAACAGCCGCTTCGCGTGGTTTCTACCCGCTTCCGAGGTCATTCAGAGGGTTGAAATCGCGGAAAGCCCTGTAAAACGCGCGTTGCGCGGGGTCCCCCACCCGATCAATGCTTCTGTATCAATATGCTAGACCCTTCGACACTCTTGGTCCATGCGCCGAATTCCGAGTAGAACCTTTCCGAGCAGGAATGCGTCATGCCGATTCCGTTGCCTATTGCCTTGTCTGCGACTTTGATCACGTTGTAAGCGGCGTACACTGCGCAAGGAGGGCATGTTATGTCCGAAAACCCCACGGCTACGCGGACGGGACACTTGATGCGCGAGGCGAAGTTCGCACCGTCGAAGTAAGGCGCCCACTTCTCTGCGGCGGCACGGCGTTCGGGAGTCGATGAGTTGTTTTCCACGATCTGCGGCCAGCCGCTCTCGCGGCCGGCGAGATAGCCCATGGTGTCAGTTATCGCAGGGACGTAGAACGCCGCACGCGTGAACGTGTGGTTGAGTCCGCAGAGGTAGAACCCGAAGCCACCCCCCTGCGAAGTGCCCTGGTAGCGGAAGCGCGACCTGTCCACGTCGGGCCTCGCCGCAATCCAGTCCACGGCACGGTCTATTCCAAGAATGACCGGGTAGAAGAAATACGCCTCGCGCGACTCCGTGATGCCCGCCTGGCAGTAGCGCGTAGCGCCGTACTTGGCCTGGACTTCGGCGTCCATTGCCTTGTACTTTGACTCAAGTCCGAGCGCCTTCCACCTCCAGTCTGGCTCGAACGGATATACGCTGAACTGCACCCGGATCGAGTCCCGCTCCCCTTGCATGTCGTTCGTCCAGTCGCCGAACCCCGCTGCGTTCACGCCGAAGTCCACCGGAAACGGTGCCTTCGACTTGTCCGTCGGGACGCTCATGTAGCCATGGACACGGCGTCCGAACGTTGCGAACGAAATGCGATAGAAATCGAACGCGGAGGTGCTTCGCTCCGGCACTCTTGTCATCTGCGCGTCAAGCGGAACCTCGCTGGTGAGTCGCGCGCGCGCCGCAGCCCAGAATGCGTCAAAATCGTCCGGCGACCGACTGCCCTTCCTGATCTTCTCCGGTTCAAAGCCGACGCTGAATACATACGGATCGTCTCGTCCGCTCTTCGTCGGCGGTAGCGAAAGCCTCAAAAATCCAGGTTCGCTGAGCGTGCCGGACACGGTGAACGCAACTCCCGTAACCGTCACGTCGAACGGCATGTTGGTCAGCACGGACGAACCGAAGTTGTCCAGCATCGCATAGGGATTCGCGGCTCCAGCCAGCGCGTTCGTAGAGAGAACCCGCACCGTGAACGTGGCGGTCTCGCCGCACCTGTACAATCCGTCGCTCCTGTCAATATCCACCTTGTACGTCGCGGCGCAGACCGCAACTGGCAGCAGTGCCGCCAGGATTGTTCCGCATAGCTTTCTCATTTTTCTCCTTTCGTGACTCTCGTCATATTTCCTTGCGTTACTTCAGCAATGTTTCCCCTCTTTCATCGCAGCGGATTTACCGCGCCTGTTTCAGCACCCGCCCGGAAACAGCCGCCGCGCGGGAGCTTGCCATCCGCACAAGCCAGTCCGGCGGAATCCTGTTGGCTTCATGATGTCAGAACACTGGCCACTCGGGATTTAAGTAACGAGACTTCACGAGAGAGGTTCACTTGCGTTGTCGCTTATTCGTTTGTCTGGCGAGACTCGCGCACATCGGTCACCCTCTGCA
>JAFQYM010000021.1 GCA_017406465.1 Kiritimatiellia bacterium | reverse complement strand
CGTGTTCCTCCCCAATCCGCCACTCTCACCAGGAAGTATTGCTACCTCCCGGATCCCGTTCGACTTGCATGCCTAATCCACGCTACCAGCGTTCGTTCTGAGCCAGAATCAAACTCTCAGAAAAAGAATTTGAGCTTATGTATGCTTGCACAAGCATTTGCTGTTTTCTCAAGCGCCAACTTTCAAAGATCGAGTGTTCTGGCCCCTTTCGGGGCGAACGGGTGGATAGTTTACCAAAGTGCGCTTGCACGCGCAAGGGGGAAAGTGAACTTTTTTAAAAAAAGTGTTTTAGCAAATCATAAAGATGATATTTCAATGCAAAATTGCAATTTATTTTAACGCAGAGGCGCAGGGGCGCAGAGTGCGCAGAGGGAGTTGGAGTTAAGAGCTGGAGTTGTAGCGCGAAGTTGGCGGCGGAGCGGAAGTCCGAGCGAGCGGATACGGCGTATTCGCCGAGGTTCCGCGAGGAGGAGCTTCCGGGCGCCGACAACAAGCGAAATTAGCGCGAAGCGAAGTTGGCGGCAAAAGCGAAGGTCAGAGGCCGGAGAGCCGACTGGCGCACGAGAGCATGTTTGCGGGCCCAGCGTGATTTTGACCGCCAGCGTAAAGGGCGCGCGTGAAGGCGCGCGCGTCAAAATCATGCTGGTGGGGCGCCCGCAAACTGCGGGTCGGGCGAGCAGGTCGGGCGCAGGCCTCGCTTTCGGCCGACGCCAACGAGCAAGCCGCCGCTATTACTTCTTTCCGCCCTTGAATGCGGAAGAGCCGGAACGCGCGAGACGATAGCTCATCATGCGCGGCGAAAGGCCGAGTTCGCGGGCGGCGGCAGAGTGGTTGCCGCCGTGCCTGTTCAGAGCATCCTCGAGTATCCGCCGCTCGAAAGCGGCAATCTGCTCGTCAAGCGTAAGCGACGGATTGCCGCCTCCGAAAGGATCTTCGCTGAACTCCTCGGTCTGGACGGTCGCGGGAAGATTGTAGCTGTGGATGCAGTCGTCGCGCGTCGTAAGCACCGCGCGCTCGATGCAGTTCTCGAGTTCGCGCACATTGCCCGGCCACGAATACGCCTTTAGCGCATTGAGCGCGGGAAAGGAAATCTGCGAAACGATCTTCTCGTACTTCACACTCATCTTCGTGAGGAATTGCTGCGCGAGAAGAACGATGTCGTCGGCACGCTCCGCAAGTCGCGGCAAGGCAATCGGAAAAACAGAAAGCCGATAGTAGAGGTCCTCGCGGAAAAGCTTCTTCGCCATCAGCTCCTCGAGGTCGCGGCTCGTCGCCGCGATGAAACGGACATCGCTCTGCAATATCTCGTTCGAGCCTACGCGCGAGAACGTGCGCTCCTGGAGAAAACGGAGAAGCTTCACCTGCACCGGTATCGAGAGATCGCCGATCTCGTCGAGGAAAAGCGTGCCGCCGTTCGCGGCCTCGGCGCGGCCAATGCGCCGCTCGCGCGCGTCGGTGAACGCGCCCTTCTCGTGGCCGAAAAGCTCTGACTCGACAAGCGCCTCTGGAAGCGCCGCGCAGTTCAGCACGACAAACGGCTTGTCCTTGCGCGGCGAAAGACTCTGTATCGCCTGCGCGACAAGCTCCTTGCCCGTGCCGCTCTCGCCGCGTATCAGCACAGTCGCCCCGCTTGGCGCGACCTGGCGTATCTGCTCGTAGACAGCGCGCATCGCAGGGCAGCTGCCTATGATGCGACCGGGAGTCTCTTCGGCAATCATCCCGCGAAGGCGGCGGTTCTCGTTGACGAGCGCCTCTTTCTCGCGATCCTCCTCGCGGCAGACGAACGCCGCCTCGGCGACGAGATTCGCGATGATCTCAAGAAGCTCGACATCGTGCGCGAGCGCACTCGTCTGACCCGTCATAGCGCGGTCCGCCGCGAGCGTACCGATGATTTGCCCGCGATGGATCAGCGGGACGCAGACGAACGAAAGCGCCTCGTCCGGGCCGCGCGACTGCGTGCGGTTCAAAAAGCGGCGATCCTTGCGAACATCGCAAACGACCTCGGCCTTGCCGGTCTTGGCGACAAGACCCGTGATGCCTTCGCCTACATGATAGCGGCCAAGCGCACGTTCCTCGGCGTTGAGCGCACGAGTCGAGGCGACGATTCTAAGCTCGTCGCCCTCAAGAAGTGTAAATGTCCCGCGCAACATTCCCATGCTGCGCTCAAGGATGCCAAGGACGTTTTCAAGAAGCTTGCGAACATCGCGTTCCCGCGCAACCGCAGAGGCAATTTCGCGCAGAACGGCCATCTCGGACGTTAATCTATCCTCAATCTCGCTCATTTTGTGGTGACGCATATTATATCAAATGAAGCAATTACCATGCCATTGGAAACATCATGTAACAGAAGCCACCAAATGTTACAAATCATGTAATTGTAAAATTGAAGAATTACAAAGCTTGTAACAAATAACCCGAAAACGCCCCACGCAAGCCAAGTGGCACAATTTTTGCTATAATATTCTAAGCAAAGGTCTTGTACCGAAACAACAACAAACAACGAAGGTTAACATGAGCAAATACGTTGACAGCGTCTTGAAGAACCTCAAGGCGAAGAACGCGAACGAACCCGAGTTTATCCAGGCCGCCGAGGAAGTGCTCCTCACGCTCGACCCGGTTCTCAAGGCGAATCCGCAGTATGAACAGAACGCGATTCTCGAGCGCATCGTCGAGCCTGAACGCGTTGTTATATTCCGCGTTCCGTGGGTGGACGACACGGGCAAAGTCCGCGTCAACCGCGGCTACCGCATCCAGCAGAACAGCGCGATTGGCCCATACAAAGGCGGTCTCCGCTTCGACCCCTCGGTCAACCTCTCCGTCCTCAAGTTCCTCGCCTTCGAGCAGGTCTTCAAGAACTCGCTCACCACGCTTCCGATGGGCGGCGGCAAGGGCGGCTCGGACTTCAACCCGAAGCAGAGCCCCCACACCCCCGGCAAGCGCTGCAGCGACGCCGAGGTTATGCGCTTCTGCCAGAGCTTCATGACGGAGCTCTTCCGCCACATCGGCCCTGACACCGACGTCCCCGCAGGCGACATGAACGTCGGCGGCCGCGAAATCGGCTACCTCTTCGGCCAGTACAAGCGCCTCGCCAACGAGTGGACGGGCGTTCTCACGGGCAAGGGTCTCTCCTTCGGCGGCTCGCTGATCCGCCCCGAGGCGACCGGCTACGGCGATGTCTACTTCGCCGAGAACATGCTTGCGAAGCGCGGCCAGACCTTCGAGGGCAAGCGCTGCGTTATCTCCGGTTCTGGCAACGTCGCGACCTACGCGGCCCAGAAGCTCATGCACCTCGGCGCGAAGGTGCTCACGCTCTCCGACCGCTCCGGCTCGATCGTCGTCAAGGACGGCATCACGCCCGACCTGCTCGCCGAGGTCATGAACCTCAAGACGGTCAAGCGCGGCGAGCTCAGCGAGATCAAGGCCAAGGGCGTCCAGTTCGTCGCTAAGAAGAACAGCTGGCAGCTCGTCGACAAGATCGACGCCGCGTTCCCGTGCGCCCGCCAGAACGAGCTCGACGGCAAGGATGCCGCGTACCTCCTCAAGCATGGCTGCACGCTCGTCGGCGAAGGCGCGAACATGCCTTCGACGCCTGACGCGATCGACGCGTTCGTCAAGGCGAAGATCATGTACTCGCCCGGCAAGGCGTCGAACGCCGGTGGCGTCGCGACCTCGGGTCTCGAGATGTCGCAGAACTCCGAGCGCCTCTCCTGGAGCCGCGAGGAAGTCGATGCGAAGCTCAAGGGCATCATGAAGGCCATTCACGACAACGCGTGGGAAGCCGCCGCCAAGTACGGCAAGAAAGGCAACTACGTTGTCGGTGCAAACATCGCCGGCTTCACGAAGGTCGCCGACGCGATGGTCGCGCAGGGCGTCTGCTAAGCAGCGGCGAGGCGGCGGCCGAATGCTCCTCCTCGCGGACCCTCGGCGAATACGCCGTATCCGCTCGCTCGGACATTCGCTCCACCGCCTCGCTACCGCAGAAAGTTCTGAAAAAGAGACGCTCGGCTTCACGCCGGGCGCCTCTTTTTTTATTTCATTTCCTCACGGCAAGTCACTAAATGGCGCGTTTTTCTTCGTAGCATCCGCGCTCACCGACTTATCGTCGGCTCGCTTAACTACTTGCGCACTCAACACCGTGCGCAAACAGGCCTTTTACAACGGTTCCGCGGGGTCTTGTCTAATCGGGATTTGGTAGACTATCCCACTGTTCAGCCGGACGAGTGTCCGGACAGAACGGCCCGCCGAGAAAGGCCTTCCTCGGCGGGCCTGCGGCGGTGAGGCTCTTCAGGGTCCAGAGGTCTAACTCTCAGGGACAGCATAGCCCCCGCCGCGTTTCGTCTAAAGGCTCAACAGTTGCGTAGGCGTTTCGGGAGTCGTCTAGTCTCCCGGTTCAGCCTCCAGACAAGGATAGTATAGCATGAAATCAGACGTTGTGCACATTGGGGTCGACGTTTCCAAGGAGAAACTCGACGTGTTCGTCCCGGCGCAGAAGGAAGGGATGCGCCCGACGGCGAAGGAACTCGACAACGGCGTCGCGGGGTTCAGGGAACTCCGCGACCTCGCGAGGAAGGCCGGGGCGACGGTCTGCGTCGAGCCCACTGGCGGCTACGAGCTGGAGCTGATCGCCTTCATGCACAAGTTCGGGATCCCCGTGGCCTACGCCGACGCCCTGCGCGTGCGGCAGTTCGCCAGGGCCGAGGGGTGCCTCTCGAAGAACGACTCGATCGACGCGGCGCTCATCTCCCGCTTCGCGGACAAGATAGGGGTGCGCGTCCTCGAGGAGAAGGACGTGGAAGCCGTGGAGCTGAAGCGGCGGGCCAGGTTCCGCCAGGCTATGTCGGACTCGCGCACGGCCATGGTAAACAGGCTCGAGACCGAGGTCGACCCCGACATGAAGGCCCTGCTGAAGGAGCAGATAAAGCGCATTAACAAGCTGATCGCCAAGGCGGAGCGCCTGTGCCTCGAGACCGTGCGGAAGAACGACAGCACGAACAAACTGTGCGAGCGGTTCACGCAAGTCGGCGGAGTCGGGGCGATCACGGCGATATCGATTCTCGCGGGGCTGCCGGAGATCGGGACGCTTTCCGACGAAAAGCTAAACCGGCTCGTCGGCATCTCTCCGGAGGAAGACCAGAGCGGGTCCAGGGATCGGCTTCGGAGAATATGGGGCGGTCGCCAGGACGTGCGCAACGCGCTCTACATGGCGGCGACGGCCTCCCTGATGTGGAACTCGATCCTGGGCGCATACTACCGCAAGAAACGCGCGGAGGGGCATCCCCACAAATGGGCCATGGTGCCGACGATGCGAAAGCTCCTGTCGCTGCTCAACAGGATCGCAAGAGACCCGGACTTCACGCCAAGGCCAGAACCGGAATCCACGAAACGCAACGCCATTGCGACAAGAAAGAGAAAAGCTGCGTGACCGAACATGCGAGGGGCTGGTTTCTCTTCCCTTCCTCCTTCTCCCCGCTCCCCTCATCCTCCTTGCTTTCTTTTCCCTTGCGCTGGAGCGCAAGAGGCGGAGAGCCATGCTCTTAGACAATGCCAGAAAATTTTATTCGAGAATTACAGTTGCTGTCTCCGCCGATTCTGTCTCCGCCGTTTTCTCTGCGGCCTCTATCAATTTCATCATTTCATCACGCTGCTTTGGATACCAAAGCGAGCATCCCCCAAACTTGTCGAAAGCAACCTGCTTCACTGTGCAGAATTTCTTGAACTCCGGCGGTGCAGCATTGTCGCCTTTGATTCGCCTGATTACATTAGTGCCGCTGAAAAGTTCCAATTGCCACAATGTTCCATCGCATATATTGGGATTGCGATAATTGTCCACCCAGCTGTCTATATTTACTTCTTCAATGCAAGCCAGTATTTTCTCCCAGTCTTTTCGAAGGCAAAGTCTCTCGCCCTTTAGGACACAGGGGTTCTTCGTCTCGCGCAAGAAACGATAATTGTAGACTTCAACGAACACTCGCCTATTCGCAAAATCGATGGAATAACGCTCGTCCGGGCCGCTCAACGCCCCCCATTCACGATAACTGAGCGAAGTGATGGCATTTGTGGCGATGAACGGCGGAAGATCTGGAGGATAGACGCCGTTGCCGAACACGCGCTCGACAGACGGGAATCGGCTTCTTATTTCCGCTGATGAGATTTCATACATTCCCAACACATCCAGTTTGCATTCTACGACTTTCAACTTCGGCAAGTCGCAAAAGCCATTTACGCCATGACAGCCAATCAAAGTGAGCCCTTCTACAGACGACGATTCCAGGCCCAACACTTTGGGCAAAGGCAATTTCCAACCTAAAGGCCGGTCAATCGTCAGATGGCGCAATGGCAGTTTGGCAAGCGCCGAGAGGTCGAGCTCGCCATGGGCACGGCGAACAGCCAGCGACACTGCCGAAAAATTAGTCAGCGACGACAGTGCGGACAATTCCCGTTCATAATCACAGCAAAGATAGTCGGTCGTAACGGACAAGTCCAGTTCTTTCCCGGGCGGCATTCCTGCAAGCCGTGCAATGGCCGCGCGAAATCCGTCTCTCGTAACCTTTACGCCCTCATCATCACACTCGCATCTGGCAGGGTTTTCAGTGATTATAAATGACGCGCGCACTCTATCGCCGTCAGCATTGGGCGAAGAAGTGTTTGTGTCCGTAAAACTATTGCACCCCGACATTGCAAATGCCACAAGCGCAGCAAATATGATCAAATGGGGATACACCCAATTGGCGTTGCTCTTTTTATCGCCCATTTCGTTGCTTTCTGCCTCTTTCCTCTTTCCCAACTGCTTTGGGACATATTATACTGATTGCAAAAATCAGATGCTGGGTCTGCCAGCGGCATCATTGGGGGTTGGTGCCAGCAACGCGTCCGGACGCTTTGTCGTGACCGAACCATCCGGCAACTGCCAAACAATCGTTCCGTTCAGGACATAGACATTGGGTATACCCTTGCGCCGGTTTTCTTCCTGCGCAGCATGAACGGCCGTGTTGCCGATACGAGTCATCTTTTCCACTATTTCAGGCATAACCCCTCCATGAACTTGTTATACCGTTCACTCGCAATCACATTGACAGCCCCATTGCCATGTGCGACAAGGACAAAGTCATTTCCACCATTGTAATAAAGCATCCAATGGTCTACAATCGGGGCGTAAACCTTGGCGAAATTCTCCCTGCTGCGTCCATAGCGGCGCAGGACATCTTCTGGCGGGATGTCATGACCTCCATTCTTCACACGCACTGCAATCCGCTCAATGCAAACCGCCGCCGAGTCAACAAACGCATAGGCAATCGTCGTCGTGTAACCGAGCGATTTCGCTCGTTCAATCATTTTGACATGGGCTTTGCCTGAGAGCGTAGATTCAACGGCAAACGAGTCTCCCCGATCAAGCAAGGCATCAATTCTTCGAATAGCCTCACGCCCAGCCTCAATGCGAGCCGCAACAGGATCAGCGGGATTGATTTCTCGCGCTATGTCGTCAGGATTGATGTATACAATGCCCTCCCCCGGCAACAGAACCTTGGAAATTGTGCTTTTGCCGCTACCATTCGCGCCAGCGAGAATATACAGATCCTTGCTCACGATGGATAGTATAGCATAATTCCACTCTGCGCGGTGTCACCACGCGGCCCGTACCCACACGTCGCGCAAACCGTCAGCACCGCGCAAACAGGCCTTTTACAACGGTTCTGTGGTGGCTGTCGCCAACTGTTCAGAAAATGACACCGCAATGATATGGCGCAAGTATCTCGAAATCTTCGCTCTTTATCTCGCCCGTCTTGAGGTCTACCTTGCAACAACTACGAATCAAACCCTGAAACGAACTGAACATGCAGAACGAAACTGTTGCCACCCCGCCTTCAACCGATACTGATGGTCTAAGGTCTTTTCTCCGCAACAGCAATCGCGTCAAGGGAGAAAAGGTGTTCCACGCCTTTGCGCCGCCCTCCAGTGTTGTGGCCTCATACTTAAACCTTTTGGCAGAGGTCACAATACACTTCCCTGCTGCACCGGCATGCCAGACAAGGAAGAACTGTGACTCCGCGAAATCCATCAACACGCGCTCCCATGCGCTTTCGGGCGTTCCGTCGAGGACATACTCGACATCGGTCGTCTCGTCACCCCTTCTCATGCAGAACTTGACCCATGCGGCGCTGTCGGCGCTGCCTTCTACAAGACAGTCCAGCATCCAGCCGTCCTTGATCCGCAGATGCCTGAGTGGTTTCAGCATCGGGGCAAGCGGGTCTGGCGTGTCCACATGCCGCAAAAGACTGTCGCCTCGCTTTTTGCGTTCGCTTTCCGGAATTTTTGCAATTGCCAACAGCGAGTCTGATATCTCCTTGCTGTCGGCCGTCCTTATAAACGACTCCTTAAAAGTGCGAAAGCTATTCACCAGGTCGTTGTCCTCGCCGTCATACATCGATTCCTTCCCGAATCCGTCGCAAAAGACATGCACCCCGTTTCTTTCCCCCTCTGGCGCCTCCCAGGTGTAGGCATCAAGCGCAGTATATGCGCAGAACGCGCCAAGTGCGAGAATGTAGGCGATCGCCGTCGCATACCACCTGCCGCACAGGACGACCAGCAACGGCAACACGGAGACGAAAAGCCAAACGCAGCAGACCGAGTTCGCAAAATTTCTGCACGTATCGTCGTTCACGAAGGTAATAACACAGACGATTTGCACGAATGCAGCAACGAATGTCGCCGCACACACCAGCGCCATCGGTATGGCTCGCTTCCATTTTTCTTTCCGTGTCACTTCACAATCCTGTTTTGAACTACCCACCGCACCATTCCTATAGAACTGCAGCGGCAGTTCCCCATCCTCAACGGCTTTGGGACATATTATAGCGAAACCGCCACGCCGAAATCAACCACGCATAGCTTGGTGGCTTGGCATGGGGAAACGCGATTATTCGCGGGGCCGATTCTTCGGGATTTGTTGACGATTCCGCGGCGCCTTTATCTTGCCCTTGAATGCGAAATGCGGCGTCTCCTCGGTGTAGTCAGGCGGGAACAACACGGCCTCAAGGTCGCTGTTCTCAACAAGCGCATTCTGCAAGTCCTTGCACTCGCCGAGGTCGAAGGTGTCAAGCAGGTGCAGGTCCTTTTCGACATAGTTTCGCAGCACCAAGCAATAGACCGTGCCGCTCGGACGTTCTGCGTATTCGACAAAACGCTTCTCAATGAGGAGCTTCGATCCCGGCTCGACGCGGAAACGCTTCTTGCATCCAAACCGCCCTACGCCGGTGAAGCACTCGCCCCACTTCGCCCCAAGCCGAATCTCTCTCTTGCCAAAGAACGAGAGAAGGACTCCCCATAAGGCAAGGCACCAAATGAACAAAAGCATCGTCATGACTATCGAGGCCTGCAACCATCCCGGCAAGCCAGACAGCAGCCCTGAACTTTTAATGGTCTCCACCGTCAAAAAGTGATGCGCCGCGAGCACAACCCCCGGCGACCAGACCAAGAGCCAGACAAGGAGAAAGCATCCTGGAAGCTGCACCGGCCTGGTGACGACAACCACGCTTTCTGCGCCCACAACCTCCCGCGACACCTTCATATTGTTTTATGACAACCCATCTGATTAGCTTGACTTTGACTTCTTATCTAGAACGGCAGGATTACGCCTACTGTCGCTCATATGTAAATAAATACACAGTGCTGAACCCGGCTTCGTTCAAGCGCCTGACACAGGCGGCGACGAGAGATATTCTGCAATTCGAATTGACCACAACAGCCGCAGCGACATACCGTGCCGATACACCATCACCGAAGACGGCGGACTCACTGTCATTGAAAAGGTTAAACCCACCTTGATTGGCAACACTGTTCTCTTCTTCTTCCACAACATCCAAATGAAAATCGTCTTCAAACGAAAGAACGCCCCCTTCCCCTATCCGAACAGCGGCAATTTTTGGATCACACATGTAATCTACATGAATTCCGTCCGTATAAAGAAACGGCCACTCCCCATCAGACGTTCTGAACGCCAAATGCCATATACCGACCACGCTGCACCGATTGAGGAAACAGCTCCAGAAATCCTGAAAGCCGATATCCTCACCAATGACAAAGGCGACGCTGTCAGCACGAGTTTTCAGATGAACCAAGCGAAGAATCTTGAAAAGCTCGTCGGGCGAGAAGGACTTTTCCCCAATCTTTGCAGTATCTTTTCCCGCAACGCAAATCTCGATTGCCGAGACCTGATGGCCCCGAAAATTGTGAATGTAACAGTCTCCAATCCACCACATCGTTGCAAATCCAACTGCAAACAGTCCGACCCGCGCCAGAGCGCGCCGCCATTTCTTCCGCGCAAGGTCGTAGAAAAAGAGGACAGCGGAAATTGCCGAAACAAGAATTAAAATGAACCCAAGGTGCTTCGACACAATCCACTCGCAGGCAAGCATACACCGCACCAACAGTGCAGGATACTTAGACCACAACACATCTTCAACAAATATGGCCAGCACAATGCCAACCAGCGCCACCGGCGGCATCCACACACTCGCCACCACCCGCCACAGGAATTTGAACGCTCCCTTCATAGCGGCGCAAGACTATGACTGCGAGAAACGCTCTTCTATGATAGCAATCATTTGCGCGGGAGTCACCACTATTGGCGACACCGGATAGTGGCGCAAATTACCTGTCACAAGGCGAGTGTCATCATCCTGCCCCGCAAGCGCGACTTCATAGAACACCCTATCTGACTCGTCTGCAAATGTCTCGCCACTCAACTTCGGCTCAAGAAATATAGCATTAGAGACAATGGCGTCTATCGTCTGCCTTACATCTGCCTCCACGAATTGAAACTTGCTACGCGACAAGACCTCGCCATATTCAGCAACGATGTCAGGTGACAACACTGGCCTCAAGCGACCATCACGGACTGCGTTTATAACTTTTACCGTTGCGCTATCCGAATGCTTCGACATCATTGCCGCAACAATGACATTCGTATCTATGACGGCGAAGATCATGCTGTTGCCGGTGCCTGTCTGCGTTCACGACGCTCCCGACGAGATGCCGCGATCTCTGCGTCTATCTCTTCCATCGTCCACTCGTGGTCTTTGTGGTCAATGGCCGCCTTTGCCCTGATTCGGTCAAATGCATTCCATCGTGAGTCGCCACCTTGCGTCGCAATGTCCTCCTTAGAGACAACAGACGCCACAGACGGATTCTGAGACAGAAGGAAACGAACGAACATGACGACAGCGTTCTTCTGCGTTTCGTCCAACCGTTCAATCTCTTTTTCAAGCACTGTGTATGGCATGCCTTCACCTCGCTTTCTATTTAGGGCACACAAGCCCTGTCAAGAAAACGCAGATAGTTTAGCATATTTCGCCGCCTACGGCAAATCCAAGTATACCCCGCCGGAGCGGGGCAACAATTTCAGGCTGACGCTTACTGCGCCCTGACGATCTCCTGCGCCGCGCGACGGGCGGCAGCACGCGAAGTCGTGCGACGCGAAGGCGCGGAAAGGCCCTTCGCCGCAAGTGCGGCGCGTTTGGCCGCACGCGACGCAAGCCACTCGTCCCATGTAATCCTGATGACTTCTTTCTCGGGCGAATCAGCCACGCTCCACCTCCTTGCGCAGCGCACGCAATTCGTTGAGAACATCAAAGTCTGGCAAGGCGGCAAGGCGTTCCGCCTCGCTCCAGTCAAACTTCGAATCGCCCAACGCGGCAATCATCATCTTACGGGCGGTCGGAAGGAGTTCCTTGGACGGCGGATAGTAGGCAATCAACACGCGTTCAACTAATGCGAGCTCGGGCGGAATGATCTTGACGACGCCGTAAGGTGTCTCCAGCTCTCGCGCAGGCAGGGTGGATTCGCACTCCAGTATGCCGAGCATGTCGACGAAAAGGCCGCAGACCTTCCAACTACGGGCGACCCCTTCTCCGCCAAGCTCCGCAATCACCTCCTGCATGACACGAGGCGGAATCGCCTTTAGAGATTTCCGGCAGAAGTCGATGTCGCCCGACATGTATCCGCCTTCGGTATAGAACTCAACCGCGCTCCCGCCGACTACCACAAGAGGGAAGCCCCTCTTCTGGAACAATGTGGTGACAAGCCCGGAAAGCTTGAGCGCGCGCTCAAGCAAATCGGGAGTCGCCTCAATATCGGCTACAGCAGCTTTGACATCAAGTTCCACGTCGAGTATTATATCAAAAACGCCGCCTCACAACTCAACTTAGAATCCTGGCAAATTCAGCTGCCCGGAGACGCAGACTTTGCGGCCTTTGCTGAGCGTGCTGTCGGAAGTGTCGTAAACTACGAACTTTATCCCTTCAAAGCGCTTCGAAAGCTCCGAGCGGATGTAGTCTGAAACACACTTCACGTTGCCCTTGTCGTCGTCAGAAAAGCCAATGGAGACGGCGCGATCCGAAGTGCCGTTGCGCCGCAACATGTGGAAAATGTGCTCCACGAAATCACGTATCGCAAACTCCTTCGCAAGCTCTGGCTTTGCCGCAGTCGGCGCGACCGCAAGCTTCTCCTGATAGATCGGGTCTGCGCGCATGCGCTCCTTAAAGCCCTCGAATGTGACGGCAGAATAGCGGCACATGCCGAGGTAGTAGTCAAGTTCCTCCGCGTCGGTGCCAAACTCGCCGTCGCCAACTCCGTCGATCCACTGGCGATAGCCGCGAAGGTTTGACATCATCGTCTCGCGCTCCTCTTCGGTCAGGACATACTTGATGAACACCCTGACCGCCCTCTCTATCGTCTCAGGCGCGTGGCCGCGAGCAGTCACAATGGCGAAAATGCGACCCTCTATCAAAGTCTTCTTGAACGTGTAGAAGCTCGGTGACGGCTTCTCGCCATGCTCTATCTTCTCGAGCGCTGCAATCGTGTCCTCGATGAAGTTGTCGCGCCCAGGCGCGTCTTCGAAGTTCCTGAACGCGTCAGCCCACACTCCGCCAGGAGCGCGATAGTGTTCCTCATCGGCACGAACAAGCGCAAAGGTGGCAGTCGAAACTTCCACCGGCTTCCACGGGCTGTCGATGGTGTCGCGATGCTCCATCTTGATGCGCGTCGGCATGTGGAGAATGTTGTCGTCCCAGTCGAAGATATAGTACTTGAAATCCCTGTTCGAGACTTCCTCGTTGATGTATGGAATCTGGCGACGCATCTTCAAACGACCTTCCCCCTGAAATCGAAGCCCTCGACCTTCTCTATGCGGACATCGACGAATTCGCCGACATTCCCGTTACCCTCAATATACGTAACTCCGTCGACATCGGGCGCCTGCGACTCAAGCCGCGCCACGCCAGGCGCAACTACGAGTGCACGGAAAGTCTTTCCGACAAACCTCTTGGATCGAGCTCTCCAAATCTCCTTCGCAAGCCCCATCACCGCCTTCTCTCGGGCGAGCGCAACCGCGCGCGAAGGACGCCCGCCAAGCAGCGCGCCCTTCGTGCCCTTCTCCGGCGAATACGCAAAGCAGCCGAGGTGGTCGAACTGCATGCGCCGCAAGTCGGCCATGAGCTTTCTGAAACGCGCCTCGGTCTCGCTGGGGAAACCAGTCATTATCGTCGTCCTCAGCGTAATCCCGGGAACGACGTCACGCAGGAACTCAGCCGCCGCAAGCGAATCGGCAATCGCTGCCTTGCGGTTCATCTTCTCGAGAACTTCGGGAACGGTGTGCTGGAGCGGCACGTCGATGTAGCGGACGGCGTGTTTCGAAGTGAGCATCCATACGAGGAAATCTTCTGATATCTCGCTCGGATAGCTGTAGAGGACGCGCACCCAGAAGTCGCCAGGAATCTTGTCGAGCGCCCAAAGGAGATCAGGAAGCGACTTCTTGCCCTCGCGCCAAAGCATCGGGTCTTGCGCGATGACGTTGATTTCGCGGCACCCCGTCGCCACGAGCGAACGCGCCTCTTTGAGTATCGACCTGAGCGGGCGTGAGCGGTACTTGCCGCGAATTAGAGGAATCGCGCAGTAGGCGCAGCGGTGCGCGCAACCCTCTGCAATCTTGAGATATGCGAACGCCTTTCCGGTAAGACGAAGCGCCGGCATCTTTGGCTCGATCCATTCCTTCGGCACTCCGCCCCATTCGTCAACACCGGGGAACACGCCCTTGAGTTCTGGATATCTCTGCGGATAGCAGCCCGCGACGACGACCTTTCCGTAGCGACCGATTTTCTTGAGCTCAATCGCGCGAAGGATCTCGGCCTCCGCCTCCTCGCGCGCCGACGCGATGAAAGAGCAGGTGTTGACGATCACGACATCAGCGCAGTCGGGATCGGGCGAGAGAGTCCAGCCCTCCTTCAAAAGATTGCCAGTCATGACCTGCAAGTCGACTGCGTTCTTGGCGCAGCCGAGCGAGACGAGTGCAAGCGTTCCTCTCTTCTTCTTCATCGCAGTAGATTATATCAAACCTTAAGGATTTCTGCCGCATCGAAACGGTCTGCCTGCCACGGGAAGGCGCTAAGTTCGGCAAGCGCCTCGCCAGCGAGAAAGAGCGAACCGCAAATGAGTGTATCAACCCCAGAACCATTGGGGACAGACCCCATCTTTTCTAACGCTAAATGGATAGAGTCGCATGAAATCGCCTGAATCCCGGCGGATTCCATTTTTTGCGCAAGTTCCTCCGGGGCGAGCGAGCGTGGATTGTTCGTGCGGACAGCGATTCCTTTCCCAACAAGGGGAGCAAGAATCCGCAACGTCTCGTCGACATCTTTGTCGCCGCAAAAACCAGCGATGAGCGTGGGGACAGACCCCGCGAAAGGTGCGTATTTACGGAGTGCGGCGGCAAGGGCACGAGCTGCCGGGGGGTTATGGGCCCCGTCAATGATGAAGCGCCCGACCCTCTGAAACCGCCCCGGCCAGACGACAGTAGAAAGCCCATCACGCGAGCCCTTCTTGAGAACTTTCAACGCGGCGAGAGCGGTGACGGCATTCTCGCGGTTGAACGCGCCTTCAAGAGAAAAGCCATCTGGAATCTCAGATTCGTCCGCCATGTCAGGCGCATAGAAAAACGGCGCGCCAACCTCGCTTGCGCGAGTTTTCACGACTGCAATGACCTCAGGGTCGTTCTTTCCAAGAACTATAGGCACGCCCTTCTTTATTATTCCTGCCTTTTCCGCCGCAATTTTCTCAACGGTGTCGCCAAGCCAGTCGCAATGGTCGAGCCCAATCTTCGTTATGACGCAGATCTCCGGCGCGCAGATGTTCGTCGCATCAAGCCGACCGCCAAGCCCAGTTTCGAGAACGGCATAGTCGCACTTCGCCTCGGAAAAGGCGATAAACGCAACGGCCGTCAGCGCCTCGAAAAAAGTTAGCTGTGAGTTCGTGTCGGAATCTGCATGGAAGACCTTGTCCGCCGCGCTCTCGAGAGTCACATCGTCGACAGGTTTCCCATCTACAAAGAACCTCTCGTTTATCCTGACGAGATGGGGCGACGTGTATCTACAAGCCCTCAGGCCACCAGCCCTGAGGCACGCATCAATCATCGCGCAGACTGCGCCCTTCCCGTTCGTGCCAGCGACATGAATCACGCGTAGATTCTTTTGCGGATCACCGAGCGCGGCACATACGCCGCGGATTGCGTCGAGGGATGGCCTCATGCCAAAGCGCCGCCTTGCCGCGAGCCTGTCTAGAAAGTCGTTCATCCGACCTCTGATATGGTGACGACGTAGCGAAGGAGAACTGCAAGGACTGCAGAAACGCCGTAGCCCGCAAGTATGATCCACATAGGCCGGTCTGAAAGGAGAATCTTCTCGGGTCGGCCTACGTCGGCCTTCGAGTAGACGAGCCGGATATAGCGTGCAAGCCCGAGCGCGACGAACACTGCCGTCAGCGGCAGAAGACGCGTGCCGAAGCGCGCCGTCGTTTCCGGAGAAAACGTGTACCACGTGTAGACGACAAGCGTCGCAAGAGCCGAGGCGAACATCAGCACGTCGAGCGCGACCGGATGGTAGCCCATGAGCGCAGCGCGCGACTCAATGGCGACAGCCATCTCGTGGCGTCGCTTGGCGAGCGCGATAAAGAGCGAAAGCGCAAACGCGCAAGCGAGGAGCCACGGCGAGATTCGAACGTTCATCGCCGCGGCACCGGCAATCGCGCGAAGGACAAAGCCCGCCGCAATAACCACGACGTCGATGTAGGGAAGTCGCTTAAGGAACCCCGAATACGCACACTGCATCACGGAGTAGATTAGGATTACTGCAAAGCCCCACGTGCGATCGGGATGGCGAAATACGAGATAGCACGGAAACATCAACGCGATAGCGAAGAACGAAAGTGCAACCCTAACCGCGTCAATGCGTGACACAAGCCCTGCCGCCACAGGGCGCAGCCTCTTTATCGGATGGAGACGATCGGCCTCGAAGTCGGCAACGTCATTGAGAAGATAGAACGCGCTTGAGATGAAGCAGAACGCGACGGCCATCGCAGCGACAAGAATGAATGGCCTTATGCCGCGTGCCAGCGCCGCCTGCGACGGGTCGGCGACGGCGAAGAACCACGCAAGGAAGACGATTCCGTTCTTCGTCCACTGGTTCACCCTCAAAGCTCGAAGCCAGACATTGATTTTCTGCGTCACTTAACCGTCCTCCACCTTATGATCCCCCACAGGAGCGAATGGTACGTGCAGACGGGATTGGATTCCTTTTCGTAGAACGTCCAGAACTTTGACCAGTTGCGGTCCACGGAAGGAACCCAACGCATCGGGAAAAGCGCAAGCAACCGCGACTTCGACGAACCGTCCTTCATGGTCTCGGACTCCCAGAAGGGCCATAGGCGAAAATACGAATCGTCCTTGCGACTCGTCCAGAAAGGAAACACGCGCGTCTCGTTATCGTAGAGCTCGATGAGCTTCCAGCCAAAGCGCGTGACAGACCCGGCTTCGTCACCTTTGTCATAAGAGCGCCAAGCGACGCGCTCGTATAGAGGCCATATCGACAGACGGCTCCTGCGCGCGTTGGACTCCCACTCGAAGATCGGCCAAGGACAGCGAAGACGCATTTCGGGGGCGGAATTGCCATGCGCTGCCCAGGATTTTGAATAAGTCTCGGCCCATGAGAAGAACGGCGGAATAAAAAGCCACTGACGCTCCCGCTCACGGTCAACGCGCCCGACAAGAGGCCAGACCATCCACGAGCAGCCGGCACCCGCAGTGTCGCGGTCCTCGCGGTAGCACGCGCATGTGGCAATCGGCCACAGAACATACTGATGGTCACTCTCACGCTGGTAGTTTATCCCGTAAAGAGGCCAGAAGCTCCAGGCGCCGTCGTCGCGCCAGCTGAAGAACGGAAAGAGCACCGTGTTCGTCGTGAGCCACTTCCCTTCGGAAGGACGCGGCATCCTGTAGCGCGTCCAGACGGGCCACAGCGCAAAGTCGATATCATACATCAGGAGAAGATGCGGATGGTGGCCGTAGATCGGGAAAAGCCCCCAGTAGTCCTCCGCGGCACATTCGCCGCGCTGCGACTTGTGCCCGTTGAACCAGAGCGGCATGAAGTCGAACTGCCAGCCTCCGTCGTCCTGGCTCTGGTAGTGCATGAGGAAGCAGAATCTCCACCAGTCGCGATGCGAGGTGAAGACAGGCCAGAGCACGTCGTCGACATCGCCCTCGTGGGCGTAAAACGGACGAACGGCGAGATAGTCGTCGACGGGTCGCTGCTCGTAAAACGGCCCAACCTGAAATGTTGCGGCAAGAAGAAGTTCAGCGAACACTCTTGCTGAGCTCCTCGAACTCGCCGCGCTCGAACTCCGAAAGTTCCTTCACGCGCCCCTTGATCTTGCGAATCGTCATGTTCGCGCGCTGGCGATCGCCCTTCGCGATCTGCACCCTCGCGAGAGCGATCAGCATGCGGACGTCCTCCTCCTTGCCGGATTCGGACTTAGAAAGGTCGCATGCCTTGGAAATGCACTGTTCAGCCTCGTTGAGGTCGCCGTTGGCATCGAGGAGGATCGATCCAAGCGTCTCCCACGCGACATAGAGCTCTGGAGCAGTGCGAACGGCAAGACGGGCGTAGCGCTCGGCCTCCTCAAGCCGCTTCGTGCGCCTCAGCACCTCGGCGAGGTCGTTCTGCGCAAGGACGACGGGACGCGTCGTCTCGCAGGCCCTCCTAAGGAACGTCTCGGCCTCCTCGTACTTGCCCTTCTGGAGCGCAAGAGAGCCCATAACGTAGTTGGCGAGCGGCGCCTTGCGGTTGCGTCTTAGCACTTCCCTAGCATGATATTCGGCGTCGGCCGTGTCGTTGAGGGCGATGTCAAGCCCAAGCACGATGTCTTGCGTCGCCTGGACCTCGGGGCGCGCCTTGATCGCCGCGGCGAACATGTCACGCGCGGCCTTGCGCTTCTCGTTGCCCTGGCGCAGCAAAAGGAACGCGCGGGTGGACTGGATGCTGTAGTCGTTCACGTCCTTGGCGTTCTTCTCCATTTCCGGAAGTATGACGTTTTCGACGTTCTTGAGGAGCTTCGCCCTCTCTGCTGGATCCTTCGACGCGTCAAACTGCTGCAAAGAGACGGCAGCGAGGAGCGACCACGCCTGAAGGTTCGCCGGATCGAGATCCGTTGACCTCGTAAGCATCGCCTTCGCCTCGGAAAGCTCGTTCTTCATGAGATGGAGCATCGCGACTTCGATTGCAACCCGCGGATCGTCCTGGGCGGTCTTCGTCGCGCGCTCCAGATACTCGATTGCCCTCGCACTGTTGCCCTCGAGGAGCTCGAGCCGCATAAGGCCGACGAGCGCGTCGTGGTTCTCGGCGTCCTTGGAAAGGACCTCTTCATACGTCGCCCTTGACTTCTTGACGTCGCTGTCGCTAGCATAGAGCGCGGCCATCATGTTGAGCAAGCTCGAGCGACGTTCGGTCGGGACAAAGTCGATTGCTCGGCGGATCTGGTTAAGCGCCTCGCCCGGCCGGCCGGACTTCGCCCACGCAAAGCCAAGACGGACGAATATCTCGGGATTCCTAATGTAGCCGTAGACGTTCGCGAGCTTCCAGAGGACATAGCGGCGTCCCCTGTCTTCGACGATGGCCTTGAACACCTTCTCGATGTCGTTCTTCTTGCGCACTGCCTTTGAATGGCCTGCGCGCGCCATCTCGAACTCGTTGAAAAGCGCGCAGACGTTGTCCCTGTCGATAGAGTTGAGGACGAGCTCGTACATGTTGAACGCGCCGTCGTTGTCGCCGACGTCCTGAAGCCACACGCCGCGGTCGTTGGCAACGAGACCAACATGTCGACGAAGACGAAGACGCGCGAGCTCGATCGGGTCATTCTCCTTCCAGAGCCGATAGCTGCCCCACTCCTTAACGCCCTTCGGCGGCGCGAGAATGGCGTCGAACTCCGACCACGCGCTCCAGTCGGGCTTGCAGGCGGGGTCTGCGCCGAAGAAGAAGAATTCCGGCACGGCCTTTATCCCGGCGGCATACCAGAGATCGGGCGCGCCGAATATGGCGGCCTTCTTCGCGATGTCGGGATCTGCCGCAAACCAGTCCTGCACGAACGCAAGAACGCCGAGCGAAAGCGAAATCGAAAGCTCGCGGTTTTTCTCGCCGCCGATGCCCTTCTCCTCGACGAGCTTCGCGAGCTCGCCGAGATAGCGTTCGTCGAGATCGCGCTGCAGGCACACAAGATTGAGTTCCTTGCCGGCCTTTGCGGCGGCAAGGCGCAAATGATCGTCGAGAAGTCCGTCGGTGATGAACCAAGTGCGGTCTCCAAGGTCCGCGATAAGCTTCTCGGCCGTGCGGTCGGCGAAATCGCCGCGCGAACGGTCGAATGAAAAGAGGTTCAAGAAGACGGTGATGACCATAACTAGCGACAGCACGGGAAGAGCTGCGAGCGCAAGCGTGCGGCCCTTCAAGGACACTGGCACGGCGTCAATCGATTCGTTCTTGCGAACTTTAGCGACGGCGAGCAGCCACCAATATGTCACAAGATAGGCGGCTGTGAACGCCGCAAGCGCGCAAGGCACAACGGGAAGAAGCCCATAGGGGCGCATGAGCGGCGAGGGGGCAAGCGGCGTCGCCACGGCAAGGATCGTTACGAAGCTCATGGCGACATGATATATCCACTGTGAAAGCCCGCTCTCGCGGTTGTAGGCACCGAAACTCGAGAAAAGCGCAACGACGAACGGCACGATCGCGAAGGCCGCGACGAGGAACCAGCCCTCTGCAGACAACCACATCTTCGTTTCATTCCAATGGGCGCGCATATGCTCGGTAAAGTTGCCGGAAGCGTTGGGAGCGTAGATGAAGAGCGTGATAATCGCAATAAGGAGGAATGCGAACGCAGCGCCATAAGGCTTGCCGCCGCGCTTGCCGGACACAGCCCACACGCCGCCAAAGTAGAGCGGGACAAGAAGTCCAAAAAGCGGGGAGTCGGCAAAACCGAGACCCACGAAGACCCCGATGAGAATCGGGAACATCCAGCCCGTCTTCTTCCCGGCGCGGGCATAAGGAATCAGGAGCGACGCAGTGACAAGCGCCCACGCGGCATCAAAAGAAAATGAACTCAGGTGGGTGAACGACTGGTGAACGGCGGGAGTCGCCATGAATATGACGGACGCGACGATGCCAGCCAGTCGTCCCACACTGTCGGCGTACTGCGAAAGCAACTCGCCGCCAATGCGCTCGCGAATGAAAAACGAGGTCAGGTGATAAAGCGCAAGAACCGACACTATTCCGCACAATGGGCCGAGAATGTTCGAGCACCCGAACATCCGAGCAAACACCGCCATCAGAGGATGGACGTTGACCGCCGCGGAATCGAGCCCCTTCCACAAGGTCATCAGATGCGCGCCCTCGCCAGGGTAGGCGCACGACGCCATCGTGCAGAAGTATAGAAGCGCCGCGGCCGCTCCAAGCGCACAGGCGACGATCCACTCGCCACCCCTCTTGCCAACGTCCTTGAATTGTTTCATAGTCAGAACCCTCCGAAAATCACTTTACCTTAGCCAGCGCCTGCTTCAAGTCGGCTATGAGGTCGTCTGGATCCTCGAGGCCGACTGATAAGCGGATAAGGTCCGGCGGGATGCCGGCCGCCTTGAGCTGCGCGTCCGACAGCTGGCGGTGAGTGTGAGAAGCGGGATGCAGGACGCAGCTCCAAGCGTCCGCAACATGAGTCACGATGCCGATGAGCTTCAGCGAGTCCATGAACTTGATGGACGCCTTGCGACCGCCCTTAATGCCGAATGTCATCACGCCGCACGGCGAATTGCCGTTGAACTGCTTCTTGACGAGCTTGTTGTACTTCGAGCCAGAAAGCCCGGCGAAGTTGACCCATGCGACCTTCTTCTGGGTTTTGAGCCACTTGGCTATCTTGAGCGCCGATTCCGCATGGCGGCGTATCCTGAGGTGCAGCGACTCGAGGCCGAGGTTCAGGAGGAACGCGTTGAACGGCGAGGGAATCGAGCCGAAGTCGCGCATCAGGTGCGCGGTGCACTTCACGATGTAGGCCATCTTGCCGAACGCCTTCACATAGCTGAGGCCGTGGTACGAGGCGTCGGGCTCGACGAGGCCGGGGAACTTGTCGGCGTGCTTCGACCAGTCGAAGTTGCCTGAGTCGACGATGCAGCCGCCGACCTGGCTGGAGTGGCCGTCCATGTACTTCGTCGTCGCGTGGGTGACGATGTCGCAGCCGAACTCGAACGGACGGCAGAGGATCGGCGTCGGGAAAGTGTTGTCGACGATAAGCGGCACGCCGTTCTTGTGCGCGACCTTCGCGAACTTCGCGATGTCGAGTACGCAGCCCGAGGGGTTCGCGACCGTCTCGCCGAAGACGCACTTGGTGTTCGGGCGGAAGGCCTTCTGTATCTCCGCGGGCGTCGCATCCGGGTCGACGAACGTGAATTCGATGCCGAGCTTCTTGAGGGAGACGGCGAAGAGGTTGAACGTGCCGCCGTAGATCTGGGCGGACGAGACGACATGGTCGCCGGCATTGCAGAGATTGAGGACGGCGAACGTAGAGGCCGCCTGGCCGGAGCTCGTGAGAATCGCCGCTACGCCGCCCTCGAGCGCAGCGATTTTCTTCGCCACAGCGTCATTCGTTGGGTTTGCAAGGCGAGTGTAGAAATAGCCTGGCGCTTTCAGGTCGAACAAGTCGGCCATGTGCTGCGTCGTGTCGTACTTGAACGTAGTCGACGAATACACGGGAACCTGGCGCGGCTCGCCACACTTCGGGTACCAGCCGCCCTGAACGCATAGTGTGTCAATCTTCACTTGTCTTGTCCTTTCAATGTGAAGTATAAATTATACCAAAAATACGCCGTTCGTTGTTGAACTGCGCCAAATTCGCGGCTCTAAAGGCACAGGCGATATATCGCGGTCACGTCGGACTCGGCGAGGGGCCTGAAGCCGCCGAGGGTGTTGCCGTTCAAGTTCAGCGTCTTCACGAGCAGGGGGATGTCCTCCTCGCGCGCACCGAGCTCAACGAACGTGAGCGGAAGCCCAAGCGACTTGAGCCAGCGACGGAACGCGCCGATTCCCGCAAGCGCGGCGTCCGCGTCGCTCTCGCCGATCCCAACGCCGAAGACGTTGCGCGCGAAACGCGCGAAACGCGCGTCGTCCGTCGCGTGCACGTACGTCATCCACGCCGGCATCACGACGGCGAGCCCCGCCCCGTGCGCGCAGTCGTAGAGCGCGGAGAGCTCGTGCTCGATTCCGTGGCTCGCCCAGTCCTGGACGCGTCCCGCGCCGCAGATGTCGTTGTGCGCGAGAGTCCCCGCCCACATGATGTTCGCGCGAGCCTGGTAGTCATTGGGATCGGCCATCACCCTCGCGCTCTCCTCGACGACCGTCTTCATCACGGCCTCGCAGAGGTTGTCCGTAAGAGACACGTCCTTCGTCGGCGAGAAGTAGCGCTCGCACAGGTGCGCGAACATGTCCGCAAGCCCGCACGCCGTCTGGAACGGCGGAAGCGTCATCGTGAGCTCGGGGTTCATCACGGCGAACTTCGGACGCAGTATGTCGCCTCCTGCGGCGCGCTTCAGGTTCTCCGGCTCGAGGTTGACGACGCTGTTCGTCGACGCCTCGCTTCCGGCAGCAGCGATCGTGAGCACCACGCCGACTGGAAGCGCCGCGGGAATCGCGGGACGCACCTTAACCTCGCGCCCGACGTAGAACCTGCGCCACTCGCCTCCGTTCGCCGCGCCGATCGCAATCCCCTTCGCAGAGTCGATTACGCTTCCGCCTCCGACTGCCAGAAGGAAGTCCACTCCCTCGGCAAGCGCGAGGCGCACGCCTTCATCGATGAGCGAGCTGCGCGGATTCGGCTTAACGCCGCCGAGCTCAACGAATTCAACGCCCGCCTCGGCAAGGGACGCCTTGATGCGGCCAATGAGCCCGCTCGCGACGGCGCTCCCGCCGCCATAGTGCAGCAGCGCCTTCCTCCCGCCGAACCTGCGCACAAGCTCGCCCGTCCGCGCCTCCGCGCCCCTGCCGAACGCAAAGTACGTCGGCGACCAAAAAGTGAAGTCGGTCATCTTTCTCTACATCTCCTTCCGTATGCGCATAGTTTAGCATATCCCCGCGCACGCAATCCACAGGAAAAATAGAGAACCCACACTCCAAGCTAATCTTGCGGCAATCGAACCTCCATACAGCGTGCATGCGGCGTTAGGCCCTTCGGCGTCAGGTAGATGAACACGGCTCCGCGTTCATCGTCTACGGGAACGAGCGTCGCAGAACCTGTCGCCTTCACAGTCGTGTATTTCGACTTCATCACATCGTAACCCGTCACGAACTCGCCAGCGATGGTCACGGCTCCGGTAGCCGCGAACTTGAGGGTGACGCGGGCGGGTACGTCCGCACCGAGCGCAACAGTCGCGGCATCATCGTCGTCAATGAACATGCCGTCCTCGCGAATCGCGTAGGCAAAAGTCTTCTTGTCGAAAGACTTGCCGAGCGTCTTCCACGGCTCGACCTTCCAGTTAACGGTGTACGCCTCAAACCAGTCCTCGGCTACGGCGTATCCGCCGATGCCGTTGTCCTGAAGAACCAACTTAACGACTTCATTCGTCTTGATGGTCTTCGTGCCTTCCTTGTAGCTCCATGTCGCAGTGACGTCTGCGAGGAAGTTGGAGACGCCGTCGGTCATCTCGAAGCCGGTGTAGTACGGCGCCGCCAGCGTGTAGGTGAGACCGTCGCCCAGCGCCTTGCCGCTCGTCTTGCCAGCCACGCTCACCGTGAGCGAGACCTGTCCGCCGTCGGTCATGCCGCCCGCGAACGTCCCCTGCGCCCACGTCGGCAACGCATCGACAACCGTGTCAATCTGGTACGTCTGCGTCGACTTGCCCGCCGTTGTAACTGTGAACTTTACCACGCTCGGCTTCGCCGCTCCGGTCTTCGTGTCGATCTTGCTTGCCGCAGTGGGTGCGCCGTAGATGGTGTTGGCGGGAACATTCGTCACCATGACGGCGGTCTTGCCGCTCCCGATCTTCGAAGTCACCGGCTTGTCGGTGAACTTCAATCCCGCCGGCAGCCCCGCCACCTTCACTTTCGTCTCCGAGAGCGCGCTCGCAGCAACGGGCCATTCAAGATACACGCCCGCCCAGATGTTCGTTGTGAACGCATGCGTCTCGGTCTTCGACACCCAAGGCTCCAGCATCCAACCGTCGGCCGCCGCGACAATACTCGCCTTGTCCTCGTCTGAGGTGATGAAGCAGGCGTAGTAGGTGGCGTCGTCCGTCACGTTCGTAATCGTTGTCGATGTGGCCGTATCCTTCGCCGGCTTGGTTGAGCGGTCGACGACGAGCGAAGGCGTGGTAGCTATGTATTCGACCGCACCCTTCTGCAGCCGCTCACCGTCGATCGCTATCCGAGAATCAACCCACCCAGTGAACACGAAGCCTTTGCTCGCCGTCGCCTTCAGCGTCACCTTCTTGCCAGCAGGGCAGAGCGCGCTGCCCGAGACCTTACCACCGTCGGCGGGATCGGCCAGCCCGCGCACATACGGAATCTTCTCGAACACGGCGACGTACTCCTCGTCGTTCGTGACTACGACCTGCCACTTCGCCTTGTCGGAGAGGATCGTCTCATCGCCGTCCTTGAGACGCCACCCCTGGAATGCCCAGCCCGGTCTTGCTTCCGCCGTAAGCGTCAGCTTAGATCCGCTCGTGTATTCGCCCGTGCCGGACACGAAACCGCCCTTTGCATTTCCAGAGGCGACTGTCACGCTGTTCGTCGCTACCATCTCGTTCTTCTTCGGCTTGTAGGGCGTAACGGTGGTCTTGAGCGTCTTGTCGTTCATGTCGCGAATAGTCACCGTGCAGACCCGCTCCTCGCCGAGCTCCATGCCCACGGCCTCCGCGAGCTGTAGCGTGAAGAATTCGTCGTCCTCCACAGTCTTGTCGGTCTTGACCGGGATCGTGATCACCTTCTCCCCCATCTCGCCCTTCGCCCACGTGAGCGTCAGCGGGAACTTCAACCCGCCCTTCGGCGTTGTGCCATCGACCGTTCCCTTCGCCACATCCACATCCGCCGCAGCGGCGGTGTTGTACGTCAAATACACCTTCACGCTCGCCGCCGCATCGGCGCTCCCGCCCATGACCTTTATCGTCGCCGTCTCACCCTCGCTCGCCTCAACGTCGCTTTCTGCAAACGCCGCACCCGGCGAACCCACTGTGTTCCACCACGCCGGATCGGTCTCAATGGGTTTATTGCCGTTGAGCGGGTCGAACTCGATGATTGCCGTGGCGTGGATGACGCTGTTTGCCGCGGCATCGTCCCTGACCCTCACACGGTAGCGGAGGTGTCCCTCGCCACGACCTGTTTCGTCGTTCGGCGGAAGGAATCCGGCGTAGGCGTCGGCGGGATAGTTGTCGACGGTCGTCGGATCCACGATGCGCAGATGCCACACGACGTTGTCGCCGGAATGCGTCACTTCCGTCCTGACGCTCCAGTTCGTGCCAGGCAGCGCGTAGGTGCTCTCGCCCTCGTAATATCCGGAGAGGCCGGTGTCGATGTTGTCGCCGAACACCACCTCGCCCAGCTCGAACGTGCTCCAGTCGAGTCCCGCGTCCTTGGGCAGAGTCACGTACACATCCTGCGCGGCAGCCGTCGCGTTCGTCGCGTTCTCGAAGTATATGGTGTAGTCCATCCACTCGCCAGGTTTCACATGCCGTTGCTCGCCCACGCCCAACGGTCCGCGCATCTCATTCGGATCGCAGGACTGCGGAACATTGCCTTTCTTGTCATCGACGTTGCTTTCTGGATCATCATCGTCGCTTCCACGCTGGTGATCGTCATCATCCTCATTAGGCGATTCGGATGGGGGATCTTCTTGCATCCCATCATCAGGCTCGTCATCGGAACCACTGCTGTCACCGATGCCATCGTCACCGTCTCCGCCGCCGCCGCCCCCGCCGCCGCCCGGCGGATCGCCAGGGTCTTTGTCTTTCTTTGGCACCGTTACCGTATATTCCTTCCGCTTCGAGAATGTCGGCAACCACGATAGGCGTTTGTCTTTTACCCTATACGTCTCATGAAGAACAATATTGTATTTTACTGACTCATTCTCCTTTCTGGTGAATGTCTGTGTCAGCACTTTGCTGGATGCAACGTTCTTTCGGTTCCCAACATCCCATCGCCGTTCTACCAACTCTGTGGTATTCTGATCAAATGACGTAGTGGATGTAAAGCGCCACTTCTGCTCCGTCTTGCTCGTCTCTGATTTTCTGGAGAATCTGGGCTTCGGCGAATCCCACTTGAAGTATATCAGGCTGGCCCATTCTGGATAATCGCGCATTGTCTGCAAATCAAGCATCTTCCATGCGGACCAATCGAAATTCTCACCAGCATATACATGTAGCAAATTCATGAGGATGTCTACGAACGGTCCGACCCTAAACTCATAACTATCAGGTACAAGTTCATCGGTATCAACTTTTGCATCCAACCTAACGCCCAATCCACCAAAGATCGACATGTCAAATATCGAAACCCCATAGTCATAGCCATTTACATCTTTTGCCACGCCAAGTGCGCCCGTAAATTCCACACCTATCTTTGCTTCTGCCGACCCAACCAAGCCAGCTGTCACGGGTTGGATATTTTTTGAGAAATCGTTACTGGCTCCGTATCCCTTGCGCCAAACTATAGAATCCCTCACCGTACACGTAGCGGCGATCTCGCCCTCCAAGTCAAACTCCCCTCGCACTCGCGCCGCGAACCTAAATGGCACCATGCCGATAAGAACAACATCGTCAAGGATCGGAACTGGAGAAGCGAACCGCCTCTTCTTCGTCAAATTACGTCTCTTCACCCATATCTGCCTAGACCGCTTGCTCCCAGATGCATGTATTGATATTGAAGCTTTCCCGGCGAACTCTGCATCGCAAGTAACGCACCTGATCTCGCCATCTGAGCAATCAACCGTAAATGACAACTCCAAAGATCCGTCAAATCCGGTCCTCACATCTCCGTCCGACTCCGTTTTCTTGAGCCAGAACGTTCTTTTAGGCGAATTGATTGGCTTATTCAACATGCCCTTTACTTCGGAAGATGCCGCAAGACGTTGACTTGACGACATCAACCTAAGGCGTTTATAAGCCGACTGCATGGGCATGGCGCGTGTAGCCAATGACAATGTCTTATCTCCTAGAACTTCCACTGAAACCACTTCCATGGGATCTAGCAAGTGTGGAGGGATGACAATATTCATGTTCGCGCATATCGGCACAGGGAACACATTCCCAATTGCAGTAAGAACAACGTTGGTCTCGTTCACAAATGAGACTTCATAGCCAGATGAACTGTCAAGGACAACTGTATTATCCGTTGGCTCAACGATTTCGCTCTCCCAGACCTCGACGCATTTTCTTCTACAAAACGTCTTTTCGGTTCCATCCTCGCAAACAAGTTTGACGCCAACATCATAAAATCCAGGCGTCGTGTAAACATTAGTTACACAATGTCCTCCTGCTTCGTATGTCCCATCATTGTCAAAATCCCACAGAACAGAAGCGACTCGTCCATATTTCTCAGCATCGTTAAATGCAAATTCCGCCGAAAGCGGCGACAAGCCAACCGCCCCCATGGCGGAAAACGGAGTCTCGGAGACTAAGACATCACGGCTGCTGACACAATTCTCGGTCACGTCAATCACAATGTCATCGGCGACGGAATGCCCTTCGCCGACATTGAACCGATACCGGCCGCGTGGCAATGCAAAACACACGACACCATCCTTGTCTGAACACGACGAAAACTGCGCCGCCGTATCCACATCGCGCAGCATGCACGTTTGCCCTGCAACATTGTCTCCGGCGCCGTCAACCAATGTAATTCGGACTTTCCCTGCCGGAGAGGCATGCAGCCTCAATTCACTTGGCGTGGCGATTCCAGATTCAACAACAACCTGACACACATCCGTCACGGAATGGAATCCGTCCACTACGACACGCACGGAATAGACATCATCGACCAAATTGGTAAGTTCACACTCGCCATTGACTAATTCCGCAGCGTAAACGCTACCACCCGAACTGTCGATTAGGCAAACCTTTGCCACATCATTGTCAACGCCATCGATCCAACAGTTCAGCTTTGAATAAGGCGCAGAGTAAATCACACAATTCCGCGCATCCTCGCAGGATGGTTCAAGCCAATCGCTCTCTCCCTGCAACCCTTGCATCTTGACTCTGTAAACCTCATTCGTTTCCAACGTGTTGACCGAAAAGCGACCGCGTTCGTCTGTAACGCCATGTGCGACTATGCAACTGTTTGTGTCCTCGACAACCCAGCGCGCACCAGGCAGAACCTCGTCCGTGTTGTTCTCGATTACAACCACATTTATGACACCTGTTTGCTGCTTGTAGGCTTTTCGCATCGTATAGTCATAAAGAGCAACAAAGTCATATATTTCGTTCATGCCGTTGTTCAATGCCGTGGCAGAATCAGCGATGCCCGCGCAAAAAGACTGCCACGTCGGGAATGCACCGGGGCGCTTCTGCGATGATGCTTCGTCCGTCACCGACAATTTCAACTCGTAATCACCTTTCACGGCGTAATAGAATGGAAGTCTAACCGTCTCACCCACCTTGAGCAATCCATACGGATAGGAGCGAGAGATCCCTACCATCTTGACATATTCATGCAACTTCTCGTGAACGCTCTTGAGACCAACAAGAGTCCCGTCCTTGCTGCCCGATATCTTGAATATCGGCGAATTCATATCTGCGGTTCCGATGTTGGAATACTCCACATATCCAGTCATCATACGGCCTTTTCGCACAGAGTCCGGGACGATCAGCCTTGCCGACAACTTTCCCTCGCCTTTGGTCGTCTTCACATAAAGCGCATCTTCCATCAGCAACGCGCCGTCTCCGTCGCCGATCATGAGGCCATAATGATTGCCGGCAAGGAGGTTGTTCCCGACAATCTCCATGGTAAGGCTTTCCGACGAATGATAAACCGCGGCAACAGGAACGCGCGAAGATCCGCTTACCAACCAAATCCTGTTCGTATTCGCAAATCCGGTCCCGGACACGTTAACGGCCGTCACTCCCGTAGGTTCGATCGACGACGGCTCGATTGCCGACACAGCGGTCCTGTCCGCCTCGGAACTTATCGCATACGCCCCGCCATCCTTGCATTCCAAGGAAATAAACACTTCCGACACTTCTTCTGGCACACGAATGAAAGCCGCCTCGCCGTCCGAGACCAAGTTCCCGGAATACGACATCCCCTTCGGAACAAAGCCAAAACCATATTTTATCTGGCAGCCTTTCGGCACTGACAGCTTGAGCATTCGCGATTCATTGCTCGCATCGACATTGACCTTGAGCACTGTTGGCTGATTGTCCCGTATTGCTCCTTCATGCAACCCGTCAGCCATCACTTCATCTACGACAATCCAGATGAACCCCTCTCCCGTGCACGCATTGTTCGCCGTAAGCGAGCCTTCGTAGATGTCGCGCAGGTAGTTTGCGCGCACGCGGATTCGCGCCTGTCCCGGGGTCACGACGGGGACGGCAAACGTGGCGGTGGCCGTCTTGTTGCCTCCTGCGACGACACCTCCCAGCATTGTATGTTCGCCGAGAACGACGACGCCGCCGTGCGAGTCTATCAGCTCGACGACATCTCGCCATTCATCGGAAATGTCCTCGGTGCCGACGTTGCCGACCGTCCAAGTGACGGTTATCGGCTGTCCGACAGTCGCCTGCGCGTCGCATGAAACGGCGAGCGCGGCGAGGTCGACGTCGTTCACTGGACGAACCTGGATTTCATGGATGCCGATGTCGGGTGCGCCGTTGCGCGGCTGACCGAAGTAGTCTCGAGCGGGGGCAAGATGTTCGTGTCCGGCATCGATGCACGCCGAGCCGGTCTTGATGTGGAAATCGCCGGCATTAGCTTTCTCAAAGCGCGGATTGCCACAGATGTTGCCGGAGACGCCTATGTAGTTGTTCGTCTGGATCGGATAGAACCCGTCGCCCGGGTTCCAGAAGCAACAGTTGCGGAAGACGAGATCGGACGGAATCGACTCTCCGTAGCCTCCGACCCATTCAACCATTTCAGAGAAAACGCAGTTGTCAAACACGGCAGCGGTCGAGTCAACGTTGTACCAGTCATCCATGACGACACTGTTGCAGCCGTGGAACACGCAGTTGACAAAATGGTTCGTCTGGCCTGCCATGGTGTAGCTGTCGTAGCTGTTGTTGACATAGCGTCCATAGCCATACACGCAGGACGGCAAGTCGAAGAATACGCAATTTCTGGCGACAACGTTGCCTCCTTCATTGCAGACACCAACACTCCAGTCATCCGTAGAGTGCTCAACGATGCAGCCATCCATCGTCAATCTTGCTTCGTCGTCATAGTAATTTGCGAAATCCGTCCATTCGGCGTCCTCTCCATAGTAATAGTAATCGTCGTAGTATTGATAATTGGAGAGGCTGACGACACCCGGCCCATACGATGACTGTCCATATCTGATGCGCGTGTATGCTAGTTCCGCCTCGCCCTGAATGCGGAGACCGCCCCAGTCGCCACTCTGCGGTGTCGATGCGTTCCCATCCCCGTTCGCGTCGCCGCCAAATTCGTCGTCTTTACTGGATGTTATGACGACCGGTGCGGCGCGGGTGCCTGTTGTCACAAGACGCCCTCCTTTGAGGACAGCGATAGAACGCCATGAATTCATCTTCAAAACGACGCCGGACGGAATCCTCAGCGTCGCGCCCCCCATCACAACCAAGTCGTTTGTAACATTGTAGATGCAACCACGGTAGAGGGAAACATTGCCGCGAATTATTCCACCGAGGTTCTTCGGCTTGATCGCAATGTTTTCCGGCACGGACAGACTTTCAAGCTGGTCGCAACCGTCAATAGCTCCTTCGCCAAGCGATGTGACGCTCTCTGGAATGGTCAACGCCGCAAGCGAAGTACAGCTTTTAAACGCATAATCGCCAATACGCTTGAGACCATCATTCAAGACCGTCAGGGCTAGAACCGTGCATCCATCAAAGGCGCACGCCTCGATTGACTTCACGTCAGCACCGAACGACAGGCTGGAAAGTCGTCTGCATCCCTCAAACGCATACGTGGCGATGGCTTCTACGCCGTCAGGGATATCGTAGTGTCCCGCCTTGGCCGGAGGGAACCGCAAGAGCGTCTTGCCGTCCTTGGAGAAGAGAACACCGTCGATGGACTTGTAGACAGGATTCTCCTCTGCAACATCAAAGGCGGCGAGAAAACCGCAATTCATAAACGCCCGCACCCCGACATTCGTCATGGAGGCCGGAATCGTCACCTTCTCGATATTGACGCAGTTCCTGAACGAATACTCGCCAACACACGTCACGCCGTCGGGAATTGGATAATCCTTGACGGATAGTGCCTCTGGGCAACGGGCCAGTTTCCGCCCTGTACCGCGCTCGTCGAAAAGGACTCTATCTTCGGAAAAGTAGGATACATTACCGCTGCCGACAGAGATTTCGCGGAGTCTGCCGCAACCGTCAAACGCATCGTAGTCGATAGCATTTACAGATGAAGGGATCTGGACCGTTGTCAGTTGTGCGCAATCCTTGAATGCCGATCGTCCAATTGTTTTCACAGTGTCGGGGATTGTCAAGGCTTCAAGCGCCGAGCATCCTGCGAAAGCCTCGTCAACAACTCCTGTCTCGCCGTCGGCTATCGTGATTTCACGGAGGGCGTCGAGCGAATCCGGCAAGAACTTCGATAGCGCCGTACTGGACGGCAGCGCGGCAGACACGACTTTCGGCTGTCCAGAAAAGGCAAAATCGTTTATCTTTCTCAGCCCAGCCGGAATGCTTACGGATTTCACGCCGTCACAGCCTGCGAATGCGAAAGTGCCGACATTCGTGACAGACGGCGGCAAAGAGATTTCGCCGATGGCCGTATTCTGGAACGCATGGGTGCCGATACTCGTAAGCCCTTCTGGGATCACGATGTTCGTAATACTGCCGCAGTCGGCAAAAGCCCATCCAGCAACGGCATTAGCCGTGTCAGGGATGACAAGGTTCTTAACCTCGTTGCCGCCGACGTATAGACGCTTAGCGTACCGCAGCGGGTTCGCCCATGCGTTCTCGAAGATCGTCCCGCACCAAGCACCGACGTCCGCAATGTTGACTCGCGACAAATTCACGCATCCCTCAAAGGCCGATGCGCCAACCACCGTGCCGTTCACGCCATTGCCGTTCCCTCCACGGCTGGGCACAAAGGACAGTGAACGAATGTTGCCAAAGTCTTTCGAGGGATCGACATCCCCGTTGCTCACGGCAGAACGATCCCAGTCGAAAAACCAGTCAACAGTATGCCGACCGCCGCTTGACATCGAAATCGACACTGGAACCCACGTTTCCGAATTGCACGAATCGGAATAATATGAGCCATAGCTGTATTCGGAGTAATCCACAGACAGACTGAAATATCCATAACTGTTAAAATAATCTTCGTTGTAATAGTTGCTGTGATACCAATAACCCGGTGTTCTCCACTCGAATGAAATAACGCCCTGTCCCGTCGCCTCCTGTGTCATTTCGCTATAGAACTTCTTAGTGTCTGCCTGGATCGTGTCGCCGTCGGTTAGAGTCCAGTCGAAACCGGTCAGCGACAAGTCTGATGCAGGAATGAAGTGCGACGGCGTTGTCAATAGCGTCACCTGCGCCAGATTGCTGCAAGCGGCAAATGCATGCCAGCCGATGTTTGTAGCACTGGCAGGAACAGACAACGACATGAGGTTGGTGCAGGAGTGGAATGCATAGCTTCCAACACTCCGCACACCATCTGGAATGATCAATTCGGACAGGGTATTGCATCCCGCAAAGGCGTAGTTTCCAATCCGTGTCACCGATGCCGGAATGTCAATCCCCGAAAGTTTGCGGCAATTGTGGAAAGCGTAGTTGCCGATTGTCGTCAGTCCGTCTGGGAACGAAACCGTCCCAAGGTTCGAGCACCCTTCAAAGGCATATTCACCAACCGTCCGCACCGTTGACGGAAGGTCGATGTTCTTTAAGCCCGTGCAGTTGCGGAACGCATAGTTTCCAATCGCCGTGGTGCCTTCTGCCATTTCAATTCCAGCAAGACGCGAACAGCCGCTGAACGTATTCTGTCCGACGGCCTTGACCGTCGATGGAAGGACGACGCGGACGAGCTTTGTGCAGTTGGCAAAGGCGTATTGTCCGATACTTGTCACGCCCTCCGGGATGACGACCTCTGAAAGCCCCGTGCATCCATAGAAGGAGTATTGTCCGATTCGTTTCAACGACGAGGGGAGGTTGAGACCAGCCAGGAGCGTACTGTTTTGGAAAGCGTAGTTGTCGATGTTCGTCACCGCCTCCGTGAAAACAACGTTCGTGATGCCGCCGCAGGAAGAGAAAAGTGAATTCCGGACTGTCGTGACATCCTCGGCGAGAGAAACCGTCAATCCGCCGCTTCCGGCGAATGCAGAGTTTCCGATGCTCGTAAGTCCGCTGTGGACGATGACGTTTGTGAGGTTCGCACAGTTGTAAAAACCATACTGCCCAATGCTTGAAACGCTGCCGGGGATTTCAATTTGAGTAAAGCCCGTGCAGTTTTGGAATGCGTAGTTTCCAATCGTCGCCAAGTTTGCAGGAAGTTCGAGACTGTCAAGACGATGGCATCCGGCAAAGGCATACGGGCCAATTGCAGCAAGGCTTTCCGGAAATGCAACCATTGCGAGGTTTGCACAATTCTGAAAAGCACCTTCCCCCACTGAAATCACATTTTCGGGAAGTATCAGTTCCACAAGTCCCATGGATGCGCTATTTCCATAGAACGCGTGCTTTGAAATGTTCGTGACAGCAATGGGGATGGCTACAGTCGTCAAGTTTGTGCAATCCTGAAACGCCGCTTCGCCGATGTCTGCGATACTTTCCGGGAGAACCATGTTCGTGATCCCGCGGCAACCAATAAAGGCGTCGACGGGAATGTTCGGCACGCCCTCTGGCACGATAACGCTTGTCAGTGCGAAGTTGTCGGTGAATACCTTTGGATTGAGTTTCTGGATTTCGTCGGGAATCACAATATCGCGGAGAACTTTTCCGTCAAGAGTCAGCGAATGGGAATAGCGCGTTGGATTGGAATCGAAGTCTGCGAAAGTGATACGACACCAGGCCGCCAGGTCGCTGATGTTCACTGTTGCAAGTGCCGAATCGTTCGCAAATGCACCTGTTCCGATATCGGCAAGCGCGGTGGGAATATTTACGCTTCTCAGGGCAGTGCAATTCGCAAAAGCGTAATTCCCTACTTTCGTCACTTTTTCAGGAATATTGGCCGACAATAATTTCCTGCACCCGTAGAATGCATAATCGCCAATGCTTGTCGTTCCATCAGGAATCGTTATGCTGGTGAGCGCAGCGCAGCCGTTAAACGCACTTGAACTGATAGTTTTAACCGTGTCTGGTATTGTGATGCTCGTGAGTGATGTGCAGCCAGAAAATGCATTTGCAGGGACGAGCATCATGCCATCCGGCAATACAACCTTTGTGATTTTCGTGTTGCCGGAAAACGCATTATCCGCCACGCCGCGCATCTCCGAAAGATCTATAACGCCGGACAGCGCCGTCTCCGTACCGGCAACATAGCCATCGATCAATTTCAATCCAGGAATAGACGTGGTATCGAATATGGTTGCAGGGCAACCTGAAAAGGCGTATTGGCCGACGGCGGCATAATCTGAAAGGATGCGGACAGACGACAACTTTGAGCAATCTTGAAATGCATACGAGCCAACGGAGCGTACGTTTGCGGGAACTATCAATTCGGGGATCGACGAACACCCGCTGAACGCAAAACCGCCAATTGACGTCGCGGAGACCGGCATTGTGAACGACCGAAGTCCGGTGCACCCGCTGAATGCATAGTCTCCTACACTCGCCACTTCGCCATTCACAGCGATGTTTGTCAACATGGAACAGTTCTGAAAAGCGTAGGGACGCAGAAGCGTCTCGTCCGTAATCGTCACCGATGTGAGACTCGTCGGAATATAGTAGGTCGAATAGGAGGAGTTGTTGCCGTTGTTGTAGTAGTAATTCTGTCGAACGCTGGTACATCCGGTACTACCGGAGGAAGAGCCAAACACATAGCCGAAGTTGTCACCTTGTCCATTGGCGTTCCCACGACACGCCCCTACGAAGGGCAGAGTCATAGAACGGATGTTCGGGCAACCTCCAAAAGCACTGTACCCGATACTTTGCACGCTATTAGGAACAACAAATTCTTCGATTCCCGTCTTCCCACTGAACGCATAGCTCGCAATGGCGACAACTGGCGTTTCACCCAAGACAGACGGTATCTTGACCTTGCCAGAGGGATTGCCTGCAATCGCCGGAGTGGATGAATTTCCGCCGCCGAGCGTCGCCTTGCCGTCTGAAACGGCGTAGATCCACTTCACGCCATCCACCTCGTTCGTGTAGAACGTTGCAGCGAACATGTTCGGCGCAACCACTGACAGCAGCGCGGCAATCATCATCACTCGCTTCATGTTCATCATGTTTTTCCTTTCGGTTGTCGAAATTATCATGTTGTTTTCCACCGCTCCGCCGCGTAGCCGACGAGGCGGCGTGTAAAGAAGATTGCCTTCAAGGCGGAAATCGTCAAAGACTTCCCGAATCTTCGCGGACGCGACATGAAGAAGAGTTTCGTGTTGCAATCCGTGACAATGCGATGAATGTACATCGTCTTGTCCACGTAGATTTTCCCGTCCCTGCGCAAAGACGGAAAATCGGCAGTGTCAGTGGCTATGGGCCTCATCGGCAGGTATTATACCATAAACCAGCATAGCAGGACAAAAAGCGACATAATTAATCTAAATTCTTCCCGCGAAGTCGGCGTAGCCGAAGCGGCGGACGAGCTCTTCAGAGCCGTCGATATGGCGAAGGACTATTTCCGGGAGGTTTATGCCGTTGAAAGTGTTGTTCTTGACCATCGTGTAGATCGCCATGTCGCCAAAGACAACCGTGTCGCCTTCGCACAGCTTGTGCTTGAACGAATAGACGCCTATCTCGTCACCCGCAAGGCACGTCGGCCCGCCGAAACGGTAGGCGTATGGTCCGCCAGCCCCCTTCTCGGCGCCGACGAGCGGCGGGGTATATGGCATCTCGATGACGTCGGGCATGTGGCACGCGGCGCTCGTGTCGAGAATCGCGTTGGAAACGCCGTCCGCGCCCTTCGGCTGTATTTCAAGGACGCGCGACTCGAGCGTCCCGGCGTTGAGCGCAATCGCCTCGCCCGGCTCAAGGTAGACCTCAAGATGCGGATGACGCGTGCGGAAGTCATTGAGGAGCGCGACAAGCCCCTCGACGTCGTAGCCCTCGCGCGTGATATGATGCCCGCCGCCAAAGTTCACCCACTTCATCTGCGGAAGGAACTCGCCGAACTTTTCCTCGAAGCCGGCAAGGACTTTCTTCAGCTCATCAAGCCCCTGCTCGCAAAGGCAGTGAAAATGCAGACCGTCAAGAATTGAAAGTTCAAAGTTTAAAGTTGAAAGTTTAAAGTTGCGAGTCGAGAGCGAGGCATTCAAGTCGGCAAGTCTGGTGCCAAGCCGCGACGAGGGGCGGCACGGATCATACGCGGGCGTCGTGGCGACGGAAACCTCAGGATTGACCCTAAGCCCAACTGAAACGCCGCGCTTGCGCGCCATTTCGCCGTAGAGCGCAACCTGGCGCGGAGAATTGAAGACGATGTGGTCGACGAGAGAGAGGATTTCGTCCATCTCGCCAGAATCGAACGCCGGCGCGAAAACATGCGTCTCGCCGCCAAAATTGTCGTGCCCATGCTTCGCCTCGAAAAGCGAACTCGCCGTCGTGCCCGCGAGGAACTTCGCGCACAGCGGATAGACGGCAGTGCACGAAAACGCCTTCTGCGCAAGGAGTATCTTGACGCCCGTCCTGTCGGAGACTCCCTTGAGGACCTCCAGATTGCGCACAAGCGCCGCTTCGTCGATGACGTATCTTGGCATCAAGGAACCTTGACGGGATCGAACGTCTCCTGCCACGGAAGCCCTTGAACATTGAGCTCGGCCATGAACGGATCGGGGTCAAATTCCTCACATGTGTGGACGCCCTTAGTAGTCCACTTGCCCTCGAGGAACATCTTTGCGCCGATCATCGCGGGGACGCCCGTCGTGTAGCTGATCGCCTGCGAACCGACCTCAGCGTAGCACTCCTGATGGTCGCAAACATTATACACGTAATAATCGACCGGCTTGCCGTCCTTCTCGCCGTGGAAGATGCAACCGATGTTCGTCTTGCCCTTTGTGCGGGGGCCGAGAGACGCGGGGTCGGGAAGAAGCGCCTTCAAGAACTCGATAGGAATGATCTTCTGTCCCTTGAAGTCAATCGGGTCGATGCGCGTAAGCCCCACATTCTCAAGGCACTTGAGGTGCGTCAAATAGCTCTGTCCGAAAGTCATGAAGAAGCGAATTCGCTTGATGCCCTTCAGGTTGCAGCCGAGCGACTCGAGCTCCTCGTGGTGGAGAAGGTACATGTCCTTCTTGCCAACCTGGTCAAAGACATACTCGCGCTTGATAGCCATAGGCGCGGTCTCGACCCAATAGCCCTTGTCGAATGCCTTCTTGTTCTCGACGGCGACCTCGGGCTTGTCGTCCTTAGGATCGGCTACCCAGTAGCTGCCCTTCGCGGCGACTTCGCGAATGTTGATCTCGGGGTTAAAGTTCGTCGCGAAAGGATACCCGTGATCGCCGCCGTTGCAGTCGAGGATGTCGAGCGTCTCGATAGTGTCGAAGTAGTGCTTCTGCGCGTAGGCCGAGAACACCTGCGTTACGCCAGGGTCGAAACCGCAACCGAGGATAGCGGTAAGTCCCGCCTTCTCAAACTTCTCGCGGTACGCCCACTGCCAGGAGTACTCGAAGTGCGCCTCGTCCGGCGGCTCGTAGTTGGCGGTGTCGAGATAGGAAACACCCGCCTCGAGGCACGCATCCATGATCGCGAGGTCCTGGTAGGGAAGAGCGATGTTCATGACAAGATCGGGCTTGAACTCGCGGATCATCGCGACGAGACGCGGCGTATCCATCGCGTCGATCTGCGCAGTCGTGATCTTCGCAGGAGACTTTGCCGCCTTTGCCCACGCGCCCTTTCCTTCGGCCGCGCGACGGTCGACGTCCGCCTTGATGGCGTCGCAGCGCGACTGCGTGCGTGAAGCGATCAGGATCTCGCCGAACACATCAGGGTTCTGGGCCATCTTCGCGGCCGCAACTCCGGCGACTCCGCCAGCGCCAATGAGCATCACTCTCTTCGCCATCTTTGAATCTCCTTTCAGGTTTCAGAAAGACTATTCCGCATAGGTGAGCATAGTATACCATATTTACACCCCAACGAGGGCTGCACACAATTCGTGGCTATAGCCCGGCTGGCGCGCGCGAGCACGCTGGCAGGACTCAGTGCTGCTCAGCAGGCAATTTTCGTCCGGACGTCAACGGCGGAACGTGACGCGTGAGAACTGCACCTTGCCGTCGCCTCCGTGAGCCGTCACGACGAGCTTGAACGCCTTTGCCGTGACAGGTTCTGCAAGCGAGAACTCCCTGATGTAATTACGCGAAGGGAACTCCACGCCCTTCTGCTCGTCGACAGGCATCCACTTCAAACCGTCTTTCGAAGCATAGAGGGTCCATGTCGAGGGGTCGCGGCCCGGGTAGTCGTTAGCCGATGCGATGGTGTAGCGCGTCACCTTCTCCGGATCCGCAAGCGAGACCGTCAGCACAAGCGAGCCCTTCCAGTCGCAGCAAAGCTTACCGCCCTTCTCGGCGACGAACGCCATGGCAGGAGACTCGTTCTCGGCATAGCCGGACGCATCCCCGCCGACGGCCGCCAGGTCCACGGCAATCGGCCGCTCAGCCGCAAGACGCGCAACAAGCGCACAGTGCGCGTTGTAGGCGGCCGCACGCGCCGCAATGCCGTCCTTCCTCGGCGGCACCGGTTTTGTGCCGGGCGCATGCGAGAACCTGAGCTCGCCGCCTTTCACCACGTCGGCGTGACGGAGGCGCATGCCGTCAAGCGCACGGCCGTCGAGCGCAACAGCTTCGGACAGCACGCCGGGGCAGTCGGAGACAACCCGGAACGTCTTCCCGCCATCCCCCACGCGGAGCGCGACCTCCCGCATCTGCGCCTCGCCGATGACGTAGCCCGCGCCGCACGGATCGAACGGGTAGAACCCAAGTGCCGAAAAGACGTACCACGCGCTCATCTGCCCGCAGTCGTCGTTTCCGCACAGCCCGTCCGGAGTTACGCCGTACTGCGACTCCATCACCTCGTTGATGTACTTGGCCGCGAGGTCTCGTCGCCCGAGAAGCGAAAAGAAGTAGATGACGTGCTGGCTCGGCTCGTTGCCGTGGCAATACTGCCCGATGAGGCCCGTGACGTCGGGAATCGCGCCAACGCCCTTTGTCGAGTCTTCCTTGAAAAGCCCCTCAAGTCGCTTCAGCGCGGCAGTCTTCCCGCCCATGAGACTGACGAGCGTGCCGGGGGCGTGCATCGTATGCCAGTTCCAGTGGAAGGCGTTCCCCTCCGTGTAGTCGCAGCCGTGTATCTTGTAGGGATCGAGCGGATTGCGCCACGCGCCCTTCGAGTCGCGCGCGCGGATGAACCCCGTCGAGGCGTCGAAGCAGTTTGTCCACGTGAGCGAGCGGTCGTGGAAGAAGCGCGCGTCGTCCTTCTTGCCGAGCGCCTCGGCGAAGCGCGCCGCGCATGCGTCGTCGTAGCAGTTCTCAAGGAGCCGCGAAACGCTTTCGTTCCTGATGTGGTCGAAGGGATACCAGCCGTATTTGTCGAGCAGGTCGTAGCGCGCAATGCCGCGCCGGCGGTTCTTTGTGAGCGTCGTCTTGACGCAGCCCCAGGCGCGCTCCCAGTCAACGCCATTGAACCCCTTCAGGTACGCGTCGACAATCATCGGCACGGAGTGTACGCCGATCATGCATTGGTTGTCGCCGCCCCACAGCGTCCACACCGGCAGATAGCCGTTCCTGTCGAAATGCCACAGCATCGAGTTGATGAAGTCCGGCACGCGCTCTGGCACAAGTATCGTGTAGAGCGGACCTGCCGCACGGTAGGTGTCCCAGCACGAGAACGTCGAATACACTTCGCCTTCGCCAACGTCCGATATGAGGTTCGGCTGGAAGCAGAGGTGGTATATCGACGTGTAGAGCGCCTTCATCTGCTCGTCCGTCCCCTTGGCCTCCACGCGAGAGAGGATGGCGCGCCACTTCGCCTGCGCAGCCTTGAGCACGGCGTCGAAGTCCCACCCCGGAATCTCCGCGTCCATGTTCCGGCGCGCGCCTTCCGCAGAAGTGCGGGAAAGCGAGACCTTCAGGTAGAGGACGCCCCCTTCCTTCAATGCGAAGGTGTAGGCCGTCTTTTCAAGCCGGTCCTCGCCAATGCGCTGCACGACACGGGAACTCACGGGATTTTCGGACGTCTCCCAGGCAAAGTAGTAGTCGTGGCTCGGCCAGCCGTCACGAAAGACATGCCCCGACATGCGACCGTCCTTCATCGGCGTGACATCGGCCGAACGCACCGCCCTGAACGACCAGGAGGGATCGAAGAGCAGATGGGCTGGCGATTTCAGGTAGGTGATTCTGTAGAGCGCGACGCGTTCCGTACAGGTCATCTCGATACGAACGCCGGTGTCGAGGGTAACGGCGTAGTAGCCTGGAGACGCCTTCTCGGTCGCCTTGTCGATGTTCTGGTAGCAGTCGCGGCTCCATGCCGCGTCGAAATCGCCCGCGAACGGCATGAAGCCGACGTCCGTGAATTCGCTGCACCCGGTTCCGCTCAGGTGGTTCTGCGAAAAGCGCTCAATGCGTTCGTCGCCGTACTGGTAGCCGGAGCAGTGCTCCCACCCGCTGTGGCTCGTGTCAGGGCCTGGCTGCACCATGCCGAACGGACACGTCGCGGCGGGCGTCGTGTGGCCCGTTCCCTCGGTGCCTATGAACGGATCCACCCATCTCAGGACATCCGCCTTCGCGTCGGCGGCACCCTGCGCCAATGTCGCCGAGGCGAATGCTGCGATAAAACACAGTTGCCTGACGTTGCTCATGTTGTATTTCATTGACACTTGATCTCGTTGTTCGTCACCTCAGGATAATTGTGAGCCCAAGCGATGAAAGCTGAAGCCCGGTGTCGGTGGCCTTGACCCGATAGCTCGTCGGCTGTCCGTTGACGTAGACCGTCCAGCCCGCGAACGACGGACGCACGGGGCAGTTCTCGAAGGTAATCAAGTCGACGCCGGACCGCGCCAAGGAGGACGGATTCGTCACGTTTGTGAGATAGATGACGCCGGACGCCGCGGCCTTGAAGTTCTCGATCGTCCCCGCGCCAGCCGCCGCGTCGATCGAAAGGCCGTAGATTACGCTCGCGCCGCCGTCGTCAAGGGCCAGCCGCGCCCCGCTCGCCACCGACACCGTCGACCCCGCCGCAAACGCCGGGTCGGCGACAGAGGAAGACTGAGACGAATCGCTCCACTGAATCTGGAACTTTTGCGACTCTTCCTGGATCCCGGTCGGAGTCGCCCCCGGATTCTCATGGTTTTCGCTTTTGTCGACCGTCACCCACTTGGCACCGTCCGTGCTCGACTCGAGCGTCCAGACGGATGGATTGCGCGCCGGCGCCTCGCCGGAGTTCTTCGCCGTAGTGAACGAATATGACGCCACGCGCGCCGCATCATCCGGGAGCCGGATTACCACGCTCCGCCATGTCGAGCTGTCGCTCGGGGCGTTGAGATTGCTTGACAGGCACCATTTCGTATCCAGATCGCCGTCAAATGCATTCCATACGCCCTGCTCGTCCGACTGCCCGGCGTGACCCACGGCATAGCTACTGCCACAGGCGCAGTATGAACCAGCCGCCAGCGTTGATGCGTCGGATCCGTCCGTCGCATGGACGAGATTGACGTTGAGGCGGTTGTTTTCTGCGTCGTAGAGCGAGAACTCGGACATCTGGAGGTTGCCGTCGCCATACGTCTTCTTGACGGTAAACCTGAAGAACTTGCTGTCTGGATCATCGGTCACAGATTCCATTGAGACTTCGTAATACGCGGAATCCGTATTTGTTTGAGTCGGCGTGTTAGTGTCGTCGATGTGCTCGTCAACAAGCTCCCATGTGCTGCCATCCAAGCTAGCCTCCATCGTCCATGTCTTTGGGTTGCGCTCCGGCGTCGCGTCACCAGCAGTTCTGAAGGCATAGTAGGCAACAGGTGCCGCGCCATCGGCCAGTCGCATCACAATGGCGCACCATGTGGAATCGTCATTTGCGTTGTCGAGATTTTTCGTGCGGCAGAACTTTGTGCCAGTGTTGCCATCAAAGAGTTTAGCTGGGCTTTCGGAGCCCGAATACTTCTTGTAAGTCTCGACAAGAACGGCAGACCCGGCGGCAAGTGAGCTAACCGATGACCCGTCCTCCGCCATATTGAGGTTGAGGTTGACCCGGTTCTTCTGGCTGTCATAGAGGTAGAGTTCGGAAAGCTGGAGGTATTTGCTGCCGTACGTCTTCTTGACAGTGAACCGGAAGTACTTGGCGTCGGACAGCGCGGGCGCGGCGGCGATCTGGAGCACACCGCCGTCAACCGCAACGGCACCGGTCATACCCGAAAGCCCCGTCACAGTCGCCGTTCCGCCGCCGATCTTCTCCAGGCCAGCCCCTGCGGGAATGTCGCCGTCCTTGAACCTCACCGTGCGAGTCTCGCTGTCGCCGACGGAGATCAGCTGCGTGAGCGTTCCGCCGTTGGCGAAGGTTATCGCCCCTGCCGACGCAGAGATGGATTCCGCGACGACGTCGATTCCGTCGATCTCCAGTGTCGCGCCCGGTGCGACGGTGAGCTTCTTGAGCGGACGTACCTGAACGCCGAGCGCGGGGTTCTCGTAGCGGTAGGCGAGCGCTTTGCGGCTCGTCGTCACGTCGTAGCCTGTCTGGACATCTACGTCCTCCCAGTTCTCGCCGTCATCGGAACGCTGGAGCCGCCACGACACGGGATCGCGCTCTGACGCATCGCCCGCCGTCCACCACTCGTAGCCGGTGACGAGCATGCCGTTTTCGCCAAAGTCGAACTTGAGCCACACGGAGTCGCGAACTTCCTGCGACTCCTTTTTGCCTGCGCGGTAGTCAAGCCACTTCGAGCTGGTGTTGTTGTCGTACGCAAGCTCCGGCCTCTCGGCATCCTTGAATGGTATGCCGCCGTTGCTCTTCTCCGGATTATGCACGGTGTCGTACGTCACGGACGCAGCGCCAGTAACGTTAGTTCCGAAGGAAAGCAACTTAACCTCGGAGAACTGCATCATGTCCGGGTTGCCGCGAATGTCGTCGACCTTGAAACGCCAGTAGCGCACTGGCCCCTTTGCGTCTGCCGGAACGGGCGCAAGCACGAGCTTGCCTTCGCCGACGGTTATCTCGTCGCCGAACGTGCCCTTCGCCGTAAGCGTTCCAGAGCCGAGCTTTTCGAGGCTGACGGAGGAATAAACGCCGCCAAGCGTCCTGTTGTCGTTGCAGACAAGCGCGAGCGTGCCGGGCGTCGCCGAAGTCGAGCGAATGGTCCCGTCGCCCCAAGGCGCCTGCACCGTCTGGCGGACGCCGCAGATGTCAAGGACGGCATTTGAGGAAATCGACATTGCCGTTGGCAATGCGTCGTCCTTCGAGACGGAAAGCACGCCTTCTTCGATGCGAGTTGCGCCGATTGTCCTTATCGGCTCGTTTACGCGCAGATCGCCGGAACCCAGCTTCACGAAGTCGCCGTCGCCGGCAATCGACACGTGCGAATTCGCAAGCGGATAATATTCCGAACTGGACACCTTGAACCTGAAATCGCAGCCCGGCGCGTTCGTCACCACAATCCTGCCGTTATCCGACGAAGTAAAAAGCTGGTGGTCATGGTTGGACCGCGACCAGCTTGTCTCGAGCGTTCCGCCCGCAAACGTAAAGAGGAGAGACGGAGCTTTCTTCTGATAGATTCGCCGGGCGAGAAGCCGGCTTTCCGCGCCGAGGACAACGACGTTGGTCGCCCCAAGGTGGGAGGAGTTGTTGAGGCAGTCGCTGCCGGTCTCGAAGTCCTGCCGGCTACCGTAAACATCAAGCACCGCATGGTCGAGCACAAGTGAACCATGCACTGCGGCAGAGGCCGAGTCAGTTGTCGCCTTTACGCCTAGCTTGAAATTATCGTACACGGTAAGGCTTGTGTTCCGCAGAGTCAGCGACGCGCTGCCGACGTCACCATAGCCGACGTAAAGATTCCTGCACTGCGCACTTACGGTATTGCCGCCGTCCTTCTTTCTCTTCGCTTGGTTCGGTCCGTACAGGAGGCGGTAGAGGTTCGACGGATTGTCGCGATCCAGCGTGATGTCCTGGTTGGCAAGCCGAAGTTCGTAGAAGTAGCCCGTTGCGTTGCCGTCCGTCTGAAGGTAGCTGTCAGACCAGTTAGCGTCGATCTGATACATCTGGTCGAGGCAGAAGATGCCATAGCCGGAGAAGCTGAGGGGCGTCGTGGCGTCTATGCCCGTCACGTCCAGGTTCAGCTGGCCGACCTTGTCCGATGTCGCCGTGTTCGCCGGGTTGCCTATGAGACAAAACGGATTCTCGAGCGTTGCCGTCGCATGCGTAAGGGTACCGGAAAGCGTGCGTGGGTCGCCGCCCGGCGCAGGACCTATCAGCCGGTCGGCGTCGTAGGCGCCAGTCGTGAGGTCGAGGTCCGTGACGTCGCCCGTCACCTCGTAGGTGGCCGCACACGCGGCCAACGCGGCGAGCATCACCGCCGCGAGCAGGAATCCCTTGCCGAAAATCGTCTTCTTCATTGTTGTGACCTTTCGTTTTGCAGTTTGAATATTACTTCTTTTGCAACCAGCGCTTCCATTCCTCCGCGAGTTGTTCGCGAGTCTTTTTGGTCAGCTTCTTCCAGACCTCCTCGTCGTACTTGCCCTCGCGGCAGATCTTGTTGAGCTTCATCACGAAGTTTCGGTCGTACTTCCTCGATACGAATGCGAGGAACGAGGCCGACACCCTGTAGGATGCGTCGTGCCTGGGGTCCCCACGCGCCATGTCGTCCACCGACTTCGCGCCCGCCTTCCCCTCGTAGTTGACCCAGCGCACCCAGTCCGCTATTCCCTCCACGAGCCATCCAGGCGCCCTGGCGTACGGCTCGGCGCGGCCCGGCGCGGGACGGTAGTCCTGGATGACGTGCGCGAACTCGTGGACCAGCGCACCCTTCACTTCCTTGGGGTTCCTCTCCACGAACTTCAGCGACAGGTAGATCTTGTCGCCGCTCGCCCACGCGACGCCATCCTTCGTCTCGAGGATCAGGGGAATGTCGCCGCGCGTCCACTTCGTCCCCTTGCCGTCGAGAAGCTCGATGACGTTCTTGGCATACCCCTCCAAGGCGGGCTTCAGTTCCTTCTCGGCCCACTCCTTTTTCTCCGGCGCCTTCAACGCGTCGACTGTGAATGTCACCATTGGCTTCGGGGGCGCAGCATGACAAACCAACGCCAGGAGCAGAACCCACGTCGCTACCAGTTTCTTGTGCATTTCAACTCCTTTTGCTTTGTGACAAACTGACATTGTTCGTTGCAATTATAGCATAGGACACCATGGACGGCAATTGCATATTTCCGACACGGCATTGCAAAAATCAGACAACTCGGCCAAGGGTCATTTCCCGCCTCCCGCCGATTCCATGTCGAATACGAGTTCCCCGCCCTTCAGTATGTCTTCATGGCGAATCGTGAAGCCGTCAAGAGGCTTTCCGTTCAGAGTCACCGCCTTCACGTACTTGTTCTCACGCGAGAGGTTCCTGGCAACGACAGTGAAGGCCTTGCCTCCCGCAAGCTTCATCGTCACGCGCTTCAGCTGCGGCGCGCCGAGAACGTATTCGCCGCTCGCTGGGTTCAGTGGATAGAACCCCATCGCAGTGAAGAGATACCACGCGCTCATCTGTCCGCAGTCGTCGTTGCCGCACAGGCCGTCCGGCTTGGCGACGTAGAACCTGTCGAACACCTCCCGCAGAAGTTCGGCCTGGCGCCTCGCGCAACCGGCGTAGCGGAGCAGGTAGGCGACATGGTGACTCGGCTCGTTGCCGTGGCAGTACTGGCCCATCAGCCCGGTAACGTCTTCGCACGTGCCCGTCTCGGACTCGTCGGCCTCAAGTGTAAAAAGACGGCAAAGCCGCTCGCCCGCGACCTTTTGACCGCCGACCGCCTCAATAAGCGCCTCTGGCTCGTGCAAGACATGCCATGTCCACTGCCAGGCGTTGCCCTCGGTGAAGTCGCTTCCCGTGCCGGCGTTGCGCCCGAGCGCCAGGGGATTGAACGGCGTCGTCCAGTTGCCGATGGAGTCGCGCCCGCGCACGAAACGAGTCTCCGGGTCGACAACGCTGCGCCACGTGCGCGAGCGGCGGAGAAAAAACGACGCGTCGTCCGCGTGTCCAAGGCGCTCCGCCATCTTCGCCGCGCACCAGTCGTCGAAACAGCATTCGAGGAGGCGCGAGACCGACTCGCTCGTCACCTTGTCGTTAGGGAAGAATCCGTATTCGTCGAGGAGCGACCAGTCCTCCAGCTTTCGGTCCATGTGGAGACGGGTGAGGGAGTCCTTGATAGCCGCGTACGCGGCCTCCCAGAAGGCGCGGTCGTGCGCGTGCCGGGAGGCGGCGTCTGCGTTGCTCGGCGCGGCGTCGCGCGTAATGGCCTCCGTCTTCAGGAACCAGTCGACGACGACGGGCACGGAATGCGTGCCGATCATGCACTGGTTGTCCTTTCCCATAAGGGTCCAGATTGGCATGAACCCGGCCGCCTTTTGGTGCTCGAGCATCGTCTCGACGAAACCATCCTCCTTGTCGGACGCAATGAGCGTGGCAAGTGGATGATAGGCGCGGAAGGTATCCCAGAGGGAGAGCGTGGAGTAGTAGACGCCGCATGGCGCGACATGGACTTCGCCGTCCGCGCCCCGGTAGCGTCCGTCGACGTCGGCGATGTTGTTCGGCTGGATGAAGAGGCGGTACATCGCGGAGTAGAAGCTTGTCTTCTCTTCGTCCGAGCCTTCGACTTCCATGCGCGCAAGCTGACTCTCCCACGCGGCGGCCGCGGCGGCGCGCACTTCGTCGAAGCCGAACGCGGGGATTTCCGCAGCGAGGTTTTTCTCGGCTCCGTCAGGGCTCACGAGGGAATAGCCGACCTTGGCCATGAGCGGTGCACCGTCGGAAAGGTCGAAGCGAAGCGCGAGGCGAGACCCCTTCTCGTCGGGCGAAAGCGGCTCAAGCCGTTCGCATGAGACGACTGGATGGTTGAACTCGATGATGTAAGAATACCGGCGCGTCACCCAATGGCGGCGGTGCGTTGTGCCGACAATGCTGCGGTCGCCGTCAAGGTGCGCGTCGCAGGAAAGAATCGTCTTCGCATAGTCCTTGCCGCCTATCCCCCACTGGCAGTCCACGAGAAGCGACCCCTCGCCCTTGGGATACGACATCCGGTATATCGCGCAGTGCGGCGAGCACGTCGCCTCCACGCGGACGCCGAGATCGTCAAGCGTCACTGCGTAGTAGCCGCACTCGCAGACCTGGTTCTCCTTGCGGAACGCGCTGGAGGCGTCTGCGGACGGAGCTCCGGCGAACGGCATAAGGCGCAGGTCGCCGAGATCGCCGCATCCCGTGCCGCTCAGGTGCGTCTGAGAAAAGCCGAATATCCTGTCGTCCTCCCAGCGGTAGCCGGCGCAGTAGCGATAGCCGGTGCGGCCGGTGTCGGGGGATGGCTGGACAAGCCCGAAGGGATAGGTCGCGCCGGGGAACGTATGGCCGTCGCCGCCTGTTCCAATTTCCGGGCGCACCCATTTCGCGCGGGCGAGCTCTGGCGCGACCACCAGCCCCGCGACTGCGGCAATCCGTATGGCATTCATGTTCTTCATGCATTGATTTTATCAAATTGCTGGTGGCGACAACAATTGCATATTTACGACCATGGCTTGCAAAAACCCGACAAGCGACGCCTTGACCTGACGAAAGCCGTCTGATATACTTTACCCCGTTCCCACCCAACCGCAAAACCACCAATGCCGAATCCAGTCACAGCACGAGAAAACGACTCGACGCCACGGCGTCGACACGTACTCATGATGGCCAACCAGCGCAAGTTCCTCGACCACGTGGCGAAATACGCGGCAGAACACAACTGGCGTCTCACCATCCCGAACGACGGGATCGCGCCGATCATGTGGGAAGGAGACGGCGCGCTCGTGTCGTTCTCCCGGTCGAGGGAGCAGATGAACTTCGCGAAGCGGCTCTCCCGCCGCGCAACGCCCTGCGTCGGCCTTTCATACGCGCTCCCCCGACACAGGCTGCCGCGAGTACTCGTCGCATACGAGCGCCTTGCCCAACTCGCCGCCGGGTGCCTGCACGGCAACGGCTACGCCCACTTCATATACTATTCGAGCGAACGGCTAAAATCCTCCTCTATCGCCTACAAGGCGTTCGTCCGCGAACTCAGGGCCCTCGGCCATTCGGGCAAAGTGCCGTGGTTGGTGAGGGATGAGATGGTGGAGGAAGGCAGATCATACGACCCGAAGTCCGACGGCATCATATTCAGGCGCTGCTTCGCAAAGGCGGAACGGCCTCTCGGCGTATGGTGCTTCAGCGATTCCCTGGCCGCGCGGCTGCTGGACTCTGCCATCGCGGCCGGAGAGTCGATACCAGACGGATTCGGCATCCTCGGCTCGAACGACAATCCCGTCATGTGCGAGAACCAGCAGATTCCGATGTCGAGCATCAATCCAGACTACCGGTCTGCCGCGCTGAAGGCGTGCGAAACGCTCGACAGGGCAATGTCCGGGACGTTCATCCCCGCGACGCCAACGTTCATCGAGCCGCTCGGCGTGTCGGAGCGCGACACGACGGGAACGGTGACCGGCGGCAACCCTGTTCTGCGCGCGGCGTTCGCCGCCATGCACGACCACATTGGCGAGGCATACGGTGTCAGGGAACTGGCGGAAGACCTCAAGATGTCAGATCGCAAGCTTGACAGGCTGTTCCGCTGGAAACTCTCCACTACGCCCGCAGCGGAGATGAAGGCGCTTCGCCTGAAGACGGCGGCCTCGCTGCTGCGCACGACGGACTTCACGATTGAGAAGATCGCCACAACATGCGGATTCAGCCATGCGCCGCACTTCGTCAACACGTTCCGTTCCGCCTACGGCGAGACGCCCGCCACCTGGCGCAATCGCTGGCGGCGGTAGCCAAATCTCAGCGACCTGATTGCCGCCACCGGCTTCTTCCCTTTCTAGACGAACACTCTGACGAAATAGACGCATCACGTCGCTATCCAAAATTGGCGGTGGAGCGAAGGTCCGAGCGAGCGGATACGGCGTATTCGCCGAGGTTCCGCGAGGAGGAGCCTTCGGCCGCCGCTAACCGCCAGAGAATCTATTTATTCGTCTCTTCAAGGAGAATTGCCAAGTAGGATGCGAATCCATGATTGCAACTTGCCTCAGGGCGGTCGTATTCCCACAGCGTCCCAGTAGTCTCCGCCATCTTGAGATAGTAGCCGCGAATCTCCCGGGCAACCTGCGCGTCACGGCCCTCGCGCTTCAGGACAAGTAGCCGCATCAGATTCCCAATAAATGCATTTGACGGCCACACCTCCTTGTAGAGCCCCTTCGCCTGGCGCTCCGGCCCGAACTCGTCCGTCAAACGCTTCCACAGCTCGGGATGCGTCTTCGGCGTGGCGATGCCGTGGAAGAACGCATAATACTGGCAGGTCTCCGTCACATCGGGCTGCTTCGCGTTGTCCCGGAACCAGACGCCATCATACGAACGGTTCCGAATAAGCGTCTTTAGCTTCTCCGACTGTTCAGCGAGCTCGGGACGGTTGTAAAGTCGCGCCACTTTCACGAGGACATCCGCGTATGTCATGTTCGATGGCCAGTTCACTCCGTCCTTGACCAATTTTATCTCGTTGGCGTGGCTCCACTCCACGAACACCCAGCCCGGAAGGTTCTCAAGCGCGCCATCTGCATTCAAGTACTGCGCGTAAAACTTGAGAAGTCCTTCCACGCGAGGACGAAGCAGATCGACGGTCTCACGATCGCCAGTCCGCTCGAAATAGTTCGCAAGCTCGAGAATAAACCACATCGACCAGTTCGGGATGTAGTTCTTGTTGATGTGGTCGCCCGGATAGCACATCGGCACCATCCCCTCGGGAATATGCGGAAACTTCTCGGCAAGCGCGAAGTTGCGAAGGAACGTGCGCTCGATCTCGTTCCTCCCCGTGAAGAAATGCTCAGCAGGGCCGGTAAAGCAGCTGTCGCAGAGCCATCCCGCGCGCTCGCGGCTTGGGCAGTCCGTGAACACGTCGACCGCGTTCTGCGCAAATGTCTCGCGGGCCGCCTCGAATATCTTGCGGTCCGCCGGGTCCTTCAGCGCACACTCCCGCGTCGCGTTCGGGTTTTTGTAGGTCCGCAGCTCCAGCTTCTCGACAGTCGCCTCCCCTTCCAGCATGATCACCTCGGCGAACTTGAAGGTGTAGGGCTCGAACGACTCGAAATCGTACTCGCCCGGTTCCTTCACGTCCCACAGAATGACGTTGTTGCATCCGAAGCGGCCAAGGAAATCAAGCTTGCCGCCAACAAGTATTTCGTCAAACCCGACGAGCAAGCGACCCGGCTTCGCTACCTTCACCTTGAGGCGAAGAAAACCAGTGTCGTTGATCGCGCCCTCGTAGCGGACACCCTGCGTCGCATTGACCTTCGGCACTTCGCCTTCCAATTTCGCCTTCGGTTCAATCAACCGCTTCCACCAGTCGACCGACGGGGTGGACTTCAACTCTGCGGTCGGATAAGTGCGCCCAAGGAAGCTCGACTTCTCGTCCCATAGATGCGGCAACTCGCCGAGATCGCCTGTCCGCAGGCTGACCACGAGGACATCGGTCGGGCGATAGGTGCCGTCGATCTCGAACTTCGGATAAGGCGCCCCGCGCTCGAGCATCTTCACCGACGGAGCATTGGTGACGACGAGCGACTTGAGCTTTGATCCATCGCGTTTCCACGACTCCCACTGGAGCTGTCCTGGCACCTCGTAGACTTCGCTCTGCGCGCGCTGGAGGCTGTAGCGCTGGGTCTTGCGGACGCGCTCAGTGAGATTCGCGTCCCACTTTTCGTCGCCAGTAGCCCGCACGACCTTGCCATTCGCGAGCACTTCGGCCTGCAGAAACGGCTCATGCTCGACGATGTAATAAGTTGTCGTGTTGTAGGCGACGCCGACGATGCTCAACCGGTTGTCGCCCTTTCGCGCGACGTGCGAAAGGTCCCACTCGTCCATTCTGAACCATCCGTGTGGACCTCGCGCCGGGCCGTATGCGGAGAATTCGCCGTTCACGAAGACCTTGAATATCGAGCAGCCCGCGAGCCGGAGCTTAAGAGGTGACTTGCCGTCCCAATCGAAATGCGTCGTGAAGGCAATGGTCGAGTTGATCTCACTTTTCTCCGCCGTCGTCCAAATCGGCTCGGCAGCCTCGAACCGAGCAGCAAACAAAGAGGAGGCGAAGAAGACGCCTCCCAACACCATCACACAGGAAACGACTCGTGCAGACATGAGCTTGGCCGTGCAGCTTGGGCGCTGGCCGTCAGGTCTTGGAGCAACCTTGCCGCGCTGCTCGTCAATGAGGCGCTGAAAACGCTTTAACTCCGCTTCGCGCGGGCCTCGCCGTTCGTATGTTCCGTCAGCCATAAGGTGGTCGCTGCTACGTTCGTTCCGCTTCGCTCACTCGCTCGCAGCTCCTTTGTTCTTTAGATAGACGACCCCTACGGCGATGCGCTCGAAATACATAACTGCCGCGAGAATGGGGTGGCGAAGAAGACGCTTCCACTTCCCCTTCTCGACAAACACTCCGACGAAGCGGTACCACGGCGAGAACTGCCTCTTTACCGCGGGATGGCCCTTCCACTTCGCCTGATATGCGGCAAAACTCTTGGTGTAGTATGCCTTCTTCTCAAGCATCTTCTTGAGCGTCAGGCGCTTCTCGTTGTGTATCAGATGGTTCTTGAGAACTTCGCACTTCGAGCCAGTCTCAAGGACGCGGATATCAAGTTCCCAGTCCTCCGGGCCCGCTATCAGGTTCTCGTCGTAGCCACCTGTCTTTTCAAGGATTTCCTTCGAGAAAAGCCGAAGCGCGTCTATGCAAGTACCGTCGTAGAAGGATCGTTCGAAATTGCGCGCCTTGACGCGTATCCCATTGCCAGTGCGGACCTCGGGAATCCAGTAGGCGGCGATTCCATCGCCGCGCGAAGCGCAGGCAAGCATTTCCTCTATCGTCTCGTGCGGCAGGATCATATCTGCGTCGAGTATCACGACCCACGGCGCAACAGCAGTGCGCCAGCCGAGATTTCGCTGGGCGCTACGCTCTGGACCCTTGTCCAAGACCCTCGCGCCAAGCGACGCGGCAATTTCCTTTGTGTCGTCTGTAGAGCCGTTGTCGACGACGATCACCTCGACATCGCCGCGAAAGCCGTCGAACGCGTGAATGCAGTTCGCGATGTTCGCGGATTCGTTCCGCGTCGTTATGACGACGGAAAGCGTCATTGTGCAGGGACTGCCGGCGCTACCGATGCAGGCGGTGCGTCAAAGCGCGTCGGGTTCTTCGCCATGAATTCCCAGGCAAATGCCTTGTATGCCTCTGCGCCCTTGGAGCGCGGATCGAGGAATACGACGGGCGTTCCCATCGACGGCGCCTCGGAGACGCGAACGTTGCGGGGAATGAGAGTCTCGTAGACCTTGTCGCCGAAATGCCCCCTCACTTCGTTAATGACGTCCTGCGTCAGCTTGGCGACGGAATTCACCATCGTGAAGACAATGCCGTTGAGTTCGAGCGCGGGATTCGCGGCAGAGCGGATTCGCTCTATCGAGCCCGTAATGAGGGCAAGGCCGTCCATCGCGAGGAACTCGGCCTGAATCGGGATAAGAACGCCGTCGGACGCGACGAGCGAGCTCGTCATCACGATTCCGAGAGACGGCGGGCAGTCGAGGATGATGTAGTCGAACGCACCGGACTCCTTCACAGGCGCAAGGGCGTTTCTGATGATCTCAAGCCGGTCTTCGCGCATTGAAAGCTCAAGCTCCGCGCCAGCGAGATCGACCTCGGAGGGAATGACGTTAAGGCAACTCCACTTTGTGGGCTGGATGACGTCGGCTATCTGCTTCTCGCCGAGAAGAACAGGATAGAGCGAGACGCCAGGGCACTTCTCAAGCCCGAGGCCAAGCGTCGCATGCGCCTGCGGATCGAGGTCGACGACGAGCACAGTGCGCTTGCGAGCCGAAAGTGCCGCCGCGAGATTGACGACTGTCGTCGTCTTGCCGACACCGCCCTTCTGGTTCGCGATCGCAATTATCTTCGTTCTTCTTTCCATATCCTTCTCCATTAAGTTCTATTTAAAACAACAAAAACAACCTGTAAAAACAACATCCTCTTTCTCGCCGCGAAACCTCGCGGCGCTCTTGAACTGGCGGGCGTGTTGCCCGCCGCAAAAGAAGTTGTTTTTATTTGTTGTCAATGTTGTTTTCAATGATCTCAAAACAGCTTTCCGTTTTCGTCGAGTTCCTTGACGTTCTTTGAAAAGCTCTTGTCCACCTCGCGCCGCCACAACTCGACGAGCGCGACGTCCCACGGCTCGTCAACGCCCTGTAGCACGGCGGCAAATCCATCGCGCGACGCCACGACTTCGCTCTTCACGCGCTCGGTGACGGCGGCAAGCGAATCGGTGACGATCTGTTCGGAAAAGTTGTCTGTCTTAAGGCAATATCCGTACCGAAGTATCCTCATGCTCTCTTCGTTTGCCTTGAGCCACTCGACGTATGCCTTCGCCTCGTCGCTGAAGCCCTCGGTCGTCACCTCGGTGAAATGCGGCGCGATGACGAGCGGCTGATGCGCCTCGAGACGCCCTTCGCGAACGCGGATCTTCCCCGGATGGTCGTCGAGCTCGGAAATGAGGTGGTAGTTGACGAGCGTGTTTCCAAACGTTTCGAGACGATGCGACGGCGAAAGAAGTATGCGGACGTGCCGCGCGGCGTACCAGCGGTCGTAGTCGGGATTCGAGCTCATGAAAACTCCTTTCCGACGTCGATCTCCGAGAGATCCTTGACGCGCCACGTCTCGCCCTTGAAAGTCTGCGGCACAAGTGCCGCGCGGTCAAGCGCGATGACTTTCATGCCGGCGGCAACGCCCGCCTTCACGCCGACAGTCGAGTCCTCGACAACTACGCAGTCCGCCGGCGCGACCTTGAGAAGTTCCGCTGCCCTTAGGAAACCGCTCGGACTGGGCTTCCCGGCTTCATACTCTCCCGCACCGAGAACGAGCGAGAGGCAGTCGTCGATCCCGCAAAGTTTCGCAGCTGCGACAACGTCGTCGTGTGGAGAGCCTGAGACTATCGCGCACGGCGCAATCTTAGAGACGACACGGAAAAACGCTATCGAGCCCTCGATGCGCATCGACGACGGGTTGGTCGCGTACGCGTCGTAGAACCGGCGAAGCTCCACTGCGTCCTCCATTGGCGACGACTCCCCGATTTCGGAGAACCTGTCGTGGAGCGAACGATCGATGTCGAGCCAGTTGCGCCCGATGACAGTCGGCAGTATGTCCTCATACGTCGTCTTCCCGCCACGCGAGAAGACGAAATCAACTATGGCCTTGGTCCACAGCGCCTCGGTATCGACCAAGGTTCCGTCGAGATCGAAGAGGAACGCCGCCGGCTTCAAATCACTTGTCCTTGCCGCAGCACTTCTTGTACTTCTTGCCGGAACCGCAAGGACACGGGTCGTTGCGGCCAATCTTCGGCTCCTCGCGCACCGTAGGCGTCTCGCCTACGAGCTCGCCGTCAGCAAACTTCCACTCCTTGCCCTGGCGCACGAACTTCGAGACTTCGTGGTGGTTGCAGAATTCGCCGTTCGCGGTATAGAGGGCGCGGAACTCGACAATGCCCTCTTTGTCCTTCGGGCCGCCCTTCTCGGTGGAGATGATCTCGAGGCCGTGCCATTCGGCGGCCGCAGACCACGCCTTGGAAGCGTTCTCGTCGAACTCGGCCTGGACTTCCTCGGTGGCGCTGGACTTCAAAAACAGCACATCGCCGGTAACGTATGACGAATACCGAGCGCGCATAAGCGCCTCTGGACTCTCGGCCTTCTTTTCGCCGGAAATGATAGGACCGCAGCATTCCCCAAAGGTCTTGCCGCTCTTACATGGACATGTATCTTCGTTTTTCATAGGTGTTCTTATATTTTACCAAAACCATCGACAGGATGAGAAGTGCAAATGAGACGGCAAGCGGGATGTCCCCAAGCATTCCGTAAAATGTCACCGGCGACATGGTGGGGCAGGGCGGAGAGAGCTTAGTCACCGTGTCGCACATAGTGCCGCGCTCATCGACAAGCGGACGCCCATCCGCACGGGAAAGCCAGCTGGCCCTGCCGCGTGGATCAATCGTCCCGGTGACGCCCGAATTCCCCACGCGGATGACCGCGAGCCCCGTCTCCACCGCGCGAGCGACGGCTTGCCAGGAATGCTGCTCGGCCTCGATTGAATCGGAGAACCAGCTGTCGTTTGTGATGAAGACGAGCGCACGTGCGCCCTTATGCAACAGCGCACGCATCTGCGCAGAGTCGGTATCCTCGTAGCAGATTGCGACACCATAGTCGCCAAGGAGTTTCAATTCGCCAGGAGTGCAACTCCCGACCGGCGCAAGCTTCTGGAGCGCAGTGATCCACTTGTCGCCAGGGATGAACTCCCCAAACGGCACGAGGTGGACCTTGTCGTAAATCTGCATGTCGCATCCCGACTGCCGCACATCCAAGCCAAACGAGAACAGCGCCGCCGAATTGTACTCCTTGCCGTCCGCAAACCGCCCGCCACCGGCAATCACCTCGCGTGCGCCCGTCAGCTTCGAGACCCACCTCACGAACGCGAGCGAGCGCGGCGAATCTGCCGCGCCGAACTCGCTTAGCGCACTCTCCGCCAGCACCACGAGATCTGGACGCGTGTAGGCGACGTTCGCGAGCAAGTTGGAGTAGACGGCAATCGGGTCCTCGCGTTCCGCTTGCTTGAAGACGCATGGGAAATTCCTCTGGACGAGCGCGACGGTGCAGTCTTCGTTTTCCCAATAATCCATTCTACGCGCCGCACTTCCCTCAAGCGCATACAGCCCCCAAATGAGCAGAAACGGAATAAGCGTTTCAAGCGACGCCCAGCGCGTCGTGCGCTTCATAATGCGCTCGGCAATGCCCGCAATCGTGCCATTGATAAGGATGACGACGGCGCTTACGAGATATACGCCGCCCAGCGCCGCAGGTGAGCCGAGGTTGGCATTGACGAGCGGAAGCCCGAGGTGGTTCCACGAGAAGCCTCCGAAAAGACGCGAGCGGAGAAGTTCAAGCCCGCACCACAAAAGCGGCTCTGCGACAAGGATTGCGAAGAGCCGACGCGCGTAGGGGAAGCGCGGCGGCTTACGCCACGCCGTTCCCTCGTCCTTGACCCATGCCCAGACCTTTGAAGAAAGCCAGCCGAAAGCGCCGAAGTAAAGCGCGCAATAGGCGGCGAGTGCGCCCCAGCCAAGGACGACGAGCGGCCACGGTCCGCCGTTCTTGACGATTGCCGGCATCCAGGAAAGCGTAGCGAACCAGAAGACAAAGCCGTTCAAAAACCAGCGACAGAAGTTCGTCTTCGCGTCTTTGTTGCGAGCAAGCCACAGAAGCGGCGCAAGCGCAAACACGCAGTCTGTCTTCTCCGCCATTGGCGGAAACGACGCCCAGAGAAGAAATCCCGGGAGTATCCAGAATATGCGAGCAAGCTTTTTCAGCGCTTCGGAAATCATCTATGCAGCAGACCTTTTTTCACGTTGGACGGATATTTTACCAAATTTCACCCGCCGCCGCTTGTAACATTGCCCTTGACCACATGTCGAGGCGTAGCTTATAATACCGCCATGAAAATCGCATTGACACTTGCATCGACGATGGTAGCCGCAGCTGCCTGCGCATACTCGCGGATCGAACTGCCCTCTGGCTCGTCATGGCACTACAGAGTCGTCGTCTCGAAGTCCGCAGCAGCGGACCCCGCATGGCGCGCCGTCGCAAATGCGCTCGCCGCAAAGTACGATAAGCACCCATACTCGAGTTCCGTCGTCGTCGAGAACCTGACGAACGCCACCCACTCGCTCCATTCCAAGTATTCCACACCGCGCTATGTCGCCTTCGTGATGAAACCCGAGGAGGCGACGGCCCAAACGCTATTCGCCCTCCACGCGATGATGAAGTCGCTTGACGACGACCCGTACTACGACGCCGTGTGGGGAATCGTGACAGGACCGACAGCGGAGGCCGCGATGCGGCTCGCCGCGGCAAAGGGAGTCCATCCCCGCACCGCGCTCACGACGACGGGGGTCGACTTCCGTCCCTACGACGACGCAACGACAATCTCGGACGCCTACGCCCCTGACTCCAAACGCGAAGAATACAACAAACCCGTCAAACCCGTGGCAATCATTGAGAAGCGCGGCGGCGCACCCGCCGCGACGCGAATTGTCCGCGGCGACACGACCGCAGAGTTCGTCGCCGCGTGGAACGCGCTCGACCCCGAGCTTCTGGTGACGTCCTCGCACGCAAGCCAGCGCAACCTCGAGATGCCCTTTTCGACCGGCAACATCGTTCCGCGCGATGGCAAGCTGTGGTCGCTTCCCGACAAGCGACTCATAGACTACGCTACCGGCCAGGCCACGTCAAACGCTACCGCGCAGGCGGCCGCGGCGCCGCTCGCCGAGCCGAAGCGCGACAAGATCTGGATTGCGGCGGGCAACTGCCTCATCGGCGACTACAAGGACAACGACTCGATGGCCGCCGCGATGATCGGCTACGGACGCATCGTGCAGTTCATGGGCTATGTGAAGACGACGTGGTTCGGCGAAATCGGATGGGAGACGCTTGCGCAATTCGCCGAGAACCGCGCGACCGCAAGCGAGGCGTGGTACTTCGCAGGGCAGAACCTAGAACGCAAGCTGGCGCTGATGAAGAAGGACGAGCGCAGCATGAACTATGCCGGGCGCTTCTGGGATCGCGACGGAACCGCGTTCTGGGGAGACCCGGCGCTCGATGCGTCTTTAGAGACGGAAAGGCCCGGGCAACCGGCCAAGCTGACCGGCATCAAAGCAAGGGCCGGAATCCGCCTGACGTTCGAGGCACTGGAGAATCTCGAGGCGAAGGAGGACAAAGTCGAGGAAGTGCACATCGTGCATCCCTTCGGGATTATCCTCCCGCGTATTCCCGAGCCCTACCAGGTCAAGTCGGAAACGAGCCTCGGAATATTTGCGGCTGACGACTTCGCGCTCGTCACCTCATGGCCCGCCATGAAGAAAGGCGACAAGCTCGACGTCTGGATCGGATCGTCACGCGGACGATAAGCCGCGGAAGAAACGAATAGAGGCAGATAGAGGCCAACAGTGTCAGTTAAGGTCGGCAGAACAAGTAGGATAGAGCCGCGTAGAGTCGCTGAATAGGGTCGGATAGCATTAGGGCGCGAACGCGCCACCGCCAAATGTCATTCCGGCGGGTTCCAGGAGAGGTCGATTCGCGTGGACGCGCCGGCGGGCGCGTCGAACGTGCGCGGCACGGGGCGCGTCGTGACCCAGAGGTTGTCGCGGCGGAAGATCGCAAAGCCCTCGACCGTCCGGGCGGCAGGCTCCGTCAGCGAGACGAAGAGCGGCGTCGCCTGTTGCGCGAGGAACTCAATGTCGTATCCACTCTCGGCAAGATAGGAGAGGTTCTCGCGCACATTCTCGGGGCTTGCCACAAAGCGCTTCACGCCAAGCGAAGAAAGCTCTGCAAGCGCGTGGGAGTTGAAGGCATAGAGAGTCCAGTCGGCCGTGATGTCAGAGACGCCGGCCGCCTTCAAAAGTCGCAACGTCGCAAGGTCGCTCGCCTCCCACTTCTCGAAACCTTCGCGATGAAGCCGCTTCACGAGAACGCGCAGCTTGTTGAAGTCTGGCTCTGCCGTGTAGACGGGGAGAGCGAGCCGGGGAGAGTTTTTTAACGTAGAGACGCGTAACCGCCCCTTGAGGGGGTTCGCGACCCTTGGGGAAGCGAACACGCCGAGCGAAGCGAGTGCCGAGAGACGCAGAGAGGAAGAGTCTGCGTCTGGAGCGAGCGCAACGATCACTTCGTCCCATTCACCGGCCGGGACCTTCTGCCCATGGCGGATCTTGAGCCGACGTGCGGCCGGCTTCCCTTGTGGGATTTCGGGCAACTCTCCGTCATCCGCAAGCGCTGCCTCGACCTTTGCCCTTCTCGCCTTTTCACGGGCTTCGTCAAGACGCTCGACGAGATCGCGCCTCAAGTCGTTCAAGACGCTCATAGGCGCGAAGCGCCTGTCGGGATCAATGAGAGAGAGCTTTCCAAGCGCGTAGTTCGTCTCGCCAAGTTTCGAGAACGCCTTTTCAACGGCGCCGTAAGTCTTTTCAGGATTCTTCGCCGAGTCAAAAGTGCCGGGGATCGACGCCGTAACGCCGTTCGCCGCAGCGGAAATAGAGTCGGCGGAGATAGTAACTTCGAGGTCAATCTTGACGCCGCCAGGATAGTCGCTCGGGCGGAAACTTGGCGCGGGGAACATGTGCTTTACGGCGTTCGACATCGAGCAGTAGACATTCTCTCCCTCTCGGATCGGGAAATCTTCGGGTAGTTCTATCTCGACGTCCGTTCCAGCCGCGACTTCGAAAACCGGCGTCCTTGAAATCGCAGGGCGCATTTCGCGTATGCCAAGCCCGAGGTGGCGGCCTTCGGCCATAGTGTCAAACTGAAGCCCGTCGTGGACTTCAAGGGCGCGCGCCGTATGGAAGCGAAGCCACCTGCGGCCTTCGCGGTCCTTCGTGACGCGCTTCACGGTTCCAATTGGTGCGCCGAGGTGACCAAGCGACTCGGGGTCGATCGGCGACTCCTTGCCTTTGCCGTCGAGATAGAGCTCCGTCGTGCGGCGGGAGAAGATAGTCTCGAGGTCGGCGAGCGTCACGCCCTTGCCGCCGCGAGAGTCGAGTATCTGCCGATAGAACTTCGTGACGGCCGCGACATATAGCGCCGATTTCATGCGGCCCTCGATCTTGAGCGAGACGACACCGGCGTCAACGAGCTTTCGAACATCCTCGCCAAGCCGCAAGTCCTTCATGGAGAAGGGATAAATGGAAAGGCCCCCGTTCCCCGTTCCCCGTTCCCCGTTCCCCGTTACCTCCATTCGGCAGCAGTAGGGGCATTTGCCGCGGTTGCCGCTCCTGCCCTTTTCCATCGCGCCAAAGAGACAAAGCCCCGAGATCGAATAGCAAAGCGCGCCGTGGATGAAGCACTCGAGTTCAAGACCACCGCAACGCTTGGATATGGAGGCGATTTCTGCAAGCGACAACTCGCGTGCGAGAACGACGCGCGTAAAGCCGACGTCCTTCAACGCGAGGACGCCTTCGAGATTGTGGGCGACGAGCTGGGTCGAAGCGTGGAGCGCGAGGCCCGGGAAGTGACGACGGCAAAGGCGCGCGATGCCGAGATCCTGGACAATTAGCGCGTCTGGGCCGACTTCCTCAAGCCGCGAAAGCGTCTCGACGGCTTGCTCGATGTCAACCTCGTCGACGAGCGTATTGAACGTGACGTAGACCTTCTTGCCCTTCGCATGCGCGAAGCGGACGAGATTGCCGAGATCTTCAAACGAGAGGTTCTTAGCAAACGCCCGCGCGGAGAAGTCGGCAAGACCGCAGTATACCGCGTCCGCGCCAGCGTCGAACGCCGCAAGCGCCGTCTCGAAGTCTCCTGCAGGCGAGAGAAGTTCTGCGCTCACAGTCCCGGAAAATCGAGGGTGGCGAAATAGTCTGCAAGCGTCTCGGCGCGGCGGATCTCGCGCACCGAGCCGTCTTCCTCAAGAAGAAGCTCGGCCGAGCGGAGCTTGCCGTTGTACTGGAATCCCATCGCATGGCCGTGTGCGCCGGCATCGCAGATTACCACGTAGTCGCCCGGCTCAAGGACCGGAAGCTCACGCTGGATGGCGAACTTGTCGTTGTTCTCGCACAATGACCCCGTGACATCGTAGACCTTGCGCTCCGCGGCGTTTTCCTTGCCGGGAACGACGATCTCGTGGTAGGCGCCGTAGAGCGCTGGGCGCATGAGATTCGACATGCACGCGTCGAGCCCTGCGTAGAGGCGGTAGGTGTTCTTGATGTGGCGCACCTTGGCGACGAGATAGCCGTAGGGCCCGGTGATGCAGCGGCCGCATTCCATGTAGAGACGGATCGGCTTCATGCCCTTCGCCTCGACAAGCTCGGCGTAGGCGTCGCGGATTCCCTCCCCCACGCGCTCCAGGCTCATCGCCTTCTGGTCGGGCTTGTAGGGAATCCCAATGCCGCCGCCGATGTTCACGAACTCGAAGTCGATGCCGACCTTCTCGTGGATCTCCCACGCGAGCGAGAAAAGCATCTTCGCGGTGTCGATGATGTACTCTGGATCTAGCTCGTTTGAGGCGACCATCGTGTGGAGGCCGAAGCGCGTGACGCCCGCCTGCTTCATCTTCGCATAGCAGTCGAAAAGCTGCTCGCGCGTAAAGCCGTACTTCGCCTCCTCGGGCTTGCCGATGATAGCGTTGCCGCCCTTCAATGGCCCGGGGTTGTAGCGGCAGCACATGACGCGGTCAGACCAATCGACAGCGCCGACCGTCTTCTGCAAGAACGGCCAATGCGTAATGTCGTCGAGGTTGATGATCGCACCAAGCTCCCATGCCTTTCTAAACTCCTCTGCCGGCGTGTCGTTCGACGTGAACATTATCGCCTCGCCGACGTTGCCCACCTTCTCGGCAAGGACAAGCTCGGCCATCGACGAGCAGTCGCTCCCGAAGCCGAACTCGTCCTTAAGAAGCTTCATGAGGTGCGGGTTCGGCGTCGCCTTCACTGCGAAGTATTCGCGGAAGCCCTTGTTCCATGCAAACGCATTCTTCAGGCGACGCGCGTTCTCGCGGATCGCCTTCGCATCGTAGACGTGGAACGGAGTCGGCCACTTCTTCGCCGTTTCCTCTATCCACGCCTTGTCAAATGGAAGCTTTCTCATTTTTATTCTCGTCTTACCTAGTCTGAATCTTGATCTTGGCGGCATGGCCGTTCAGGTCGACCGACTCGGCCTCGACCGCGCCAAACGCAAACTCCACCGTCAGGGTCTCGCCCTTGACGTATTCGATGTGCGTCTCAAGCGCCGCCTTCAGCTCGGCGTCGGTCTCCACGGTGACGTTGATGCGCTGCGTGACCTCGAAGTCCGCTTCCTTGCGCATCGCCTGGACGTGGCTCACGAACTCGCGCGCCAGGCCCTCCGCGACAAGCTCGGGGCTAAGCGTCGTCTCGAGCGCGACGACCGTCGCGCCTTCGGATGCGACGACAAGCCCGGCCTTCGGCGCACGGGTGACCAAGACGTCCTCGGCGGAAAGCTCGACGCCCTCAACCGTAGCGGATCCGGCAAATCCCTTCAGCGCGGCGATTCCGGCGGCGACGGCCTTCATCTTCGCCCCGCACTTCTTGCCCAGCGTCTTGAAGTTCGCCTTGTAGCTGACATCGCAAAGCTCGGTCTCGTCTGAGACATATTCGACCTTCTTGACGTTGAGCTCGTCCATGATGAGATCTTCAAGCCCCTTTACGTCCGCACCGGCGACGCGTATGGCGCTAAGCGGCTGACGCACCTTGAGGTCGTTGTCGGCCCTCAAGCGGCGGCCAAGCTCGACGACGGTCTGCACGGCGGCCATGCGCTTCTCGAGCGCGAGGTCGCGCGCCGCGGCGTTCGCAGTCGGGAATTCGCAGAGATGGACGGACTCCGAGTCGTTCGCGCCCTTGAGGTTGGTGTATATCTCCTCAGCGATGAACGGAGTGAAGGGAGCCGCGACCTTCGAGAGTTGGACGAGAACGTAGCGGAGCGTCCTGTACGCGCAGAGCTTGTCGCCGTCGTTCGTGGACTTCCAGAAGCG